>CAUHHV010000001.1 GCA_959606065.1 uncultured Collinsella sp.
TGGGCATTACCTATGACGAGGACGTTTTGCGCCTGGTCGACCTGTTCCGCGGCAACGGCTTTGCCGTCGCGGCTGTGGTCATCACCCAGTACGCCGGCCAGCCCGCTGCCGATGTGTTCCGCAGCCGCCTGAACGCGCTCGGTATTCCCGCCAAGCTGCACTATCCCATCGAGGGGTATCCGCACGATGTCGATCTGATCGTGTCCGACGATGGCTATGGCAAGAACGAGTTTGTCGAGACCACCCGACCGCTCGTTGTGGTCACTGCCCCCGGTCCTGGCTCGGGCAAGCTTGCCACCTGCCTGTCTCAGCTCTATCACGAGCACAAGCATGGCACGGCCGCCGGCTATGCCAAGTTCGAGACCTTCCCGGTCTGGAATCTTCCTCTGACGCATCCGGTCAATATTGCCTACGAGGCCGCCACGGCTGACCTCGATGACGCCAATATCATCGACTCCTTCCACCTGGAGGCCTACAACAAGACCACGGTCAACTACAACCGCGACGTCGAGGCCTTCCCGGTAGTCCGTGCCCTGATGGAAAAGATCCTGGGCAAGAGCCCCTACCAGAGCCCTACGGACATGGGCGTCAATATGGTCGGCTTTGCCATCACCGATGACGATGCCTGCCGCGACGCTTCCAAGATGGAGATCGTTCGCCGCTACTTTACCGCGGTCGAAAATGTGCGCCGTACCGGCGTGGGCGATGAGCAAGTCGACCGTCTCAAGATTATTATGAAGAAAGCCGGTATCGATAAGAACTACTCACCGGCGCGCTCGGCGGCCCTCACCAGGGAGCAGCTGACGGGTGGTCCCGTGGGTGCCATGGTCATGCCCGATGGCTCCGTGGTGACCGGTAAGACCTCCACGCGCCTGGGCGCCGCAAGTTCGCTCATTATGAACGCCCTCAAGCATGTCTCGGGCGTCGACCTTGAGCTCGAGGTCATTAGCGATGAGGCGATCGAGCCCATCAGCAAGCTCAAGACGCATTTCCTGGGCAGCAAAAACCCGCGCCTCCACACCGACGAGACGCTTATGGCGCTGTCGATCACCTCGGCCACGAGTGAGACGGCCGCTCGCGTCCTTTCGGGCCTGGAGCAGCTGCGCGGTTGCGATGCCTTCTTTAGCGTGATTATCTCGCCGACGGACGAGACGGTACTGCGCAAACTGGGTATCAACGTGTGCTGCGAGCCCAAGTTTGAGCGCCGCGGTTTCTTCCATCGCTAAGTTTGAAGCACCGCGGTAATTGCATTGCATTTTGGCCGTATCGGGTTAGCGCCCGGTACGGCTTTTTGATCAATAAAGCGTCTATTTCGGCGAAAAATAGCTGTTTACCTGCCTAGAAACAATTTGAGCGGTATACAATAACCGTAACTGTTTCATCCTTAGCGGGATGCCGCATGATGGATATTACCTGCCATCGTGAGGTGTGTCGGTCGCGCACGGCGCGTTAGATGCTCGTGCTCGGTTTGAGGAGGCTGCTATGGCGGGCAAGGGTCGTGCGAGTGTTAACGATATGAAGCGTGTCGAGGTGCTGGTGTTGATGGAGATCGACCAGCAAACCGAAGACAATGGCGGGCCGTATGGTTTCTCGCGCAAAACGCTTGCCGAGCGCGTGGGGGTTTCGCCGTATCGTGCCCGCGCCGCAATCGATCGCTTGGATTCCGAAGGTATGATTGATGTCGTCTCGCGTTATAGCGACGACGGCGGTCAGCTTGCAAATGGCATTTGCCTCACCGAACGTGGTGAGTGGTATCTTGAGGGCGTCCGTACCGGCATGCTCGTTCAAGAAATGCTTGAGGACGAGGTTGCTGATCGATAGCAGCATGTAACCCTTGCCATAGCGACGCCGCCTGGGAAACCGGGCGGCGTTTTGTTTCAAGATTGAGAAATGCAATCGCACGCGAGAAAAATTGCGAACGGTCCGCGGCGCGAGTATTACAATGAAGACCCGTAAGATGTGGATAAACAACTTCTACGGGAAGCGCAGGTAACTCAATATGACCAAGCATGTGTTCGTAACCGGTGGCGTGGTTTCGTCCCTGGGCAAGGGTATCACCGCGGCCTCGCTGGGCCGTCTGCTCAAGTCGCGTGGCTACAAAGTAACGATGCAGAAGGCCGATCCGTATCTGAACGTCGACCCCGGTACCATGAGCCCCTTCCAGCATGGTGAGGTCTTCGTTACCGAGGATGGTTACGAGTCCGACCTGGACCTGGGTCATTACGAGCGCTTTATTGATGAGAACCTGACCCGCGATTCCAACTTTACGACCGGCGCCATCTATAAGAGCTTGATCGCCCGCGAGCGTCGCGGCGACTTTTTGGGCGGTACCGTGCAGGTGATTCCTCACGTCACCAATGCCATTAAGGACAAGTTCCGCCGCATCGAGGAGCAGACCGGCTCCGATGTAGTCATCACCGAGCTGGGCGGCACGATCGGCGACATCGAGTCCCAACCGTTTGTCGAGGCCATCCGTCAGTACCGCAAGGAGGCCGGCCCCGAGAACGTCTGCTACATCCACGTGTCGCTCGTTCCCTATATCGCCGCCGCCCACGAGGTCAAGACCAAGCCCACGCAGCATTCCGTCAAGGAGCTCCGCAGCTTTGGCATCCAGCCCGATATCATCGTGCTGCGCTCCGACCACCATATCGATGACGCTATCCGCGGAAAGATCGCAAGCTTCTGCGACGTCGACACCGATTGTGTCTTTACCAACGAGGACTGCGCGAGCATTTACGATGTTCCGCAGCTGCTTGCCGAGCAGGACTTTGACCTGCGCATTTGCGAGCGCTTGGGTCTGGACCCGCGTGAGCGCGACATGAGCGAGTGGAATGAGTTCCTGCGCAAACAGAATCACGCCAACCATCACGCCGACAAGGTGAAGATCGCCGTCGTGGGCAAGTACACGCAGCTGCCCGATGCGTACCTGTCGGTTATCGAGGCCCTGCACCATGCGGGCGTCTTCTACGATCGCCATGTGGACGTCCAGCTGGTCGACGGCGAGAGCCTCGACGAGCAGAATGTCTCCGAGGTTTTGGGCGACGCCTCGGGCATCCTGGTCCCCGGCGGCTTTGGCAAGCGCGCCCTGGAGGGCAAGATCCTCGCGGCCGAGTTTGCCCGTGAGCACAAGATTCCGTATCTGGGCATTTGCCTGGGTATGCAGGTGGCCGTGTGCGAGTTCGCCCGCAACGTCGTCGGCCTTGCCGGCGCCAGCTCCTCCGAGTTCGATCCGGACGGCCCGTTTAGCGTCATCGATCTGATGAGCTCGCAGGAGGACGTGACCGAGAAGGGCGGCACCATGCGCCTGGGCGCCTATCCGTGCAAGCTCGCCGCCGATACCCTTGCTCGCGAGGCATATGGCGAGGAGCTCGTCTACGAGCGTCACCGTCATCGCTTTGAGTTCAACAACGCCTTCCGTGACCAGCTCGAGGACGCCGGCTTGGTTATCTCGGGTCTGTCGCCCGACGAGCGCCTGGTCGAGATGGTCGAGCTGCCGCGCGACGTGCATCCGTGGTATGTGGCAACCCAGGCTCATCCCGAGTTCAAGAGCCGCCCGACCAACCCGCAGCCGCTGTTCCGCGAGTTCGTGCGCGCTTCGATCGGCCAGCACGAGGGTGTCGACCGTCTGCAGGTGACGCCCATGAACCTCGCTACGGACTAAGGGTGCCGGCGAATAAGGAACATACCGAAGCTACTCCCTCGTCGCTCGCCGTGGCGGCGGGGGAGTATCTCGATTACCTCGCGGTCGAGCGGGGTTTGGCGCGCAACACGATTGCGGCCTACCGTCGTGACCTGACGACGTACTGCGCCTATCTGGAGCGGGCGGGTATTGTGTCTTTTGAAGAGGTGACCCGTCAGGTCGTGGAGGGCTTTGTCGCCGACCGTCGCGATGGGGGCTATTCCGATGCCTCGGTGGAGCGTGCGCTTGCGGCCGTGAAGGGCCTGCATGCCTTTTTGGTGCGCGATGGGGCTGTGGCCCAAAATCCAACGGCGGCGTTGCGCCTGCCTAAAAAGGCTGAGCGTTTGCCGGAGTATCTATCGGTGGAGGATGTCTCGGCGCTGCTCGATCAAGACTTCCCCGAGGGCGAGATGGGCTTGCGCGACCATGCCATCTTGGAAGTGCTCTACGGATGCGGCTTACGTGTGAGCGAGTTGGTGGGGCTCGATGTGGGCGATATCCATATCGACGATGGCTTTGTGCTCGTTCGCGGTAAGGGCTCAAAGGAACGCCTGTCACCGCTGGTGGGAAGCGCGGCGCGAGCTCTGACGCTCTATGTAACTGAGGGGCGTTCTCGCTTGGCGGTCCATGCCCGCGGAACCGAGACCTCGGCGGTCTTTTTAAATAAGAACGGCCGCCGTCTGTCGCGCCAGGGCATCCATGCCATCTGTGAGCGCTACGGGCGCCAGGTGGGACTGGTGGGGCTCCATCCCCATACGCTGCGTCACTCCTTTGCCACCCATATGCTTGCGGGCGGCGCAGACCTCCGTGTGCTACAGGAGATCTTGGGGCATGCCGATATATCGACCACGCAGATCTACACGCATGTCGATCGTACGCAACTGACCGAGGTCTATCTGGCGGCGCACCCGCTGGCACATCGCTAGCACCTCGCTGACCTGCATATTTATAAATATTAAAGGGGACGGGCCCCAGATTGCCGAGACGCACTTTTGCGCGCATGGGCAATCTGGGGCCCGTCCCATTTTTCGCCAGACACCGACGCGGTGGTGGGCCGTGTGTGTCGTGGGTGGGGGAGTTTGGGGGCGATGTGAACGGCGTGTAAAGGGACGTAAAAATCGCCTCAAGGTCAACTTGAAGGTTGAGGTTCGCGGGCGTGGTTCTACAGGTGGCATCACGCCTTTGCTGCAAACACAACATATTGTGTTTTCGAACATATGCTCGGGGGTGTTTTACAACATATTGAGGGTGGAGTGGTGGGGCGGGGTGGGGGAAGGGGTGGGGAAAGGTGTTGAAAAATGGGGCGGTTCCCCATATTATTGATGACGTCGACAGGCGGGGTGGTTCCCCGCGTACGTGCCATCTGAGTAACCGAGGGGAGGGCGCACATGGGAATGACGGGTGCATACGAGCGCAATCTCGATGCAAAAGGTCGTCTATCCCTGCCTGCACCCCTTCGCGAGGAGCTTGGAGAGCACGTTCGCGTGTTCAAAGCCCTGGATGTCGATGCTCTGTACGTGTTCTCTGCCGAGGCCTTCGATAAGTGGGTCGAAGGACTCTTCGCGGGTCGTGAGGGCCACGAGGGTTTTAACCCGCGTGACATCAACGACCAGAAGCTCATGAGGGCGATCAACAAGCGCACCACGTCGATGGACGTGGACAGCGCCGGTCGTATCGGTCTTTCCGAGTCTCTCCGCAAGCAGGCGAACCTCGACCGCGAGGTCACGGTTGTGGGCAACTACGACCACCTTGAGGTTTGGGATCGCGCCGCGGCCGATGAGGACGATGACGATGAGGCCCTGCTGGACCTCTTCTTCTCGTAAGGGCAAGGCACGGGTAACGGATGGAGCGTGGGATCTTGACACAAGAATATCGGCATGAACCTGTCATGCTCGGCGAAGTGCTTGAGTCGCTGCGGCTAAAGAGCGGCTCCGTTGTCTGCGATTGCACCCTTGGCGGTGCCGGCCATTCGGTAAAGATGGCCGCGCAGGTGGGGGAGACGGGCCTTTTGCTCGGCGTCGATCAGGACGACATGGCCCTCGAGGCCGCTGGTGCCCGTCTGGACCGCGAGGTTCCCGGCGTTCCGCACCAGCTGCTGAAGGGCAACTTCGGCGACTTGGACGAGCTGCTTTGCTCGGCCGAGGTGCCCGGGGTCGATGGCTTCCTGTTCGATTTGGGCGTTTCGTCACCGCAACTCGATATCCCTGGCAGGGGCTTTTCGTATAACGAGGACGCCCCATTGGACATGCGGATGGATCCGGGTAATAACACCTTAAACGCAGCTGAGGTCATCAACACCTATAACGAACACGACCTCGCCCGGATTCTACGCGTCTACGGAGAAGAGAAGTTCGCCTCGCAGATTGCGCGCGAGATCGTGCGCCGCCGCGAGCAAGAACCGATCGAAACCACCGGCCAATTTGTCGAGATCATCAAGGCGGGTATCCCGGCTGCCGCTCGTCGGCATGGCGGACACCCGGCCAAGAAAAGTTTCCAGGCCATTCGCATCGAGGTCAATCACGAGCTCGATGTGCTCGAACGAGGGCTTGATGCCGCCACCAGGTGGCTCAACCCGGGCGGACGTATCTGCGTCATCTCGTATCACTCGCTCGAGGACCGTATCGTAAAGAACCACTTTAAGGAGATGAGCCAGGGGTGCACGTGTCCGCCGGAGATTCCGGTGTGCGTGTGCGGCAACGTGCCGATACTCAAGGTCATCACCCGCAAACCCTTGGTTGCCCAGCCTGATGAGGTTGAGCGCAACCCTCGGGCGAGATCAGCCAAAATCCGCGTGGCGCAGCGTCTGTAGGCGCGACCGCGCGATATTGGACCTCCCGCTCGCACCATAAACGAAGCTTAAACACACTACCAACGTACTCGGGATGGGAGGCGGCATATCATGGGCTACAACACTTCAAGCGCAGCACTCGCCTATGATATGAACGCCATGCCCGCCTATCGTGAGACGCCGCAGGCCCCCGTTGCTCCCCGTGAGCAGCGCGCGCCGCGCTTTGATGTCTACACGGGCGCGGGCCGTCAGGCAAACCAGGCGGTAAGCCCGGTTTTCATGAGCGTTCTTAAAACGTTTTGCATCATTGCGGCTATCTTCATGACGATCGGCGTCGCCCGCGTGGCGCTCGCCGGCGTTACGGCCCAGGTGCTCAACAGCAACGCCGAGCTTACCAGCACGCTCGAAAAGGCGACCGATGAGAGCTCCGACCTGGAGGTCATGCATTCGGTCTATGGCGCCGACACGCGCATTCGCGACCTTGCGGGCGCTTATGGCATGGTGGAGCCCAGCGAGAGCGTTACACTTGACTTTTCGCAGGATGCAGCCGCGGGCGCCAACGCGACCGCGACCGCTCAGTAGCAAGACGGTAGCTGAGTATGACAAATGACTATCGCCGCGGTTCCGATGGGGGCCGCGGTTCTGGACGTCCCTCGTCGCGGGGACGTTCTGGTTATCAAGGAACGGGTCGGCAATCTTACAACGCCGGGCAGTCCCGTGGCAACGACCCGGCGTCGCGACTTCGCGGCTCGGACGGCCCTCAAATGCATAACACCAGGTCGCGCAAGAGTTCGTCGACCGAATGGCTCACAGGCACGCCTCTGCCTCGCCGCAAAGCCATCATGGGCTTCATCGGGCTTGGTTTGAGCTTGGGCGTCTTTCGCCTTGCCGACTATCAAATTGTCGAAGCCGATAAACTGCGCGAGCGTGCCGATGCGCGCCGCCTGCTTGCACAGACCCTCTATGCCAAGCGCGGCACCATCTACGACCGCAACGGTAACGTGCTGGCGTCGTCGGTCGAATGTCGCAACATCGCCGTGAACCCGCAGCTTGTCGAGGATGTTGACAAGACGGTGTCGGCGCTGGTCAAGGCAACTGGAATCGATAAAAAGACCTGCCGCAAGCTCGTCGAGTCCGATGGCACCTGGGTGTATATCAAGCGCCAGGTGGACGAAGACGATGCTGCGGCGCTGGAGAAGAAGAACCTGCCCGGCGTGCTTTTTGAGCAGGCCATGAAGCGCGTATATCCATACGGCAATCTGGCATCGCAGGTGCTGGGTGTAGTGAATGTAGACAACGACGGCTTGACGGGTCTCGAAAAGCAATACAACAAGCTTCTGACCGGCACGAATGGTACCCTCGTGCGCGAGCGCGCGAGGGACGGCAGCTATATCGCGGGCGGTGCCTATAAAAAGGTGGCTGCGGTCGACGGCGTTGACATCGTGACGACGCTCGACGTCAATATGCAGCGAGCGGCTGAGGATGCTTTGGCGGAGGCTGTCGAGAAGACAAAGGCCAAGAACGGCTCGGCTTTGGTCACCGACCCCACGACTGGTGAAATTCTCGCCGCCTGCTCGTACCCGACCTACGACCAGACCGATCTGGAAAACGCCAAGACCGAGGATATGAACTTGCGCCTGGTCACCGACGCCTACGAGCCCGGCTCGGTCTTTAAGACGCTCGTGGCGGGCGCCGGCTTCGACTTGGGCGTCGTGCGATCGAGTACGTCGTTTGAGGTGCCGGCGAGCATCAAGGTGGGTGACGATACCGTCACCGATGCCGACAAGCGCGACTATGCCATGACCATGGATGTGCGCGAGATGATGCGCCGTTCGTCCAACGTGGGCTTTGTCCTGGTGGGGCGCAAGATCGGTGCGGATGACTTTGCCGCCTATGTGGACAAGTGGGGCATAGGTCACAGCTCCGGTGTCGATTTTCCGGGCGAGAGCCTGGGCATCGTCAAGGAGCGTGACCAGTATGACGGCGCCACGCTGGGTTCGATGAGCTTTGGACAGGCGCTGTCCGTCTCGCCGATTGAGATCGCACGTGCCGTGGGCGGCATCGCCAACGGCGGCGTGATGATGACCCCGCACTTCTATAAGTCCAGCAAAGGCGACGAGAAGGACTGGGGCGAAGGCGAGCGCGCGATTTCGGAGGACGCCGCATCCCAGGTGACATCGTGCATGCAGACGGTCGTGTCCGAGGGAACGGGCGTTGGCGGCGCGGTTGACGGCTATGACGTGGCGGGTAAGACCGGTACGGCCGAACGAGCCGACGAGAACGGCGGCTACCTCAAGGAGAACTACATGTCGTCCTTTATGGGTTTTGCACCGGCACAATCGCCCAAGGTGCTGTGCTATATCACGCTCGACGGAACGCCGAGCGGCTCAGATGCCGCTGCGGTGCCGTTCCAGTCCATTATGGCCAACGCGCTCGACGTGCTGGGTATCCCGCACACGAAGTAGGGGGTTACAATCTTTGGGGCGTGGTTTGTTGTCCCATATGAGGGGTGTTCACATGCCCTGCACCACGCATGCGCGGCGCTGGGATACAATACGCCGATAGCATTATTAGGTTTACAGGGGAGCTGCAATGATAGAGATCGCCGTCAACAACCTCGCGGCCGCAACAGGGGCCCGAACCGTGACGGGAGAAGCCGATCGGGTATGCCGCGGGTGCGTTATCGACTCGCGCCAGGTCGAGGAAGGGACGATTTTCGTCGCCTTTCCCGGTGAAAACGTCGACGGCAATGATTTTGCTTCCCGTGCCGTCCAGTCGGGTGCCGGCGCCGTCGTGATGACGCGTGAGCCCGAGGCCGAGCTGGTCTCGCTGGCGCAGGACAAGGGCTGTGCCATCTTGCTGACCGATGATCCCGAGGAGTTTCTGCTGCGTTTGGCGCACACGTACCGTCTGGAGCTTGGCTGCCTGGTCGTTGGTATTACCGGTTCCATCGGCAAGACGACGACCAAGGACGTGCTCGCCGCTGTGCTCGCCAAGCGCTATCGTGTCTGGGCCACCAAGGGCAATTTCAATAACCTGATCGGCATGCCACTCACGGTGCTTTCCGCTCCGGCCGATACCGAGGTCCTGGTGCTCGAGATGGGCATGAACCATTTCCACGAGATCGAGCGCCTGTCCCAGTCCGCCAATCCCAACCTTGCCATCGTGAGCAAGATTGGTACCTCTCATATCGGCATTTTGGGTAGCCGCGAGAACATCGCCCGCGCTAAGGCCGAGATTGTCCAGGGTATGTGCGCCGCTGGCGACTTCTTGCCGCTGCTGGTTTTGGGCGGCGAGGACGACTTTACGCCGTTCATTCGCGATACGTTCGCCCAGCCTGCTGGTATCGACGTGATGCTGGCCGGCGTCTCGGACGATGATGAGGTCCGTGCCCGCGACGTTCGAGTTGATGACGAGGGCCGTCCGGTCTTTACGCTCGATTTTGGTCAGGGCGAGACAATCGATACCATGCTTGCCATCCCCGGCGTGCAGTCCGTCCCAAATGCCGTTAAGGCCGCCGCGGTTGCCTATCGCCTGGGCGTGACGCCCGAGCAGATCGATGCTGCCTTTAGGGGCCTCACGATCACCGGTCACCGCCAAGAGATCAAGCGCGCCAAGAGCGGTGCCCGCGTCATCGACGATTCCTATAACGCCAGTGCCGAATCCATGGCTGCTGGCCTCGATCTGCTGTGCTCGCTTTCGTGCACGGGGTCTCGCATGGCGATCCTGGGCGAGATGGGCGAGATGGGCGATGAGGCTCCTCGCATGCATGAGCTCGTGGGCGCCTATGCCGCCGCCAAGAAGCTCGACATGCTGGCGTGCGTGGGTGGTGAGCTGGCCCAGCTTATGGCCGATGCCGCGCGCATGATGGGCATGGACGAGGACCGCATCCAGGTGTTCTCCGATTATCAGCAGGTGCTCGACCGCATGGGCGGCGCGCTTGAAAAACATGATGTTGTACTGGTCAAGGGTTCCCGTTTTGTTGAGCTCGACCGCTTTGTGGAAGGTGTGTGCTAGCCCATGTTCGGCAATCCCTCGTATCCAACGTATCAGGCTTTTTTGGGGCTTGGCATCGCCGCTGCCATTGCGCTGCTGCTCATGCCGTGGTGGATCAAGCTGCTCAAGGTCGAGGGTATCGGCCAGCAGGTTCGTGCCGACGGCCCCAAGCGTCATTTGGTTAAGCAGGGAACGCCCACCATGGGTGGCGTTGTCATCCTCGTCGCGATCTCGCTGACCTGCCTGCTGATGGGCAAGCTCACCACCGAGCTCGTGCTCGTGCTGCTCGCCACGCTGGCGACCGGCGTGCTGGGCCTGATCGACGACCTGACCTCCGTTACGCACGGGCGCTCGCTCGGTCTGACGCCTCATGCCAAGATGATCGGCCTAACCATTATCTGTGTCACCTTTACGGTACTTGCCGTCAACTGGTGCGGCGTCGCCCCCGAGATTCGTTTTCCCGGCGGCCTGACGATTGACCTCGGTGTTCTTTCGACCACCATCTGCGGCCTTTCGTTCCCGTGGCTCTACGTTGTCTTTTGCTGGCTGATGATCGCCGGTCTTTCTAATGCCGTGAACCTGACCGATGGCCTTGACGGTCTTGCTGGCGGCACCTCCATGATCGCCATGCTCGCCATGGCTGCCATGGCGTTTTTACACGGAGACGTGAACCTGTCCATCTTCTGCACCGCGTGTGCCGGTGCCTGCTTGGGCTTTCTGTGGTTCAACTGCTATCCGGCGAGCATCTTTATGGGCGATACCGGCTCGCTTGCCCTGGGCGCCGCGTTTGCCTGCACGTCCATCATGACCAACACCGAGGTCGTCTCCCTCATCATCGGCGGCCTGTTTATCGTTGAGACCCTGTCGGTCATGATTCAGGTTGTCTACTTCCACTTTACGCACAAGCGCGTCTTCCTTATGGCGCCCATCCATCATCATTTCGAAAAGAAGGGCTGGGCCGAGACCAAGGTCGTCATCCGTTTTTGGATTATCGCTGCGGCCTTTGGTGCCGTTGGCCTTGCTTTGTTCTTCCAGTTGGGATAGTGGTCTTTCATGCCTCTTGCTGATGTCTTTAGCCTGCTCGTTTTGGGTCAGGGCAAATCCGGTCTCGATGTCGCCCGCTGGGCGCTGGCACATCCCGAGCGCGTAAGCGCCGTTACCGTGTATGGCGGCGGCACCTCTGAGCCCAATGACGCCACGCGTGCGCTCGAGGCTGCTGGTGCGTCGTTTGTCTATGGGGCCGAACAGGTCGAGGGCGCCTATGACGTGTGCGTGACATGCCCGGGTATTTCGGAGTTCTCGTCCTTCTTTAAGGCGGGGCGTGAGCATGCCGCTCAGATTATGGGCGAGCCCGAGTTTGCCTATCGCTTGTCTCCCCAAAATTGGATTGCCATCACGGGCACCAACGGCAAGACAACTACCACGTCGCTGACTGATTATCTGCTCAAGGCCGCCGGTGAAGCCAGCGTGGCCGTCGGCAATATCGGTGAGCCGCCCGTGAACGAGATCGACGGCCGCGCACATAATGAGTGGTTTGTGGCCGAGCTGTCGAGTTATCAGATTGCTACGACCGCCGAGCTTCATCCTCGCGTGGCGGTGCTGCTCAACATCACGCCCGACCACCTGGGCTGGCACAAGAGCCACAAGAACTATGCGCTTGCCAAGATCAAGTTGTTCGAGAATATGGTCGACGACGACCTCGTGGTTATCGACGTTGAGGATGCCGGCATCCATGAGTTCGATGAGTACATCTACATGCCGGGCCGCCGCATCTGCAAGGTCGCTTTTGACGAGCCCGAGGGTGCAGACGCCGCCTTTGTGCGCGACGGCAAGTTGGTCGTCCGCCTGAAGGGCGTCGAGACTCAGCTTGTCGCCACTTCCGAGCTCAAGATCTCGGGCCATCACAATGTCATCAATGCCCTATGTGCTGCCACGGCTGCTTTGGCCGTCGGTGCCGATCCCGAGGGCATTTGCCGTGGTTTGGCATCGTTCCAGCCGCTGGAGCACCGCGTTGAGCCCTGTGGCGAGATCGATGGCGTGCGCTACGTCAACGATTCCAAGGCAACGAACACCGATGCAGTCGAAAAGGCCCTGACGGCGTTTCCCGACGACGATGTGATTTTGCTGCTCGGCGGCCACGATAAGGGTACGCCGCTTGCGGACTTTGCCCGCGTCGTTATGGACAACGTGCGCTCGGTCGTTTGCTTTGGCGATGCGCGCGAGCGCTTTACCGCCGCTATGGACGAGGCCGATGTCGATGGTGACGTGGATATCGCCCAGGCGGATGACCTGCGCGATGCCGTGGACGTCGCCCGTTCGCTGTCGAGCCGTGGCGACGTGATCTTACTTTCTCCTGCCTGCTCTTCGTTCGATGAGTTCTCGGGCTATGAGGAGCGCGGCCGCGTGTTTAAGGACTATGTGGCCCAGCTTGCCGCTGCGGCGAAATCGCAAATGGAATAGGGGTTGCCGGTGAGAGAGGAGAGCCCCCGACAAGGTATGAGGAGGCCCGACTCGGACCGTGCTTCCTCGCGGCGCAGCACACCGCGTTCCGGTCGCGGCAGGCAGACGTTTAGCGAACGCTATATTGCCGGCGTTCCCGCCCGTATCATGCGCCCCCGTTTGATATTCATGGCCTGCCTGTTTACCTTGGTGTGCTTTGGCCTGCTGATGGTGTACTCGGCGTCTTCGGTCGAGGCGCTGCACGAGAATGGCTCGGCGACGTTTTTTCTGTTTCGACAAGCCGCGTTTGCCGGAGTTGGCGTGCTGGCTATGGTTGCCATCGTGCGCGTTTTGCCGGACAGCTGGTTTGGGGAGGATGTGCTCAGGATCTTCCTCATAGGCATGATAGGGCTACTGTTTCTGGTGTTCTTGGTGGGCAGCGGCAGCCGTGGCGCCACGCGCTGGCTCAACATCGCCGGCATTCAGTTCCAGCCTTCCGAGTTTTTAAAGCCATTTGCCATTGCGTATTCGGCCATCATGCTCGATCACTTCTTTTCGCCCGGTGGCAACATCAACGAATTCCTTCGCAAGATGGGCATCTACCTGGGCATTTCGCTCTTTCTGATCTTTATCCAGCCCGATTTCGGTACTGTCCTGATCATCCTGTTGACCCTCATGTGCATGGCGTTGTTTGCGGGTCTCGACCCCAGATTTATCATCGGCGTGCTAATCTTCGGCATTCTCGTGATCGTGATTGCGCTTGTCGCAGAGCCGTACCGTATGGTGCGTATTCAGGTTGCCTTGAACCCTTGGGCCGACGAGTATGGTGACGGCTATCAGGCCACGCTTGCCATCATGGCCTTTGCCTCGGGCGGTCTGTTCGGCCGTGGCATCGGCAACTCAACCATGAAGTACTCGTATCTGCCCGAGGCGCACAATGACTACATCCTGGCTATCATTGGCGAGGAAGTCGGCTTTGTCGGAACCGTGCTGTTCTTCTTGGTGTTTGCGATGCTGATCTACTCGGCGTTTCGCATTGCCGAGCAGGCGACCGATCGTCGGGGCGCGCTCATGGCGTCTGGCTCCGCGGTCATTCTCGCAGTGCAGTTTTTGATTAACGCGCTGGGCATCCTCAACGTGTTTCCCATGACGGGCAAACCGTTGCCGTTTATTAGCTACGGCGGTTCGTCGATTATTGTGTCGCTTATGCTTGCCGGGTTGATCCTGCGCGTTTCGTACGAGAGCGCCCGCCGCGATGAGTATGACCGCCGCCGTGAGAGCTTTGCCGTTATGGACGAGAGCACCGCCGGCGTAGCCCATGTGCGCGGTGAACGACCTTCGCGTAGCGGCTTTACCGTTCTGGATGGTTCTGCATCCGAGCCGGCAGCTCGTCCACGCCCGCGAATGGCTCCGCAAGGTCGTCCGCAGCGCCCCAGCCCTCGCAACGCGGGCGGCGGATATAATCGAATCGATTTGAACTCGGACCCGTCGGCGCGTCTGCGTACCGACGACCAGGGACCGCGTGTACGAAGGGACTACCATGACCGATAAAATGACCGTTGCTATTGCAGCCGGCGGCACGGCAGGACACATCAACCCCGCGCTCGCCTTGGCCGAAGAGCTGCGTGACCGTGGCCACCACGTTGTGTTCGTGGGCCAGTCGCGCAAGCTCGAGGGTCGTCTGGTCCCCGAGGCTGGGTTTGATTTTGTGCCCATTACGGTCACGGGCTTCGACCGCTCCCGTCCTTGGACGGCGCTGACCTCGCTGTGGCGCGTCAACAAAGCCAAGCGTGCGCTCGCCAGTCATTTCTCAAAGGTCGGCAAGCCCGATGCCACCATTGGTTTTGGTGCCTATGTCGAGGTTCCGCTGCTGGGGTGGTGCAAGGGCGCGGGCGTTCCGTATCTGCTGCATGAGCAGAACTCTGTTCCGGGCCTGGCCAACAAGATGATGAACTCCCACGCCGCCCGCGTGTGCATCTCGGTGCCGGCAGCGCGTTCGGTCTTTGAGCGCGAAGGTGACCCTGACCACGTGCTCATGACCGGCAACCCCGTACGTCGCTCGGTGATCGAGGGCGATCGCGCTCGCGGCCGCAAGGCACTTGGCGTTCCCGAGGACGCTACGCTGCTGCTCGTCTTTGGCGGTTCACTTGGCGCCCAGCACCTCAACGAGCGTGTGGCTTCGCTCAAAAACGAGCTGCTTTCGCGCAAGAACCTCTATGTGTTGCATTCGACGGGTGCCGACGGCTTTGAGGAGACCGAGCGCGCTTTGGCGCTGACGCCCGAGGAGGCGAAGCATTACCGCGTCCAGCCTTACATCGACAACATGGGCGATATGCTGGCTGCTGCCGATTTGGTGCTCTCGCGTTCGGGCGCATCGAGCGTGGCCGAGATCGCTGCACTCGCCGTGCCTTCGGTGCTCGTGCCGTACCCGCATGCGACGGCCGACCACCAAACCACCAATGCCCGGTATCTGGTCGACGCCGGGGCCGGCGTGCTCTGCGCCGATGCCGATATCGACGGTTCTGCCTTTGCCGATGAACTGCTGCACCTGGTCGATGACGCGGCGGCGCGCGACGCCATGCGTCAGGCGGCGCGTGGTCTGGCTCAGGATAGGGCCGCCGCTCTTCTGGCGGATGCGGTAGAGGGTTTGCGTTAGTTAGACGGGATATCGTCGGTCGCCCTCGCGCTGATGCGGTAGGTGCGGTACAGTTAACGGGTTACAGGCAGTGTTTACGCAAGGAGTACACGAGCACATGGCTGATTCCCAGACTGCAACCTCCGCGCCCGAGTTTAAGAGCGCCCACTTTATCGGTATCGGCGGCGCCGGCATGAGCGGCATCGCCCTCGTTCTGCACGAGCGCGGTTATGCCGTTACCGGCTCCGACCTTAAGACGTCACGTTATATCCGCCAGCTTACCCGCGCTGGCGTGAAGGTGCATGTGGGCCATGAGGCCGCCACGATCGACGAGGTCAAGCCCGACGTGGTTGTTGTCTCCACCGCTATTCCGGAGTCCAACCCCGAACTCGTGCGCGCTCGCGAGCTTGGTATTCCCGTGTGGCCCCGTGCCAAGATGCTCTCTGCTTTGGGCCACGGCTACATCACCGTCGCTGTTGCCGGCACGCATGGCAAGACCACCACGTCTTCGATGTGCGCCACCATGCTCGACCGCATGGGTCTGGATCCGAGCTTCTTGATCGGCGGCATCGTCGAGGGCTATGACACGAACGGCAAGAACGGCTCGGGCGACTACTTTGTCGCCGAGGCCGACGAGTCCGACAGCTCCTTCCTGTTCCTGAACCCCAACGTAGTCATTGTGACCAACGTCGAGGCCGATCACCTCGATCACTACTCGGGTATCGAGGAGATCGAAGCGACTTTCGCCAAATTCATGAGCCTGGTGGGCGAGGACGGCACCGTCATCGTCTGCGGTGAGGACCCGCATCTGGTCGAGCTCGCCAAGTCGACGGGCCGTCACGTGCTTTCCTACGGCTTTGCCGAGAGCAACGACATCGTCTGCATGCACCCGGATGTCAAGGGTATCCAGAGTGACTTTATCGTTCGCTTTGAGGATGGCACTGAACATGCCGTGGAGATCAAGAGCAATCCCGGTCGCCACAACATGCTCAACGCCACGGCGGTGCTCACCGTCGCCCATGTCCTGGGCCTTGACATCGACGCCGCCGCCAAGGCGCTCTCGAGCTTTGAGGGCGTTCGCCGCCGCTTTACCCACGTGGGCGATATCGATGGCATCACCGTGGTCGATGATTACGGCCATCACCCCACCGAGATCAAGGCGACGCTTGCTGCCGCTTCGTCGCTGGGCTACAAGCACGTCGACGTCGTGTTCCAGCCGCACCGCTATTCGCGCCTGCAGGCCCTGTGCGACGACTTTGCCGATGCATTTGCCAATGCCGATAAACTGCTGCTGATTGATGTGTTCTCGGCTGGCGAGATGCCCATCCCGGGTGTCACCTCTAAGATGCTCGCCGATACCGTGCGCGCCAAGCATCCTGGCAAGGAGGTCGTGTACTGCTCCAGCCGTCTTGAGCTCAATCAGGAGCTCGAGCAGATGGTGGGCGAGGGCGACCTGCTGCTCACTATGGGTGCCGGTGACGTTACGACCGTCGGTCCCGAGTTTATCGAGTATCTGACTGCCAAGAAAGACGCTTAAGTCTAATGGGTCTGTTTAACGCCGTCATGGCGCTCTCGGGCATGATCGACACGGATGTGATCGAGGACGAGCGCCTTGCGCGTCATACGAGCTATCGTATCGGCGGCAAGGCCGACCTCTTTGTGACGTGCCATAGCTATCATGCCCTCCGCCGCGCCGTGGCGGTGCTCGATCGCGAGCAGGTGCCGTGGGTCATCATCGGCAAGGGCTCCAATCTGCTGGTTGCCGATGGCGGTTATCGCGGCGCCGTCATTTCGCTCGGACGTGAGTTTCAGCGCACGGTTGTTGCCGATGACGGTTGTACGCTGACGGTCGGTGCGGGCGTGATGTTTGCGCGCCTGGTCAACGATGCCCTGTCGCGTAGCCTCTCGGGCCTTGAGTTTGCCGTTGGCATCCCTGGTTCGGTCGGCGGTGCGATATCTATGAATGCCGGCACACGGACCGAGTGGATTGGCTCGCTGGTTGAGGATGTCGTAACGTTTGACCCGGCATCCGGTATCAAGCATTATGCGGGGTCCGAGATCACTTGGGGCTACCGCGAATGTAGCCTTCCCCGCAATGAGATCATCCTCGAGTGCGTGCTCAAGCTTAAACCGGCGCCCAAGGCCGACATCCGCGACCGCATGGAACGGTACCTGACGAGGCGCAAGCGTACGCAGCCCATGGGTCGCGCATCCTGCGGGTCGGTCTTTCGCAACCCGCCCGATGCGAGTGTGGGCAAGCTTATCGAGGATTGTGGATTAAAGGGTTTTTCGATTGGCGGCGCGGAAGTTTCGCCCGTTCACGCTAATTTTATCGTTAATAACGGAACTGCCTCGGCCGATGACGTTGCCGCGGTTATCAGACATGTGCACGGAAAGGTGAGGGAGGCGTATGGCATCGAGCTCAGACCGGAAGTTAAATTCCTCGGCTTCTAGAGCATCGAAACCCACCTTCCGCCGCGCCGGAGGGCGTTCCGGCGCGCCTGCCAAACCTCAACGCAATACCGTCGCGCATTCTAAGTCTGTCGGGCATGCTCGACAGACCAGTCGTCCGGTCGTTGGCTCGCAGCTCGGTAATCGTCCGGCCGCAAAAAAGTCCTCGCGTCCCTCGGTGACGTCAAAGCCTGTTATGGGCGCCAAACCTGCCCGTCCCATGGCAACTCCTAAGCCCTCGACGGGAACTAAAGCGCCGCGTCCAGGTCGCACGCTGGGCGCATCGAAACCACGCTCGCTGACATCGGTGCCGGCTACCGCCAAGAAGCCTTCGGGTAAAAAAAGCGTCAACCCGTTGTCTTCACTTGGGGCGATGGTAAATAAAACATCAGACGCCGCTTCTGTCGTTACAGGCAAAGGCAAAATCGTTGGCGGCGTTCTGGCCGTCTTGGCCGTGCTCGTCGTCGTTGCCATCGTGGTGATTAACTCTGGATTGTTTACCGCCACTGATATTCAGATTCAAGGCAGCGAGCATGTGACGAAGCACGATGCTATCCAGCTGATCGATTTGCCCGAGGGAACGTCGCTTTTTAACGTCGATCCCGACCAGATTACCGAGGACCTCAAGCAGAACCCGTGGGTCTCGGGCGTAGATGTCCAGCGTCAGTTCCCGCATACGCTCATCATTACGCCGATGGAGCGCAAGGTCATCGCAATTGCCTATATCAGCTCCGATGACCTTGCCTGGGCCATCGGGGATGATGACACCTGGATCGCCCCGCTGTCGACGTCGGTCGAAGTGGATGACCAGGGCAACGTCATCACGACGGGGCAGGGCTCAAATACCCTGACCGGCATTGATGCCGCGCTGGCGCTCGCTAAGCACTATGGCGCGGTGTTGTTGACTGATGTCTCGGCGGATGTCGCTCCGGTTTCCGGCCAGGCGGTGAGCTCCAAGGCCGTTAAGGCTGGCTTGGATTATGTGCGTGGTTTTTCGAGCGAGTTCTTGGGACAAGTCAAGGATATTTCCACGCCTTCGGTCGAAGCCATCTCGGCAAACCTCAATAACGGCATTGAGGTGTCGCTGGGCGATTCGGACGATATCGTCAAGAAGGAACGCGTAGTTACCAAGTTGCTTTCGCAGGTAGAGGGCGTAACATATATCAATGTGCGCTCTCCGGGTAACTATACATTTAGGAACGCTCCGACCTCGTAGCGCTGGTTGATGCTTTGTTGAGGGGCCATACCACGCCGTTTATCTGGTTTGTTTGGTTTTCACGGTCAATTATTTGACTGATACGTTCATAATGTGCAAACATAATACGGTTTACCTTTGCATTTACTTTCAACCTGAAGGTTAATGTGCGCAGGGGTCGACCCATGCTATGGCTATAACCTTTGTTCGGAGGACCGACATGCACGAGACAGAGATCAACAACTACCTTGCCGTCATTAAGGTGGTCGGCGTCGGCGGCGGCGGTACCAACGCGGTCAATCGAATGATCGAAGAGGGCATCCGCGGCGTCGAGTTTGTTGCCATCAACACCGATGCTCAGGCACTCGCGATCTCTGATGCCGATATCAAGGTGCACATCGGCACCGACCTTACCCGCGGCCTGGGCGCCGGCGCCAACCCCGAGGTTGGCCGCAAGGCTGCCGATGAGTCCCGCGACGACATTGCCGAGGCGCTCGCTGGCGCCGACATGGTGTTCATCACCTGCGGCGAGGGCGGTGGCACCGGTACCGGCGCTGCTCCCATCGTTGCCGATATCGCGATGAACGAGGTCGGTGCGCTGACCGTCGCCGTCGTGACCAAGCCCTTCACCTTCGAGGGCCGCAAGCGCAAGAAGAGCGCCGAGGAGGGCATTAAGACCCTCTCCGATTGCGTCGACACCATGATCGTCATCCCTAACGATAAGCTGCTCGACATCGCCGAGAAGAAGACCACCATGCTCGAGGCCTTCGCGATTGCCGATGGCGTCCTTTCCCAGGGCACCCAGGGCATCACCGACCTCATCACCGTCCCCGGTATCATCAACCTGGACTTCGCCGATGTTAAGACCATCATGAAGCAGGCCGGTACCGCCATGATGGGTATCGGTACCTCTTCTGGGGACACCCGTGCCGTCGACGCTGCCCAGCAGGCCATCTCCAGCCCGCTGCTCGAGAGCTCCATCGATGGCGCCACGCGCGTGCTGCTCTCCATCGCCGGTTCCAAGGACCTGGGCATCCAGGAGATCAGCGACGCCGCCGACGTTGTCGCCAACGCCGTCGACCCCGAGGCCAACATCATCTTCGGTACCGTTGTCGACGAGTCCCTGGGCGATCAGGTGCGTATCACCGTCATCGCTACGGGCTTCTCCGACTCCAACGTCAACCGTCAGGACGAGCTCTTTGCTGCTCAGCAGTCTCAGAGCAAGGCCGCTGCCTCCGCTGAGCCGCAGCGCACCGCTCCTGCCACGAGCCCGGCTCAGGCCGCTCCGACCCGCAACGTCGGTGGCACCGAGCTTCCTAACTTCGGCAACGATCAGTTCGAGCTTCCCGACTTCCTGAAGCGCGGTAGCTTCTAAGTCGTTCTTTGCATTGTTGTGCACAGGGGCGTGTCCGTATGGACGCGCCCTTTTTATTTCGACTTTGTAAACTAGAACCTCCAATCTCTTTACGTTCCCTTTACGATTGCCTCCAGCGCAGCAGGTATCCTTTTAGAGAAGTATGACAGCCGTATAAACGCGGGCTGTAGCGGCGATGCCGCGGTACTTGTGTTATTAGGAGGCTTTAGTATGGCAGCACGTGCGGACAAAGTTTCGCGTGTCGACCATGATGGAGTTACGTTGGTGGAGGGCGCGACATCCGATGTTCGCTTTGCCTTCACCGAGCGCGCCGGTGGCGTTTCCGAAGATGCGTACTCCTCACTCAACTTGGGCTCGCATGTTGGCGATGACCCCTTTGCTGTTCAAGAAAATCGTCGTCGTGCGCTCGAGGCTATGGGTGCCGCCGAGTGCGAGCACAACCTGCTCGTTCCCAATCAGGTCCATGGTGATCATATCGTTGCGGTGACCTCGAACGGCGCCGATGACCTTGAGGACGTTCGCGAGCAGATTGCCGAGGGCTGTGATGCCATCGTCTGCACGGCGCATAACGTGCCCGTGCTGCTCTGCTTTGCCGACTGCGTTCCCGTGGTGCTGGTGGCCCCCGGCGGATTTGCCGTGGTGCACTCCGGTTGGAAGGGCACGATTGCACGTATTTCCGCCAAGGCGTGCCAGGCGCTTTGCGATGCTGCCGGCTGCGATGCGAGCGACGTTTCCGCCTATATCGGCCCCCATATCTTGGGTGACGAATATGAGGTATCCCAGGAACTCATGGATCGCTTTGCCGCCGAGTTCTCGTGCATCGATGCGAGCACCTCTCGCATGCTCAATCTTTCCGCTGCCATTTGCGAGGCGCTGGTAGATGTCGGTGTCGACGCGGATAATATCGTGGATACCCAGCTTTCGACTGTGCGTCAGAACGACCGCTTTTATTCCTACCGTAACGAGAACGGCACCTGTGGGCGCCATGCTGCGATCGGCGTGATGCTATGAGAAAGATCGTATCGGTCCTGAGCGTCGCTGTGCTTACGCTTACGCTGTGCGCCTGTTCTTCGGGATCTTCCACCTCTTCCATTACCGTCGCTGGCTCCACGACCTGCCTTCCTATCGCCGAGATTGCGGCCGAGGGTTTTAAGGAGGAGACCGGCATCGACGTGCTCGTTTCCGGTTTGGGTTCTTCCGCTGGCATCGAGGCCGTCAGCGCCGGCACGGCCGATATCGCCAGCTCCTCCCGTGGACTCAATGCCGACGAACAGGATCTGGGCCTGACTCCCATCGTCATTGCCCACGACGGTATTGCGGTCATCGTGAACGACGACAACCCCGTCGATAACCTCTCGACCGAGCAGCTCCGCGATATCTACGCCGGCAAGATCACCAACTGGAAAGAAGTCGGTGGCGAGGACCTGAGGATTCAGGTCATCAACCGAGACGAGGCGTCCGGTACGCGCGAGGCCTTCCGTACCATCGTGATGGACGGCACGCCGTTCGATCGCCGTTCGGCTGTTCTTTCGGGTACGGGCCAGGTACGCGATGTCGTGTCCCGCTCGCGTGGCGCTATTGGCTACATCTCGCTGGGTTTTGTCGAGAGTCTCAACGCCAAGACCTCGGTCAAGGCCGTCTCGGTCAATCATGTTGAGGCGTCCGAGAAGACGGTCGCGAGCGGCGGCTATCCCATCTCGCGCGACCTTTACTTCTTTGTGAAGGGTGCGCCTTCGCAGCAGGCGCAGGATTACATCGACTACGTGACGTCCGAAAAGATGGACAAGCAGATTCGCGAGGCGGGCTTTATTCCCGTCACCAACGACGAGAAGGGGAGTGAGTAGCATGGAAGCACAGGAAAACTCCCAGACTGAGCAGAATGCTCAGGCACCCAAGAAGCGCGAGCTGGCGCTCGTATCGCGCAGTACCTATATCAAGGAGAAGGCGCTGCAGTGGATCTTCTTTGCCTGCGCGTTTTTGGCGGTCGTTACCGTCATCCTGATTTTTGTCTTTACCACGTACTCGGCGCTGCCCGTCTTTACCGACATCGGTCTGGCGGACTTCTTTAGCTTTACGTGGGCGCCCTCTGAGGGACACTACGGCATCATGTCGCTGCTTGCCGGCTCAGGTCTGGTGACCGTCGGTGCGCTCGCCATGGGCGTGCCGCTAGGTGTGGGCACGGCCGTGTACCTGGTCGAGATCGCCGGCAAGCGCGTGCGCAAGCTCATCAGCCCCGCCGTTGACCTGCTGGCGGGCATACCCTCCATCATCTACGGCTTCTTTGGCATGATCATCATCCGCCCGTTTATCGCACAACTGACCGGCGGCCTTGGTTTTGGTGCGCTGACGGCGTGGTTTGTGCTCGCCATCATGATCGTCCCTACCATCACCACGCTCACCATCGATGCCCTCAATTCCATTCCCATGGGCATTCGCGAGGCATCGTATGCCATGGGCGCCACAAAGTGGCAGACCATCTATAAGGTCGTGCTACCTGCCGCGAAGCTGGGTATCGTTGATGCCATCGTGCTGGGTATGGGCCGTGCCATCGGCGAGACCATGGCCGTGCTCATGGTCGTAGGTAACGCCCCGGTTATTCCCGACAGCATTGCGAGCCCCATCTCGACGCTCACGAGCCAGATTGCGCTCGACATGAGCTATTCCTCGGGTCTGCACCGCTCGGCGCTGTTCGGCATGGGTGTGGTCCTGTTTATCATCTCCGCCACGCTGGTGGGTATCGTCCGTCTGATTTCCAAGAAGAAGAGGGGGTAGGCTATGTCCGATTCCGTTGACACGACGGTCGATACGACCTCGTCGCGCGAGCGCATCAAGCGTGCCCTTTCCCACGGCAAGAAGGGCCGCATCAACAAGGACCTGTCCAACAAGATCATGCTTGGCGTGTTTCGTGCCGCTGCCTACATCACCACGCTGGTGCTGGTCGCTATCATCGCCTACGTGGTCATCAACGGCCTGCCACACATCTCGCTCGACTTTATCTTCGGTTGGCCCCAGGGCGTCAACGCCGAGGGCGGAATTTGGCCCACGATCGTCTCGACCGTCTACGTGACGGCGCTCGCCATGCTTATCTGCACGCCGATCGCTGTGCTGGCAGCCGTCTATCTGGCCGAGTACGCCAAGCAGGGCAAGGTCGTCGAGCTCATTCGCTACGCTGCTGACGCTTTGGCCTCGGTGCCCTCCATCGTTATGGGCCTGTTTGGCTACGCCTTGTTTGTCGAGGCTATGGGCCTGGGCCTTTCGATGGTCTCGGCCGCTCTGGCGCTCGCGCTCTTGATGCTTCCCATCGTCATGCGCACCACCGAAGAAGCCATTCGCGCCGTTCCGCGCTATATCCGTTGGGGCGCGTACGGCCTGGGCGCTACCAAGTGGCAGGTCGTCTCCAAGATCGTGCTTCCTTCGGCCTTTGGCCGCATTGCCACGGGCATCGTCCTTGCCATCGGCCGTGCCATCGGCGAGACCGCCGTGGTGCTCTACACCATGGGCCAGGCCATCAATCTACCTATTTCGCCGCTCGATTCCGGTCGTCCCATGACCGTTCACCTGTACCTGCTTGCCAACGACGGCATCAACATGAACGCAGCCTACGGCACTGCGCTCTTGCTGATGGTGATCATTTTGGCCTTCAACCTGTTTGCGCGCTTCCTGTCGCGTAAGCGTCGCTAGTTAAGGAGTCCCATGTCCGTTTATCAGTCCGCTCCCGCGTTGGAGCAAGCGGCCATTACGGCCAAGGATTTCAACTTTTGGTACGGTGACTTTCATGCGCTGACGGGGCTTGACCTCAACATCGCCAAAAACGCCATCACCTCCTTCATTGGCCCTTCGGGCTGCGGCAAGTCGACGTTTTTGCGCTGCATCAACCGCATGAATGACCTGATCGAGGGTACGCGCGTCGAGGGCACCATGACGCTCGACGGCAACGATATCTATGCCGAGGGTGTCGACCCGGTCGACCTCCGTCGCCGCGTGGGCATGATCTTTCAGCAGCCCAATCCGTTTCCCAAATCCATCTACGAGAATGTCGCCTTTGGCCCTCGTCTGCAGGGCGTGACTAGCAAAAGTGACCTCGATGACATCGTGGAAGAATCGCTCAAGCGCGCCAACCTCTGGAAAGAGGTATCCAATCAGCTCAACAAGGATGGTTTGGCGCTCTCGGGCGGTCAGCAGCAGCGTCTGTGCATCGCGCGCGTGCTTGCGGTGCAACCCGATGTCCTTCTGATGGACGAGCCCTGCTCCGCCATCGACCCCACGTCCGTCTCTAAGGTCGAGGATTTGATGGCCGAGCTGGCGCCCGAGATGACGATCATCATCGTCACGCATTCAATGCAGCAGGCAGCTCGCATTAGCGACTACACCGCATTCTTCTTGCAGGAAGTTGCCGGCGAGCCCGCTACGCTCATCGAGTATGGTCAAACCGACGCGATCTTCACCAGCCCGGTGGACTCGCGGACGGAAGACTATATCACCGGCCGCTTTGGCTGATCGGTGCGACTAGTCCCAAGCCGATCGGACCTGGTCCGGTGCGTATTCACTGTGCGGGCGGCATGACCGCACCCAACTGATTGGAGTGAACCATGCGCAAACTGTTTTCCCGTCAGCTCATCGAGGCCCGCCACGAGATGCTGAGCATCTACGAGGCCGTCGATCTGGCCCTCCACGATGCCGTGAGGGCCTATGTTACCGACGACCGCAAGCTCGCCACCAAGACCAAGAAGCGCACGCTTTCGATTGACGCACGCTGCGCCAACCTGGAGGCCGTCTGCTACAACCTGATTGCCACGCAGTCACCGGTCGCCTCCGACTTCCGCTTGCTGCAGACGATCATCTACGTCGACTTTAACCTGCAGCGCATGACCGATAAGGTTCGCCAGATTTGCCGTGCCACGCGTCATATGATCAAGGCCGACATCTCGCTGCCCAAGGAGCTTGTCGGCACGGTCGAGGCCGAGGCTGAGGCCGTCTACCAGGTGCTGGGCTCTTCGCTTTCTGCGCTCGTCACCAACGACATGTCCATCATCTGCAACTTGGCCGTCGAGGACGAGCCAGTGCACGCCGCCTACGAGAAGTTCTTCCGCACCTTTAACCGTATGGATACGGGCGACTTTATGGACGACGACAGCAACTATGACGACCTGCGCCGCGCCATCATGGTATCGCGCTATCTCGATCGCATCGCCTCGATTTCCATCGATGCCGCCTGCCGTCTGACCTTCCTGTTGACCGGACAGCGTATGACTGCCGGTGATATCGCCTGCACTGATGAGGATGAGCTCGAGAGCATGCGCGTGCCTTCGGGCGAGGGTGTTATCATGAGGCCCGCCGTCGACGCGCGCTACGTTGCCAAGGTGCCCGTTAGCGAGGTCAGCGAGGGTCTTCGCTACCTGCTCGATCATCTTGAGGACGAGGACGATGGCGAGGACGACGAGGAGTAAGTAACCCCGTTCGTCGAAAGATTGTAAATACCTAAGTGAGCGCGGCCTTGCACATGCGGGGCCGCGCTCTTGCGTTAGCATGGGACTACTTGTTTGGCTGTCAGCGGAGGCGATTGGCAATGGATAACTATTTGGACTTGATGCGCGCTCGCCGCGAGCAGATTCTGGAACGTTTTTATGCGGCGCTCGATCGCGCGGGCCGTCCCCACGACGCCGCGAGCCTCATTGCCGTGTCCAAGACCGTTGGTGTCGATGAGACCGTTGCCGCCATCCAGGCGGGGTATCGCCATTTTGCCGAGAACCGCCCGCAGGAGCTGGTTCGCAAGCTCACGGGTCTGGCGGAGCATCCGGAGCTGCCCGAGGTGCGCTTCGATATGATCGGCAACCTGCAGACCAATAAGATCAATGCGGTGCTGGGCTCAGCCGAGCTGATTCACTCGGTGGGTTCGCTGCATCTGGCGCAGGCGATCTCGAGCCGTGCTGTCCGCAAGATTGAGGCAGGCGAGCTCGCCGGCCCCCAGCGTGTGCTCATTGAGGTCAATGTGAGTGGTGAGGAGTCGAAGGGAGGCTTTTCGCCCGATGAGATTCGCGCCGCCGCGGGTGAGCTTGCGGAACTTGAGGGAATTTGCGTGCAGGGGCTTATGACTATGGCGCCCCGGGGGAATAAGGATGTGGCACGCCGCACCTTTGCGGGTCTTCGTGAGCTGAGGGATGAGCTGGAGGCGGCGCATCCCGATTTGAACCTGCCTGAGCTTTCCTGCGGCATGAGCGAGGACTTTGAGCCTGCCCTTGAGGAGGGCTCTACGCTCGTTCGCCTGGGCAGGGTAGTATTTAGCCCGGAGTTTGCAGTAAAATAAGGCTCTGAAGTGCGCACTGATTATCGGGGCGCCTGCACTAAACCGCGAGAGGACACAACCATGGGCTTCCTTGACGAGATTAAAAATAAGATGCACCTGGGCGGCCAGCAGGGTTACGACCAGGGTTATGGCCAGGACGACGACTACGGCTACGATGACGGCTATGACGATAGTTATCAGGGCAACGGCTACAGCGGTGCTTCGGGCGAGGGCTTCTACACCCAAGACGAGCCGAGCAACGGCCTGCTTGGTCAGACGCGCCGCGGTGAAGCTGAGTCGGTTGCCGTGTATACGCGCTCCGGTCAGCTGGTCGGCGATGACTCTCGCCATGCCACAACGTATAACCCGCCTTCGCGCTCGCAGGACAGTGTTGCGAGCGGTTATCGTCCTGGTGCCTATGACACGCCGTCTAGCTACGCCGAGAACACCCGCGCCCGTGCCGCCGCTGCGCCCGCGCCTGCACCGAGCGATGCCTCGGCCTATGCGAGCAATATCATCAACGCCACACCGCAGCTGCCGGCCTATGTCCTGCGCCCCGAGAGCTATGACGACGTGGAGACCGTGGTGCGCCGCGTTCGCACCAAGCAGCCTGTCGCACTGATTTTTGTGGGCGTACGCACCGAAGTTGCCAAGCGCGTCTTGGACTTCTCTTACGGCTTTGCCTGCGGTCTGGGTGCCACGGTCAAGGAGGTGGGCGACCGCGTGTTCATGGTGCTGCCCGCCGGTTGCGAGGTCAAAGATTCCGATCTCAAGAAGCTTCGTGCGGACGGCTACCTTAAGTAAAGACAAGACGAGGAGATTCCCATCAACATCTACACTATCGTCCAGCTGGTCAACACGCTGTTCAACTTCTATTCCACGCTCATTGTCGTCTACTGCTTTATGACGTGGATTCCCATGAAGCAGGGTGGTTTGCTTCAGGATATTGCCGCGGTGCTTGATAGCGTGTGCGGTCCGTGGCTCAACCTGTTCCGTCGTTTCATCCCGCCGATGGGCGGTATCGATTTTTCGCCGGTCGTTGCGATTATTGCGTTGCAGTTGGTGCAGAGGCTGGTTCTGCAGCTTCTTATAGGTATACTCGTGTAGAACTGACTTAGTAACTTACGTCGGGCGTGTAGCGCCGAGGCGATGAAAAAGGAGACTTGTTATGGCTATTACCCCTGCAGACATCCAGGCTCAGACTTTCTCTGAGGCCAAGCGTGGCTACGATCCTGCCGAGGTCGACGTCTTCTTGGAGACGCTGTCCTCTGAGGTTGACGCTATGCTCGCTAAGATCGTCGACCTTAAGGGTCGTCTGACTGCTACCGAGCAGCAGCTTGCCGATGCGCAGGCTCAGCTTGCCCAGGCTCAGGATGCCCCCGCCCAGGCCGTTCCTGCCGCCCCCGTGGCTGCTCCCGCCCCTGACTTCTCCGCTCAGGAGCGCCAGATTTCCGCTGCCCTGATCGCTGCCCAGCAGACCGCTGAGACCATCGTCAACGATGCCAATGAGAACGCTGAGCGTATTCGCAACGAGGCTGACGCCAAGGCCCGCGAGGTTATCCGCCAGGCTCTGACCGAAAAGCAGGCTGAGCTCGAGGAGATCGATCGTCTCAAGGCTTCTCGTGAGGAGTTCAAGGCCGAGTATCTCAAGCTCATCCAGCACTTCATGGACGATGCCCAGAACTCCTTCCCGGCCGACCTCATGGCCTCCACGCCGGTCGGTTCTGCCGCTTCTCCTGCGGTGACTGTTCCCGCCGAGCCGCTGCCCGTCGCTGACCCGGTTGTCCCCGTGGCCGATCCCTTCGCCCCGATCGACAACTTCGCTGCCGACGACCTGGACTAACATTCGGCCTACAATTTAGTGCCTAGAAAGGACCCGCAGCTTGCGGGTCCTTTTTTATGACTGTACCGGGGCGCGCAACATAAAAAACCGAGCCCTGCACATAGTGGCGCAGAACTCGGCGAACCGGTGAGCGGTCAAGGATAGGTTTTAGGGCATGTCCCAAAATCTACTTGAGGAGGAAGTCGGAGAGGGGAATGGTGCGGGCCTCGCGATGCTCGGGGTCTGCGATGTGGTCGGCAGGATAGCCACAGACGAGCATGTGATAGGGATAGACGCCCTCGGGCAGGTTGAACTGCTCGCGGGCTAGCTCGGGCTTAAAATGGCATACCCAGCACGTTCCCAGACCTTGCTCCTCGGCCTCCATCATCATCTGATCGCAAACAATCGAGGTGTCGATGGCACTCGAGTTCATCTGGTCATAGGGGCGAACCCAAGCGTCGCCGGTAACGCTGCAAATAAGGAAGACAAGCGGAGCCCCAAAGATGGACCCATCACGAGCAAACCGAGGCTGACAAGCAGCAGCCTTCTCCAACAGCTCAGGCGTATCCAGCACCATCACACGGGCTGGATGATTATTACAAGCAGAAGGAGCAATACGCCCAGCCTCAACAATGGCATCCACAACAGCTTGCTCAACAGAACGATTCTCAAACTCGCGACAAGAATACCGAGACCGAGCCAGATCCAAATAAGACATACAAGCCCTCCAACAATTAAAAATCAAACAAACCCAAAGTAACCCAAACAGTACCCAAAACAGCAATCAGCCAAACGCTCATCAAGGGCCAAAGTGTCCGAACGGGTACCATAGGTCCCTTCAGCCAAACCCCCATCGCGCTAAATCTATCAGCCAAAGTTCCCAATTGTGGTGCATAAGGGAGCGGGCCCGGCCACTAATAACCTTTTGAACGACTCTGCTTGCAGCCGGAGTGAAAAAGGTTATTAGTGGCCGGGCCCGCGACCGGTGGGACATGTGCCCCCAATTAACTGTTCTTCATGACAATCGAATCCACAACATCGGCCACATTCTCGCAGCAGTCGGCGCAGTACTCCAGGAAGGCGTAGACGTCACGCCAAGCGATGACCTCGAGCGGATCCTTGCCGTTAACGTGCAGGTTGCGCATGGCGTTGATGTAGAGCTCGTCGGCCTCGGACTCGATGGTGTTGATCTGGATGACCAGCTCGCGCAGCGTTTTGGACTTGCGGTAGTTGGGAAGCTCGACCATCAGGTCTTTCATGGCGCGGCAGGCGTCAGTCACCTTGTGGGCGATGACGATGGCGTCGGGATGGATGCTCTGAATGTTGGTGAAGTAGACGCGCTGCACGACGCCCTCAATACGGTCGAGCACGGTGTCGAGCGCGCAGCTCATCAGATCCAGATCCTCGCGCTCGAGCGGGGTGATAAAGGCGGTGAGCAGGGCGTCTTCGAGCTCGTGGTGCTTCTTGTCTGCCGCATGCTCAATCGCATGCATCTCCTCGAGCATGTCGTGGATCTGCGCGGGATCAAAGTTCTCAAAAATCTTGATGAGTAACTCTGCGGCCTGGACAGCAAGGTCGGCGCAGGCGACGTAGTTGTCAAAGTAGAACGAATCGGGTTTCTTTGCCATGGGTGGGTCCTTTCGAGGCGAAGACGGGTGGGCGAAGTGTTGCGGTCCAGATGGACGTTCGGTTTGACTAGAGGAACATCATGAACAGCTTGGCCATGACAAAGCTGATGAGTCCGCAGGCGGGGAAGGTGAAGAACCAGGTGAACATCATGTCCTTGACGACGCCGAAGTTGATGGCCGAAAGGCGCTTGACGGCACCGACACCCATAATGGCGCAGGTTTTGATGTGCGTGGAGGACACGGGGATGCCGGTAAGGGTGGCAAGTAGCAGGTTCGCGGCGCCCGCGAGGTCGGCGGAGAAGCCCTGATACTTCTCGAGCTTAACCATGCTCTGGCCGACGGACTTGATGATGCGCTCGCCGCCCACGCTGGTGCCGATACCCATGGTGGCCGAGCACAGCAGCATAATCCAGATGGGGATGCCTGCATCGCCGACGCTCGTCTGGCCGCTGGCAAAGGCCACGCCTAAAAAGAGCACGCCGATGAACTTCTGTCCATCCTGCGCGCCGTGCATAAAGCTCATGGCCGCAGCGCTCGCGATCTGAGCGTATTTAAAGAAGACATTGGCACGTCGCCTGTTGGCGGCGGCGAAAAGGATCGAGACGAGCTTGCACAGGACCCAGCCCATGACAAAGCCCAGGCCTATGGAGAGCGCCAGGCCGTAGATGACCTTCATCCACTCGTGGACGTTGACGCTGCTCGCACCGCCGAGGGCGATGGCGGCACCGGTCAGGCCGGCGATAAGGCTGTGGCTTTGCGAGGTGGGGATGCCAAAACGCGACGCTGTGGCGCCGTAGACGACGATGGAGAACAGCGCCGCGCATAGGCAGGCGAGCGCCATGGTGCTGTTTCCGCCAAAGTCGACGATATGTGAGATGGTGTTGGCGACGCTCGCGTTAAAGTGCGTCATGATGAGCACGCCGAGGAAGTTGAATGCGGCGCTCATGAGAATGGCGGCGCGGGCGGGCATGCAACGCGTAGTGACGCAGGTCGCGATGGCGTTGGGCGCGTCGGTCCATCCATTGACGAAGATGGCGCCCAACGCGAGGATCACGGTGACGGCAAGGACTGGGTTCGACACAATTTGGCCGAGGAAGGTTGAGAACGTTACGTCCATATATGGGCTTTCTCGAAGTTTGCAGACACGTTACAAAAACATGATAAATCGTATCACCTCCTGCGGGTCTCTTTACCGAGTTCTGATGGGAGAAGTGAACTTTTTGGCACTAAAATTGAATATTAGCCCTGTTGACCGCGGGTGTTCTTTTTGCTAACACGCCATGCGGACACGTGCGATTACTACGACACTCCAAAACCACAGTCTGTTCGCTTTACAACATGCAAACATGCGTTCGATAATAGGAGGCATGGAATATCGACAGACAGACGGCAAAACTCGGCGCGTGCACAAGCAGTATGTGGACGTCGTGGCCCGCATCCTCGCGGGCGGACAGGTCGTGCCGGTCACCGTCTGCTGGGTCGACGGCCGTTGTTTTACGATCGACGAAATTATCTCGACCACCGGGTTTGGCCTGATGGTCCACGGCATCCGTACGGCAACATATAAGGTGCGTTTTGGCGGGCACGCGACCGAGTTGTATCTGGAGGACCAGACGCGCGAGCGGGCAGACGGCTCGCAGGCACACGTGATGCGTTGGTGGGTCTGGGCCTTTGATCGTACGCTTGAGGGCGAGCGCCGTAGGTAAGGACGTACGGCATTCGGGTACAATGACAGGAATCTTGTCAGCTACTGCGCTGTCGCGGCGCTTTTGAAAGGACGAACCTATGAACGATATCCAGGGCTATCAGAACGGCCCCGTCGAGAGCGGCGCAAGCCGCGCCAAGGAGATGTCGCCGCGCGCGTACAATCTCGCCATGTCTGCCCTGATCTTCTTGGGCTTTTGCGCCATGGGCGCCGGTGCCTACTTTACGAGCACCATGTCGTTTGCGCGCATGATGATGAGCGGCGCCGCCCTGCCGCTGGTCTTTGGCTCGTTTATTTTGACCATCGTCGGCATGGTCATGATGTCGGCCGCCGCCAGCAAGCAGTCCGTGGGCCTGTCCCTTGTGGGCTACGTAATCTTTGCGAGTACCTTTGGCCTGACCGCGTCGTTTGGCCTTGCCAACTACGACCTGCCCACCATCAACACTGCCTTTATCGCCACGGCCGCCATCACCTTTGTCTTTGGCGCCTTGGGCGTGACGTTCCCCAAGTTTTTCCAGCGCGTATATGGCATCGGTTTTGGCATTCTGCTCGCAACTATTCTGGTTGAGATCGTGCTGATGTTCATGGGCGTCTCGCAGACCATCACCGACCTGATCGTGATCGTGGTGTTCGCCGGGTTTATTGGCTATGACACCTATGTTGCCACGACGGTGCCGCCCACACTGCCCAATGCCGTGCTTATGGCCTCTAACCTGTTCGTGGATATTATCAACGTGTTTTTGCGCATTTTGAACATCCTCGGCCGTCGCGATTAAAGCGCGGCATTGCGACGCTTCCTGCCGGACACGGTAAAACGATGCGAAAGGCGGTCCTTCGGGGCCGTCTTTTTTGTGCGCGGCGGGGTATCATGGATGGGAAAAAGCCGATAGCGGCAGCGACAGGAAAGGTGGCCATGTATGGCAGACGTCGACAACAGGAACCGTAACCGCAGGTCCAACCGAGCGGGTCAGCCCAATCCCAAGCGCGAGGCCCGTGCCAAGGCCGCCGAGCGCCATGTGATGACTGTGTCCGAGGCCTGCGCCAAGGATATCGAGCGTTCGCTTGCTGGTGTTCGCGAGTTTGACGGCATGCCCGCCGGCTTTGTCGCGGCGATGAAGGCCAAGGTTCAGACTGCTGTGGCCCCCGAAGAGCAGGTCGCCGAGGACGTCGAGACCGAGGCGGCGCCCGAGCCCGTCGAGGAGCCTGCCGAGGAAATCGCCGAAGCTGAGTCCGCGCCTGCTGAGGAGCCCGCTCCGGTCCTGCCCGAGGTCACTGTGCTTGATGCCTCCGCCACGCAGGCAATCCTCGATAACGGTCGCGGCTATGCGCAGTTCTGCGACATGGCCGTGCTCGCCTTTGCCTCGTTTACCAATCCGGGCGGTGGATATATTCAGGGTTATCTGGGCCAGGAGGCCACGCTGTGCGCCGATTCGTATCTGTACAACGTCCTCGATAAGCAGCGTAAATGGTACGGTGAGAACCGTCGCCGCAACATCAACTGCGAGCTCTATCGTAACCGTGCCCTAGTGGTGCCTGCGGTGCGCTTCGACCGCAACCACGTGCATGCATACGCCGACGTGATCGTGGCCGCCGCGCCCAACGTTAAGCGCGCCCGCCAGGAGTATCGCGTGAGCGACGATGCTCTGCTGGATGCCCTGCGCGACCGCATCCGCTTTGTGCTCGCCATCTGCGACGAGTTGGGTCGCGAGAAGCTCGTGCTGGGCGCATGGGGCAGCGACAACAACGGCTTTGATGCCGAGGCCGTGGCCGAGCTCTTCCGCAAGGAGCTCGCATCGGGCGACTTCAAGGTCAAGCAGGTCTTCTTTGCCGTGCCCTCTACGCGCTGGGACGAGGACTTCGCCAAATTCGAGCACGTGCTGGCAAACTTCCCCGAGCGAAACGAGGAGTCCTATGCTCAGGTTGCCGCCCGCGCCGCAGCCGCTCGTGCCGCCGAGCAGGCCCAGGCTGCCGCCGAGGATGATGAGGACGAGGACGACTGGCGCAAGTACCTGTAAGCGGTGCGCGCGATGTGATATGCCAAGCCGACGGGAGGGGTTGCCCCCGTCGGCTTTTTACTGAATGAGGAGCTCAAGATGAAAAACGTTCTGTGCTTTGGTGACAGCAACACCTATGGCTATGATCCGGCGGGTATGCGCGACGGCACCGCAGTGCGCTATGCGCGGGATGTGCGCTGGTGCGGTGTGGTGCAGCGTGACCTGGGTGAGGGCTGGCATGTGATTGAGGAAGGTCTAAATGGTCGCACGACGGTGCGCGACGATATGTGCCATCTGGACACCAACCTCAACGGCATTCGCGCGCTTCCGATGCTGCTCGAGGCCCATAAGCCGCTGGATGCGATCGTGATCATGCTGGGCACCAATGACTGCAAGACGGTCTTTGGCGTGACGGCCTCGGATATTGCCCGCGGCGCCATGGCGTTGATTCGCGCCGTCCGTGCGTTTGCATGGACCGATGCCGCGCCCTGCCCACGGATTCTGCTGATGGCGCCTATCAAGATTAAGCCGCAGATCGCCGACGTATATATGACCGATTTTGACGAGCATTCCGTAGAAGCCTCGGAGCATTTTGGTGAGTACTACGCGCATGTGGCTAAGCAGTTTGGCTGCGACTTTTTGAATGCCGCCGACTTTGCCGAGCCGGGCGATATCGATTATCTGCACATGATGCCCGAAAGCCACGAGAGCTTGGGGCATGCCGTGGCAGCCAAGCTCCAAGAGATGCTCGGTGAGTAGCGCGACCCCAAACCACCGCAAAGGTGTCTGTCCCCTTTGCGGTGGTTTGGGCTGCGAATCTTAATACTGCCACATGTGATTGACGGGGCCGGAGCCTTTGCCCATGTTCAGGCCGGCGGCCAGAGCGCCTGTCAGGTATGCCTTGCCCGCATTGACGGCGTCGGCAAGATCCATGCCCTGGGCCAGCGCGCAGGCGATGGCGGACGAGAGCGTGCAGCCGGTGCCGTGCGTGTTGTCGGTCTCGATGCGCTTGTGGCGGAACCACGTGGTGAGTGGATCTCCCAGATGGTTGCCCTCGTCATCGAGTGGCGCGGGTTCGGCCAGTACATCGTTGGCCTCGTTGACAAGATGCCCACCCTTAACGAGGGATGCGCAACCAAAGCGGCGGGTGAGGAGCATGGCAGCATTTTGCTGCGTGCGCTCGGAGTCGACCTCGTAGTCGAGCAGGGCCATGGCTTCGGGAATATTGGGCGTGATAACCGTCGCTAGCGGGAACAGGCGGCGGGTGAGTGCCTCGGCGGCATCTTCGGCAATCAGCCGTGCGCCCGAGGTGGCTACCATGACGGGGTCGACTACCACGTTTGTCGCGTTCCAAACGCTCAGGCGGTCGGCGATAACATCGATAATCTCGGCAGAGGAAACCATGCCAATCTTGACGGCGTTGGGGCGGATATCGTCAAAAACGGCATCGATCTGCGCCGCGACAATATCTGGGGAGATGTTCTGCACGGCGGTGACGCCTAGGGTGTTTTGTGCGGTTATGGCTGTGATGGCCGTCTCGGCATACAGGCGGTGCGCCGTGATGGTCTTGATGTCGGCCTGAATGCCGGCACCACCGCTGGAATCGGATCCGGCGATGGATAGAACGGCGGGTACCTTACTGCGATCCATGTTCGCTCCCTTGTTCGGTCGGATTCAAATGGGTCTTCTGCCTGCATTATAAAGTTGCCCGGGATGGCTGTATGGCAATCCCGGGCGGGCGATGCAATCTTTACGCAAATGCAAGCAAATGTTCACACGTCAACAATTGACAGGCACCAGCTCGCCGCCAGAAGCGGCCGCGGCGACAGGGCTAGTCCTCCATGCCGAGGTCGATCGTGGTGCCCTCGAAGATCTTGTTGACGGTGCGGACGGCGCACATCTTGCCACACATGGTGCAAGTGCCCTCGGTGGCGGCGGGGGACTCCTCGTAGCGCTTCTTGCCCGTAACCGGGTCGAGCGCGCACTTCCACATGGCGTCCCAGTCGAGCTTGCGGCGTGCCTGCCCCATCTTGTCGTCCATGTCGCGGGCGTGGGGCACCTTTTTGGCGATGTCGGCGGCGTGTGCGGCGATCTTGGTGGCCATGAGGCCGTCGAGCACATCCTGGGCGTTGGGCAGGCATAGGTGCTCTGCCGGTGTCACGTAGCACAGGAAGTCGGCACCGGAGCTGGCGGAGATGGCGCCGCCGATGGCAGCGGTGATGTGGTCGTAACCCACGCCGATATCGGTCACCAGCGGCCCGAGCACATAGAACGGAGCATTGTGGCACAGGCGCTTCTGCAGTTTCATGTTGGCGGCGATCTCGTCGAGCGCCATGTGACCCGGGCCCTCGACCATGACCTGGACGCCGGCGGCCCAAGCGCGCTTGCACAGCTTGCCCAGCTCGATCATCTCAGCGGTCTCGGTGGCGTCGTTGGAGTCGTAGAGGCAGCCCGGGCGGCAGGAGTCGCCGAGCGAAATCGTCACGTCGTACTCGTGGCAAATCTCGAGCAATTCGTCGTAGAACTCATAGAACGGGTTCTCGTTGCCGGTGACCTCCATCCAGCCAAACAGCAGCGAGCCGCCGCGGCTGACGATGTTCATCAGGCGACCGGTCTCCTTAAAGGTCTTGGTGACCGACTTGTTGATGCCGCAGTGGATGGTCATAAAGTCGACGCCGTCCTCGGCGTGTGCGCGCACGACTTCGAACAGGTCGTCCTTGGTGAGCTTGACCAGCGGCTTTTCCATGTAGCCGATGGCGTCGTACATGGGGACGGTGCCTACCATGAGCGGCGTTTCGTCGATGAGCTGCTGGCGGAACTGGCGCGTCTTGCCCGAGTTGGAGAGGTCCATGATGGCGTCGGCGCCAAAGTCCTCGGCGATCTTGACCTTCTTCCATTCCTCGGCGGCATCGGCCTTGTCGCCCGAGATGCCCAAGTTCACGTTGACCTTGGTGGACAGGCCCTCACCGACGCCAAAGGCGCGCATGCCCTTTTTGATGTGCACGATGTTGGCGGGAATGGCGATGCGGCCGTCGGCCACGCGCTCGCGGATGTACTCGGGGTCGCGATGCTCGCGCTCGGCGACTTCCTTCATCTGCGGCGTGATCTGCCCGGCACGGGCGAAGTCGATTTGCGTGACGAGCTTGTGCTCGGTCTGTGTGCTCATTGGCACGGCTCCCTTCGTTGGCATTACCCATATCAGGTTTGCGGGTCAGGGCGGGCGCGCCCAATCTCAGCCTGCCGTCTTGCCCTGCAAGCTCCCCGTTATGTCATGGGCTCAAGTATAGCCTGAATGGGTACGATTGGGCCAACGAGCGTGCCTGTGGGGAGGCGAACATGGAAGACAAGCATCTATATCGAGAGACGCAATGGGACGTATCGGCCGAGGAGGGCCGTGCGCACCATGGGTTGGTCGCGATTGGCTTTGCGGTGCTTGCCGTGCTGGTGATTGCCTTTTGTATTTGGACGTTTGGCGGTCGCGGCGGCGCTGCCTGGGAGTTCGAGACTGATGATGCCCTGCCGATAATGACGGTGAAGGTCGCGGGCGGCAATACCGTTGCCGCACCGGGCGACTACTGGTATCCGCGCGACGAGTTTGTGCAGCTGCAGTTGAGCGGCGGGTCTATTCCGGGTGAAGAAATCGAACGCGTGACGTTTGATGAGGCACTCAAAACACTCACGGTGAAGCTCAAAGATCAGGGCGATGTGCCCACGACCATGGATATCGCTCTGACGGAGTGGCGTCTGGAACCTCCGTCGGGCGTTGCGGTATCCGACGTAGGGCACGTTAAGATTACCTACCAAGATGGCTCGACGAGCGAGATTGCAAAGGCCGATGGCTTGGCGGAGTAATGGGGTGTTTGGAAACGGCGGGCCTATTGTGCCTGCGCGTTCATGAAAACCAGGGTGTTTTTGTCTGAAAGCTCGGGGATGTGCCGATAGCCGATGTTGAATGCGGTAAGTTCGCTTGCATCCTCGAGCTTGTTTTCTGCCATCCACCGCACCATGGAGCCGCGCGCCTTTTTGCTGGCGGTCGACCGTTGGATGGGCTTGCCGTTGCGGATACCCTCGCCAAAGAGGCATGTGACGGCCGTGGCGTCGCCCGCGAGGTGGGGCAGAACGGCTTTGGCATACTCTACGCTGGCGAGATTGACGATCGTGGTGTTTGAGCCTGCCGGGGCGATAGCCCGCGCGAGCTTGTCGCTCCAAAACGCGTAGAGGTCTCGGGCATCGCCGACGGCAAGCTTCGCGCCCATCTCCAGCCGATACGGTTCAACGGCATGAAAGGGGCGTACGCATCCGTAAAGCCCCGAGAGGATCCAGAGATGGTCTTGCAGCCATGCGAGCTGTGCGGAATCCATCACCTCGGGCGCCATGCTCTGGTATTGAATGCCGTGATAGGACATGACGGCAGGGGAGAGGTGACGGGCGAGCGCGGGATTGTTGAGATCGCCGTTTTTCAGGATGGGCACGAACTCATGCAGGGTGTTGAGACAAGGCCCCAGCAGTTTGTCACTCACGTTCCATAGCGCCTGCAGGCCGCCGCTGCCTTCTTTCCGTTCGATATCTAGCAGTGCGCGGTGGAGGCGAGCCGTCTCGTGCACAAAGGGTGGAATGCCCAGGACTTCAAAAGCATCTTGGGCCGCGCGCATTTGCTTGGCGGGCGAAATGATGACTTGAAGCATAGACTCTCCTCTGCCAAAAAAGTTGCGGTGGAATACGGTCTGTTTTGGCCGTTTATGGGCCAGTTTAGTCTGTATTTCACCGCAACTGATGAAGGGTTGGTTACGCGCGCTCGATGAAGGCCTTGTAGCCGCGATAGGCCTCGTAGATATCGGCCTTGTTAGCGACCTCCCACAGGGCGTGCATGGACAGGACGGCAACACCGGAGTCGATGACGTTCATGCCGTACTTGGCCATGATGTAGGCGATGGTGCCGCCGCCGCCCGCGTTGACGCGACCGAGCTCGCAGGTCTGGAAGTCCACGCCGGCCTCGTCCATGATGTCGCGGATGAGGGCCACATACTCGGCGTCGGCGTCGTTAGAGCCGCCCTTGCCGCGGCTGCCCGTGTACTTGTTAAAGCACAGGCCGCGACCCATAAAGGCTGCGTTCTTGGTTTCGAACTTGCCGGCGTAGCCCGGGTCGAAGCCGGCGGACACGTCGGAGGAGAGCATGCGGCTGCGGGCGAGCGCGCGGCGCAGGGCCAGCGGGCTATCCTCGCCGGCGAGCGTCATGATCTCGGCGACGGTGTTCTCGAAGAAGCGGCTCGTCATGCCGGTGGCACCTACGGAACCGATCTCCTCCTTGTCGACGATGAGTGTGATGCTCGTGCGCTCCACGTTGGCGACGTTGATCTGGGCGAGCATGGACGGATAGGCGCAGACACGGTCGTCGTGGCCATAGCCCAGAATCATGGAGCGGTCGAGGCCCATGTCACGGGCGGGGCCGGCGGGCACGACCTCGATCTCGGCGGAGAGGAAGTCCTCCTCCTCGACGTCGTACTGCTCCTTGAGGATATCCAGGAACATCTGCTTGACGGGCTCCTTGGGAGCGTCCTTGTCGTCCTCGTCAAACTTGACGGGGCGGCCGCCCACGATCACGTCGAGGATCTCGGCGTCGACGGCGTCCTTGGTGGGCTTGGCCATCTGCTCGCTCGAGAGGTGGATCAGCAGGTCGGAGATGGTAAAGACCGGGTCGTCCGCCTTGTCGCCGATGTTGATGTCGACGGTGGTGCCGTCCTTTTTGCAGATGACGCCCACAAGCGCGAGCGGGGAGGCCACCCAGTGGTAGCTCTTGACGCCGCCGTAGTAGTGCGTGTCAAGGTAGGCCATGTCGCCGGCCTCGAAGGCGGGATTCTGCTTGAGGTCCAGACGCGGCGAGTCCACGTGGGCGCCCAGGATGTTAAAGCCCTGCTCGAGCGGGGCGGTGCCCAGGTTGACGAGCATAAGGTCCTTGCCGTGGTTGGCGGCGTACACCTTGTCGCCTGCCTTGAGCTCGCGGCCTTCGGCAATCACGGTCTCCAGGTCGACGTATCCCGCCTCCTCGGCCATCTTGATGCCGGTCTTGACACACAGGCGCTCGGTCTTGTTCTCGCTCAAAAACTGCTTATAGCCGCGGCAAAGCTCCTCGAGCTCCTCGATTTGCTGTGGCGTGTACTTTTTCCATGCGCAGGGACGCTCCATGACGCAGGCTCCTTTCGGATCGATCGTGCTGGTTGATGTACCGTGAGCCATCGTATCACGCGCGGGCCCGCGGCGGCAGGGAAGCCTGATGTGCGGTGGCCGTGGGGCAGGGAGCGTGTAAACTGGTGTGAGCAAACTGTGCCCAGCCCAAAGCGAGGTATTCAATATGTCTGACAAGCGCCGCACTTTTGCCGTTATCGACGGCAACTCGCTCATGCACCGCGCCTTCCACGCCGTGCCGCCGACCATGAACGCGCCGGATGGTCGCCCCACCAACGCGATTTTTGGCTTTCTGAACATGTTTCTCAAGATGATCGATGCCTTTAACCCCGACGGTGTGGTCGTGGCGTTTGATAAAGGCAAGCCGCGCGTGCGCATGGAGATGCTGCCGCAGTATAAGGCGCAGCGCCCGCCCATGGACCCCGATTTGCACGCGCAGTTTCCGATGATCAAGGAGCTGCTCGGTGCGCTCAATGTGCCGATTCTGCAGTCTGAGGGCTGGGAAGGCGACGATATCCTGGGAACCATGGCGCGCCTGGGTGAGGAGGCCGGCTGCGACATGCTGCTGGTGACCGGCGACCGCGACATGTATCAGCTCGTGACCGAGCACGTCAACGTGGTCTCGACCCGCAAGGGCCTGTCCGACGTGGCGATCATGACGCCCGAGAGCGTGGACGATCTGTATCACGGCATCACGCCGGCGCTCGTGCCCGATTTTTACGGTCTGAAGGGCGATACGTCGGATAACATTCCCGGCGTGCCGGGCATCGGCCCCAAAAAGGCGAGCGCGCTCATTGCACAGTACGGCAGCTTGGACGAGGTCATCGCACACGCCGACGAGGTCAAGGGCAAGATGGGAGAAAACCTGCGCGCACACATCGACGACGCGCTGCTGAGCCGCAAGGTCGCGACCATCCGCACCGATGCGCCCGTTGAGCTCGATTTTGAGGCGACGTCCTTCCCGGCGTTTTCTGCCGATGAGGTGTCCGCGGCACTGGGTACGCTTGGTATCACTGCCATGCAGAACCGTTTCTTGGCGCTGATCGGTGACGAGGGTGGCGCTGCTGCCGCTGCTAGCACGTTTGAGATGCCCACGATTGAGCGCGCCGCTTCCGGCGATGCCGAGGCGCTTGCTGCCGTGGCGTCCGAGGTTGCCCGTGCGATCGAGGCGGGCGAGTGGGTCGCCGCCGTGGTGGACGACGATAAGGAAGAGGGCGCGCTCTTTGGACTGACGCGTACGCTGTGGTTGGCGACGTCCAAGGGCCTGTTCGCGCTCGAGGAGGACGACAGCTGCGCGGCGGCTGAGGTTGAGGGCTTCAACTTCGTCCACGGCGTGATTGCTGGCGTGCTCGCGCGTCTGTTTATGGAGGGTCGCGTGGCGAGCCCGGATATGAAGGTGCTGTTGCACGAGCTTTCGCCCATTGATTCTTCTGAGCCCGAGCTCATGGATCCGCTCGCTGCCGATTCCACGCGTATCTTCGATACCGTGGTCGCTGCCTATCTGCTGGATTCCGATCGCTCCGAGTTCGATGAGGCATATCTTGCCGATACCTATCTGCAGATGGCGCTGCCTGCGGCGCGCGGCGCAGAGGGTGCTGGTGAGGACGCTCCGGCGTCTGCCGCCCGTACTGCGGCCCTGACGTTGGCGCTCGTGGCGCCGTTGCGCGAGTGCATGGCCCGTGAGAATGCCGCCAACGTGTTCGACGGCATCGAGATGCCGCTTGTGCCGGTGCTTGCCAAGATGGAGCGCGCGGGCATGCTTGTGGACCCCGACCGCCTGCACAGTCTGTCCGAGGGCCTGGCGACCCAGATTGCCGAGGTCGAGCGCAGCATTCGCGACCTGGCCGGCGACGAGACCTTTAACATCGGCAGTCCCATGCAGCTCTCGCACGTGCTGTTTGATGTTATGGGGCTTCCGACCAAGGGCCTCAAAAAGACCAAGCGCGGCTACTATTCGACCAACGCCAAGGTGCTGAGCGACCTTGCTCGTGACCACGAGATCGTGCGTCTGATCTTGGACTGGCGTGAGAAGTCCAAGATTAAGTCGACCTATCTGGACACGCTGGGCCCGCTGCGCCGTGGTGACGGTCGCGTGCACACCACGTACAACCAGACCATCACCGCGACGGGGCGTTTGTCTTCGAGCGACCCCAATCTGCAAAACATTCCGACGCGCTCGGAGCTGGGGCGTACCGTCAAGACGGCGTTCTCGGCGGGCGAGGGCAGCGTCTTTTTGGCGGTGGACTACTCGCAGATCGAGCTGCGCCTGCTCGCGCATCTTTCGGGTGATGAACATCTGGTACGTGCCTTTAACGAGGGCGAGGACTTCCATGCCGAGACGGCCGCGCGCGTGTTTGGCGTGCCGGTGTCCGAGGTGACGCCCGATCTGCGCAGCCGCGCCAAGGCCGTGAACTTTGGCATCGTGTACGGTCAGCAGGCTTACGGTCTGTCGCAGTCGCTGCATATCTCGATGGCCGGGGCGCGCGACATGATCGATCGCTACTACGAGGCCTACCCGGGCGTGCGCACGTTCCTCGACAACGTGGTGGCGCGTGCCAAGCAGACGGGCTATGCCGAGACCATGTACGGCCGCCGTCGCCATATCCCGGAGCTTAAGGCCAAAAATCCGCAGCTCCGCGGCTTTGGCGAGCGCACGGCCATGAACCACCCCATGCAGGGCACCGCCGCCGACATCATCAAGATCGCCATGGCCCGCGTAAGCCGTCGCTTGGAAGAAGAAGGCTTTGCCGCCCACATGATCCTGCAAGTGCACGACGAACTGGACTTTGAGTGCCCCATCGACGAAGTCGAGCGCCTAACCACCATGGTCCGCGACGTCATGGAGCACGTAGTAGACCTCCGAGTACCGTTGATCGCCGAAGCCAGCACCGGCATAACCTGGGCCGACGCCAAATAGGGAAGCGCCCACAGTTCCAAAGTAACCAAACCAGAAGGGGGCTCCTTGCCAACAAGGAGCCCCCTTCATTCCAAAAAATCAGCCAAGTATCTAGACACTCAAGACACCATCTAGGCGGCAAGCAAGTAAACCTAGGACCTGGTCGGGCGGCGCGAATTAGTTTTTCGTAGATTCCGCACGAGCCGGAAAGCACTTAATGTGCTTTCCGAGCGAGCCCAGGACCTGACCGAACGAAAAACTAATCCGCGCCGCCCGGCCAGGCCCGACGAGCCACGTTACCGAGCCGCCAGGATGGCGTCGATGAGCGTCAGTACGCCCCCGTCGTTGTTGCTCGGAATGCGCCACTTGGCATGCGCGTTCATGTGCTCCTCGGCATTGTTCACGATAAAGCTGTGTCCGACGCGCTCCAGCATGGGGATATCGTTGTAGGTATCGCCCACGGCTGCGGCATCGGCGATATCGATGCCCAGGTGCTCGCACAGATGCGCGACGCCGGCGCCCTTGTCGACGCCCAGGTTCATAAAGTCGATCCACTCACGGCCGGCATTGGTGACATAGAGCTGGTCCGAGAACGCGGGGTTGTAGTCCTCGCGGAACGCGGGCTCGGCATCATAGGCGGGGAAGAAGATCGAAATCTTGTTGGATTCGATATCAAGGCCCTCAAAGGTGTCGACGTAGTTGATCGTGTTGTAGTAAACGCTGATCTCGTCGTGGTATTGATGATCGCGGGCAAGTACATAGAACTCGTCGAAGCAGCACAGGACGGGGACAGCGCGCGAATCCTCCGAGGCGCGGCTCAAGACCTGCTGATACAGCGCCACGTCGATAGTGCTCTTATAGATATAGTTGCCGCGGTAGATAACGCACGCGCCGTTATCGGGGCAAAAAGCGATGCGGCTCTTGATGTCCTCAAACATCTCCTCGAGTTTGGGGGCGGGGCGTCCGCTGGCGGGGCAGAACACGATGCCAGCCTCGGCGAGCTTGTCCAGGCGCTCGTCGAGGCCCTGAGGCAGCACGCGCTCGTCGGTCAGTAACGTCTTGTCCATATCGACGGCGAGAATCTTAATGTTGCCGATGTTGGCGTCTGATTCGTAAGTCTGCATAAAACGCGCCTTTCGGTTTCCAGAATGTTTCGGGTGATTGACTCTCTACTTGGTAGTCGGGCGTATTTTCGCAGGATTGGCGCATATTTGCATCATCATTCACAAACTAATGAAAAAACTTTTCAGAAATTTGAATTTGTCGCTTGTACAGCAGGCACTTTAGCGTAATATAGCGACCATCGAAAACGGAGACGGCAAAAGCACCGCTTACCGAGGAAAAGGTACCGTTTGCGATATTAGAATTGCGCCCGGCGATAGGTGAAAGGAGAGGCAGATGCAGTTCGTAAAGATCATCACCACTGCAGATAATGCCATCCGACGCCAGCGCGCAATTTCCCGACGACGATAGCAATCGTCTCTGTTCGTATGGGGTGAAATGCCCCAACAGAGTCATTTTGAGGTCGTTGGGTTTTAGCACGATATAAACGCATGTTTCAAGGGCATGCTGTGCTGCTTTTTGCTATTTAACCTGATATTGCACGGTTTTTTGACCTCGAAATGACTTGCAACTGACCGATGTTCTAACTAGCTACCAAGGGCGAAAGGAAACAGCCATGAGCAAGGAAAAAGTCGTTCTCGCATATTCCGGTGGTCTTGATACATCCGTATGTGTCAAGTGGCTCCAGGACGAGAAGAATCTCGATGTCGTTTGCGTCTGCGGCAACGTGGGCCAGGAGGAGACCGGCTTGGATGCCAAGAAGCAGAAGGCGCTTGACCTGGGCGTTCTCGATTGCCAGGTGCTCGACCTGCGCGACGAGTTCTCCGATGAGTTCCTGACTAAGGCCATCGCCGCAAACTCCATGTACGAGAACAAGTACCCGCTGCTCTCCGCGCTGTCTCGCCCGCTGCTCGCCAAGAAGCTTGTCGAGGTCGCTCACGAGTTTGGCGCGACCTACGTCGCCCACGGCTGCACCGGTAAGGGTAACGACCAGGTCCGCTTCGAGGCTGCCGTCAAGGCCCTCGACCCCGAGCTCAAGGTTATCGCCCCGGTTCGCGAGTGGGATCTGAAGTGCCGTCCCGATGAGGTTGCCTATGCTCACGCCCACAACGTGCCGGTTCCCGAGGGCGCCAACGACAACCCCTATTCCATCGACGACAACCTGTGGGGTCGCGCCATCGAGTGCGGTCACCTGGAGGATCCCTGGAACGAGCCGCTCGACGACGCCTGGGTTATGACCAAGAACCCCGAGGACACGCCGGACACCCCGACCTACACCGAGATTGAGTTTGAGGCGGGCAAGCCCGTCGCCGTCGATGGCAAGAAGATGAAACTCTCCGAGATCGTCATCGCCCTCAACAAGATTTCGGGTGACAACGGCTTTGGCCGTCTCGACCTGGTCGAGGATCGTCTGGTGGGCCTCAAGAGTCGCGAGTGCTACGAGGTTCCTGGCGCCCTGACGCTCATCACCGCCCACAAGGCGCTCGAGGACATCTGCGTCGAGGGCGACCTGCTCAAGACCAAGATTAAGCTCGAGCAGGATTGGGCCACCGCCGTGTACAACGGCCAGTGGTACAGCCCGCTCAAAAACGCGCTCGATGCCTTTATGGCCGACACCCAGAAGTTCGTGACCGGCACCGTCCGTCTGAAGTTCTTTAAGGGCAACTGCCATGTCGTCGGCCGCAAGAGCCCGTTTAGCCTGTATGACTACGGTCTGGCTACCTACGACCGCGACACTACGTTTGACGAGAAGGCCAGCGCCGGCTTTATCGAGATCGATACGCTGTCGCTCAAGACGTGGGCTAAGGTCCAGGGCCCCAGCTCTGCTGCCGCCCAGGCCTAGCGCCTCCTTCCTTTGGTATCCGCGCGGCCCATCCGCGTGATACATAACGGGCGCATGGGGTCCCTACCTTTCGTTATGCTTGCTGACACTTCTTAACATCGGTGGCCCCTACGTTCCGCCCGCATATATGATGCCGCGTCTGCGGCTGAGTCCGAGCCCCGCCGGGGTTGTCCAGCGGGGCTCCTCCTATCAATTTGACGGCCCTGCGCCTATATATATGGGGAGTATCCATTATGTTCAATGCTATCGCGCATGCTTTACTTGCCCTCGCGCCCGAGTTCGATGCTGCAAAGGTCGAAGACGTTCCTATGAGCCTAAAGGCCTGGATCGATGGTTCGCAGGGCAACATTCGGAGGGAGACGTTGGGCGCCAAGTGCATGGCGCGTCACTTCTTTGCAAATTAGCTATATGGCCTCGCACATGGTGGGGAATATGCAAAACTAGCGGTTGAGAAATCGCTTTAGCGACAGGGCGCATTGCTTTGGGCGCTTGTTTTGGGATTTGATGAAAGGGGACGGTTCCATGGCTCTTTGGGGCGGTCGTTTTGAGGCAGGCGTGGCCGAGGTCACGCAGGAGTTTGGCGCGTCGTTGCCGGTTGACAAACATCTCTATAAGCAGGATATCGCCGGATCTAAGGCACATGCCAAGATGCTGGCGGCCCAGGGCATTATCAGCGCCGAGGACGAGCAGGCGATTGCCGAGGGCCTGACCGGAATCGAACAGGATATCGATGCCGGCAACTTCACCTTTGATATCAACGACGAGGACATTCATATGTCCATCGAAAGCGAGCTGACGCGTCGTATCGGCGAGGCTGGCAAGCGCTTGCATACTGGGCGTTCGCGCAACGACCAGGTGGCGACCGATACGCGCCTGGGCGTCAAGGCGCTGGCCAAGGAGCTCATGGAGGCCAATCTTGAGCTGCGCCATGTGCTGGTGGATGCGGCCAAGAAGTACGACAAGGTGATTCTTCCGGGCTACACGCATATGCAGCACGCTCAGCCCGTGCTGCTCTCGCATCATCTGCTGGCGTATTCCTGGATGTTCGCGCGCGACTTTACGCGCCTGAAGGCCGCCTTTGATGCCGCCGACAACTGCCCGCTGGGTGCTGCCGCGCTTGCCGGTACGAGCTATCCGCTCGATCGCCAGATGACGGCTGCCGAACTTGGCTTTGCGGGCGTGATTCCCAACTCGCTCGATGCGGTTTCCGACCGTGATTTCCTGCTCGATCTGCATTACGCCGGATCCGTCATGGCGATGCACCTGTCGCGTCTTTCCGAGGAGATCGTGCTGTGGTCGAGCTCCGAATTTGGCTTTATCACGCTTTCAGACTCCTACTCCACCGGCTCGTCCATCATGCCGCAGAAGAAGAATCCCGACTTTGCCGAGCTTATCCGCGGTAAGAGCGGTCGCGTGTACGGCAACCTGGTGCAGCTGCTGGTAACCATGAAGGGCCTGCCGCTCGCTTATAACAAGGACTTGCAGGAGGACAAGGAGGGCGCGCTCGATACCGCTCACACGCTCATGCAGTGCCTGTCCGTTATGGCCGGAATGATTTCGACCTGGACCGTCAACGAGGATGCCATGGCGCGCGAGTGCGGCGTGGGACATCTTGCCGCCACCGATGTTGCCGATTACCTGGCTAAGCGTGGTCTGCCGTTCCGTGAGGCACATGCCGTGGTGGGCCATCTGGTCCTGATGTGTGAGAAGCACGGCTGCAATCTTGAGGACCTGCCGTTTGAGGTGTTCCAGGAGGCAAGCCCGCTCTTTGAGCGCGACATTACCGAGGCGCTCGACATCCCGTCGATTGTCGCCGCACGCACGACCGAGGGCGGTACCGCCTCTGCCGCCGTTGCCGTGCAGCTGCAGCGTGCCGAGGCGCAGCTCGTGGCCGACGAAGGCGTGTTTGGATCGCTGACTAAGGTCGTCGAGATGGGCCACGGGATAAAGTAGGGGTTTGGCTGAAGCTGTTTTGGCCATTTATTGATAAATCGTTTTTGTTTTACGGGCGTCTGCTGATGTGGGCGTCCGTATTTTGTTGCTATGGGGGAGGGGCTTGTCGAGAACTTCTGTAGGACCTTTGGGCAGGTTGTGTAGGGGGTACGTTCACAGGCGGCAACCGACCGTCCGCTCGGTTCGATGCGGTTGATGGGCGGTCGGATGGTACTCTAATCGGGCTTCGAAACAGAAGTGACACATATGGAGCGCTTTAATAAATTGCAGCGTTTCAATAAACAGCTTTTTGTTTAACTGCAGCTAAAACTCTGTTACGATGCAGTCCAGGCGGGTGCCGGAATGGGACTTGGGCACGCGCGAACCTACTTGAAAGGCTACCTTATGGCTATCGAGAAGACCTTCATCATGATTAAGCCCGACGCCGTGCGCGACCGCAAGATCGGCGAGATCGTTGCTCGTATTGAGCGCAGCGGCCTTGTCATCGAGCGCATGGAGATGACCACGCTCGAGCGCGCTACCGTCGAGGAGCACTACGCCCATCTGGCCGACAAGCCCTTCTTTGGCGGTCTCTGCGACTTTATGACGAGCGGTCCGGTCGTCAAGATGGTTGTTTCCGGTCTTTCCGCTGTCTCCAAGATGCGCACCCTTATGGGCGCCACCAACCCGCTTGATGCTGCTCCTGGCACCATCCGCGGCGACTTCGCCGTCGATGTCAACGCCAACGTGATTCACGGCTCCGACTGCTTGGAGAACGCCGAGATCGAGATCAAGCGCTTCTTTGGCTAAACCAGCTTTGACTCCTTAAAGCTGTTAGCGTGTGGCTTGGGCGCCGCGGAACTCCATCCGCGGCGCCCTTTTATATTCCAGTAGATTTTTGGGACATGCCTAGAAATCTACTAAAGAGCCCCCGCCTGGAATGTGCGTGCATTCCAGGCGGGGGCTGTCGCTAGCGTATGTCGTTGTAAGTCTTTAGGCCTCGTCGACAATCTTTAGTCCGCGGGTCTGGTCGATCTCGTTGAGGAGGTTGACGCGACGCTCGTGGCGGCCGCCCTCGAACTCGGCGTCGAGCCACTCGTCGACGATCATCTTAGCGAGCTCGGAGCCAACGACGCGGGCGCCAAAGGCGAGCACGTTGGTGTTGTTGTGCATGCGGGAGAGCTTGGCGCTGAAGGGCTCGGAGCACACGACGGCGCGTACGCCCTCGACCTTGTTGGCAGCCAGGCTGATCCCGACGCCGGTACCGCAGATCAGGATGCCCAGGTCGACGTCGCCGTTGGCAACGGCCTTACCCACCTTGTAGCCGGCGATGGGGTAGTCAAAGCTCTCGGAGGTGTCGGTGCCAAAGTTCACGACCTCGCAGCCGCGCTCCTTCAGGTGCTCGGAAATGATGTTCTTGAGCTCGACGGCGGCGTGGTCGTTACCGATACCGATCTTCATGAGTGGTTCCTCTCTGGTCTGTGCGGCGCAAATGCTAAAGGTGTTTACCGCGTTCGACTGCATGATAGCGCGACTTTTGTGTAAACGCTCGGGCGTTTTTTGATCAAACGCTTTAACAGGCAACAAGACCTGCTTTTCATGAATGAATGCCGCCAGTTTGTGCTTGAGCGCCGTCTGCCGGAACCATGGTTGCGGTTTTTGATGCATTGTTATCAAATAAAGGAGCTAACTTTTTTGAGAGTCCAGCCCGTTATGCAAGCAGGAGATACCTATGCCTACCGATTCCATCCGTGATGCCGCGTTTTGCGATGTTTTGAACCGCGAGCTTGTCTGTGCACTCGGCTGCACCGAGCCCATTGCCGTTGCCTATGCAGCGGCGCTGGCGAGCCAGACGCTCGGTTGCGAACCCGATCATATGGATGTTGCCTGCTCGGGTAACATAATCAAGAACGTTAAGAGCGTGACCGTGCCCAACTCGGGCGGTATGCACGGTATTGAGGCCGCGGCCGCGCTGGGTGCCGTGGGCGGCGACGCTAAGAGCGCGCTTGAGGTGCTCGAGAGCGTTAACGATGAAGACCGCGCTCGTGTGGCCGAGCTCCTCGCCGACGCTGGCTACTGCGATGTGTCGCTTGTCGAGGGTGTGCCCAACCTCTACATCAAGGTGACTGCGACGGCCGGGGGCCATACCGCGGTCGTCGAGATTACCGATCACCACACTAATGTCACGTGCCATACGCTCGATGGTATTCCGGTATGCGGCAAGTCGGCGGGGGAGTGCGCCGCCTGCGCCGAGCGCGTGGTGGCCGAGCGTGCGGCAGATAACGCCGATACGCCCATGTCCATTGATTCCATCATCGACTTTATCGAGGACGGTGACATTGAGGGCGCCCGCGCTGCCGTTGAGCGTCAGATTGAGCTGAATGGCGCAATCAGTGCCGAGGGCCTTGCGCACGCTTGGGGCGCCGAGGTGGGTCGTACGCTGCTGGGTGCTCGTGCCGATGACGTCGCCTGCCGTGCCCGTGCCCGTGCGGCCGCCGGGTCCGACGCCCGCATGAACGGTTGCGCGCTGCCGGTCGCCATTGTGTGCGGCTCGGGCAATCAAGGCATTACCTGCGCATTGCCCGTCATGGAGTATGCCGAGTACCTGCGTTGCGACCACGAGCGTCTGGTGCGCGCCGTGATGCTGTCCGATCTTATCGCCGTGCATATCAAGAGCTATATTGGTGCGCTTTCGGCGTTTTGCGGTGCTATTTGCGCCGCGTGCGGCGCCGGCGCTGCGATTACCTGGCTGTGCGGTGGCACGCGCGAGCAGATTGGCTCGACGGTTTCGAACACGCTCGGTAACGTTGGCGGCATCGTGTGCGACGGCGCCAAGGCGAGCTGTGCCGCCAAGATTTCGGCTGCCGTCGATGCGGCGATTCTGGGACATGACATGGCCATGCAGGGGCGTGGCTTCCGTGCCGGCGAGGGTTTGATCCAGGATACCGTCGAGCAGACGATTGCCAGCATGGGCTACGTGGGCCGTGTGGGCATGAAGGACACCGACGTCGAGATCCTCAACATCATGATCGGCAAAACCCAAGTGTGCTAGGACAGTTCGTCGGCTACTTGGTGTTCGTAGAAGGCTTCTACTACGGCGTTAAAGTCGCGGGCGAAGTCTTCCATGGTTCCGCGCCAGGTGGCTCGGTTGGGCTTGCCCTGGCCTACATAGGCAGTCTGAATGCCGCAGGCGGGGCTAGGGAAGTCGCGTTTGGGATCGTTGCCCACCATAAGGACCTCGTGCGGTTCGAGCCCCATCACCTGAAGCTGCTCTAGATAGTAGGTGGCATCAGGCTTGCAGCGGGTGGCGTTTCCCATGTGCGTGACGAGCTCAAAGGGGGCGTCGGCCAGGTCGCCCCAACCCATGCGGCACTCGATGGCCCCCTGCGGAAAGCTGGGGTTGGTAAAGAGCGCGCAGCGCAGCCCTGCGTCCTGTACGGCCTGGAGCGCGGCGTGTGCGCCCGGCATGGCATGGGCGTTGATGAGTTCGTCATTCTTGTACGGAAGAACTTCGCGGTCGTAGTAGGTAAACGCCTCGTAGATGAGGGGATCGGAGAGGCAAATCCCGCATCGGCGCTCGACCTCTTCTTGGTAAAACTCAAGATTGGTGCGGTTGTCCGTGCCGCTGCGGCGATTGGCGTTGAGGTCGACCAGGATGGTGCCGAGGCGTGCCATCGTGCCACCGCGGCTGCGGCGCCCGATATCCGCGAGCATCGAAGAGACATCCTTAAAATAGCGAAGGATGAACGCGTTGAGGTTGATGCTAAGAAGCGTTTCGTCCATATCGAAAACGACTGCTTTGAGCACGCGGGCACCTTTCTCGAAAAATCGATCTAGAATCGTTGGCTCCGGATACTTTACCCCAAAGCCGAATGCCTGGCTGGTTATCGTCAAGTTGCGGAGACGTGTGTTCATAAGATTACGAAAAAGTCTCCACACGAGTAAAAAATCGCAGTTCACGCTTGAAATCGAACTCATTTCCCCGTAATCTATACGAACGTGATTGCATAAGCGTCACATTAGTATCTGTCGGCTCCCGAGTGTTCCTAAACGTTGTGTGCTTGTCGCACCCTTCTGTAGGTCCTAGCAATCGGGGCCCCGTAGTTCGAAAGGGGTCCACCTTTGAGTGAGATTCAGAACTCGTCCATTTTCTCTCTTGACGATGTCAACGAGGAGGAGATGAACAACCTCATCGACGGTACGATTACCGACTTTGATGAGGGCGATCTCGTTAACGGCACTGTCGTTAAGATCGAGCATGACGAGGTGCTCGTTGACATCGGATTCAAGTCCGAGGGCGTTATCCCGGTCCGCGAGCTGTCCATCCGCAAGGACGCTAACCCTGCAGACATCGTTGCACTCGGTGATCCCATCGAGGCTCTGGTTCTCCAGAAGGAGGACAAGGACGGTCGTCTGGTCCTGTCCAAGAAGCGTGCCGAGTACGAGCGTGCTTGGAACCGCATCGAGGAGAAGTTCAACTCCGGCGAGAATGTCGAGGGCGAGGTTATCGAGGTTGTCAAGGGCGGCCTGATCCTCGACATCGGCCTGCGTGGCTTCCTGCCCGCTTCCCTCGTCGACCTCCGTCGCGTCAAGGACCTCACCTCCTACATGGGCACCCGCATCGAGGCTCGCGTCATCGAGATGGACCGCAACCGCAACAACGTCGTCCTCTCCCGTCGCGTCGTGCTCGAGGAGTCCCGTAAGGCCGAGCGTTCCGAGATCCTGTCCAAGCTCAAGTCTGGCATGCGTCTCCAGGGCACCGTTTCCTCCATCGTCGACTTCGGCGCCTTCGTCGACCTCGGCGGTATCGACGGCCTCATCCACATCTCCGAGCTCTCTTGGAACCACGTCAACCATCCTTCCGAGGTTGTCAAGGTCGGCCAGGAGGTCGAGGTCGAGGTTCTCGACGTCGATCTCAACCGCGAGCGCATCTCCCTGGGTCTCAAGCAGACCACCGAGGATCCGTGGCGCGCACTGGTCAAGAAGTATCCCGTCGGCGCTATCGTCGAGGGCACTGTGACCAAGCTTGTCCCGTTCGGCGCTTTCGTCGACCTGGGCGAGGGCATCGAGGGCCTGGTGCACATCTCCGAGATGGCCAACAAGCACGTCGATCAGCCTTCTCAGGTCACCCACGTGGGCGACAAGGTTCAGGTCAAGGTCATGGAGATCGATCTCGACCGTCGTCGTATCTCCCTGTCCATGAAGTCTGCTGCTGAGACTCTGGGCGTCGAGATCGAGGTTACCCCGCTGCCTTCCGAGAAGAAGGACGAGGAGACCGACGCCGAGTAAATCGGTTTGACGATCACTTGTTTTAAGGGATCCGTCTGTAATGGACGGGTCCCTTTTTGCATTTGGCGCCGAGATGCGCAATGCTGCCGGGCTGTCCACAGGCTATTGGATTGTCGGTGCATGAAAAAAGCCGACATCCCGCCTCGGGGAGGAGGCGGGAACACACCGAGTAGACGGAGGGGTGCGGAGCGCGGTCGCGTCTCGACTGACGACGTTGCCCATCGACAGGACCATTGTAGCGCATGGCGGTTCTTGGTTTATCGTGTCGAGCGTTTGCGTTGTGCCATTGCCTGCGGTAACGGTGTGCTACACTCTTGCACTGCTGAGTGGGCCAGACGGTCGCGCGATGTGCTGCATGCAGTACGCGTGAGGAAAGTCCGGGCTCCAGAGGGCGGGATGCCGGCTAACGGCCGGGCGGAGTGATCCGACGGAAAGCGCCGCAGAAAAGAAGACTCCCACCTGCGCCGCAAGGCGTAAAGGGAAAAGCTGAAACGGTGGTGTAAGAGACCACCAGCGTCGTGGCAACACGGCGGCTTGGCAAGCCCCATCCGGAGCAAGCGCGAATAGGAACGCTATGGGCCGGCCCGGTCCGCGTTCGGGTAGCGTGCGTGGAGCTGCATGGTAACGTGCAGACAAGATAAATGACCGTTCACGACAGAACCCGGCTTATCGGCCCACTCGGCACTTTGTTGACGCTGCGAACCCGTCAGCGCGGCAATCTGCCTTTCAAACCTTCGGGCATGACCATAAGGTCAATGCCCTCGGCTTTCAAGGCACCTTGCTCGCGCTGACGGGTTCTCGCTTTCGTTGACGGAATCATCGGCGTTGCCATTCTTTTTACTAGGGTTATCGTATTATTTAGGCTGTTCGTTGCTGCGCTTTATTTTGTTGAGGGGCTTTGTTGGACAGATATTTTACTCTGCAATCGAATATTGAGGCTTCGGGCGAGTTTGTGGACCGCAAGAGCCGGTTTATTGCCCAGCTGGTCCATATTGAGTCCGAGGACGAGGCGAATGCCTTTATCGAGATGGTTCGCAAGCGTCATTACGACGCTCGACACAATGTTCCCGCGTGGATTTTGGTCGATGGACGCGAGCGCCAGAGCGATGATGGTGAGCCGAGCCGCACGAGCGGTATGCCGACGCTCGAGGTGTTGCGCGGTGCGGAGCTCAAAAATGTTTGCTGCGTAGTGACGCGCTATTTTGGCGGCACGCTGTTGGGGCCGGGCGGCCTGGTTCGCGCCTATACTGCGGCGACGCAAGCGGCGGTGGCCGCGGCTCAGGAGGCTGGGCAGATCGTCGAGATGACGAGTGTCGTGCCTGTTGACGTGCATGTGGCCTATCCGCAGTATGAGCAGGTGCTTCGCTTGGCCCAGGATTCCGGTGCCAAGGTTTCGGATACCGAGTACGCGGATGCCGTGACACTTCATTTGGTGTTTAAGGCGGGGGAGCAGGAGTCGTTTTGCGCTAAGATGCGCGAGCTTATGGCGGGGCGCGAGGAGATTGAGGTCAGCACTCCCGAATTTGCCGAGTTCTAACGGCGACGGCCGGCGTGCTTTTGGACGGATCCCAAGCACATCGACCGTCGTTTTATGTCGCTGCCGTTTACTCGGCGAGCTGCTTTAGTACATCACAGGCGATTTCGACGGCATCGTCGATGCAACCGGGACAGCTGCGGAGCGGACCCTTGTCCGATCCGATGCCCTTGAGCGTGCCGCAGACGGTCGTCGTGTTCTTCTCGCCAAAGCGCTTGGCAATCTCGCGCGACAGCTTGTAGGTCTGGCCCTTGGTCTTCGGGTTTTCCATGCCATCGCTCATTACAAAGCCCATGATGGCCACGGCGCCCGAGATGGCGCCGCAGGTCTCGGTCATACCGCCCATGCCGGCGCCAAAGCCCTCGGTGAGGGTAAAGGCGACCTGGGGGTCGAGCCCGACAGCGGGCGCGAGCGTGCAGGCGACGGCCTGGGCGCAGTTAAAGCCACGGGCGTGGTATTCGGCAGCCTGAGCCTGGCAGGTGGCAGTGTTGAGCTGAGTGGTATCAATCTGCTTCATCGGTGTCTCCTTGATTGCGGTGTACCCGCCTATGGTACCCTTGCTGGCGCATTCGCTTATCGAGACCGCAGTGCATATCTCATTGTTTTTCGCCATCGAACACTTTCTTAAGATTTGGGACAAATAAACCTGATTAATTTGTCCCAATTAATTTGTCCCATAACCTATCGGCGGGATGGGTTGAGAGGGGTGCGGGGTAGCGGTATTGTGAACCGAATAAAACAAAACCCAAGTAAGGGAGTTGGATATGTGCGAGCAGACTATCGGTACCACGTGCGTTCAGGGCGGCTATCATCCGGGCGATGCGGAGCCGCGCCAGGTGCCCATCTACCAGTCCACCACGTGGAAATACGACACGTCCGAGCACATGGGCAAGCTGTTTGACCTGGAGGAGTCGGGCTACTTCTACAGCCGTCTGCAGAATCCCACGTGCGATCTGGTCGCCGCCAAGATCTGCGAGATGGAGGGCGGCACCGCTGCGATGCTCACGAGTTCGGGCATGGCCGCGAACTTCCTCGCGATCTTTAACGTGGCCGGTGCCGGTGATCACGTGGTCGCGAGCTCTGCTATCTACGGCGGTACGTATAACCTGCTCGCCCACACCATGGGCCGCATGGGCGTGACTTGCACGTTTGTCGCCCCCGACTGCACCGATGAGGAGCTGGAGGCAGCCTTTGAGCCCAATACCAAGCTCGTCTTTGGCGAGACGATTGCCAACCCCGCCCTTGCCGTGCTCGATATTGAGCGCTTTGCCAAGGCCGCACATGACCACGGCGTGCCGCTGATGGTCGACAATACCTTCCCGACGCCCGTGATGTGCCGTCCCTTTGAGTGGGGCGCAGACATCGTTACGCACTCCACCACCAAGTACATGGATGGCCATGCTGCCTACCTCGGCGGCGTGATCGTCGACCACGGTCAGTTTGACTGGATGGCTCATGCGGACAAGTTCCCGGGTCTCACCACGCCCGACGAGAGCTACCACGGCGTGACGTATGCCGAGAAGTTCGGTCGCGAGGGCGCCTTCATCACCAAGGCCACCGCGCAGCTCATGCGCGATCTTGGCCCCATGCAGAACCCGCAGGCGGCGTTCTTCTTGAACAGCTCGCTCGAGAGCCTGCATGTGCGCATGCCGCGTCATTGCGAGAACGGCCTGGCCGTTGCCAAGTTCCTGCAGAACCATCCCAAGGTGCGCTTCGTGAGCTATCCGGGCCTGGAAGGCGACAAGTACTACGACCTGGCTCAGAAGTACATGCCCAACGGTACCTGCGGCGTCGTGAGCTTTGGCTTTAACGGTGGTCGCGCGGCGGCCGAGACCTTTATGAAGAGCCTCAAGCTCGCCCAGATCGCCACGCATGTGGCCGATGCCCGCACTTGCTGCCTGCATCCCGCTAACGCCACGCATCGCCAGATGAACGATGAAGAGCTCACCGCCTGCGGCATTTCCGCCGACATGGTACGCCTATCGTGCGGCCTCGAGGACACGGCCGATCTGATTGCCGACCTTGAGCAGGCACTCGAGCAGTGCTAGGCTAGCGTTTGCATAAGGCGCCGATGCTGGTAGAAAGCTTCGGCGACCTTTCGTTCCGATTCCGTAGGCGGGACCCCAATCGCGATTGTTCACAGGCGATTGGGGTCCCGTTTTTGCGTTGCGCCACTCGAAAGGATAGATATGGAGAAGACCGCAGAACAGCTGCGCCGCGAGCGCATTGCCCTTGAGGGCGACACCCATGGCAAGAATAAATGGGCGATTCTGTTTACCGTGCTCATCATGACGTTTATGGTGTGCCTGGATTCGACCGTTGTGACCGTGGCGTTGCCCGTGATGCAAAAGGAACTGGGCGTGGGCCTCGATCGTATTCAGCTGGTGAGCTCGGTGTATCTGCTTGCGACATGCGTGGCCATGTTGCCGTTTGGCCGTCTGGGCGATGTGCGCGGCAAGGTGGGTGTATTCCAGCTGGGCGTCATCGTCTTTACGGTCGGCTCGTTGCTTTGCGGCCTTTCGGGTTCGCTCGAAGTTCTTATTCTGGCACGCATTGTTCAGGGCGTCGGTTGCGCGGCGGCCATGGCCAACAACATGGGTATCATCACCGAGTCGTTCCCGGCGCGCGAACGAGGCCGTGCCATGGGTATTCTCGCGACCTTCGTGGCCCTCGGCATGATGTGTGGCCCCGTGCTGGGCGGCATGCTGGTGGCAAGCTTTCCCTGGGAGAGCATCTTCCTCATCAACCTGCCCATTGGCGTCATCTCGTTTATCGTGGGGCTCTATACGCTACCGCATGTTAAGCCGGAGGCCGGCGAGCGCCCCATGTCGCTGATCGAGGCCGCTCGCCGCTGCTTTGCAAATTCGGCCTTCACCATCAACCTTGCCTGCATGCTCATCGTGTTCGTTGGTATTGGCGCATCTGAGTTTATCCTGCCGTTCTATTTTCAGGACGCCCATGGGTTTGGTTCCGACATTTCCGGATTGCTCTTTTTGGCGCTGCCGATGGTGAATGCCTTTATCGGCCCGCTTTCGGGTACGGTTTCGGACCGTGTTGGCTGCGAGGGCCCCACGGCAGTCGGCCTGGGCGTGTACGTATGCGGTCTCTTTGCGGTAAGCACACTCGACGAGCACTCTTCCATCCCTGTGATCGTGTGCTGTGTCGCGTTTATGTCGTGCGGCACGTCGATTTTCCAGAGCCCCAATAACTCGCTGTACATGGGCTCTGCCCCGCGCGAGGCGCTCGGTTTTGCTGGCAGCTTGGGCAGTTTGGCGCGCTACGCCGGCATGGCGCTCGGTATTACGGTGGCGTCGCATATCCTGTATGGGCAGATGAGCGTGGCGATGGGCGAGTCCGTGACCAGTTTCGTTGCAGGCCGTCCGGATGTGTTCTTGTTTGGTTTCCGTTCGGTGTTCTACGTACTCATGGCTGTGGCCGCTGTGGGCTTTGCGCTTGCCACGGTGCGTTTGGTGAAGATACGCGCCCGCCATTAGCGTGTTGGGAGGCCGTCTGCCACGATTTGCGTTGTCCCAAATAGACTGGTTTGTGGTGCGATGCGGCTTGTGGGGCGGGCGGGGGTCGGTCCGTGGTAGACTATCGAGCAACGTTTATTAATCGCGCGGTATCGTTGCCGCGAGAAGGGGTTGCGCCATGCAGGAGCTTGAGGATCGTATTCGCCATGACGGCATCGTAAAGGCCGGTAACGTCCTTAAGGTTGATGCCTTCCTCAACCACCAGTGCGACGTTGAGCTGTTTGACCACATGGGTGCCGAGTGGGCCCGTCTGTTCGAGGGCGTCGAGATCAACAAGATCCTGACGATTGAGGCTTCGGGCATTGGCATGGCTTGCATTGCGGCTCAGCATTTTGGCGGTGTGCCGGTGGTCTTTGCCAAGAAGGCGCAGTCTATCAATCTCGACGGCGAGCAGTATGCCACGACCATCTACTCCTTTACCAAGCAGAAGGAGTACCCGGTCATCGTCGGCAAGCGCTTCCTGTCCGAGGGCGACAAGGTCCTGATCATCGACGACTTTTTGGCCAACGGCTGCGCGCTCGAGGGTCTTATCAAGATCTGCGAGGCTGCAGGTGCCGAGGTATCCGGCATTGGCATTGCGGTGGAGAAGGGCTTCCAGGGCGGTGGCGATAAGCTCCGCGAGCGCGGCTTCCGCGTTGAGAGCCTGGCCCGTATCGCCGATATGGACTGCGATACCGGCGAGATCACCTTCGCCTAAGCGCGTAACACAAGCGATTGGTATGCGATGTGACAAAGGGACTTTCCCTTTGTCACATTTTTTGTATGAGGGGAGGTGTTGATATGGATGAGAACAAGATGGGATGGCGCGAGTATGCGCGCTATGCCGAGATGTCGGCCGAGGAGTTGGCGCGCGATTGCGAGGTGCAGGTGTTTCGCGCGACAGGTCCGGGCGGACAAGGCGTCAACACGACGGACTCGGCGGTGCGCATGAAACATATCCCTTCGGGAATTACCGTGACGGCGCGCGAGAGCCGCAGTCAGTTCCAAAACCGTAGTAGCTGCCTGCGTAAGCTGCGTGCTGAGCTTGAGCGTCGCGGGCGTCCACCGCGCCGCCGCGTAAAGACCAAGGTGCCTCAGCGCTCTCGCCAGCGCAGGCTCAATGACAAGCACTTCAACGCCATTAAAAAGGCCAACCGTCGCAAGCCGGGCAGCGACGAATAGCCTCCCCATAAGTTGCGGTGAAATAGGGACTGTTTTGCGGCTTTAGCTGCATAAACAGTCCCTATTTCACCGCAACTTATGAGGGGTTAGCGGGTTGGGTGCCAGACCTCGAGGGCGGCGGGAAGGATGTCCACCTCGATGCGCGAGGCGACGATGGGCTCGCCGTCGGCTTGGATGGGGTAGTCTGGCTCCTCAAAGGTGAGCTCGGCATGGCGGCAGCGGCGCATGCGAACCGGCGGCAACTTGGTATGGTGGCCGTCCTTGGCCGAAAGGAACATAGGCAGGGCTACCGCGCGAGGGACGGGGCCGCAGGCGTAGCAGACGTCGAGTACGCCGTCGCATGGGTCGGCATCGGGGCAGATGCGATAGCCCGAGCCATACGTGGGGCCCAGCTGAATCGCCATGATGATCGCCCTCACGCGCTCGGCGGGCGCGCCGTCAAAGCTGGCTGTCATGGGGTAGTTGCGATAGCGCAGGCCAAACTGCTCAAGTCCCGAAAGGGTGTAGAGCGGAGCACCCGTCAAACCGGTCTTTTTGCGCAGTTCGGTGGTGCCAAGGCCGATGGCGGCATCAATACCGACGGAGAGCGTCTGGTCGTAATGCTCGACGATCGCCTCGCCGCTGCCGCTTGCGGGGTTCCATGAGCGAATCCGCCCGATGTCCTGACGCTGCAGCTCACAGGTGAGCAGCGCGCCAAAATCCTTGCCGGAGAAATCTTCGATACCGAGCGTTTGGGCAAAATCGTTGCCGGAGCCAACGGGTAGGGCGGCAAGGGCGGGACGGACCGATTCATCCAGCGTTATGAGCCCATTGACGACCTCGTGGATCACGCCGTCGCCGCCAAGGGCGATAACAGTGCGATAGCCCTCGGCCTGTGCGGCAAGCTCTTTGGCGTGCCCCGTGCGTTCGGTCAGTACCAGGTCAAACTGGGATGCGCGTGCGGTCATATCCAAAAAGCGCTGCAGGCGTTCGGCAACCTCGCGCGCGGCGCCCGACTGGGCGACAGGATTGGCGATGATGAGTGTGCGACCAAAATCAGTTGCGTGCATGGGGCGACTCCCGGCGTATGACGTGACGGTGCGGTCGCGCTCGGGTCGAATTGCCCCCGATTGTGGCTGCACGGCGAATACTAACGTCTACTCTATCAGGTCGTTGTGGCGCTCGATAGCCTCTGCCACCGTGTGGCCCTCGTCCACGATAAGCGAGCGACGCTTAGGGGACACAATGCGCTGTGCGGGATACACGCCACGGTGGCCGCCGGCAAGGTAGCTAATAAACGAAACGATGACAAAGAAGCCCGCGGCCGTTCCATGAAACAGGTCGATGGCCATCATGCAGGTGGTGATGGGCACGTTGAGGCCGGCGCAGAACACGCCGAGCATGCCGAGGGCCGCCATGAAGCTCGGGTCGAGTCCAGCGAGGCAGCCGATCCATCCGCCGAGCGCCGCACCGATGCCAAACAGGGGCGTGACCTCGCCGCCTTGGAAGCCGGCACCCAGGGTGAGCGCCGTTACGACGAGCTTGATGGCGGCGTCGGCGAGGGTGGTGTTGCCGGCAAATCCGGCGCCCGAAAGCCACGTGGAAAGGCCGGCATACTCCCAGGCGTCGAGGAGGGCATAGGCGGCCAAAACCACGAGTGCGCCTATGAGTGCGCGAACGAGGTAATTGGTGATAAAGCGACCGTACAGGCTCTTGACGGTTCGAACCGACCAGGCAAAGAGGCGTGCCGTCAGACCGAAGAAAACGGCGCTGATAACAACGATAACGACCGTTCTGGGCGTCATGTCGGGAACGCTGGCGATGACGTTGGCCTCATACTGCGTGCCCAGGGCGAGTGACGTAAAATAGCCGGTAAACGAGGCGACCAGGCAGTAGATGCCTGCAGTGTAGTCGATCTTGCCGATAAAGCACATCTCCATGCCAAAGAAAGCCCCGGCGAGAGGCGATCCGAACACGGCGCCAAAGGCGGACGAGATGCCGGCGAGCATGAGGTCGTGATGATCGTGCTTTTTGAGATGGGCGAGGTTCGAAACATTGCTGGCGATGGTGCCGCCGATCTGTACCGCGGCGCCCTCACGACCGGCCGACCCACCCGTCAGATGCGTGAGCGTGGAGCACACAAACGTGAGGATAGCCATGCGCGCATGGATAAGTCGTGTGCCCAGGGCGGAGTCGATGACCAGGTTGTTGCCGCGTTTGGCGGCAAGACCGTGGTTCTTGTAGACCCACGCGGTGACCACGCCCACGACGGGGAGCAGGGCGTAAACCCACACATGGTGCTCGCGATAATCGGTTGCGATATCCAGCGAGGCTAAAAACGCCCAGGCGGCAACGCCCATGGCGAGCGAGACGATAACTACGAGCACGAGCAGCTTGGCGCTCGCGAGCATGTTGCGGGCATTGCGGCGCGTGTCGGCAGCCAAGAGCTGCTCTGAGCGGGTGAGCTGGTTGCGGCCGCTGATGATCAGGTCGGCGGGAGAGAAAGTGCTGCCGTCCTTGTCCTGGCGGGTATCATCAGACGGGTCGTGTGCGTTTTCACGTTTATCGATAATAGCCATAACGTCCTCTTTTTGGTTGCGATGCATGCATTATAAGACGGCGGCCTGGGCTTAAGGCGATTGGCAGGTTTTGGATTTGTTGCCAAGGGCGCGTGGCCGACAGGTGTATTCGCGGTCGCGGGCAATGCCATGAGCGGGCGGAGGGGGATTATACTGAATCAAATATAAAGAATCGGCGCCGTCGTTGCGCGCCGTGGCATGTAAGAGGTGTATATGGCAGAGACGCTTATCCCGCTGGAGGACGCGCAGTCGATCGTTCTGTCGCACGTTGCTCCGACCGATCTCGTCGAGATTCCTGTGTGGCAGGCGGCTGGTTTCCCCTTGGCCGAGGATGCTGTGGCCGATATCGACATTTCGCCGTTTGCCAACAGCGCTATGGACGGATATGCCGTGCGCTCGTCGGACTTGGCGCGGGCATCTGGCGAGGCGCCGGTGACGCTCGACGTTATCGGACACGAGGCCGCGGGCCGTGTGTTTGAGGGCGCAATCGGCGCGGGTGAGACGGTCCGCATCATGACGGGCGCGCCGGTACCCGAAGGTGCCGATGCCGTGGTGAAGTACGAGATCGTCGATGTGCTCGATGGCGACGGCAACGAGGGCTCGCGTGTGAGGTTCTCGGCGCCTGCCAAGGTGGGGGAGAACGTTCGCTCTGCCGCCGAGGAGGCGCATGCCGGCGATATTGTGATGCGTGTCGGCGAGGTTGTGGCACCGGCGGGCGCCGGCTTGCTGGCGAGCGCCGGGTATGCGAGCGTGAAGGTGCATGCCGCTCCGCGCGTGGGCATTATCTCGCTGGGGACGGAACTGGTCACACCGAGTAAGGTACCGGCGCGCGGTCAGATTCGCGATTCCAACTCGTCGGCGTTGATGGCCGAGGCGCTCGATGCAGGAGCCGAGCCCGTGTTCTACGGCATTGCGCCCGATGATGAGCAGGCGATTGCCGAGCTGGTGCATCGTGCCGTGCAGGAGTGCGATTTTGTCATTACGAGCGGTGGCGCCTCGGCGGGCGATTACGATTTCGTGACGGCGCTCGTCCGGCGCGAGGGCGAGGTGCTGTTTGACCGCATCTCGATGCGTCCGGGCAAGGCCATCACGTTTGGCTTGCTCGGCGGCAAGCCGTATCTGGGGCTTTCGGGCAATCCCGCGGCGGCGTATGTGGGCTTTGAGATGCTCGCGCGCCCGGCGATTCGCAAGATGCGCGGTTTTGCCGAGGGGGCGCGTCCCGTGCAGCAGGCGACGCTCACGCACGGCGTGAAAAAGCGACAGCATCGCCGCTTCTTCGATCGCGCCACGGTTTTGCGCGACTCCGAGACCGGTGAGCTGTTGGTGACCGAGGCCAAGACGCAGAATTCGGCGTTGCTCGGCACGATGCAGCGGGCCAACTGCCTGTTGCGTATTGACGAAGGTCCGTGCGAGCTCAAGGCGGGCGACGTCGTGGATGTCGTGCGTGTCGACCTGCCTGAGGGCGCCGTGTTGTAGGAGGAATGCTATGGAGCTGAAGATATCGATCGTGACGTGTTCGGATACGCGGGGCCTTGCCCAGGACGAGGCCGGTGCCGCACTCGAGGAGCTTATCGAGGCGCAGGGATGGACGGTCGCCTCGCATGTGGTCGCGCGCGATGACGTCAGCGAGATTGGTGATGCTATTGTGGAAGCCGCCGATGAGTGCCACGCCAATGTCGTGCTCACCTGCGGCGGCACGGGGCTTTCGATGCGCGATGTGACGCCCGAGGCGACGCGTGCCGTCTGCGATCGCGAGGTGCCGGGTATTGCCGAGGCGATCCGTGCGTACTCGATGACCAAGACGCGCCGCGCCATGCTCTCGCGCGCTATTTGCATGCAACGAGGTCATACACTTGTCGTAAACTTTCCCGGTTCTACGAAGGCCGCTCGCGAAAGCTGGGAGGCCATAGCGGACCAGCTGGAGCATGCGGCTCAGATGACAGCGGGCGGCGGACATACCAACTAAGCGATTTACCTGCGGCGGAGCGACCTGAACGGCTGCTCCGCTTTTTATTTGCGCCCAAGGGGACGGCATTCTGTAGGCATGCCTGAAGCTATATTCTCAGAAGAGAATAATTTCTCATAATCATTATTCGCACCGAAGTATAATTTAATTACAGAATAAAGCCCGCGGTGGGGTACCCGGGCACAAGGTCCGAAAGGGTTGAACATGTTCGATATGGTTTCTCGCCGCGGATTCGTCTCGCTCTCTACTGTCGCCGCTGCCGGCCTTGGGCTTGCCGGCTGCTCCGGCAACAAGGAGCCTGAGGCGACCGGCTCCGATGCCGGCTCCGCCAAGGCCTCTTCCAAGAAGGAAACCGTCGAGCTGCAGGTCTTTGCTGCCAACTCGCTCGAGAAGGCTTTGCCCGAGGTTCAGAAGCTCTACACCGAGCAGACCGGTACCACCTTTGCCGACACGCAGTTTAAGGCGTCCGGCGACCTCGTTGAGCAGATGCGTGCCGGTGCCACGGTCGACGTGCTCATCACCGCTTCCAAGGGCACCATGGATGACGCTGAGACCGTCGAGCTCGTCGATGCCGACACGCGTGAGGATATGTTCGTCAACGACCTCGTGATCATTCGTGCCGAGGGCTCCGACACCAAGGTCGAGGCCATCGCCGACGTCGCGAATCTGGACGGCAAGATCGCCATCGGCGACGCCAAGACCGTCCCCGCCGGCAAGTACGCCAACCAGGCGTTGGCTTCCGTGGGCCTCTACACCGGCACCGAAGGCGACGACGGCGAGTATGCTCCCGAGATCGCCGACAAGGTCGCACTGGCCGACAAAGTTGGTACCGCTGCCGCCTATGTGTCCACAGGCGACTGCGTGGCCGGTTTTGTCTACAGCTCCGATATCTTCCGCTACGACGGCATCGAGGAGGCGTTCGTGTGTCCCGAGGACTCGCACAAGCCCATCGTGTATCCGGGCGCCGTTGCCGAGAGCTCCGAACATGCCGACGAGGCTAAGGCGTTCATCGACTTTTGCCTGTCCAACAAGAAGGCTCAGAAGATTTGGGCTAAGTACGGCTTTGAGCTTTCCGCGTAGTGCGGCTTGGCGCGATAATTCCATCGTTTTGTGTTTCACTCCGTCCTTGTATTCGCTTGGAGCTTTTCGTGCTTAATAGATTCCGCATGCTTGTCGCCTGTGCTTTGACCTTCGCGCTTTGCTGGGTGCCGGGATTTGCGTTTGCTGGGGACGCTGAGGACGGGGCCCAGGTTGCTGCGACCGCTCATGGGCTTTCCTATGGGATCGAGGGTTTTGAGCGGTTGGCCAAGGGGACCGCTCGTGCCATGGAGGGCCAGCCTGAGGGCTTCCGGTTTCCCGTTGACGAGGACGTGGACCTTGTAGTGGCGCCTGCTGCCGATCGCGTTGTGGTGTGGATATCGCCCAAGGCGGTCGAGAAGTTTGGATTGGATCCGCAGGACAACGAGTGCGTATCGGGTCTCAAGGCCCTCGTCTGCGAGCTCGACAGCGCAAACTCCATGGGAGGTGCGCAGCTAGGGGACGTTGATCTTCCTTGGTATGTTACGGCGGAAACAACGTTTGATGCCGGCGGTTATACCTATGGCTTTGACGAGCGCGGTGCGGATGGGGACCGCTATGTGGTGATTGCATCGGCCTCGGGTGATGCCAAGGGCGGCGCGCGTTGGCTTGATAGCGCTCAAATGGTAGAGGCATCGTCTGTCGTGTTACGGGATGAGCAGGGGCCCTTGACCTCTCTGGCCTCCTTTTTAGGCGGCATCGACTACCGCCCGTTTTGGGTGTCTATCAAAACGAGCGGCCTTGCCCTGCTGATCTCCTTTGCGCTGGGCTTGTTTGCCGCGTGGAAGACTATGGGTACCTCGAGTCGCATCAAGGGCCTGCTCGATTCGGTCTTTACGATTCCTATGGTGCTGCCGCCCACGGTCTGCGGCTTTCTGCTCCTCATGCTGTTTGGCCGCTCGACCGGGGTGGGCCAGTGGCTGATCGCGCGCGGCATCTCGATCGTCTTTACCTGGCCCGCGGCGGTTATTTCGGCCGTCGTTGTGTCGTTTCCGCTGGTCTACCGCACAGCGCTCGGAGCCTTCGAGAGCCTCGACACGCAGATGCTCGACGCCGCACGAACCCTGGGATGGTCCGAGCTTCGCATCTTCACCAAGCTTATGATGCCCCTTGGGTGGCCTTCTATTGCCGCCGGTACGGTCCTCGCCTTTGCCCGCGCCATGGGAGAGTTTGGTTGCACGCTGTTCTTTGCGGGCAACTACGCCGGCATTACCCAGACCATCCCTATTGCCATCTACTTTGAATGGATGGGCGGCAACACGTCGGTGGCCCTCTTTTGGGTCGTGGTCGTAATTGCGTTCAGCTTCCTGGTCATCCTATTCATCAACATGTACACGGCGCATTCGCAAAAGTACCGCGAGCACGGCCTGTCCCGCGCGGAGCGCAAGCAGGCCAAGCCGCTGGGCGGCCAGGTCGATTCGCTCGACCCAGTCGGCGGCGATGCGCTGCGTATCGATCGCGAGGCGTTGGCCGAGCTTATGCGCGATGATGCCGCTTTGCAGGGAGGTCGATAGGCCATGTCGCTCGTTCTGGATATCAAAAAGCGCTATCCCGGGTTTGTGCTCGACATGCAACTTGAGGCCGGCGAGGAGCGCGTGGCGCTGCTGGGCGCCTCGGGTTGCGGCAAGAGCTGCACGCTGCGCTGCATTGCCGGTGTGGAGACCCCCGACGAGGGCAAGATCGTTGTCAACGGCGTGACCTTTTTTGACTCGGCGGCGGGCATCAACCTGTCGCCCCAGGAGCGCAAGTGTGCCCTGCTGTTCCAAAACTATCAGCTGTTTCCCAACATGACGGTGGCCGATAACGTGTGCGCTGGCGTTGAGGGTGCAGGCGACGCCGCGGCGCGCAAGCAACTTGCCGAGCGCTACCTGAGTATCTTTGGACTGGCCGACTTTGCCGACCGCTATCCCGCGCGTCTCTCGGGCGGCCAGCAGCAGCGCGTGGCGCTTGCCCGTATGGTGGCGGCGCATCCGGGCATTTTTATGTTCGACGAGCCCATGAGCGCGCTCGATTCCTATCTTAAGAGCGCACTCGAGCAGAACATGCTCGACCTGTTCGATGTGTGCAACCGCACCGTGCTCTACGTGAGCCACGACATCGACGAAGCGTGCCGCCTGTGCCAGCGTATCTGCGTGATGCACGACGGGCATGTTGAGGAGATCGGCTCCATTGAGGACGTGGTCCGCCGCCCGCAGACGCTGGCGGCGCTGCGCCTGACGGGCTGCAAGAATACAAGCCGGGCGCGCAAGATCGGCGACGAAGAAGTTGAAGCCCTCGACTGGGGCATGACCTTTAACGTGGGCCGCGAGGTTCCCGATAATGTGGTGTACCTGGGCATTCGCGCAAGCTACTTCCATGTTGACAATCGTGCTGAGCGTGGTCGCAACAGCTACGATTTGCACGTGGCGCGCGTGAGCGATTCGCGTTTTGAGCGCCTGGTGCTGTTGGATGCGCCGCGGGCCGATGCGCCCACGCGTCTGCAGTGGAAGGTCAACAAAGTGGGCATGCCTGTCGACGAGCTACCGCAAGCAGGCGAGACGCTGCGCATGCATTTTGATGCCAGCAGGATCCATTTGGTTTGTCGATAATGTGACAAAGGGACAGTCCCTTTGTCGCATGCGAGGGGGGACGCCGAGGTTGGCATTGGTATCGACATCGGTTCGACGGCCGCGAAGGCCGCGGTGGTGAAAAACGGATGGCGCCATTGCGTGGACCTGTGTCATGCCGTCGGGCTGGTCGTCGGTCGGTGCGGCCATTCGTGCCCAGGCGCTCGCGTAGAGGGGGCTGCGATGCGTCGCCCGCACTCGGCGCCACCATGCGTATACTGGGAGGAACTGATTGACCTATGAGAGGAGGAATCGATGGCTGACGATTTCATCAAGCTCACGCAGATGACCGCCGCCTCTGGTTGAGCCGCTAAGTTGGCTCCTGGAGCCCTCGCCCAGGTCCTGGGCGACTTACCCAATGTGCATAACGACAACCTGCTCGTGGGGTTCGATACCTCCGACGATGCGAGCGTCTTTCGCGTAGGTGATAACTTGGGCCTTGTGCAGTCCATCGACTTCTTCCCGCCGATGGTCGACGACCCGTTTCTGTTTGGCCAGATCGCCGCGGTCAACTCGCTGTCGGATATCTACGCCATGGGCGGGCGGCCGAGCCACGCCATGAACCTGCTCTGCATACCCAGCTGCCTGGGCGTTGAGGTTGCCGGCGAGATTTTAGCGGGCGGAGCCGACAAGTGTGTCGAGGCCGGTTGCTCCATCGCGGGCGGTCACACCATCAACGACGACGAGCCCAAGTACGGCCTGTCCGTGAGCGGCTTTGTCGCGCTCGACCGCATGCTCGCCAACAGCGGCGCGCGCGTGGACGATGTCCTGTTGCTGACCAAGGCGATCGGATCGGGCATCATCACCACGGCCATTAAGGGCGAGCTCATCGAGCAGGATGAGGCCAGCCCGATGTGGAACTCGATGTGTACCCTCAATGAGGCTCCGATTCGCCTGGCCGAGGGGCTCGAGCTTCACGGTTGCACCGATGTCACGGGCTTTGGCCTGATTGGGCATGCGTGCGAGATGGCCGAGGGCTCGGGCGTGCAGATTGAGCTTGTGTCGGGAGCGGTGCCGCTCTTTGACCAGGTGCTCGACATGGCGCGTCTGGGCATTATCCCCGCCGGCGCCTACCGCAACCAGGACTTCTTTGGTCCGCGCGTGGCGGCAGACGATAACCTGGAGCCGGGCATGCTGGATGCGCTGTACGATCCGCAGACCTCGGGCGGCCTGCTCATCGCGGCGCCTGCTGCCGATGTGGATGAGCTTGCGCGCCGTCTGCATGCCGAGGGTCGCATCGCCGCCGTTGTCGGTCGCGTGCACGAGGCAGTGTCGGGCGGTCCTGCCGTTCGCGTTGTGCGCTAAAGAAAACCGTTTATGCGACCGCCCGTCGTTTTGGGCGGTCGCATTCGAAAGGAATTTGCTATGTCTACCAAGATTGAAGTCAATGCCATGGGCGACGCCTGCCCGTTGCCCGTCGTCAAGACGCTCAAGGCTCTCAAGCAGCTCGATGGCGAGGGCGTTGTGGTGACCTCGGTCGACAACGAGACCGCCGTCAAGAACATCTCCAAGATGGCGCAGGAAAAGAGCTGTACGGCCTCGGTCGAGAAGGTTGCAGATGCCGAGTGGCACGTGACCGTGGCGACCGCCGGCACCGTTGCCGTGGACGTGCCCGAGCAGGACGGTGCCGCTTTCTGTGGCGCCAGCGCCGGTAAGGGCAAGCTGGTCGTGGCCGTCTACACCGATTGCATGGGCCGCGGCGACGATGAGCTGGGCCACAAGCTCATGAAGGCCTTTGTTTTCGCCGTGACGCAGCAGGAGGAGCTGCCCGCCACGATGCTCTTCTACAACGGCGGCGCCAAGCTCACCGTCGAGGGCTCACCGGTGCTCGACGACCTGAAGGGTCTGGCCGAGCAGGGTGTCGAGATTCTCACCTGTGGTACCTGCCTCGACCACTATGGCATTAAAGACCAGCTTGCGGTGGGCGAGGTCACGAACATGTACGTGATCGTGGAGAAGATGGAGCAGGCCGTGCGCGTTGTGCGCCCGTAGCGTATTGGTTGGAGTTGCCATGAGGCAGAAGCGCCCGGCGCTTGTCATCACGTTTCCCACCACGGCGGCCGCCATGGGCTGCGAGACCCTGTGCATCGAGCGCGGCCTTCCCGGGCGAACGATTCCCGTACCCGGGGAGGTCGCTGCCGGCTGCGGTCTGGCGTGGAAGGCGTCGCCTGCCGATGAGGAGCTGCTGCGCGCCGAGCTTGCCGCTGCGGGCATTCCCACCGAGGGCTATACCGTGATTGATATGTGGGAGGTCGTGCGATGATCTATCTGGATAACGCGGCGACGACCATGCACAAGCCGCAAGCGGTTATCGATGCCGTGACGCAGGCGATGTGCTCGCTCGGCAATGCCGGGCGCGGCGCCACGTCGGGTGCCCTCGATGCGGCGCGTACCATCCACGGCTGCCGCGCCAAGCTTGCGCGCTTGCTGGGCTGTCCGCGTGCTGACCATGTGTGCTTTACGCCCAACTCCACCGCGGCGCTCAACACCGTTATCAATGGCGTGGTGCGCCCCGGCGACCGTGTGGTCACGACGGTGCTCGAGCACAACTCCGTGCTGCGTCCGCTCAACCGTCTGGCGGCAGAGCGGGGCGTGACCGTTGAGCATGCGGGCTGCGACGTGAACGGCGTGCTCGACTACGACGAGCTCGAGCGGCTGGTCACGCTGGGTACGCGTGCCGTGGTGGTGACACACGCCTCCAATGTGACCGGCAACGCGGTCGACATCGCGCACGTGGCGGCCATGGCCCACGCTGCCGGCGCGCTTGCGATCGTCGACGCCTCACAGTCTGCCGGCACGGTGCATATCGATATGCAGGCCATGGGTCTCGACATTGTGTGCTTTACCGGCCACAAGGGGCTCATGGGTCCGCAGGGGACCGGCGGCCTGGCCGTGGCTGAGGGCATCGATGTGGCTCCGTGGGCTATGGGTGGCACGGGCGTGCACAGCTTCGATGCGCTGCAGCCGCGGGAGTGGCCCACGCGCCTCGAGGCGGGCACGCTCAACGGCCACGGTATCGCCGGTCTTTCTGCCGGTCTCGACTTTATCGAGGTCCAGGGCGGGGTGGAGGCGATTGCGACTCACGAACGTGTGCTGGCCGAGCGCTTCCTCGCTGGCGTTCGCGAAATTCCTGGCATTGCGCTCTACGGTGCGTTTGACCAGCCGACGCGCTCGGCGATCGTCTCACTCAACGTGGGTGATATCGATTCGGCTGAGATTTCGGACGCGCTCATGCAAGGGTGGGGGATTGCGACGCGCCCCGGTGCTCATTGCGCTCCGCTCATGCACCGCGCGTTAGGTACCGAGCGCCAGGGTGTCGTCCGCTTCTCGTTTGGGTATTTCAACACGACCGAAGAAGTCGATATCGCGATTGACGCTTTGCGCGATTTAGCCTGCTAAAGCGTATATACTTGCGGGACGGGTCTTTTGCCCGTTTCGTTTTAGTTTCGACCCGAAAGGTGTGCCCATGGCTTCATCCGCCCCGCGCGGCTTGCGCTCCGACCATGTCGTCACGGTCGGCATCGCCCTGTTCTCGATGCTCTTTGGCGCCGGCAACCTCATTATTCCGCCGCTGCTGGCGCTGCAGGCAGGTTCTGCCACGCCGGTCGCCATGCTCGGCTTTCTGATCGCTGCCATCGGCCTGCCCGTCATGGGCTTTATCGCCGTGGCGCTTGCCGGAACGGCGCGCGAGCTTGCCGGCCGCGTGCACCCCAAGTTTGGCGAGTTCTTTGTCGCGGCGGTGTATCTGGCCATCGGCCCGTGCCTGGCCATTCCGCGCACAAGTTCCACGGCCTTCGAGATGCTGGTTCCGCTACTGCCCGAGGATGTCTCGCTCGGCACGGCGCGCCTGGTGTTTGCCGTTGGTTTCTTTGTCGTCGCGTTTGCGCTCACGCTGCGCCCGGGCGTTATCACGCGCGTGCTCGGCCGCATTACGGGCCCCGCGCTCATCGCCCTTATCGTATTGGTCGTGGGCGCCGCCGTGGTCTCGCCGCTGGGTTCCGCTGCCGCGCCGCAGGCTCCCTATGATGACGGCGCCGCCGTGCAAGGCTTTTTGACCGGCTACCAGACCATGGACCTGCTCGCGTCGCTCGCCTTTGGCATCATTATCGCCGAGACCATCCACGAGCTGGGCGTTACCGATGACAAGCGCGTGGCCTTCGAGATCTCGCGCTCCGGCGTGATCGCCGGTGTGCTCATGGCCATCATCTACTGCGGCCTGGCGCTTGCCGGCGCACAGCTCAGCACTGTGATGCCCGACGCCACCAACGGAGCCGCCATCCTCGCCCGTTCGGCCTCCATGCACTTTGGCCTTGCCGGCACGGTCGTGGTCTTTGCGATCTTCTTCCTCGCCTGCATGAATGTGTGCATCGGCCTCATCAGCTGCTGCTCGCGTTACTTCTGCGAGACGTACGTGGTTGAAGGGGGAGCGGAGGCCTCCGAGGAGGCCATGCGCCGCCCCTTCGCGATCCTCGCCTTTGTGTTCGCGGCGTTTTCGTGCGTGCTTTCCAACGTTGGCCTCGACGTGATCCTTATGTTCTCGGTGCCCATGCTCAACGCCTTGTATCCCGTTGCCATCGTACTGGTACTGATGGGCCTGGTGCACGGCTTTTGCGACGCTCATCCGCAGGTGTGGGTGTGGGTCGGCGGCGTGGTTGCTGTGCAGAGTGTGATCACCTCGGTCCGCGATGCGTTCTTTGCGGGCGCGTGGCTGCCGTTCGATGCACTGCCTCTGGCGGATATCGGTGCCGCGTGGGCGCCGGTTGCCGTGGTTGCCTTTGCGATCGGCCTGCTCCATAGTCGTTTTGTTGCTCATTCGAGGAGCTAAGGCATCAATGCTTGCACAGGCGGGGAGTCTCACCTATAATTTCCTTCGCTTTGGGACACGCAAGGTTTAGACCTTAGCTGCTCAACACCTTCGGGACGTGGCGCAGTTTGGTAGCGCGCCTGCTTTGGGAGCAGGATGTCGCAGGTTCAAATCCTGTCGTCCCGACCATATCTTGCGGGCGTAGTTCAATGGTAGAACCCCAGCCTTCCAAGCTGATGACGCGGGTTCGATTCCCGTCGCCCGCTCCATAAGATTGGCTAACGGCTTTGACCCCTTTTGGGACCAAAGCCGTTTTCGTAGGCGTGCCGGGTGACGGGGATCGAACCCGCCAGGGTGCGAAGCTGAGAAAATGCGTGAGCATTTTCCAGTGCAGCACGCAAGGGCCGAAGGCCCGCAGCGAAACAAGGATTTGTGAAGCAAATCCTTGGACTTCCCGTCGCCCGCTCCATGTAATTTGCAGGTCAGAGGTACGTTTACTTCTGACCTGTTTTGTTTTTGACCATCCGTCGCGGGACACATTCATTGGCAATGCCGGTCCCAAGTCGTAAGAAAGAAGTGGTTGCTATGGCACAGAGCAAGGCAGACTATCCCACCTCCGATTGCCTGGCGCCCGCCGCAATCGAGGCCAAGACCGAGGCCGCCGGCGTTACCAAGGCCAACCTGCCGGTCTCGAAGGCCTTTTTGCTCGCCATGTTCGCCGGCGCGTTCATCGCCTTCGGAGGCCTGTTCTTCACGGTCTTTCTGAGCGATGCGACCCTCGGCTGGGGCGCTCAGCGCTTTGTGGGCGGCCTTGCTTTTTGCCTGGGGCTGGTGCTCGTGCTCATTTGCGGCGCGGAGCTGTTTACCGGTAACTCGCTGATGGTGTGCGCGCTTAAGAGCAAAAAGATCACGCTCATCCAGATACTCAAGGCCTGGGCCGTTGTGTGGGTCGGCAACTTTGTCGGCGCCCTGTTCGTTGTCTTTTTGATTTACATGGCGGCTATTTACAAGCTCAACGGCGAGGCCGTCGCCAACACCATGGTGAGTGTCGCCGCCGGTAAGGTTACGATCGATGCCGTCACCATCTTCTTCCGCGGCATCCTGTGCAACATCTTTGTGTGCCTGGCCGTATGGATCGGTACCGCCGGCAAGTCCGTGGTCGACAAGGTCGTGGGCATTCTGCTGCCTATTGCCGCCTTTGTGGTCTGCGGTTTTGAGCACTGCGTCGCTAACATGTACTTTTTGCCCATGGGCATTTTGATGCACTCCTGCGGCTATGGAGCCGATGTTGCCGGCGCCGCCGCTCTTAACGCGGCGGGTCTGGCGCTCAACCTTTCGGTCTCCACGCTGGGCAATATCGTGGGCGGCGCCCTGATCGTGGCGCTGGGTTACTGGTTTATCTACGCCAACAAGGAGGCCTAAAGGCCCCAGGCCATAACCGACCAAAGAGGGACAGGTTTATTTTGGCAGGTTTTGAACGAGGCGCTGCGCCGTCTTGCCACGAGCTGCCATAATGGACCTGTCCCTTTTGCGTACGCGTCGCCATTGTTTGGCAAATGACGACCATGGGGGACCTGCTTTTTATTGAATATGTCGAAAGGCTTTCCATGAGCGACTGCGAATCCATGCCCGCCGAGGTGCGCGACCGCCTGCGCTCCATTCCCGCTGTCCACGAGCTGCTGTCCGAGTGGCCGGTCATGAAGGCTGCCGGCGATGCGGGCGACACGATCGTGCGCGAGGCGATCGATACCGAGCTCGATGCCGAGCGCGCGGCGATTCGCTCCGGCTCCCCCGCAAGGAACAAACGTGAGCTTGCCTTAGCTATCGAGCGGCGGTGCCACCGCCTGTCGCTACCGACCCTGCGCCCCGCCGTCAACGCGACGGGCGTTGTGATTCACACCAATCTGGGCCGTGCTCCGCTCGCCCCCGCAGCGGTGCAGGCGGTGACCGACGTCGCCCGCAGCTACAGCACGCTCGAGTATGACGTCGCGACCTGTGCTCGCGGGGGCCGCAAGGAACATGCCGCGCGCCTGCTGCGCATGCTCACGGGGGCGCAGGACGCTTTGGTTGTCAACAATAACGCCGCGGCGGTGCTGCTGGTGCTTACCGCGCACGCGGCTGGCAAAGAGGTCATCGTGAGCCGCGGCGAGCTTGTCGAGGTGGGCGGAAGCTTCCGCATCCCCGACATCATGGCAGCCTCGGGTGCCAAGCTCGTCGAGGTGGGCTCTACCAACCGCACGCATCTGGATGATTACCGAAGCGCCATTACGCCCAACACGGCGATGATCCTGAAAGTTCATCCTTCAAACTACCGTATCGAGGGCTTTCACGAGGAGGTTTCGGCGGCGGAGCTTTCTGCGCTGGCGCATGAACACGGCCTTTTGCTTTACGAGGACCAAGGCTCGGGCGCTTTGCTTGCAGACGGGGTGCTCGCCGATGCGGGGGAGAGGCCCACGTCCGTGTCTCTTGGCGCCGGCGTTGACGTCGTCTCGTGCTCGGGCGACAAACTGCTCGGTGCTTCGCAGGCGGGCATCATCCTCGGTAGCGCCCAGGCAATCGCCGCCTGCGCCTCTCATCCGCTTATGCGCGCGCTTCGCCCCGGCAAGCTCACGCTCGCGGCGCTCGAGGCCACCCTGCGCCTGTATGTGGCCGGCTCCGATACGGCGCATCGGGAGATCCCGGTGCTCAACATGCTTTCCGGTGCGCCGGCTCCGCTCGAGCGTCAGGCAAAGCGCCTGCATGACCGCATGCTGCGCAAGCTTCGCGAGGCCCAGTGCGAGGACGCGGTGGAGCTGCAGGTTGTCGAGGGAGCCTCTGCCCCGGGCGGCGGGTCGCTGCCGACCGTCGAGCTTCCGACGTTTTGCGTTGCCGTTTGCCCCGTCGATGGGCGCCTATCTGCCGATGGCCTGAAGCGCGCCATGGTTCAGGAACCCGACACGCCGGTCGTCACGCGCGTGCGGCACGAACAGGTGCTGTTTGACGTCCGCACGCTTTTGCACGATACCGATCTTGATCTGTGCGCGTCTGCGTTGGCCGATGCCGTGCGGGCGGGTTTGCATCGATGAGTGCGTGCGAGCTTGTCGAATGTCCCGTTGTCGTTGGAACGGCGGGCCATGTCGATCACGGCAAGTCGGCGCTCATCGAAGTGCTGACCGGCAAAAACCCCGACCGTCTGGAGGTCGAACGGCGCCGCGGCATGACCACGGAGCTCGGCTTTGGCGAGCTGGCGCTGCCGAGCGGCAAGCTTGTCGGCTTGGTCGACGTGCCCGGGCATGCGCACTATCTGCGCGCGATGGTGCAGGGCGCCACGGGCATCGACGTGGCCGTGCTGGTGGTTTCGGCCGTGGAGGGTGTGATGCCGCAGACCCGCGAGCACGTGCGCGTGCTGGAGCTGTTGGGTGTGACGCATATGGTGGTGGCGCTGACTATGTGCGACCTGGCCGACGACGAGACGGCGGAGCTCGCCGAGCTCGACGTCGAGGCATTTCTTCAGGGGACCGTGTTTGCGGGGGTATCGGTCGTGCCGGTGTCCTCCAAGACGGGTGAGGGCCTGGGCGAGCTGCTCGCGGTGCTCGATGACGCGGTTTGCTCGTGCCTGTCGGAGCGCCTAGAGGCGACCGCGGGCTCGGGCGATACGCCCCGTCTCCCTATCGACCGCTGCTTTAGTATCCGCGGCACCGGAACCGTCGTGACGGGCACGCTGCACGACGGGCCTGTATCGGTTGGCGACGAGCTTGTCGCACTGCCGTCGCGAACGCACTGTCGCGTGCGTGGCATGCAAGTTCACGGGGATACCCAGCGCGCGGTTCCGGGTCAGCGTGTCGCCCTGAACCTGGTGGGTGATGGCGTGGCGCACCTCAAGCGCGGCGAGATGCTCGGCGTCGAGGGTTGCGTGGGGCAGACGCTGCGCTTTTTGATGCGGCTGACATATGTGGGGCACGACGGCGCGCGATCCGGCGTTCTTGCCTCGGGCACGCGCGTGCACGTGATGGCGGGCACGGCCGAGGTGCTCGGTCGCATTATGCTTTTGGACGACGAGCCGCCCCTCGCGGTCGGCGAGACGCGTGTGGTGCAGGTGCGCTTGGAGCGGCCGTTGCCGTTGCGCGCCGGCGATCATTCCGTCATCCTGTCGCACTCTCCGATTTCGCTACTTGGCGGCGGTCGCGTTCTTCTTTCGCGGTGCCGCCGCTCGCGTGACCTCTCCGCGGGCGAGCGCGCGCTGCTCGGGGCCCTGGATGCCGGCGACCGCGCCGCTGCCGTTGCCGCATGGTTGGGGCTGCAGCGCCTGCCCGTGCCCGCCGCGGCTGCAGCCCGTGCTCTCGATCTTTCGGGCGCCGAGGCGGCCGCGCTCCTGCACGGGGCGGTTTCCTTGGGCGACGCCGTGGCGCTTCATGTCGAGCGCTCGACCGAGGAGCTTTATGCCGTCCCCGCTGTGCTCGATGCCGCCCTCGCCGCGCTCTCCGACGCGCTGGCCGCTATGCACGGGGCCGCGCCCAAGCAGACGGGTTTCACACCGGGCGAGGTCGCGCATGCCGCCTGGCCGACAGCGGGCGAAGACGTAGCGTCCGCGCTCGTCCTCGAGGGCTGCGCGCGCGGCATCTGCGCCCAGGAGGCGTCCGAGGTGTTCGACCCGCACTCTGCTGTTGCGGCGATGCGCGTGGTGCGTGAGGCGAGCCGGCGCATCATGACCCTGTTGGACGAGGCGGGTCTCGATGCGCCGACGCTTTCCGAGGTGGGCGAGCGGCTGCAACTTGATCGCGACACCATGACGCGTGCCCTGCGCGAGCTTTCGCTCAATCGCTCAATCGTTAAGATCGAACGTGACGTTGCCTTGTCTGCTGCCGCCGAGGTCCATGCGCGTGAGGTCGTCGCAGTGGCCATCGAGGCTGCGGGCGGCGCTGCCACCACGAGTGTGTTGCGCGAGGCCCTGGGCGTGTCGCGCAAACGAGCCATTAGCATCTTGGAGCACCTGGATGCGGTGCGCTTTACGACGCTCGACAAGGATGCTGGCGGCCTAAGATCGCTGCGCTAGGGGTCGTCGTATTGCTAGTTTGGTAAAATACCGCCACGTTTGGGAGCGGATGGGCTCCGGTGGGCCCCGCGGTCCTCAAAACCGTTGCGAGGCGTGCAAAACGTCTTGGATGTGTTCGATTCACATACGTTCCCGCCAACGCATTTCGTCAAAACCACCACAAAGGTGCCTGTCCCCTTTGTGGTGGTTTCGAAACGTGCGAGAAACAGCTTCGAAACACGCAACTTGCACGTCAGGCGCTCAAAAACGCATCTACCTGCATCGTAATCAAAATGAAACATCCGCCCGCGATCTTATGCGAAACTTTCCCGCAACAGTGCGATATTATCCATACTCGATAAAGTTCGCGGCGCATAGGGTGCCGCGACCGACATTTTTCGTTTCCCATCATTGGAGGAAGCATGAGCTACACGCAGAAAGTTCTCGAAGAGCTCAAGGCCCGCTATCCCGAGCAGCCTGAGTTCATCCAGGCCGCGACCGAGATCCTCGGCACCATCCAGCCGGCGCTCGACGCCCATCCCGAGTACGAGGAGGCCGCCCTGCTTGAGCGCCTCGTCGAGCCCGAGCGCATCGTCATGTTCCGTGTCCCCTGGGTTGACGACCAGGGCAAGGTCCAGGTCAACCGCGGCTATCGCGTCGAGTTCAACTCTGCCATTGGACCCTACAAGGGCGGCCTGCGCTTTAACCCGACGGTCACCCTGGGTATGCTCAAGTTCCTGGGCCTGGAGCAGATCCTCAAGAACAGCCTGACCACCCTTCCCATGGGCGGCGGCAAGGGCGGCTCTGACTTTGACCCCAAGGGCAAGTCCAACAACGAGATCATGCACTTCTGCCAGTCCTTCATGACCGAGCTCTATCGCCACATCGGCCCCAACACCGACGTTCCCGCCGGCGACCTGGGCGTTGGCGGCCGCGAGGTTGCCTACATGTTCGGTCAGTACAAGCGCCTGACCAACGAGTGGACCGGCGTCCTTACCGGCAAGGGCCTCTCCTTTGGCGGCTCGCTCGCCCGTACCGAGGCCACCGGCTACGGCTTGGTCTACTTTGTGGACGAGTACCTCAAGAGCCGCGGCGACTCCTTCGAGGGCAAGAACGTCGTCGTTCACGGCTCCGGTAACGTCGCTATCTATGCGGTCCAGAAGGTCTCCCAGCTCGGCGGCAAGGTGCTGGCCTGCTCCGACACCCACGGCTGGGTCGAGGACCCCGACGGCATCGACTACACCGTGCTCGAGCATGTCTACAACAAGAAGCGCTCCGGGCACGACAAGGGCGTCACGCTCGCCATGTACGTTGACGAGAAGCCCAAGGCTGTGTGGCACGAGGGCGACGGCCGCGGCGTGTGGCAGCTGCCCTGCGACATCGCGCTGCCCTGCGCTCGCGAGAACACGCTGCTGCTCGAGGACGCCCAGGCGCTCGTCGCCAACGGCTGCAAGGTGGTCGGCGAGGGCGCGAACATGCCCACGACCATCGAGGCCACGACCTACTTCCAGGAGAACGGCGTCGCCTTTATGCCCGGTAAGGCTGCCAACGCCGGCGGCGTGCTCGTGTCCGGCCTGGAGATGAGCCAGAACGCCGAGCACCTGTCCTGGACCTTCGAGGAGGTCGACGGCAAGCTCGAGCAGCTCATGCGCGGTATGTTCCACAACGTGGACGACACCGCCAAGGAGTACGGCCAGGAGGGCAACTTCGTCATGGGCGCCAACATCGCCGGCTTCCTGAAGGTCGCCGACGCCATGCTCGCCCAGGGCGTCTGCTAAATCTTCGCTCGACATAGCATGTGATGAGGCTCCCAGCCATTCCGGTTGGGAGCCTTTTTCTATGGTGGCGAGGGTCGTGCGCCCTCGTTTGGTACACTTAGGGGTACTGGACAAGTAAAGAGATGGGGGAGAACGTGCTCAAGTTCGGTACCTACGTCCGTGTTGGAAACGCGGCCGAAGCCTATGAGCTCTTGCAGAAGAACCGCAACAACAAGATTGTGGGCGGCGGTATCTGGATGCGCCTGGGTTCGCGTCGTGTGGCGACGGCGATTGACCTTTCGGCCTGCGGACTCGATCAGATCGAGGAGACCGAGACCGAGTTTCGCATCGGTGCCATGTGCACCCTGCGCCAGCTCGAGCGCCATGCCGAGCTCAACGCGCTCGTCAACAATGTCTTTGAGTTTGCCGTCCACGACATCGTGGGTGTGCAGCTGCGCAATACCGCCACGGTGGGCGGCAGCATCTACGGCCGCTTTGGTTTCTCGGACGTGCTCTCGGCCTTTTTGGCGCTCGATTCGTACGTTGAGCTGACGGGTGCCGGACGTGTGCCGCTCGCCGAGTTTGTGAACATGGGCTACGTGCGCGACGTGATCGAGCATGTTGTGGTCGTTAAGCATGATTACCGTGCAAGTTACGAGGCCGTGCGCAAGGCCGCGACCGACTTTCCCTCGCTCAATGTCACCGCCGCCTGGTGGGATAACAGTTGGCATGTCACCGTGGGCGCCCGCCCGCTGCGCGCGACCCTGCTGCAGGGCGAGGCATGCGGCCTGGTGAACGAGCAGCCTTCCGAGGACGAGCTGCGCGCCCTGGCCGCGTCCGTACGCGCGCTGAGCTACGGCACCAACCTGTGGGGCTCGGCCGACTACCGCCGCCGCATCTCGGCGCCGCTGGCGATCCAGGCCGTGTGCCGCGCCGCCGGCATCGAGCTTTCGGCTGCGCTTGCCCGCGAGCTCGAGGGCGTGCAGATTCCTAAGTTTGCCACGGACGAGTATTCCTGCCGCCGCGTGCCCGGCGTCGATTCTAGCGAGGTGCGCTAATGGCTGCCAAACTCATCGATCTTTCCTTTACGCTCAACGGCCGCAAGGTCAAGGTTCAGATTGCCCCCGATACCATGCTCTTTTCGCTGCTGCGTGAGCAGGGCTGCGCGTCGGTGCGCTGCGCCTGCGAGACCACCAACTGCGGTCTGTGCACGGTGTGGCTCGACGGCGACCCGGTGCTGAGCTGCTCGGTTCCCGCCGCGCGCGTTGAGGGCCGCTCCATCACCACGCTCGAGGGTCTCAAGGCCGAGTCCGAGGCGCTTGCCCGCGCCATGGCCGCCGAAGGCGCTGAGCAGTGCGGTTTTTGCGCCCCCGGCCTCATCATGAACGTGCTGTCGCTTGCCCGCGCCGCCAAGGAGGACCCGAGCCTCGTTGCCACGCGCGAGGAGCTCTCGCGCCAGCTTGCCGGCAATCTCTGCCGTTGCAGCGGCTACGAGAGCCAGCTGCGCGCCATCGTGCGCTTCCTTAACGAGTCTGGCGTACAGGTGGGCTTTGAGATGCCCGAGCTGCCGGTCAACGACACCAGCTGCGACGGCGTCACCTACAAGCAGATCACCCACAAGCAGCCCAAGAAGGACTCTAAGGCCCTGCTCGAGGGCCGTCCCGTCTACACGGGCGATATGGTGCCCGCCGGCGCGCTCATCGTTAAGCTCAAGCGCAGCCCGTATGCCCGCGCCAAGATCCGCTCCATCGACACGTCGCGTGCCCTGAAGGTGCCCGGCGTGGTGGGCGTCTACACCTACGAGGACGTGCCCAAGCGCCGCTTTACCATTGCCGGTCAGAGCTATCCGCAGCCGAGTCCCTACGACCGCCTGATCCTCGAGAACCTCGTCCGTTACCAAAACGAGGAGGTGGCGATTGTCGCCGCCGAGACCGAGGAGGCCGCCGACAAGGCGCTCAAGCTCATCAAGGTCGACTACGAGGTGCTCGAGCCCCTACTCGACTTTACCCAGGCGCTCGATAACGACATCGTGGTTCACCCCGAGGGCGACGTGACCTTTATGTTCCCGCAGGGCGGCGATGTGCCCCGCAACCTGGTGTGCAGCGGTACCAGCGACTTTGGCGACCTGGACGAGGCATTCGCCCAGAGCGACATCGTCTTTGAGCGCACTTACACCAGCCAGGCCACGCAGACCGCGCCCATGGAGACCTTCCGCGCCTTTGCGACGACCGACGCGTTCGGGCGCATCTCGGTGACCACCTCTACGCAGGTGCCCTTCCACGTGCGCCGCATGGTCGCGCAGTCGCTCGACATTCCGCAGTCGCAGGTGCAAGTTATTAAACCGCGCATCGGCGGCGGCTTTGGCTCCAAGCAGACGGGCTGCTGCGAGATCTTCGTGGCGTTTGTGACGCAGCAGACCGGCCGTCCGAGCTACTGCTGCTACACCCGCGAGGAGACCATCACCGCGGGCAACTCGCGTCACCAGATGCAGATGACCGTTAAGCTGGGCGCCATGAACGACGGCACCATCACGGCCATCGATCTGCACACGCTTTCCAACGCCGGCGCGTACGGCGAGCACGCCACCACGACGATCGGGCTTTCGGGCCACAAGAGCCTGCCGATTTACAACCATGTGAAGGCGAGCCGCTTTAGCTGGGACGCCGTCTACACCAATACCAACCGCGGCGGCGCGTATCGTGGCTACGGTGCCACCCAGGGCCAGTTTGCCGTGGAGAGCGCCGTCAACGAGCTCGCCGACATGCTGCACATGGACCCCGCCGACCTGCGCCTTAAGAACATTGTGCGCGAGGGCGAGGTCATGCCGCAGTACTACAACGAGAAGCTCAACGCCTGCGCGCTCGACCGCTGCCTGCTGCGCGCGATGGACATGATCGGCTGGCGCGACAAGCCGCTGGCCGTGGACCTGGGCGATCGCGTGCGCGCCCTGGGCTGCGCGCTCACCATGCAGGGCTCGGGCATCTCCAACGTGGATATCGCCGGCATCGACATGCGCCTGGAAGAGGATGGTTTCATTACCATCGGCACCGGCGCCACCGATAACGGCATGGGCGTCGACACGATTCTGGCGCAGATTGCCGCCGAGGAGCTGGGCGTGGAGAGCTCGCTCATTGTGGTGCGCGGCGTGGACACCGATGTGTCGCCGTTCGACGCCGGCTCGTACGCGAGCTCGGGTACGTACGTGACGGGCCTGGCCGCCAAGAACGCCGCGACCGAGCTGCGCGAGAAGATTTGCGCCAAGGCAGCCCAGATGTGGGATGTGGACGCCGCCGACGTGGTTTTTGATGGCCAGTACGTGCGACTGTCCGACGAGCGCGCCGCGCGCGAGCAGAACCGCTACCTCACGCTGCGCGACTTTGCCAACCTGTGCGTCAAGAACATCGCGGGCGGCGACGCGCTCACCTCGCATGCCTCTGCCTGCCTGCCCGTTTCGCCTCCGCCGTTTATGGCCGGCATTGCCGAGGTCGAGGTCGACAAGGCCACCGGTAAGGTGACTGTTGTGGACTACGTGGCGGCTGTGGACTGCGGCACCGTGATCAACGAGGCGCTCGCACGCGTCCAGGCCGAGGGCGGCATTGCCCAGGGTATCGGCCACGCGCTCTACGAGATTGTCGAGCATGATGATCGCGGCCGCCTGCGCACCGGCAACTTTATGAGCTACAAGCTGCCCACGCGCCTGGATATCGGCAGCATTCGCGTGGCCTTTGAGCCGAGCTACGAGCCGACGGGCCCGTTTGGCGCCAAGTCGATCGGCGAGGTCGTCATCAACACGCCGCTCGCCGCCGTTGCCTCGGCCGTGGCGCACGCCACCGGTCACCAGGTTCGCTCGCTGCCCATCACGCCGGAGAAAGCGCTGCTGGGGGAGTAGCGGGTCAGCGAACAAGTCGTAATGGGCGGGGCGGGGCAACTCGCCCCGCCTTTTGCACTCGTGGTGAGGTCGTGAGCCTGTAAAACGTGTGCGTGCGCTTGCCGCTCGTATCTGCTATCATTCCTAATCTGTGCGCTCATGCGGGCGTGGCGGAATTGGTAGACGCGCCAGATTTAGGTTCTGGTGGGATTCCCGTGAAGGTTCGAGTCCTTTCGCCCGCACCAACGCACCCGCGTCGGCTTATGCCCTCGCGACGCTTGTTGCATAAAGGTACCAGCACCTCAGATAAGCTGGGCAGTATGAGGAGGAACGTGTTGAACATCACCGCTTCTGACGTCAAGGACGCCAAGCTCACCGCTACGGTCACCATCCCGGCCGCCGACGTCGACGCCGCGATCAAGAAGGCCTACAAGGACACCGCCAAGAAGTACCGCTTCCCGGGCTTCCGTGCCGGTAAGGCTCCCCGTCCGGTCATCGACTCCGCTCTTGGCGCCGAGGCTACCCTCGCTCAGGCCACCAACGACCTGATCGCCGCCAACGAGCCCGCCGTCCTCAACGAGCTGGACATCGTCCCCACCAAGAACGGTGACTACAAGGAGCTCGACCTCGCCAAGGATCACGAGGACTACACCTACACCGTCGAGTTCTCCCTGCGTCCCGCCGCTGAGCTCTCCTCCTTCGACGCTGTCGAGATCGAGATGCCCCCTGCGGAGGTCACCGAGTCCGAGATCAACAACCAGGTAGAGATGCTTCTCAACTACCGCGCCACCTTCGAGGACGTCGAGGGTCGTGCCGTCGAGGCTGACGACTATGTGACCGTCGACCTCAAGGCCGTCGAGAACGCCGATAACTTCGCCGCCGAGGGCCGTATGCTCATCGCCGGTAGCGACAGCAACCCCGCCGAGTTCAACGAGGCTCTGATCGGCGCCAACGTTGACGACGTCAAGTCCGTCACCTGGACCGACGAGGCCGAGGAGGGCGAGGAGGCCGAGACCCACACCGTCGAGGTCACCGTCAAGGGCATCAAGGTCCGCAACACCCCCGAGCTCACCGACGAGCTCGTCAAGTCCGACTTCGGCTTCGACAGCATCGACGCTATGCGCGACGCCATCAAGATCGAGATCGAGCAGGACAAGGCTTCCCGCCTCCCGGCCGAGAAGGAGAACCGTTGCGTCTCCGCTCTCGCCGAGCGCCTGCAGCTCGACGAGATGGATGCCGACTACGAGCAGTCCGTCTTTGAGGAGCTTGGCCAGAACTTCCTGTCCAACCTCGCTGCCCGCGGCATGACGCTGGACACCTGGCTGCCCGCTTCCGGCCTGACCATGGAGCAGTTCATCGGCGACCTGCACAAGCAGGCCAACGACGTTGCCCGTGAGTCCCTGGCGCTCGACGCTCTCGCCCGTGAGCTCAAGATTGAGGTCACCGAGGACGACATCAACGCCGAGTTCGAGAAGGCCGGCGTCAAGGACGTCGAGGCTTCCAAGGCCGAGTTCATCGCCGATGGCCGCATGCCTGCCGTCCGCGAGTCCATCCGTCGCTCCAAGGCCGTCGACCACCTGGTCGAGAACGCCAAGGTGACCGAGGTCGACGAGACCGCCAAGGACGCCGAGTAATTCTCGCCACCTTGCCCGCGAGCGCATGTATGTGCCCGTGATGGGGTAAAGTTAATAGCCGGTTATCCGGTTGCTTCGTACGGTGCCAGCCAATGCATAGCATGCGGGCACCGTACGTTTATCTAGAACCAATTTGGTCCGCAAGAGAGAAATGGAGATGCGTATGATCGCTAAGTTCGATTCCGCCCTCGTGCCATACGTTATCGAGCAGACGCCGCGCGGCGAGCGCAGCTACGATATCTATTCGCGCCTGCTCAACGATCGCATCATCTTCTTGGGCGAGGAGATCAACTCCGTCAGCGCCAACCTGGTCGTTGCCCAGCTACTGCATCTTGAGAGCCAGGATGCCGAGAAGGATATCTCGCTCTACATCAATTCGCCCGGCGGCGAGGTTTACTCCGGCCTGGCGATTCTTGACACCATGAACTTTATCAAGCCGCAGGTCTCCACCATCTGCGTCGGTATGGCTGCGTCCATGGCCGCCGTGCTGCTTTCGGCTGGCGCCAAGGGCAAGCGCTTCTGCCTGCCGCACTCCAAGGTCATGATTCACCAGCCCAGCGGCGGTGCCCAGGGCCAGCAGACCGAGATCGAGATCGTTGCCGAGGAGATCAAGAAGACCCGCCGCGAGCTCAATCAGATCCTGTCCGATGCCTCGGGCCAGCCCATCGAGAAGGTCCAGGCCGATACCGAGCGCGACAACTACCTGACCGCTGCCGAGGCCCTCGACTACGGCCTGATCGACCGTATCGTCACCTCGCGCGATCTCGCCGCGAAGGACGCCTAGGATGGCAGGAAACATGCAGGACAACTTTGACGAGAACGGCAACCCCATCCGCTGCTCCTTCTGCGGAAAAGAGCAGGGGCAGGTCCGTCGCCTCGTAAAGGGTCCGACCAACATCTTTATCTGTGACGAGTGCGTCGCCGCTTGCTCTGAGATCTTGGAGGAGTCGCTGGCTTCGGACTTTATGGACGCTGCCCGCAACGGCAAGCTGCCGGGCTTCCTCAACGATCACGGCCAGGCTGCTGGGCAGCCCGCCGTGGACCCCGAGGCCGAGGGCTTTGAGCTCGAGGACGACCGCCAGGTCATCACGCACGTGCCGACGCCGCACGAGATCTATGACGAGCTTTCGGCTTATGTCATGGGCCAAGAGGACGCCAAGCGCGCCATGTCGGTTGCCGTGTACAACCATTACCGCCGCGTCATCGAGGGCGGCGCCGCGGTGTCTGCCTTTGACGAGGCATCGGGCATGGGCTCGCAGTTCGATGACGATATGGACGAGGTAGAGCTCGCCAAGTCCAACATCCTGCTGCTCGGTCCCACCGGTACCGGCAAGACCCTGCTCGCCCAGACGCTCGCGCGCATCCTCGAGGTGCCGTTTGCCATCGCCGATGCCACCGCGCTCACCGAGGCTGGTTACGTTGGCGAGGACGTGGAGAACATCCTGCTCAAGCTCATCAATGCTGCCGATGGCGACATTGAGCGCGCGCAGGTGGGCATTATCTACGTGGACGAGATTGACAAGATTGCCCGCAAGGCCGAGAACCTCTCCATTACCCGCGATGTCTCGGGCGAGGGTGTGCAGCAGGCGCTGCTTAAGATTCTTGAGGGCACGGTGGCCAGCGTTCCGCCTACCGGTGGGCGCAAGCATCCCCAGCAGGAGCTGCTGCAGATCGACACGACTAACATCCTGTTTATCTGCGGCGGTGCCTTTGTGGGTCTGGACAAGATCATCGCCGACCGCGTGGGCAACAAGGGCGTGGGCTTTAACTCCGAGATCGCCGGCCCCACCTCGGTCGACGAGAACGACCTGCTGCGTCAGGTGCTCCCGCAGGACCTCAACGCCTTTGGCATGATCCCCGAGTTCGTGGGCCGTACGCCCGTTGTCACCCAGACGCAGGCGCTCGACGAGGACGACCTGGTGTCGATTCTGACCGAGCCCAAGAACGCCGTGGTGCGTCAGTACCGCAAGATGTTCCAGCTCGAGGACGTTGAGCTTGAATTTGAGGCCGCGGCCCTTCACGAGATCGCCCGTATGGCGCTCGCCCGCAAGACCGGCGCCCGCGGCCTGCGTTCCATCTGCGAGGACGTGCTTCAGCAGACGATGTTCGACCTCCCCAGCGAGGAGGGTGTCGCCAAGGTCATCGTGACCGAAGCGGCGGTTAAGGGCGAAGAACAGCCCCAACGCATCTACGGGTAAACCTGCCAAAAACGTGCTTGCAAATAGCCTCCGACCATCCGCGGTCGGAGGCTATTTTATATATACGCAAAACACCCAACTACCTGTGTTATTCTGTGTGTTTGTTTAAGCCTCAGCGAAGTCATATCAGACTGAAGTAATCGATACCTAAGGCGCGTCCGCCTGCTTGGTTTTCGTAGATTCCGCACGAGCCGAAGAGCACTTAATGTGCTCTTCGTGCGAGCCAGGACCTGACCGAGCGAAAACCAAGCAGGCGGACACGCCGGCGGGACAGGGAGAGATATATGGAAGAGATGCCCAAGAACTACGATCCGTCGACCAACGAGCCGGCGATCCTGCAGAAGTGGCTCGACGGCGGCTACTACAAGCGCCGCGAGGGCGTGGGCGACTGCACCGTCACCATTCCGCCTCCCAACGTGACCGGCAAGCTCCACATGGGTCACGCTACCGACGACTCCATCCAGGACGCCATCGTCCGTATGGCCCGCATGCGCGGCAAGTCCACGCGCTGGGTGCTGGGCACCGATCACGCCGGTATCGCCACGCAGACCAAGGTCGACAAGAAGCTCAAGAGCGAGGGCATCAGCCGCCTGGAGATCGGTCGCGATAAGTTTGTCGACGCCTGCTGGGACTGGACCCACGAGTACGGCGGCATCATCGTCGAGCAGATCAAGCGCATGGGCTGCTCCGTCGACTTCGACAACGAGCGCTTTACCATGGACGAGGATTACGCCCAGGCTGTGCGTAAGGTCTTCTGTGACTGGTACCATGACGGCCTGATCTATCGCGGCAAGCGCATCGTCAACTGGTGCCCCAACTGCACCACCGCCATCTCGGACGACGAGGCCGAGTATAAGGACGAGAAGGGCCACCTGTGGCACCTGCGCTACCCGCTGACCGAGCCGGTCAACGGCCAGGACTACATCGTCGTCGCCACCACGCGCCCCGAGACCATGCTCGGCGACACGGGCGTTGCCGTCTCCCCGAAGGACCCCGAGAAGGCCGCCTTCGTGGGCAAGACCGTCAAGCTCCCCATCGTCGACCGCGAGATCCCCATCTTTGAGGATTGGCATGTCGACGCCAACTTCGGTTCCGGCTTCGTTAAGGTTACCCCGGCCCACGACCCCAACGATTACGCCATGGGTCAGGCCCACGATCTGCCGCAGATCAACATCTTCGACGAGCACGCGGTGGTCGTCGAGGGCTATGGCGAGTTCACCGGCATGAACCGCGACGAGTGCCGCGAGGCGGTCATCAAGTGGTTCGAGGAGCACGACCTGCTCGACCACGTCGAAGAGCTCGACCACTCCGTCATGCACTGCTACCGTTGCGACTCCGCGCTGGAGCCGTGGCTGTCCGAGCAGTGGTTTGTGGCCGTCGACAAGCTCAAGGGGCCGGCACTCGACGCCGTTAACTCCGGCAAGGTCACCTTCCACCCCGCGCGCTGGACGCAGACCTACACCACCTGGATGGAGAACCTCAAGGACTGGTGCATCAGCCGCCAGCTGTGGTGGGGCCACCGCATCCCCGTGTTCTACTGCGAGGACTGCGGCTGGGAGGACGCCCTTACCGAGGACACCGACGTGTGCCCCAAGTGCGGCGGCCATCACGTCCATCAGGACGAGAACGTGCTGGACACCTGGTTCAGCTCGCAGCTGTGGACCTTCGCCACGCAGGGCTGGCCGCAAAAGCCGGAGCTGCTCGAGGGCCATCATCCCACGACGGCGCTCGTCACCGCACGCGACATCATCGCGCTGTGGGTCGCCCGCATGGTCATGAGCTCGCTGTACTTCCTGGACGAGGTGCCGTTTAAGGATGTCGTCATTTACCCGACGATCTTGGCCAAGGACGGCAGCCGCATGTCCAAGTCCAAGGGCAACGGCGTTGACCCCATGGACCTCATTGGCATGTATGGCGCCGACGCCATGCGCTACAACCTGCTGACGCTGTGCACCAACAACCAGGATGTCAAGTTCGACGCGAACATCGACAAGAAGACCAAGCAGCTCATCGACAGCCCGCGCACCGAGCAGGCCAAGTCGTTTGTGACCAAGATCTGGAACGCCAGCCGCTTCCTGCTCATGAACATGGAGGGCTACACGCCCGGCGAGCCCGTCGTGGAGACGCCCGCCGACGCCTGGATGTTCAGCCGCCTGGCCAAGGCCGTGAAGATGGTCACCGAGGGTATTGAGAACTACACCTTTGGCGACATGGCTCGCGGCATGCAGCAGTTCTTCTGGAACGAGGTCTGCGACTGGTACGTCGAGGTCACCAAGTCCCGCCTGAAGGGCGAGGGCCGTTTGCAAGCTCAGCGCAATCTGATCTTTGTGCTCGACACCTCCATTCGCCTGATGCACCCGCTTATGCCGTTTGTCACCGAGGAAATATGGGACAACATGCCGGCGAGCGTGCTCGACCTGGACGCCGAGGGCAACGTGAACCGCGCCGAGGCGCTCATGATCGCCAAGTGGCCCGAGCCCGCCGACTACGCCAAGTACGTTGACGAGCCCGCCGAGCGCGCGTTTGAGCTGTGCCGCACCGTTGTGTCCGCCGCCCGCGCCACGCGTTCGCGTTATCGCTTGAGCCCCAAGGCCGAGCTCGACGTTGTCGTGCGCGCCGGTGCCGAGGATATCGAGAAGCTCGAGAGCCTGCGCTCGACCATCGAGCCGCTGGCGAACACCGCCTCGCTGGTCATGGGTACCGATGTTGAGAAGCCGGCTGCGAGCATTGCCGTGGTCGACAGCGGCGTCGAGGTCTTTGTGGTGCTCGAGGGCAAGGTTGACCTTTCGGCTGAGAAGGCACGCCTGGAGAAGGAGATCGCCGCGGCCCAGAAGGAACTCGCCGGCTGCGAGAAGACGCTTGCCAACGAGGGCTTTGTGGCCAAGGCTGCGCCCGCGGTGGTCCAGAAGAAGAGGGACCGTGCAGCTGAGCTCAAGGAGATCCTGGCGGCGCTGACTGCTCAGGTTGCTGACTTCTCGTAGGTCTTACTGAGGGGCGCGTCCCGACGCTTTGCTCGCTACTGCGAACAGTCCTGCGCAAGACGGACAGCACATTTAGTGCTGTCCTTTGCGTGCGGAACTTGTATCGAGCAAAGCGTCGGGCCGCTCCTAGTGCGGTTACGTGGTTGTTTGCATCTGGCATGTAAGGGCTACTTGGTCATGGCCTTGATCTCGCTGCAAAGCGGTGTTTGGCTGATATTATGTATGGGAGGGGCTCGTTGTTTATTGCGGGCCTCTTTTTATGTTGAGGGGACTTTGGGTTATGGCTAAGCGTTCGGGGTCGTATGTCGTTCCTTTCTCGTTTGAGTTGCTTTCGTTTGGTGAGGCTGTGGGACTTGCTGCTGATACGGGGCGGATTTCTGGGGATGCTGGTCCTCTGCTCGAGACGGTTGTCGATATGCTCGATGAGCTTGGGCGTCCGGACGAGTATTTCGATTGCATTCAGGTTGCCGGTACTAATGGTAAGACTTCGACCACGCGTTTTTCGGCTGCCATTCTTCGTGGTGAGGGGCTCAAGACCGCGCTGTATACGTCGCCACAGCTGGTACGCTATCCCGAGCGCATGGAAGTCGATGGATGCGTCGTGAGCGATGAGGCATTCGCCCGTGGCGTTTCGGCCGCTGTTGAGGCGGGGCATCGAGTGAATGCCCGTCGTGTGGCGGCGGGGGAGCGCGCCTATACCATCACGCCGTTTGACCTTTTGACGGCTGCTGCACTTGTGGTGTTTGCCGAGGCTCGCGTGGATGTTGCCGTGCTTGAGGTTGGCATGGGCGGACGCTGGGATGCTACGAGTGCGACCGATCCCGTCGCCGTTGCCATCACCGGCATCGGGCTCGACCACACACGAATTTTGGGCGATACGCTCGAGGCCATTGCGGGGGAGAAGGCTGCGGTTATTAAGCCTGGGCGATTGGTTGTTTTGGGCGAGGGCACGCATGAGCCGAGCGTTCAGCGCGTAATGGATACGCGCTGCCGCGAGTGCGGTGTGGTGCCGCTGGTGGTGAGCCATTCCACGACCAAGGTGCCGGCGCATGTGGGCGATACGGTGGAGTTTAGCTGCACCACGCCGCGTGCGATCTATACGTCGAGCATGGTCAAGCCGGCGTATCAGCCGCAGAATGCCGCGTGCGCGATTATGCTGTGCGAGGGGTATCTGGGTCGCGAGCTCGATCATGACAAGCTCGATGCATCGCTTATGGGTTGCCCCACACCGGGTCGTTTTGATGTGCTGGGAACTGATCCGCTCAAGTTGATCGACGCCTGCCATAACCCTCAGAGCTGCGAGAACTTTGTGAGCGCGCTGGACGAGATCGATCCGTGCGTGGAGAATCGCCCCACGCTGTTGTGTGCCGCGCTGGCCGATAAGGACGTGGCGGGTATCGTTGACGTTCTGGTTCCGGCGTTCCCCCGCGTGGTCGTGACGCAGACCGATTCCGATCGCGCCCTGCCGGCAGAGGAACTCGCTGCCCTGGTGGGTGCCGATAAGCTCGCGGGCGTATACCCGAGCGTGTCCGAGGCCCTCGCTGCCTTCGATGCCGCGGGCGAGCCCTTCGTAGCCGCCGGCACCATCACCCTAGCCGGCGAAGTAGCGGGGCTGCTCCGTTAACCCATCCCCTCATCAGTTGCGGTGAAATACGGACTGTTTTACAAGCCAGAAGCCTCAAACGGTCCGTATATCACCGCAACTCAAAAGCAGTCAATTTGGGACGGGGCTTTTTTGGCTGCCCTGCGCCTCGAGTTGACTCGCTTGCCACGAAATGGGCCTATCTACTACGTTTTACCGACTACCCCCGACCACACCGAGAATTGCGAAATGAAAACCGCAGGTAGATGGCTTACCAGTTTTGCGAAAACACAGGTATGGTCGACCCATGCGGGCTAAACGTAGTAGATAGGCCGTTTTTGTGGCGGCATTCATGTGATGCGGCAAAGAGACAGCCCCTTTGCCGCATTGCCTAGTCTAGGCGGACCGGATCGTGGGGGTAGGCATTGAGGATCTCGACGCCGGACTCGGTCACCAGAGCAAGGTCCTCGATGCGGACACCGGTGCGGCCGGGGAGGTAGATGCCCGGTTCGATTGAGAACGTCATGCCTGGCTTTACGACCTGCTCGTTGACGAGCGAGACGTCGCCCGGCTCGTGGTCCTGCAGACCAATCGAGTGGCCCAGGCGATGTGTAAAGTATTTGCCATAGCCTGCGTCCTCGATCACATCGCGTGCGGCGCGGTCCAGGTCGCACATGCGAACGCCCGGTGCGATGAGAGCCTCGGCGGCCTCGTTGGCGCGGCGCACGATATCGTAGATGCGCGCCGTCTCTTCGTCTGGCTCGCCCCAAAAGAACGTGCGCGTCATGTCCGAGCAGTAGTTGCGATGGCGTCCGCCAATGTCGAACAGCACCACGTCGCCGCGCTTGAGCACGGTGCCGTCGGGCTCGTGGTGCGGGTCGCCGGCGTTGGCGCCAAAGCTTACGATGGGAGGAAAGCTAAAGCCCTCGCAGCCGTGCTTGCGATACAAGTCGAGCATCTGGTCGGCGATTTCGCGCTCCGTCACGCCCTCGTGGACGAGTTTGATGGCATCGGCCATCACGGCGTCGTTAGCAGCTGAGGACACGCGCATGAGCTCCTGCTCGGCGGCATCCTTGTGGGTGCGCGCGGCGGTGACGGCAAAGTCGCCCAGGAAAAACTCGCTCGCAGCATGGCGCTCCATGAGCGGCATCAAAAAGCCGGAGCGCATGACGGCGTCGATGCCGAGCGGTTTGGTCGGGTCGACCTCGCGAGCGATGGCGTCGGCCACGACATCGGTATCGGTGTGGTAGGCAACGCGCGCATTGTCATACTCAGGCAGCTGGTGCAGGGCGTTGACTAGGATCACCGGCTCGGCACCGCGCGCGAGCAGCACGCCGCAAAAACGCTCGAACATATCGGCATAAAAGCCGGTTAGGTAATAGATCGACCACGGGTCATTCACGAGCAGCTGCGCACCGGGGTGCTGAGCCTCGAGCGCATCGAGCACGCGCGCCACGCGCTGGTCATCGACATGTGCCATGAAACATCCTTTCGCTAGGCTGCCACCATGGTATCCCAAGCCCGGCAGTTAGGGACGTTCCTTTTATGCCGGCACCTGGGGACACTCCTTGCAAAAGCAGCTAAAAGAGCCCGTCCCAAATGAGCTACTTAGGCTCGGTCGATGTCCATGCTGGCGACTAGGTCAATGTTGGTGCCGAGAAGATTTTCCAGCACGACGTCGCCCATGCGGATGGGGGTGTTGACGACTAGACCTCGGATGAGGTCCATGGCTTGGGCGTGGAGTGCCAGCGGGATGGCTTCAGCCGTGCGCACGGGCAGCAGGGCCTCATCGCCGTCGGATACGGCCACGGTGGTGGTGAGCACGCGCATGGGGCAGGTGAGCTCCTGATGTGCGAACGTATCGCCGCGCGGGCAGTTGTTACCGGTTACGGAGCGCACTTCCACCACGGTGCCATTGGCGTCGTGCTTCACCTCTACGGTCAGGAGGCACTCGGATGGGCAGGTGGTGCAGTTGAACTGCAGCGTCTCGGTCACATTCGTACTCATGAGCTATGCCTCCTCAACGGGATCGACGGACAGGACTATCTCGCTAACGCCCATATCGAGTGCGCGCTGAATCGCCTTTGCCGGCAGCGGGAAACTTTCCATAACGCTCGGTTTAAACGGGCGGACCTTGCCTGCAAACAGCTCCTCGTCGCCTGCCAGAATACGTACGCGGGCGGCATCGACCGGTCGGCGCACACGGAAGTTGAGTTTGGTGAGTGCCGCAGCCGTAATGCGTCCCGGCAGCGCGTAGCCCGCAATGCCGGCGGGGGAGACCGTGAGCTGGCAGCCCGGGTCCGCAGTACCGTGCTCGACATTCGCACTGCCACCCAACGCGTATGCCGCGGCAGCCGCACCGGCGCGTTCGGATTCAGTCGTCACGTTGTCGGCCAGGTCGTGCACGTGTAGCACGTTTCCGCAGGCAAAGATGCCCGGAACGCCCGTTTGCAGGCTCTGGTCCACCACGGCGCCGCGCGTGCGCGGGTCAAGTTCAACGCCTGCACCCACCGAAAGTTCGTTCTCGGGAATCAGACCCACCGAAAGCAGCAGCGTGTCGCACGGAACAACTCGCTCGGTCCCCGTAATGGGCGCTAGGTGCTCGTCGACCTTGCTCACTTCGACCGCCTCCACGCGATCGTGTCCGATCACGCGTGTGACGGTGGTGGACAGGTGCAGCGGAATTCCAAAGTCGTCCAGACAGTTCTTGACGTTGCGGCGCAGCCCGTTGGCGTACGGCATGAGCTCGTACACGCCCTCGACCGAAATCCCCTCGAGCGTGCAGCGGCGCGCCATGATCAGCCCGATGTCGCCCGAGCCCAAAATGACGGCGCGCGAGCCGGGTTTGAGGTTCTCGATATTGATGTATCGCTGCGCCAAGCCGGCCGTAAACACGCCGGCGGGGCGGCTGCCGGGGATCTTGATCTCGCTGCGCGTTCGTTCGCGGCAGCCCATGGCAAGGACGACGGCACGCCCGGTGAGCTGCAGCATACCGGAGGGATTCATGAGCGTGACGGTGTGGAGTGAGGCGTCTTCCGTGGACGCGCCCGAATCAATTCCAAGCACCATGCTGTCCAAGAACAGCGCAATGTCGGTCGCGCGCACCTGGTCGATAAAACGCTGTGCATACTCGGGGCCGGTGAGCTCCTGCTTAAAGTGCGAAAGGCCAAACCCGGGGTGGATGCACTGGCGCAGGATACCGCCCAGATGCTGCTCACGCTCCACGATGGCCACGCGCGCGTCGGCCTTGTGCGCGGCAAGCGCGGCTGCCATACCGGCGGGGCCGCCTCCGATGACGACCACGTCGAAGGCCTGCGTCGACACTGACGCTGCAGTTCCGGTCTCCGCGCGTTCGTCGCGCATATCAAACGTCGCCATCCTAGCGCACCCCCTTTAGCGGTCCCTCGACCAGCCAAGATCCGGCATCCTCCAACAGCACTTCGCTGGGGTCGCAGCCCAGCTCGCGCGCTAGGATCGCCACTACGCGGCTCTGGCAAAAGCCACTCTGGCAGCGGCCCATGCCCGCACGGCAGCGCCGCTTGACGCCCTCGACCGAAACCGCACCCGGGCGGCGTCGAATCGCGGCCACGATTTCGGCCTCGGGCACTGTCTCGCAGCGGCAGACGATCTGCCCCCATGCAGGGTCGGACTTAATGAGCTCCTCCTTGCGTGCAAGCGGCGCACGGTCGAAGTCGTCCGGCGCGTGTCGAATCGAATCCCAATCGGCCCGTTCGCGCAAAGCAACGCCCGCCTCGCGCATCACGTGCTCCATGCGCTCGGCAATGGCCGGCGCGCTCGCCACGCCTGGCGACTGAATGCCCGCCGCCTGGAACAGTCCCGGCACCACGTCCGACTGTCCAATAAAAAAGTCGTTCGTTCCCTTTATGACCGGACGCCCGCCGGCAAACGCGCGTACCACGCGACGTGTGTCCAGATCGGGCACCAGCTTGCGTGCTCCCGTCAGCAGCGCGTTCACATCGCTTGCGTAGGTCTGCGTGTCGCCCGGCTCGCGCACGGCAGCCGTCGCGGTGATCACGGTGTTGCCGTGGACCGTGCCCGTGACGATTACGCCCTTGGACACTGGCGTGGGCACGGGGTAGAGCGGCATGAGCGCGCGCGGCTCCTTGTCCAGCACCACGATGTTGCCCTGGCGCCAGACCATCTGGAACTCCTCGGCGCCCGCCATATGCGAGATGTCCGCTGCACCGTTGCCCGCGGCGTTGATCAGATAGCGGCAGCGCACATCGCCGACAGGCGTCACCAGCGTAAAGCGCGCGGCCCCGTCGGTAGTCTCGCCGTCAGCAACCTCAATTGCTTCCACCGGCGCGGACCGCATAAACGTCACCCCGTTGGCCACAGCGTTCTCCAGCGCGGCGATGGCGACCTCAAAGGGATCGACAAAGCCAGTCGAGGGGCACCACAGCGCGCACGTCGCCTTGGCACTTGCGCGCGGTTCCAGCTCGTGGATGCGCTCGGGACCGATAATCGACAGCTCGGGCACGCCGTTGGCCAGGCCATTCTGGCGTAGCTTCTCCAGGTGTGCGCGGTCTTCGTCGTTAAACCCCAGCACCATCGACCCGGTGCGGCGGAACAAAAAGCCCAGCTCCTGGGCCCAGGTGCCATACAGCTCGCAACCGCGGGCGTTGACCTGTGCCTTTACGGTGCCCGGCGCCGGATCGTAGCCGGCGTGTACCAGGCCGCCGTTGGCCTTCGATGCGCCTAGGGCGACATCGTTGGCCGCCTCGACCACGCAAATGGACAAGTCATAGCGCGCGAGTTGCCGCGCGATGGCGCACCCGGTGATGCCCGCGCCCACAATCGCAATATCAAACGTTTCTGTCACAGTGCCTCCCAGACAAGTTGACAGGCTGTCAATAGGACTATCCTACGGTCTGCAGACCCCCAGTGCAGCGGCAATGCGGCGAACAGCCCCGCAGCATCCGCCAACGGCAGGCGAGGGGAGACCCGGCACGGATGTCGACCTCGTTAGACCGCGGGCAACACCACCCAAGCTCGCGGTCGATGCCGCCACCCGTTACAGATTGAGATGTTTCTATCCGACCATGCCTGCGACCTGCCAAATCGTTAACCCCCGTGTTACACTAACTCGAGCTGTAACTACCCCGAAAGGTACCCGTAATGTCCAAGTACATCTCCGAGCTCATGTCGCCGCAGCTTATGGGCGTCGTCTATGCCTTCGTTGGCTTTATCATCGCCCTGTATGTGCTGTCGGTCGTCTATGTGTTCATCGACGCTCGCCGCCGCGGCGCCAGCGCCTACGTGGCATGGGGCATCATCGCCCTCATCCCGTTTGTAGGCCTCATCGCCTACCTGGTCCTGCGCCCGCACTCTTACGCGTCCGACCGCGAGGAGCAGGAGCTGGACATGGCCCTGCGCGAGCGCCAGCTTGCCCAGTACGGCACCTGCCCGCAGTGCGGCGCGCCCATCGAGAAGGACTTCGTCGTCTGCCCGGTGTGCGATACCCAGGTTCGCAACGTATGCCCCAGCTGCCATCGCCCGCTCGATGCACACTGGAAGGTCTGCCCCTACTGCCGAACTCGCATCCAGTAACGCATCCATCGCCGGGCCGGCCGCAAGCCACGGGCACGCCGCAAACACGCGCACCCCGCCCCACACGATGAAGCATGCGTAGAAAATCGCCCGCCGTGCCATTAAGGTGCGGCGGGCGCTTGTATACCAAGGCAACCTGCCTATAATGATGCAAGTCAAAAACGCCGAGAGCATCGCACGCACTTGCATCAGGCATCCGAGAGGAGAAAACATACCCATGAAGGCACTCTACAATGACGGTTCGGTGGCCGAGCTCCCGCAGGACGAAGTCACGCACGTCATCCGCCACTCCGCCGCGCACATCATGGCGCAGGCCATCAAGCGCCTGTACCCCGAGGCCGACTTTGCCTACGGTCCCGCGACCGACAACGGTTTTTACTACGACGTCGACCTGCCCGAGGGCGTCAAGATCAGCGAGGACGACTTCCCTGCGATCGAGGCCGAGATGAAAAAGATCGTCAAGGAGAACCTCAAGTTCACCGTGTATGAGAAGCCCCGCGCCGAGGCCATCGCCCTTATGGAGGAGCGTGGCGAGAAGTACAAGGTCGAGCACATCGGCGACCTGGACGACGACGCCCGCATTACCTTCTACCAACAGGGCGACTACATCGACATGTGTGTCGGCCCCCACATCTGCTACACCAAGGCTCTGAAGGCCTTTAAGCTCACCGGCGTCTCGGGCGCCTACTGGAAGGGCGACAAGGACAACAAGATGCTCACCCGCATCAACGGCGTCGCCTTTGCCACCAAGGAAGAGCTCGACGAGCACATGCACATGCTGGAGGAGGCCAAGAAGCGCGACCACCGCAAGATCGGCCGCGAGATGGACCTCTTTATGATGCGCGACGAGGCCCCCGGCTTCCCGTTCTTCCTGCCCAACGGCATGATCCTTAAGAACACGCTGCTGGACTACTGGCGCGAGATCCACCACAAGGCCGGCTACGTGGAGATCTCCACGCCGCTCATCATGAACAAGCAGCTGTGGAAGACCTCGGGTCACTGGGACCACTACAAGGACAACATGTACTCCACCGTCATCGACGACGAAGAGTACTGCATTAAGCCCATGAACTGCCCGGGCGGCGTGCTGGTGTACGCCTCCAAGCCGCACTCCTATCGCGAGCTGCCCATCCGCGCCGGCGAGATTGGCCTGGTGCACCGCCACGAGCTGCGCGGCGCCCTGCACGGCCTGTTCCGCGTGCGCTGCTTTAACCAGGACGACGCCCACCTGTTTGTGCGTCCCGACCAGCTGACCGACGAGATCGTGGGCGTGGTCAACCTTATCGACTCCGTGTACCAGAAGTTTGGCTTTAAGTATCACGTTGAGCTTTCCACCCGCCCCGAGGACTCCATGGGTTCGGACGAGGACTGGGCTCGCGCCGAGGAGGGTCTGCGCACCGCTCTGGAGAAGCTGGGCATGGACTACGAAGTCAACGAGGGCGACGGCGCCTTCTACGGCCCCAAGATCGACTTCCATCTGGAGGACTCGCTCGGCCGTACCTGGCAGTGCGGTACTGTGCAGCTCGACTTCCAGATGCCGCTCAACTTTGACCTGGAGTACGTTGACGCCGACGGCACCAAGAAGCGCCCCATCATGCTGCATCGCGTGTGCTTTGGCTCCATCGAGCGCTTCATCGGTATTCTGATTGAGCACTTTGCGGGCAAGTTCCCCACTTGGCTGGCTCCCGTGCAGGTCAAGGCGCTTCCCGTCTCCGAGAAGAGTCGCGACTACGCCCACGAGGTGTGCGCCAAGCTGGAGGACGCCGGCATTCGCGTGGTCTGCGACGACCGCGACGAGAAGATCGGCTACAAGATCCGCGAGGCCCGCAGCATCGACCGCGTGCCCTACATGCTCATCCTGGGCGAGAAGGAGGTCGAGGCCGGCAACATCTCCGTCCGCGATCGCTCCAACGAGACCGTTCAGATGAGCGTCGACGAGTTTGTTGCCAAGGTGCTCGAGGAGATCAAGACCCGCGCCTAAGGCAAACTTCACAACAATTAATAAAGGCGACCGTCCACATTGGGCGGTCGCTTTTTTCGTGCCAAAATAAGAAAAGCCGCTGGTTGAGCGGCTTTTTTGTTGCACAAAAAGGTACAGGTTTATGTAGAGGGGTATGGAGATGTACCTACTAGCAGTATATTTTGCGTAATCTGGGCAAACGCTGATTAATTGCTCGTATAATGCTGTCTGTCGAAAGATACAAAAACCTGTACTTTTGCGACTGCGCCTAGCTGCGAGCGAGAAGCCTGTTCTAAACGCCCCTGCATTTGCGTGCATCGCAAAGCCAAAAGAGGGGGCGAGAACATGGAACAGACGGCACGGCGCCAAAAGCAGCTGCCTGGCGCATTTAACGGCGTCATCACCAACAGCCAGCACGGCCGCGTCCGCTGGTATCTGGTTCACACCCCTAATGGAAAAGAGCGCGAAACCTGCGAAAAGGTTCGCCGCATTATCCCGCACGAGCTGATGCAGGACGCTTTTGTGATGCAAAAGGAGTTCTGGTTTAAGCGGGACGGCGCCTGGTCGCTCCAAACCAAACCCATGTACAAGGAATACTTCTTCGTCGCCACGCGCGATGCCGCCATGCTCGATAAGGCTTTGGCCCAGTTGAGCTTTGGCTGCCGCATCGCCGGCAGTAGGGAACGGGCGTACATGCCCATGCCGGACGATGCGCAGGACTGGTACCGCAGCGTGCTCGATGACGACGGCGTGGTGCGTAACAGCGTTGCGCGCATAGAAGACGGCGTGTTGCACATAGAACAAGGGCCCTTGGTGGGGCAAGAGGCCCGCGTGCACAAGATCGATCGTCGCAAACGCTGGTGCCTAGTGGATGTTGGCGAAGGCGATTCCAGTTTTAGGGAAGTGCTTCCGCTCGACGTGCCCAGCAAAACGTAAGGGAGACGTTGCACCGGCAAATCATTCGTTTTTTGAATTCATAGACGGGAGGGGTTCCTGGGGCAGGGACGTAAGTTTTATTGTGGCTGCTAAAGAAGTAACAGAGAGTTGTGTATCTGTGGGGGACGCGCTGGCTCTTAAAGAGTTTAAGCCGAGCGGTACGCTTGGTTACCGTTTTATTAAGAGGCTGTTTGACCTGGTGTTTAGTCTTTTGATGAGCGTACTACTGCTTATCCCTGTCGCTGTTGTGTGCGCACTCATTAGCCTTGAATCGCCCGGCAGCCCAATGTATACACAGGAGCGCGTTGGCAAGGGCGGAAAGACAATCAAGATTTTTAAGCTTCGTAGCATGGTCGCCGACGCAAACGACGTGCGTAAGTACCTGAGCCCTGAGCAGCTTCATCAATGGGAAGTCGAGCGCAAGGTCGACGATGATCCCCGCATTACTAGGGTTGGTCAGTTTATTCGTAAGTGCTCCATTGACGAGATGCCGCAGTTCCTCAATGTACTGAACGGCGACCTCTCCGTCATTGGACCGCGTCCCATTACAAGGGATGAGCTTGAACAGCATTTTTCCGACGAAGAAAAAGCTGAGCTGCTCTCTGTCCGGCCCGGCATTACTGGTCTGTGGCAGGCAACCGATCGTAACGAGGCAACCTTTGAGAGCGGCCTGCGTCAGAAGATTGAGCTTCGCTATGTCCAAAACCGTTGTTTTGCTATGGATTGGAAGTGCTTTACTGGTACCTTCGGGGCTATGTTTGGTAAGAAGAGAACGGGACGATAGATGCCGACAAACCTTACTTCTTCCTACAGTGTGTTGATGAGCATTTACAAAAAAGAAAATCCTGCCTATTTAGTTCAAGCTTTAGACAGTATGTTGAACCAAACGGTCTCTCCTGCCGAGATTGTCATGGTCAAGGATGGTCCCCTCACGCAAGAGCTTGAAGACGTGCTCCAAAATTATGACTCCCTTTATCCCGGACTATTCAATTTTGTTTCGTATGACAAAAACCATGGGCTTGGCTACGCGCTGCGACAAGGCGTGGTTGCTTGCTCTAACGAAATTGTTGCTCGTATGGACACTGATGATATTGCTCGTCCAGATCGTATGGAGAAACAGCTTGCCGCTATTGATAGCGGGCTCGATATGGTCGGAAGCGATGTTATCGAATTCGTCACGTCTCCCAATGAACCTGTTGCGGCTACTGACCTTCCCAAGGGCATCGATGCTATACGTTCTTATTCCAAAAGGCGAAATCCCTTTCGTCACCCTCCCATGACGTTTAGAAAGTCGAAAGTTATGGAGGCTGGTAACTACAGTTCCGACTTTCTCTACTTTGAGGATTGGGACCTTTTTAACAGGATGCTCGCATGTGGCTGCAAGGCGGATAACCTGAGTGAACCGCTTGTTGCGATGCGCGTTAGTGAGGATTTCTATGCTCGCAGGGGCGGCTCGCAGTATCTTAAGTACGCTAAAGCATTTAAGCAGGCTCAAGTTGAGCGTGGCTATTTCACAAAACGTGATTATTTCTGTTCTTATTTGCCGCATGCCGCCGTCTGTCTGATGCCAAATTCCGTTAGAGCGTTGATATATCGTTATTTTCTCAGGAGGTCCTAGATATATGGCTTCTGATATTGATAAGCCTCTGGTTAGTGTCATTGTTCCCATGTACAACGTGGGTATGTTCGCGCTTCCTTGCGTAAACTCATTGCTTGGTCAGACTTATTCGAATATCGAATATATTATCGTAGATGATGGATGTACTGATAATACTATCGACCTTATTGAAGATGCCGTTGGGTCAGACACGCGATTTAAGATTTTGCATAAGGAGAACGGTGGTCTTTCTTCTGCGCGCAACTTTGGTACTCAAAGGTGCCACGGTGATTATGTCATGTATGTTGATGGGGACGATTTGATCGATTCGCGAACTGTTGAGTTGATGGTCGAAGCGGCTGACAAGTATCAAGTTCCGCTCGTTATCGGCTCCTTTGCGAAGACGCCTGTCCTTGATAACTATAAGATAGGTCAGAATGTAGAATTCCATGTTGAATCTGGAATTGAGCATTTTCGAAAACTTCTTTTATTAACCGGTGAGAGTGGTTCTGCTTGCGGAAAGCTCTTTGAACGATCTCTTATTAGCGACCTTGTCTTTCCTGAGGGGCAGCTCTTCGAAGACATGGGTGTAATTGCTAACATTTGTTCCAAAATTCAAAAGGTTGCATTCTCTGATGCGTGCTTCTATGCATACGTGACGAGACCAGGCTCCATTACGACGCTTACGAACCAGGGTTCCAAGCATGCTAAAGACATGGACAGGGCTATTGAGACCGTTCGACAATTTGCCGAGCCTGAATTTCAGGGCGAGTTTGAGTGCTTCCAGTCATTCTGTACGCTCCGCGTTGCAATGAGGGTTGATCCGGACGGATTTGATGATAAGGCTGAAGCCCAGAATTATTTGAGAACTGCTCGAGGGCTTGCTTGGAGGGCATCGAAGAACCCATATGCTTGTTCAAAATGGAGACTGCGTTGTGCTCTCTTTTCTATCTCTCCTAGGATTCATAACGCTTTCTATGCGTTATATGCTGCAATTTCTGGTAAGGCAATCGGGTAACTCCTATAATTAAAGGTTGATAAGATGATTTTTTCAGCTAGCGCGCATTTGTTTAACGTTACTGAATGCCACGGCGGCTTTTTGTATAACATTTACTTTCAAGATGGTTTTAACTGTTATGTTGGTGTTTTCGACACGGTTTCGACCGGAGGAAAATCAACAGTTTACAAACGATATACAAAGCAGGTGTAGAGATGCCAATCTACTTCATTGCCTTTGTGTCCCATATTGCATTGCTATATTTTTCGGTAAAGATAACTAATAAGCACGTCAGTTTTCTTCTTGCGGTTATTTCGGTTCTCCCCCTTTGCTTGGTGGCGGGGCTGCGTGATGCATCTGTCGGTACCGATACCTCGGCATATCCCCTCAGGTGTTTTTATGCCTCGCAGTATTATTCGCTCACAGGTGCTATGGGTGCTTGCTCAGATCAAGAGCCGCTATTCGTGATTCTCTTCTGGATTCTGGGAAGACTGACTGGTGATTTCCACGCTGTTCTTTTTCTTTGTGAAGCCATCGTTCTCCTTCCCTATATTTTAGTTGTTAGAAAGTTGTATCCTCGCGGGTATCCTATCGTAGGTTTCTTTCTATGTTTCGTTGTGTTTGGTTATACGTTAAACATAATTAGGCAATGTATTGCTACTAGTTTGCTCGTCATGATGGTCTATGAGCTGTTCCGCGAGAAACGCGGCCCCGCTATTGTTTATTTGTTTCTTGCAGTTGGCTTTCACAAGATGTCTATCATGGGACTTTTTATTTGGATTATTTATATTTCATGCTTCAACCGCGGGCGCGAACGTTCGTATAAGACCGTTGCACTTCTTGCATGCGTTGGCGTTATCATTTTTACTAATTGCGTGATTATGATTGGCCCGGATGTAATGGAGATCGTATCTCTATTTACGTCGTCATATAGCTTTCAGATCAAACACGCTGGAATGGGCTCATTTAATACCACAATGCTTATTTATTTTCTATTTTGCCTTGCTATATGGATGTTAGGCAGTAAGGGTTTGATCACGAGCTTCGATCGATGGACGCTTAATTTCTATACGAGCAGCGGCATAATTTCTTCCCTATTCGCTCAACTTGCGAGCATCAGTCCTGAGCTAATTCGACTGAGTTTCCCTTTTCTTTTCATTTCAGGTTTTGTTTACCCCTTTTTGTCTGAAAACCTTGGCAGAGAGCGGTTTCTAACTGGGGCTCTGGGTGTTTTATTTTTCGTGTTTTATTTTGTCATTACGTTTGTATATGGCGGCAGTTGCGATCTTTTTCCGTATTCGTCGGCACTATTAGGAGTTATTTATGCATGACGAAACGCCTGACATCAGTATTGTTGTACCGGTATATAACACCGAGCGTTTTCTCCCCGCTTGTCTGGAATCTATTGATATTCAAGGAACCGGCTCTTTTGAGGTGATTCTTGTGGATGATGGTTCCACCGATGGATCTCCTGAGATCTGCGATGCTTATTGCAACAAGCGCGAGAGAGCTTTCGTTATTCACAAGGACAACGAAGGTCTTCTCGCTGCACGACGAGACGGTCTTCGCGAGGCAAGTGGGCGTTATATTCTTTCGCTCGACTCCGATGACGCTCTTCTTGAAGGTTGCATTAAAAAGGTATGCGATGTAATTGCCTCGACTGGTGCTGATATCATTTCATTTGATTTCACTATGGGATTGATGCCTATAAAACCCTCGTTAAAAGTTGATATCTGTTCTGGTATGCATACGGGTGAGTCATTTAATGCTGTTAAAAGCCTGTTGTGCGGATGCGATTTCAATAGTGTTTGGAATAAGGTCATTCGGAGAGATTTATTTGCCAGTGACGAGTGGTACTCGAAACGAGTTGGCCTTATGCACGGTGAGGATCTTTGCCAACTTCTTCCTGTTTTCGATATTGCAAAGAGTTTATTTCACATTGACGAACCGCTTTACTACTATCGTCAGCATGACGCTAATAGTACGAAGCAGTTTAAAGAAGATCAGATAACTGATTGGAGCTTTGTAAGCGACGAATTGATTCGCTATGCGAGTGAATGGTCGAGCGATTCAGTCAAAAATGCCAATAGGGGTATCTGTCGACACTATTGTGATCTTGATGAAGTTCTTTGGCATTGTGAAGTGGATAAAGAGGTGAAAAGACAATTTGATAAAACAATTAAAAGCGAGTATCAGAGGCGAATCAGCAATTGTCCGGACTATATTCATGGTCTTGTTTTGTCAAATTGCAGTATCGTTTCTTTTGCTGCTCGGCACATACTAAGCAGCTTTAAATGCCTCCGTCGTCTCTTTCTATAATGCAGGTCATTATTGCTTTTTACTAATATCTTTAGATGGAGCATTATTATTCTTGACCAAGCCTGTCCTTAGCTTTCGACTAAGTGGCGAGCATTTACGATTGAACCGACATAGAGGACTTGGTTCTGTCGTGCGGTGTATTCATTCCTAGGGCTTTAGTTATTTCGGTTGATGCTTAGAAGCTGGTCTTCGCACTTTTTTCAAAGAAGATCTCCAACGTCCCCATGTTCTGAGTGAGGCCATAGACGCTTACGTTTGTGATTTATTGTTTGTAGCCTATTCCTCTATGGGGTGCTGTCTGCGATTGGTCTTGTTGATTGCATGATAGGGCATCATGACTAAAATGTCCGAATCGATGGAAATGCATCTTTATTCGACTTTGAAGTTGGGAGGAGTCAATTGTTGCAGATTCTTAATTCAATTAAGAAAGTCATAAAACTTTTACTTTCCAGCCCTATTTATGATGGTTTACTCAGGTTAAGTCGTCGTTCCGATGCTATAACCTATGCGTCTAAGGCGAAGCTGAGTATGGTTTCCCAGAGACCGTCCAATATGTTCATGCCGATTGTTTTTAAGGAAAGCGTATCTTACGACATTTCTATTATTGTGCCTGTGTATAACGTTGAGAAATACCTCAAACCCTGTCTAGACTCCATTGTGACTCAGGAGTTTTCTGGCAAGTTTGAGGTTATTATTGTCGATGATGGGTCTAAAGACGATTCTGGTGCTATAGCCGATTCGTATGGATTAATGCCCAATGTTCTTGTAATTCACCAGGTAAACGGCGGTCTTTCCGCAGCGCGCAATGCGGGTCTTAGGGTTTCTCGCGGTAAGTACATCATGTTCGTGGATTCTGATGACATGATCGGGCCAGGGTATCTTGAGGCTATGTGGAGCAGGCTCGTTCAAACATCTGCGGATTTCGTTACATCGACTTTTAGATATATGTCTGATGATGGTTTGGTTGGCGAGATAGAGAACGATAGAGCTAGTTGGATGGTGCCGTGGGGCAGACTATATCGTCGTGAAGTCTGGAATCGACTAGGTTTTCCCGTAGGCGCATGGTATGAAGATCTGATTCATCCGTTATGGATTGATTCTTTCTTCAAGGATGAGCCTTGTTATGATTTGAGCGGCTACTATTACCGAATCCGTCCTGGATCCATTATGCAGTCTACCCCTACTAATGTTAAGGGCCTTGATTCGTATTGGGTTCTCGATGAATTGATTTCTTATCGTTCGGAGCTTGGAATTTCTTACTCTCAGGAAGACTTCGATCGTATTCTTCCTCTGTTCGGGCCGCTTTTGCTTGGGAGAACCGTTGCCTTGGACAACAGCGCGCGTAAAACAATGTTTGCTTGTTGTTGCGACACGTTTAATTCAATTGATGATTTTAAGACGAAGAACACATCGTTAAACGGCAGATGGAGGGATATCGAGAGATCTCTTCGTTCTTCGGATTATAACCGTTATCTTCTCGCTTCTCTTGCCCTTGCGGCGCAGGGGGGTTCTGGGCTTAGTGTTTCAGATGCAATTAATATTTGGGTGAACAGGAACAGATAAATAATGAAAATCGGAACGATTACTTTTCACGGCGCATTGAACTTCGGGTCTGCGCTTCAGTCTCATGCGCTTCAAGTGGTTTTGGAAAATATGGGACATGAAGTGCAAATTATCGACTACCGTTCTCACGATTATGAACAGTATAAGCTGCTTCAGCTCCGACATCCAAAGGCTACGCTGCGAACATTGCGCTGTTTAAATAGGTATTTGTCAAGAAAGACTGCATTCGAGGATTTTTCAAATAAATATTTCGGCATGACGAAGAAGTCTTATCGCTGGCAAAATGAAGAGGAGATGTGCGAGCTTGCGGATCAGTTTGATTGCTTTATTTGTGGTAGCGATCAAATTTGGAATCTCGATTGTACACAAGGTGTTGTTGGCCCCTATTTCCTTTCATTCGCTGGAGATAGACGTCGAGTCGCTTACGCTCCCAGTCTTGCGCACACTTACTTTAGACCTGAGAATTTTGATGAACAGCTTGTATCCGAGTTGCTCTCAAGGTTTGATTTCTTGTCTGTTCGCGAGGAGGAGACGGTTCCGTTATTTCAGCCCCTTGTCGATGCGCCTATAGATGTTGTCTTAGATCCCACACTTTTGTTGGATTCTGACGACTACGCAGATATGGCATCTAAAGATGTTTTGCAGGGTGAATATATATTTATGTATCTACTACGCAAGTGCCCCGAACTTATTGAGAGCACCGTCGCGATGACGGAAGCAACGGGCATGAAGGTTGCTTACATATCTGATAAAAACCTAGATATCCCAAATTCTATTAACCTGTTTGGTGTTGGCCCTGAGGAGTTCGTCTCGCTTATTGCGCACGCAAGCCTTATTCTTACCAATTCCTTTCATGCAACTGTATTCTCAGTTCTCTTTCATAGGCCCTTCCGCGTATATGCGACTGATAAGTCTGGTGCGCGTATGCGCGACTTGCTGAGTAATATCGGGCTGTCTGACCGTTGCGTCGATGTTATGTGCGCCGACGATATTGTCCCTTGTGAGTGGAGTGACGTGGACTCTCGCCTGGATTCTCTGCGGGAGCATTCCTGTGCTTATCTTAGAAAGGCGCTTTCGTAATGGGGGAGACGCGTCGGCTTATTAAGAACACTGGCATTATTGCGGTGGGCGGAATGGCAACCAAGCTTGTTTCGTTTCTTTTGCTGCCGCTCTATACCTCAGTTCTTTCCACTGGCGACTATGGTACCGTCGACTACATCAATACTATCGCCCTGTTCTGCGTTCCTGCTGTCTCCCTACTTATGGATGAAGCACTGTTTCGGTTCCTCATCGATTGTCGCACCGATGGTGATCGGTCTAAGGCCGTGACCGCGTCTTGTGCTGTTCTTCTTGCTGGCTGCGCGTGCTTTGCGGTCTTGGCGATTCTCGTCTGGTTGCTATTTATGCCAGAAAATCTTGGCTGGGTCGTGGGCCTTGTTGTCGCTGGCGCGCTTCTGCAGATGGCTTCTGCGGTCCTACGTGGTTTCGGGGATACCGTGGGTTACTCCGTCATGAATTTCACTGCGAGCGCTCTTACCATCGTGCTAAACGTTCTGTTTATCGCTGTTCTGCGTTGGGGCGTTGTGGGCATGCTTTCCGCCACGGTTATTGCGCAAGGCGGCGTTGCCCTCGTGTTCATGTTCATGCGGAAGCTCTGGCGCTATATCGATCCGTCGGCTTTCTCCATTTCCTATGCTCGAGACCTCCTACGGTATTCCTTTCCGCTCATTCCCAACAAGGTTTCCTGGACTATTAACAACCTGCTAGACAGGCTGATTATCATGAATACGCTCGGTGCTTCTGCCGCCGGCGTGTACGCCGTCTCTTACAAGTTCCCCGGTGTCATGGACCAGGTGTATGGCTTCTTCTATCAATCTTGGAAGGAGAGCTCGGCGCGCGTCCTCAACTCCGATGAGGACGAGTCGACTTTCTATAACTCTGTGTATCGTGCGCTAAGGCGTTTCATGATGAGCGTCGTTCTGCTTATGTCTGCGCTTATGCCCCTCGTGTACGGCATCCTGATTAAGGGTTCATTCGGTGAGGGCCTGCTGTATGTGCCGATATTGCTCCTGGCGACGTACTTCAGCAACATCTCTGGCTTTTACGGTGGCATCTTTACCGCACATAAGGAAACCGGAATTATGGGTACTACCACTGCGGTGTCTGCAGCCCTTTGCGCCGTTCTGTGTGTTGTGTTGATTCCGCACTTCGGTCTTTATGGTGCATCTGTTGCAACGCTTTTGGCGATGATCGTGGTTAATGAGTACCGCAGAATTAAGGTCACTAAGTTTACGAAGCTTGTCGAAGACCGGGTTGAGCAGGTTTTAACTTTAGTTTCAATTGTCGGCGTATTCGTTTTCTATTATCTGTCCGCTTACGGTGCGGGCATCTTAAGCTCGATCGCCTGCCTGGCAATTGCGCTGGCTTTTTCCGTTTATATGAACGCCGATATTCTGCGCAAGTTCATTTCGGCTTGCAAATAGGGGGATAACTGCATGTCTACCGTGAAAAGGGGCGAAGTTCCCACTCTGTTTGAGTCACCGTTGCATTGCTGCGGATGCGGGGCGTGTGCCGCCGCTTGCCCGAAAGGCGCCATCGCCATGTCCGAGGGCAAGGACGGGTTCATTCTTCCTGTAATTGACGGCGATCTATGTATCGGTTGCGGCGCCTGCACGAGGGCGTGCGGCCTCAACCGGGGGATAGGCTCCAATTCCGCTGGACCGTTCTTTGCCGCTGCCGGTAGGGATGATGTCTCGGAGTCCGCTTCTGGCGGAGTCTTCGGTGCCGTTGCGCGTGAGCTTATTTCTTCTGGCGGCGTCGCATATGGTGCTGCTTATGAGCGTGAGGGGAATACGCTTCGAGTGTTGCACCGTCGTGCGGCGAGCGTTGATGAGCTTCGCCCGCTTCTTAATTCAAAATACGTGCAGAGCGATGCTAGAGTTTGCTTTGCCGATGTTAAGGCGGATCTTCGTGAGGGCAGGCAGGTCCTGTTCTGCGGAACACCCTGCCAAGTCGCCGGCCTTAGGGGCTTTCTCGGACGCGATTATGGGAACCTGACAACCGTTGACCTGGTCTGCCACGGCGTCCCTTCCGGCCGCATGTTCGCGGACTGCGTTGAGGGCTATGGCAAACAGCTTGGGTCTCCCGTGGTTGATTTCCGGTTTAGGTGCAAGCGCGAGGGGTGGGGCAACTCTCTCCTTCTTTTTCTTTTTCTTGAGAACGGAAGAGAGGTCACCATTCCTGCGTCGAAATCCCCCTACTACGACATGTTCTTGAACCTCAAGACGCTTCGCGACAGCTGCTATAGGTGCCCCTATGCAGGGAAATTTCGCGCCGGCGATCTTACTATCGGCGATTTTTGGGGCGTCGATGTAAACAGGCCCGACGTCCTGAAGGATGCCGAGAAGTTCAATCAGATGAAGGGCGTTTCCTGCCTGCTGGTGAATAACGAACGCGGCAGGGAGTTTATTGAATCCAGCAAGGCTCTGGACTTGTACCCTGTCGAATTTGACGATATCGCTAAGGGCAACGATCAGCTCCGCCACCCGAGCGCTCTTCCAAAAGACAGACAGCTCTATATTGACGCATATGTCGAAGGTGGTTGGCATTCCGTTGAGTGTATGTATAAAAGGCGAGAGCGTGGAATAATTTTCTATACCAAGAAATTAGTAAGAAGGCTTCTCCCTGAATCATGTCGGGAGATTGTCAAAATGTATTTAAAGGGTCTTGCAGGCTAGGTAAGGACCCACGCCTGGGCGGGCCCCCCGTTGGGCTCGTAGAGCCATACCGTGTTGCCCTCCGAGGTACGCTGCCCCCGGTCGTCCAGCGCCAGCCCGGAGGCGGACGTGAACGAGTGACGGCCTCCGCCCAGGGCCGAGACGCGCCACAGCTGCGAGGCGGAGCCGTCCGCCTCGGCCAGCACCGCCCGGTTGCCCGACTCGGTCAGCAGGAGGCCGCCCGAGGAGATCCTGTAGAGGCCCGTCGCCCCGTCGCGCTCGAGGTAGAGGGCGCCCGCGTCCGAGGACAGCGAGCAGCCCGATGCGGAGGCCGACACGGCCATCCGGTCGTCGAGGGCGGTCGCGAGGCGGTAGGGGCCGTCGTCGACCGTGCGGGGGATCGCGGGGTCCGCGAGCAGCCACGCCTGGGCGGGCCCCCCGTTGGGCTCGTAGAGCCATACCGTGTTGCCCTCCGAGGTACGCTGCCCCCGGTCGTCCAGCGCCAGCCCGGAGGCGGACGTGAACGAGTGACGGCCTCCGCCCAGGGCCGAGACGCGCCACAGCTGCGAGGCGGAGCCGTCCGCCTCGGCCAGCACCGCCCGGTTGCCCGACTCGGTCAGCAGGAGGCCGCCCGAGGAGATCCTGTAGAGGCCCGTCGCCCCGTCGCGCTCGAGGTAGAGGGCGCCCGCGTCCGAGGACAGCGAGCAGCCCGATGCGGAGGCCGACACGGCCATCCGGTCGTCGAGGGCGGTCGCGAGGCGGTAGGGGCCGTCGTCGACGACCCTCTCCAAAGCTGCGTTTTGGTATTTAGCTGTTAGGTCGTACTTAGCGCACCATTTGTAGTTCGATTCTTTGGTGACGTTCGAAGTTGCGGCTAGCTTAACCCTTGCGTCGTTCGCCTTCCACTCTTTCTGATTCATCGCATACGCAACAATCCCATTCTGAATCCCAGAGATGCTAGGTGGGAAGGACTGGTTGTCGGCATCGATGGAAAAGCTCTCTTCCTTGGCATCTAAGTGCTGTTGAATTCGGTCGGCATACTTCTCTGCCCATTCATCGGCTTTGCCGTTGCGCACAAAGTAATTGTTGGATAGATCTGTCGAGCGGTAGGCGTAGTCGTCCTTTTGGTAGTTTGCCGCGTGGTCGGAGTGGGCGATTGCCATGAGCTCGTCGGTCAGGCCAAAGTACAGATGGCGCTGGTCCAGGTCCCCGTACCAGTTGTCGCTGGTGTCGTCCCAGGTTAGGTCCATCTGGCACCATTTGCCGTCGATCTTTACGGCGTTCCAGGTGTGGCCGTTGCCGGTGATGCGGCCGTTGGCGATGCCCGCGGCGTCAAGGAGCTTGGAGTAGATGCGCTGGTAGCTCTCGCAGGTGCCCTGGTGGCGCGTGAGGCCGCTTTCGGCCGAGCACCAGTTAAGGTCGTGGTCGTATTCCAGATGGTCAAGAGTCCAGTCGTGCAGCCACAGGGCGCGGGCGTAGTCGGACCCGTCGGTATCGGCGCTGCATTTGTCGACTGCGGACTTCACGATGGCGCTGACCGCCGGATAGGCGTCGTCGTTCGCGCTCGCAAACACGTTTGAGCGCAGATAGTACACGCCGGCCGCCTTATCCATCAGGTAAAAGCGCAGGTAATAGGTGCCGCTAGCGGTCATTTCGAACTGGTAGTCGTGCGATGTGCATTCGCCGGTGTATTGCTGCCACTGGTTACGGCTGGGGTCGGCAACGCTTTCGCTGCTACCGTCGGGATCCATATACGTCGGTGCGTCCATGCGGAATTGGTACGCACCGCTTCCGCCCGTCGCAGTCACATGGAACGTGGTCTCCTGGCCGAGCCTCGGGTCGTTCCATTGGACGGTGAGCGTGATGTCGCCGCTTTGCGCGGTGGTGCTGTGCTGGTAGTTCGCGGCCGCGTTCGCCGGTTTGATTTCAAATGGGATCGCGCAGGTGCCGCTGTAGTTCTGGTCGTCGGCGGTCACAACGGCGGTCGCCTGACCGATGGCTACGTTGTTCTCGTAGGCGACAGTGTACTGGTCGCTCGGCACGGTCGACGACGTGACGGTGGGCATCACGGGATTGCCCGTGTAGCGAATGTCGGTGTCCTCGATACTGAACATGCTGGCGTCGATCGGCTGCGTTGCGTTGGCCGTTACATTGGTGCCGGAGGCGGCGCTGATTTGATCGTTTGCCCGGGCTTGGCCCGACGTGGTTTCGGCTGGGCTCTCGTTAGGTTTGCCGGCGCTTTGCGCGGCGGGTTCTGGCGCACTGGCGATTTCGGCAAGCGCGGGTGACGGGATAAAACCAACCGTCATTACGAGCGAGAGCGCGATGGAAAGGACGCAGGAGGCAGGCTTACGCATGACGGCCCCTTTTCTGTAATCGGAACAGGTACGATTCTGCAAGCGTACCGGCATTTCAACGATTGCAGTATAAACGAAAAACCGCAGGTTGTAGACGAGTTTGGCGTGTTTCAAGGGCGCGGTAAGCATTTGCCTTTCCAAGCGATGTTGCGAACGCAGACTGGTGATTGCTTGCTGGCTTGTGGTGGTGTTTGGGTTGCTAAGCGAGGGCTGCTTGTTGCGTGGGTTGGTTTTATTGGTGTGGGTTTGGACACTGTATGGAGATGACGATGGCTGGAGCGGGGTAGGGAGTTGTGGTGCGGATTGGGGATGCTGGGTGGCTGGCCGATTGCATGCAACGGCCTAACGCGTTGTTTGCGGTGCACGGCCAATAGATCTCTGTAGGGGGCCTACCCAACGTAAGGCGTCTGAAGGCATTTCCCTGGAAGCTCGGGCTTCCTGGATATCTTGGCGATTAAGATTCGCCCCATGCTCAGCCGGCATATAGAATGGACTGTGGACGTGACGATTGCCTGCTGCTGACATGTTGGTTAATCGACGATGATGGCAGCGACGGAGATTGATTGGGGCAGTCGGCATGTTCGCGAGCGAAAAGGCGGCCCTGCTCGGCGATGTGCCGACTTTTATTGTAGCGAAGGCGTTGGTGACGCCGAGAGGCGGCAAGGCCGACAAAACTATTGCGAAGGCAAGGGATCAACATGGCATTTGAAGCACGTCAGAGTACGGTTGGAAAGCTGCTTAATGACTCAATCTATAGAATCCCTCGCAATCAGCGCGCTTACGTGTGGGATGAGCATAACTGGAAAGATCTATTCGAAGACATCAAGCTTGTGACAGAGGAAGTTGCTACGTCGCATTTCATCGGTTCGATAGTGCTGATGGAGGAAGAAGAAGAAGACAGCCTCGGGGTTTTTACAATAATTGATGGTCAACAAAGAGTTATTACCCTAACGCTCTTGCTGTCTAGCCTCATGTTCGCTTTCAAGAAAAGGAATATGATTAACCACGCTAATGGCACAAAAAAATATCTAGTGGCGATAGATACTAAGGATGTTGAGCACGCGATCGTCGCTCCGGAGAATCATTTATCATTAACGAGGATCGTCGAAGGAGTAATTGCTATCTCTCCTGAAGATGCGGCTGCCATGTCTGCTGTGGCTTTCTCGAAGAGCAAACGCGCGTCCGGATCAAAAGACGAACTGATCGTTAAAGCCTTCCAATATTTCAGTGCAAGTTTCGCCAAGATGAAGGATGAGGAGTTGCTGGCCTTCAGGGATGCGGTCATTTCTGTCGCATATGTAAACATCAAATCATCGTCTGAGGAAGATTCGTACACAATATTCGAAATATTGAATGCGCGAGGTATCGAGCTTGAGGACCATGAGCTTCTGAAGAACTATATTATGCGCTATATCCATCCTATAGAAAAGCGCGATGATGCAAAACAGGTATGGTCGGAAATTGAAGCAACAGTCGGCTCGAACATGAAAGCTTTTTTGCGTCACTACGCAATTCAAAAATATCGCCTAGGTCAAGGCGACAAGGATGGAGCATATAAGAAAATAAGGGATTTTACGGATCCAAAGAAGGCTGCTGATCTTCTCTATGATTTAAGGCTAAAAGCCGGATATTATGCAGAGATTGTCGAGCCAACCAGCGATGACAGAAATGCGGAAATCTTGAGTTTCTTAAGAACACACAATGTCCGCGTCTTCAGGCCGCTTCTTATGAGTTTAATGCACGCTCGCGAAATAGAGCAGCTAACGAGCGAGCAGTATGATGATGCGATTGGATTTATTTACCGGTTCTATATTTGCTATAAGATAATCGGGGGAATGGAGTCGAACCACCTATCGGATTCGATCGTGAAACACTCATACGCAATCGAGTTGAACTGCACCCAGCAAGTGTTAGATGAGTGGAAAAATAGTTTTAACGAAAAACTGCCTTCAGAAGAAACATTTCGAATTAATCTCCTTTCGCTTGGATGGTCCCATTCGTGGCCGTTGTATAGCGAAACAAAGTTGAAGGATCGCTGCAAGTTGGTCCTTGCCTTGCTCGAGGAGCTTAAGTCTGGTGTTAGGGTTTCTGAGGCATTCACAATAGAGCACATTCTTCCGGATTCGCAGGCTCAGGAAAACTCGATTATTGGGAACTTGCTCATGCTAGAAGAGCGACTTAACGCGAAATGTAAAGACAAATCGCTTAAGGAAAAGCTGCCCATATACGCTGAATCGCGTTATGCCACTACAAGAGCTTTTGCTAAACGCTATGCGAATGGTTGTTTTGACGTTAAGAAGCGCGTTGATTTTATCGCGAAAGATTTGTTTGAAATGGTCATCCACTAGCTTGCACCGCGCGGCCGCGGCGCTTGAGCTCGTCAAGAAGTGCATCGACCCGGCGATAAGGCGGCAGGCCGAAGGGTTCGAATGGGATCCGAAAGCGCTGGAGTAGGCTCTCGCGTGGCCATAGGAAAGGTAAGGGTGGAAACCGATGGCGGACAAGGAGCGACCAAGGTGAACGAGGATGACATCATCGGCGTCGTGAGGGAGTACCTCGAGGACAAGGAGAACTCGTACGCCCTCATGCTTACCGGGGAATGGGGATGCGGGAAAACCTACTTTGTCGAGCACGCACTGACCGAGAAGCTGGAGGAGGATGAGAGCCGGCATCCCGTCGTGGTGGCGTCCGCCTACGGCGCCAAGGACTTAGCGGAGCTCTGCGGGGCGATTGAGTCTGGTTTCATCTCGAAATACGCCATAGGGTGCGCGGCCGGCGGGGAGAGGGGCAGGTGGGATTCACTCGTCGGGTTCGCCAAGGACACGGGAATATCGTTCCTCGGGAAAAAGATCAGGGAGCTGGAGAAGAAGGCGGGCGTCGATCTCAAGATGGCGCCGCTGAATGCCGTGAACCTCATCATCGGCCCCGAGACCCTCCTCGTCATAGACGACGTGGAGAGGTGCGACATGGGCATTCGCGAGCTGCTCGGGGCGGTCGACCACCTCGTCGTCGGCTGCAGGAAGAAGGTCCTCCTCGTCTGCAACGAGGATGAGTGGAGGAAAGGGCTAGGACCGAAGGGGGAGAAGGGGACGACCAGGGAGTACGAGAGCCTCATCGAGAAGACCGTCTGGCGGAAGTGCCGGTTCAGGCCCTCGGTCGGCTCGGTTGTGGAACGCGTTCTGGGAGGCGTGCTGGGCGGCATCTACCCAGGCGCGCTCGAGGACGCCGTTTCGGCGATTGAAGGAAGCGAATCGCCGAACTTGCGATCCCTCAGCAAGATGCGCCCCGTGCTGGTCGGGATGAAGGAATCCGGGTTCTTCGCTGAACCCACCGACCCGGAGTCTGCCAGGGCAGTTTTCAAAGAGGCTTTCGGCTTTGCAGCGGGGGCGGCGAAGGGGATGCGCATCGGGCCTCCGTCAAGCCGGGAGGATTCCATCCTTAGGGGTGGCATTTTCGAGTCGCGCCGGCTCAAATACGCCGCTCTGGACTTCATCCCCCGCTTTTTCGAGAGGTGTGAGGGGGTCGATTCCAAGCATGTTCGTTCCTGCCTGGAAGATTACCTTGCGACCTTTCATCCCGACGGGCCGGCCGCGCGGAAAGCTATTGAATGTATCGACGGCATCAGACACGCCACTTTCCGCGATGCCGATGTCCCTGGCATGGTGGAGACTATAGTCGCCGGGATTGTCCCCGGGGACGGGAGCCGCGGCTTGTCGTTCGACGTCTATCCCGACGTCCTGCGTGCCGTCAAAGGCATTGCGGGGGAATTTGCTGACGCCTTTCCCGAAGGGGTCGCGCCGCTCGTCAAGGCGATGGAATCCTCCATTGGACGGGATCCCGAGTCTGCAGTGAGGTCAATCGGAAAGAATCGAGTCGAATGGCAGGAGATCCCTTTCGACTCGAGCGAAGCGCATGAGATTCCGGCTTTGGAGGAGGTCGACAGGCTGAGGGAGCTCGCCTTGACGACGCTACGCGAACGGGAGTCGGAGTCTCTTGGCAACGTCCTGAAAAACGCCCCCGACCAATTCGCGACGAAGCTCTATCTGGCTTTCTCGAAATCAGATGACTGGTCGGAACCCATCCTGTCGCTCATTTCCCTCGACACTTCCCTCCTCGCGAGGGCGATGGAGAAGATGCCTCCCGAAGATATTCGGCTTGTGCACAGTGTCCTTTTTCCGGGCGACCACATGAGGTCGTGCACGGCCTCGCTCGAGGGCGAGGACAGGAAGGCCCTCGTAGCTTGGGCCAAGAGGCTCGGATCGGAGATCGGCAAGGTCGAGACCATGGAGTATTACCAAAGGATCTATTTCGACGCCATATCCAAGAGTCTCGAATGTCTTGCCGATATCTAGGATCCGCAGCTTTTGCCAAGTTGAAACGTGGCTTAGGATTTGCAGAAGATCTTCTAATGGCAGTCTTACGACAAGGACGAGGATGCCCTAATGCCTTGCCCAGGCTCCATCCAGCTCCGCCGCGCAGCTCTCGAACACGCACCTAACGGCGGCCATTTCCGACGGGGTCACGCGCCCTCCGCTCGCCTTATCCGAGGGCCTATGCGGCGGGGCTTGACTTCGAGGGCGTCGTCGACTCGTCCCTCGAGCTTGTAAGGCTTGCTGAGGTAGGCGGACTAGAGTAAGAAAAGAGAAATCAAAAGGCGAATTTATCGCGAGGAGCAAAATGTCCCAAATAAATCAGATCCAAGAAGAGCTAAGGCAGATCGAAGGCGGGCGTTTTCAAACACTAGCAAATCAGTATCTATATAGGAGATATTCGCTTAACAACATCATTGAATTAGGATCCCAATGCGGCACGGATAAAACCACGACCGGAGTGCCAGACATGTACTCCGTAGGAGAGAATGGACACTACCTCTTCGCGGCATACACAACCTCTAATTCCGACATCCGCAATAAGCTGCTAAATGATGCTAAAGACTGCCTCGACAGGAGCAAAACCGGAATCAATCCGCAACTCATAGATCGAATCATCCTGTGCCACACATACTTTCGCCTTTCACCTCTGGTACTCGAGGAGGTCCGTGCCATCGATCCACGGATAGAAATAATCGGGCCAGAGACAATTGCGAGCGACCTTGATGGAAAATACCCTGCGCTAGCGCATACGGTATTGGGCGTTCCACTCGGAAAGGGATCATTCATCGCCCCAGACCGCTTCATCGAGCGAAGCCTGAACGACCGTTTCTCAACCGACCTGTCGAAGCTCCTCATGCACAGGGATTCCGAGTTTTCAGTCATCGTCGAATCGATAGAGCAAAACAAGGCAGTGGTGATTCAGGGGCAGTCTGGATCGGGGAAAACCAAGATCGCCCTCGACGCATGCCTCTCATTCAGCAAACGGCATCACTGGGATCTTCTTATCTTGGACTCTAGGTATTCATCGCATCTCGACGATGATATCGAGCTGATTTTGTCGGAGTCGGAAAACATTATCCTTCTAGTCGATGATGCAAACGGCAACCTGTCACTTGAGCACTTGCTGGGAATCTGTTTGGAAAACAAAAAGCTAAAGATTGTCCTCACCTGCAGGAAGATGCACCGAAGCGAGTTGACCGCAAAAATCGGCAGTTATCTAAATTTCAGAGAAATAGAGCTGGAGCCTCTAACCGCGGAAAATATAGAAGCGATACTCGAGACCGAATACAACATAAAAAACATAGCACTGAGGGAGAGAGTATCGGCAATCGCAAACGGAAACCTGCGCTTGGCTATCATGGCAGCAAGCCCCATAGCAGACGGCAATTTCGAAGCCATCCAAGAGCCATACGATCTTCTGAACATCTATATGAATTCCGCCTTAGCTGGGTACTCCAGCAGAGAGCAACGTCTCGCAGAGATCCTTGCAATCTACGACTGCTGCGATCTTATTGAAGGAGACCCTTGTTATGAGGATCTCTTGGGCTTGGGGTACGACGACGCCGAGATTCGGGATTTTGCATCCAGATTGAACGACCAGGAAATCGTCACGATCCTTACCTCAGCCGGTGGCGTGCTAGCCATAAGGATGGAAGAGCAGAATCTTCGCGACTTCTTGATATGCCGCCACTTCGCAAAAGAAGGGAACGGCAGTTTTGCAGATTTCATTCTGCATACCGCAGAAATGCCGAACGCGCCGTATCTCAAAGCCGCCAAGTCAATGGCTGAAGTATGCGGAAGTGCGAGCGTGTATGACTATCTTCGAAGGGAATGCGAGAAAGCTTGGGATGAAATAAAGAATCGGGATGAGCGAATTGCCGATCAGTTCATAATCACATTCAATCAACTCCTCCCCGTACAGGCGCTCGCCTTTGCCTCAAACCGCATCGAAAGTGCTGCTTGCGCTGACGTATCGGAAGAAATTCTCGGCATGAATTCGACATCGGACGGATCTATGCCCCTGCATATTTCCGTATCCCTGATGAACTCGAGCGAGTATTCGCAAACAGCCTCCGAGTTGTTCGTGAAGTGTGTAGAAAGAGGCACAGAGCGGGCGGCCGAGTACAACTGGGCATGCGGGCAAGACGGCGCTTTCGCTTACGATTTCGATCGTACGGGATTCGATTTGGAAAACAGCAAACTCGATGCCCTCGCTCAAAAATATCAACAATCGCATTCCCGCAATGTTGCAGCATGTCTGATCGTCTTGACGAGTTCATACCTCTCTTCAAGGGTCCAGCGCGTTCGGCAAAACGGCATAACGTACACATACAACACCCTGATCTTTAATTTCACATCAGAGCTGGCCGAGCTCCACGCCCATTGCTTCCGGGCGCTCTCCGTTCTAGTCGAAACCGAATTCAGCAGGCAAGTTAGATCCACCTTTCGGCAGCACTTCTCGTTCTATGGCAAAGAACCTGAAGCGGAGCATGCAGAAAACATGCATTCGGTGCTCTCGATGATCGAAGATCTATTCCCCAAATATATAAGCGAAGACTCGACAATCGATCTCTCATGCAGCTTAAGCATCAACCAGATTTACGAAACATGCGCGCAGAATCCCCCTCTGAGCCTCGATGGGTTCCGCCAGAGCACATTCGACGCACTTGGCCTGGAGAACTCCGAGTCTCTCGTAGAGAAAGAACCGAGGATATCCGCGGAAGAGTTACCGCTAGAACGACTGACCGAAGCCCTGGGAAAGCTAGCCGAAGATTATGAGATTTCCGATAAAGAGTGGGAGTCGGGCAGGGCTATCGGAAAAGTCCTTCTGGAAATCGCCAAAAGGACCCCAGATACTGCCTCAAGCATAATCGCACGCAATATCGCTTCGTCGCCCTCGACGATCCCCGTCCCGTACGAAGCACTTGACCATCTTGCTGAAACCATCGGCAGGAAGGTCCTTAGAAACGAGCTGGGCGCGGTGATCGACGTGAGTGACCATCCGGCCCTGTTTGACTATCTTGATTTGCTAGCAATAAAGAACGGGCCCGACAAGGAGGAGCTCGACGAGATCCTCGCAAGACTCGATGACGGCAGAACGCATCTCTGCTTGGAAGATTTGGAGATAGTCGAGCCAAAGCATCCTGGCTATATCCTCAAATATGCTTCTAGGTTTTCCGAACGCACTCACAATGATGGGGTTTGGCGGTTTTTCGGCAACTGCGGAGACGAAAAGCGCGTCTCCGCTCTAGATTCGTACTTCGGATCCAATCCCTTACCGGCTATCAACCTGTATTTTCTCGCACTTGAAGGACGCCCTTCTTTCGACTATAACCTCGCTTTCCTACGCTGCCTTTTACGCCTTGACAGTTCAATGATTGACCGTTTTTTGGAATACGCTGCCAGCCTCGACTACCGACAAAGGCACGATCTCCTGCGAAGAATCAGCTCGTTTTGGACCGTCCAGGACAATCGTGCTTGGAATCTGCTGAAAGCATTGATCGATGAAGTGCTGAGCGAACCACTCGGTAGGTTTGAAATAGCCGCTTTGTTTCCCGTTCGTGACGCAAATGCGCTCTCGAGCGATATTTTTTGGGAGCGCCTGGAATATATCATCCGCGAAAGGATCGCCGACGCAAATAGTCTCGATAGAATTAGCTGGGCCTTGTCCGATTGCAATGACGAGGCGAGGGTCAGGGCTATCACCCTCATTCTGTCGCTCGATAAAGACGGGATATCGATCAACGATTTGGATCTCCGTCGATCTTCAATGAGCGGGTCTCCAGAAAAAGGCTTTATTCCAGCAAAGCTCAAGGAGATTGAGGCGATTGAATCGATTGCTGCTCAGCTGCCCGCAGGTGTTGAATATTTAAAACACAGAGAATGGCTGTTAAAAGTGAGGTCTTCAATTGAAAGAGACATCGAAGACGAAAAGTGGAGGCTATTCCACGGCAGGCAGTAATCGACTATAACACCTAGAATTAGGAAAAGCCTCGGGGGCTCCTGCCTAGCCCTTCGACCTGCACTGCGTGCAGAAGACAGTCGAGGACGAACCATGGTGCAGCTCCATGAGCTCGAGCTGCATCGCCCTGATCAGGTCGTCGAGCTTGTTCAGCAGCCACTCGTCGGTGTTTGTGTCAACGGCCAGCTGAATACTGTTCAGTTTTACGCTACCACTGACAGCGAGGCCGAAGTGGCTCGTTGCCATTTCGAAGCCGCGCGCGCGGCGCGGAAGGGCGGCGTGGACCCCGAGTCCACTGCCTGCAAGCTCGACAAGATGATTTGGTTGCTCTGCACAGGCGACTTCTACCGCGAAGGGGGTCTAAAGCTCTTTTCAACCAATGCACTTGTTGAATCGAACCTGAGCACCTATTCGGGGGATGGCATTTAAATTGGAGCCACTTTCAGAAAAGCGGCGCTGCAAACGCATGCCAAAACTGGCAAATTATTATGAAAGGTAATCTTATGGTAAACGCAGAGGAATCAACTAAGGCCGGTCTATCGCGCTTGCAAGACGACGCAAGGCCGACTATTTGCAGCGACTCTCTCGAACTTATTTCGAATATCGCAGAGGTTGGCCTGGACGAAATTCTCCAAAACGAGTTCTTGAAGGACATCCCCGTCATCTCAAGCCTAGTGAGCATCTACAAAATCGGAAACAATATCCACAATGCGCATCTGCTGAAGAAGTATGCGTGTTTCCTCGATGAGTTCAACCGCGACTCTTTTGAAAATGGCTCATGGAACAAGTACAAGCAATACTTTGAAGAGTCAAATAGGAAGCGCGATATTGAGTACCTGCTTATCCTGCTCGAAAGATACATTGAGGAGGACAAAGCGCGGCGACTAGCAAAGATTTATGAGGCCTACCTAGATAAAGAAATTAGCTGGGACGATCTTCGTTTGTTTGCAGAGACTTTGGACAGATTTCTACCTGGAGACTACGAAATGCTTCGAGAAAAGGAAACTTTTCAGACGCTCAGAGGCAGAGATGCAGAAGTTCTTCTTCGATTAACCGGGCTGGGATTGCTGATTGAGGATATCCATCGGCAGCAGTGGGACGTAGTAGATACGACGCTCATCTTCGACGATCCCGACGAAATTGAGAAAGAAGAAAGGGTTTATCGTAGGACCGAATTTGGAAACAGGATGGTATCTATACTTGGCTAGCTACTGCAGACAACAATCTGAGCGCGCTCTTGTCGTCTTGGTTAAACTGCTCGGATCTACCAGTGATTTTTACTGCATTAGGCATTCGGAAAGGGAATCGGTTCTTCACGATTCGCATCCTTTCTAGTGCTGCCTTTATTTAATGATCGAGATATGCTCGGCGACTGCGGTGTTCTGCCCCTTAGGTTACAGACGGTTGTTTCTATTGAGCTTCCAGAGGAAATACATGGGGTTCTCTTTTGCCTTGGCTTCTCGCAAGAAATCTGCGGATTGAGATGCAACGGCCCCTATGCCGGCAGCCCCGAGGAAGGCCATGGCATCAGAAGGTGATGCGATTCCGTATTGCCCCAATGTAAAGCTCGCAATTCCGATAGCGGCTTCAATGCCTGCGGAGGTGACTAATCGGGATCGCTCGTTTTTCATCACTAAAGATATCTTGTGAAGCTCGGGCTCTATTAGGTCGTTCTTCAGGTCAGCTAATGTCGAGGTGTCGATGGGCCTTTCGCTCAGGCCTTTGGACAAGGTATCCCTAAACACAAGAAACGACTCTTCGTTTCTAATGCGGCAATCAAGGATGCTACGCAACGTTGCATTTTCAGCAATGGGGAGGGGGCAAGATAACCGGCGAATGGGTATGGTCTGATCTTTTCGAGGATAAAGGGTGGAAGTTGCGGACTCGAGGAACTCAATCTGAGCTGGACGAGTGGTTAAATACGAGCTATTCGAAAAATAGGGATTGACGAGGGCTTGAAAGCAATCGTCCAACAAAGGCAGTAGGATAGTCGAGATGCCGCCTTTCTCCAGCATGTCTCTATCCAATCGCGTTTCGCCTTGGCTTGCATAGAGCGATTCGTATTCAGACGGGATTACCAGGAAATCGACATCCATCTCATCATGGGACCCATATGCATCCATTCCCTCAATCGCTACACACAGATTCCCATCTGGTGCTTGTTTTAAAGTGCACGAGGTAGAGGAACAGAATTGTCGTACGAGTTCATCCCAATAACTCGATATCAATCCTTTTGCTTTTGATTCTCTTTCGATTTGTCGCGCTAGGCAATCTTTGCAAAGAGGAATGTAATTGCTCGAAAATCCGAGTATTCCAGCTTTGACTATGTCTTCGACTCGCATGGTCAAATAGATCCCGAATGCAAGTTCATCGACTGAGGCATAATCATCGTGCCCCATTTCGAATGCCGATTCTATAGGGCAATGAATCAGTGTTTTATCTGCATACAATGCTGAGAACTTTGCCAAATGGTAAATGTTTTGCTCTCGACAGGCATAGTCAGTGCAGGGGAATTTGCCTCCTTCAAGGGTGGAGTCAACAGAAAAATTGAACAGGGATTGATTTTCGATTTTTTCGATTGGGATAAGGGGTGCAAGGCCCCTAATAAAGGCGTCGAACCTCCTTTGCCCCAGTTCTTCTAGGTACGCAATTATTTCGGCAAGAGAGCTGTTCTTGAATGCGGCTAGATAAGAATAAAGGTCATCGTATGCATGAGTCGCCATTTCGCTCACCTACACTTTCGGAAAGAGTTTTGCGTCGTTATTTCCGAGGCGTCGTTGGGCTCGCAATCGACTCTAGTGTGCAGCTGCTTCTCGACGTACTCCCTCATGTTCTGCCTCCACATGTAACTAATTGATTTGCTATGTGCCATTATGAATGGTATATAGCAAATCAATTAGTTACATTTAATGGAGCATTGCGAGCGTGGCGCGCGCAAAGAAGAGTCGTTGTATGGAGGCTTCCGGCAACGGCCTTTTGTACGTCCGTGACTGTTGGGTGCTATCGCGGATGACGTCATTGTTGCCTGCACTCTCGATCCAAGGATGTAATTACGGAAGTGCGGGGAAAATCGAGAACCTTCGAGCACAACGCGATTTTTAGCACCAAAACCGCAGTTCGCGGAAGCGAAAACTGGGGCCTGGTTAGCATTTCTTCGATTTTCCCCGCACTTCCGAATTTGACCCCTTGCCGCACCTTGATCACGTCTTCAAGTGGCTGGTTCATCGCTAATGGAGTTTTCTGCGGTGCTTGAATTGCGGTGTTGTGATTAGGGCAAAAGGCTCTTGGCTCCGGGGAGGCTCATCGCACGAAAATTCAAGTTGCTGCTGAAGTAGGGCTTGCTTCGGCAGCGCTAACAATAAGGGCGGCTCTGCTAGTCTCGGGAGACCGCGGCATTCGGCGGGCCTGCCGAATGCCGCGATCAGTAGCGGTCAGTAGCGGTCAGTATATTCTTCGGAGCCGTTTCTCTGGGCTTCGGCGGACTTGCCAACTCGCGCTTGGGCACTACTCAGTAGATTACTCAGCAGTGCCCAGTAGATTACTCAGTAGTGCCCAGCAGGGGGAGGGCAGCAAACGCAATGGGCCTGTTTCCCGGCTAGGACCTGCAGCCTCAAACTTCGCTTGGCATCCTGTAGAACTGGTGCGGGTCTTTCGGGCTTTTCCCTACCCATTCCAACAGGCCTCGCCCGGCAAGGTCTTTCAGAGTCTTCGAGGCCGTTTTCCTACCGACATTGGACTCCCGCGCGAGGTCGGAGGTCGTGATTTTCCCCTGAGCGGCGGCAATTGCCATCGCTGCTCGTTCGCGCTCGCTGAGGAGCGGTCGGTTGTCGGCAGCGGTTCTCCTGAAGGCCGCTTTCTGTAACCCAGGACGCTCGAAGACGACGACGGTGCTGTTGACGGTCTGCTCGAAGCGGAACCTCACGCCGGCTGCCTCGCAGGCCTCCTTGATGCGCGGTATGCCCGTGCCGTACTGCTCGATGACGCCGGCGCGGAACAGGGTGCGCGCGATCGCGGGGTTTCGGAGGCCGAACTCGCTCGCGGTACCGTCTAGGTGCTCTTGCGGCGAGTCGCCCTCGGGGAACAGGCCCGGGCTCACGATCTGGACGGTGTCCATGAACACGTTGACCTCGACGGCGGTGCCGGTGGTGTAGTCGCGGTGGCACAGCGCGTTGGCAACCGCCTCGCGGATGGCCTCGGCCGGGATCTCGGGGATCTCCTTGCGGTACATGCCCGTCTCGCCGATGACGAACTCGCGCCTGATGTTCGACGTCACGAAGTACTCGGCGAAGTCGAGCAGCTTGAGCATGGTGCCGCACTCGCGGCGCAGGTCGAGGATCTTGGCCTTGGTGTTGCCGCCCAGAAGCCCCAGCTTCATCCTGGGGTAGGTGTCGGATCCCTCGCAGAACAGCTCCACCGCGGCGTTTCTTAGGCTGCCGTCGGGCGCGACGAGGTCGAGCCTTGCCAAGGTGTCCTCCACGCCGGCGAACCCGCCGCCCACGCGTCCGGCCCTGCCGCCGCGCGCGACGAAGTCACGCACCGCCTGCTCGTCGGCGTCGGAGACGGGCCTGCCGGACGGCAGCGAGTCCCACGGGCTACGGGCGCGCTCACGCTTGACGACCATGGCGCTCAGCTCCGAGGCCGACAGCGCTTTGTTCGAAGTCCCCACGCGGGTGAAGTAGCGTCCGTCGGCGGAGTAGGGGGCGTCGGCACCTGAGAAGGCAATTTTGATGTATCGCAGCCCATCATCGGCGTCGAGGCACTCGACCGTCGGGAACACCGCGGGCTCGATCTTGTCGGACACCCACGACGTCACCTGGCGCAGCGTTGCGTCGCTGACATCCTGGCCGATGACATCGCCGTTGTCCTTCACGCCGAAGTAGAGCTCGCCGCGGCCGTGCTTGTTCAGCATGGCGCTGATGGCTTGCAGTGCTTCTTTATGCTCGCCAGTGGACTTCTTGAACTCGACGGTCTCGCTCTCGCTGCCCAGGTTCATCCGCGCTGCCTTTCCCGTTCGTTGCTTGTCTCGTTGGATTATACCGTGGTCACCATGGGCGAAAACGTGGAAGCGCGCTTGCTTGCCTCTACCATGTTCTCATGCGCCTTAATGCCCTTTGTGAAGAATCATCCCATTGGGAAACGGGTCCCTATGGAACGATTTTGGTATCAGGCATAGGGGGGGCGCTATCGTGGATGTCGTCACCATTGCCTGCGCCCTCGATCCAGAGATGTAATTACAGAAGTGCGGGGAAAAATCGAAAACCTTCGAGCACAACGCGGTTTTTTGTATCAAAACCGCAGGTCGCGGAAGCCTAAAACGGGGGTCTGGTCAGCATTCCTTTGGTTTTCCCCGCACTTCCGAATTTGGCCTCTCGCCACATCCCGATTACGTCTTAAAGTGGCGCAAAAAGCCGTGTGCTCTGCTTGATTTTGCTCAGGAATTATGCCTGAGGGGTAGTGGATTCGCCTTTCTCCGCCGTGCAGCGGCACGTGTAGGGCTCTCTGGCTCAGGCGCGAGTCGCTTCCCGTCTGAAAAAGTTCTTAAAACAGCTTTAAAGTTGCCTTTGGCCTACATTGACAGCGTACAATACGCATGTTTACCATGGCAAAAGCTATATTTGGGGAGGGGGAGCGCACGGTGGAAGTGCTGGTTGTTGGCAATACCGCGTATGTCGATGACGACTTTTGTGCCAAGGCGTTTCCCGGTGACCATGTTCAGGTCGTGGCGGCCAACGAGGCGCGCCGCGACGGGTCGTCGCTCCATGCGTCTTGGAAAGAGCTGCTGCAGCACCTGGACCAGGCTTACGAATTCGACCGTGTGGTCTACCTCTCTACCTATCTCACGCCGCATACCGAGGCCGTTGGCGACATCGAGCTGCTGCGCTCCGTCTTTCGAGCTTGCATGGGTCGCCAGATTCAGCTGCTGTTTGTGACTGGTCCCATGGGAGCGGACGGTGCGGTGGACGTTGCGGGGCAAAACGGCAAGGGCATCATTGCCCGTGCGGCCAACGACCTGTGCCGCTACTATGCGGTCCGCGACGGCATTCAGGCCAAGATCTTGCGCGTGCCGTATCTGTACACCGCCTCGCCCACGCTGGAAGACCCGATTTTGACCCCGCTGTTCGAGGCGTGCTCGCAAGGCTCTGCTGTCATGAGGGCTGGGGCGGACTCACCGCTCGGTGCCCTCTGCGCCGAGGAGCTGGCCGTTCTGGTGCGTCGCATCTTCGACAGCTGGGATGCCACATTCGAGGAACTCGAGGTTCCGGATAGCTTTGCCCACACCGTGGGAGACCTGGGCGAGGCGCTCAAGGGCTTGTTCCCGGGGCTCGACATTACCTACGACGGGGACGCCGTCGTCTCCATTGCTCCGAGCGATACCGTCCGCACGCGCTACGGGTGGTTCCAGCGCTATGACGTGCTGCGCGATCTTTCGACCATACACGCCCGCTGGGAGCAGACCCTCGCGGGCAAGCGCCATCCGCTGCGTGCCGCCATCGACCGCATGCGCGGGCGGACACTGCCCATCAAATGCCTGGAGACCGCGCTGGCCTGGGTGCTCTTTGAGGGCCTGGAGCTGGTGTTTTCGCAGTCTGCTCAGCTTAACGTGCTCGACTACCGCCTGCTGTACGTGGTACTGATCGGCACGCTGTATGGGCTCGATTTTGGCCTGGTTGCGGCGCTGCTGGCGTCGGTGGGTTTGGCTGCGAGTTACTTTACTTTGTACGGCTATACCTTCCAGGGCCTGTTCTACGAGCCGTCCAACTGGCTGCCGTTTATCGCGTACTTTGTTGTGGGTGCCGTGTGCGGCTATGTGCAGCTGCGCAACAGCGAAGCCATTAGGGCGGAGCGCGATCAAAACGAGCTCGTGCGCAACCGCAATACGTTCCTTACGCAGCTCTACCATGACGCGATCGAGGACAAGCGCGCGTACAGGCGCCAGATTGTGGGTCGCCACGACAGCTTCGGCAAGATCTTTGCCGTGACGCAGGAACTCGACGTGTTCAACCCACGCGACATCTATCGCAAGTGCTGCGAGCTTCTGGGCGAGATCCTCGAGAACGATTCGGTGGAGATCTACCATGTTTCGGGCGGAGCATTTGCACGGCTGGTGGCAGCAAGTCCCGCGATTGCCGAAGATGCCGCACGCTCGCTCACGCTTGAGCAGCTTGCACCTCTTTTGGGCGACGGGGGTCGTTCGAATCTGTGGGTGAACCGCGAGCTGACGCCGGGGCTTCCCATGTTTGGATACACGATCGAGCGCGATGGGGCACCCGCCGTGTTGATCTTTGTGCGTAGTGCGGCCGAAAACCAAATGACGCTCTATTACCAAAACCTGTTCCGCATCTTGTGCGGCCTGGTCGAAAGCGCGCTGGGCCGTGCCTTTGACTATGAGGCGGTGGCACAGGATAAACGCTGCGTTGACGGCACTTGCGTGCTCAAACAGGCTGCCTTTGGCCAAGAGCTCGCGGCCGAGCAGGCGCTGGCAGATGGCAAGATGGGCAGCTTTTTGCTCCTGCGCGTGGTACCGGGCATGGAGCCTGTCGGCGAGCTGGTGGGCGCAATTGGGTCGGCAATCCGCGAGAGCGATGCGGCGGGCTTGGTCGACGGCGACGTGCTTTACCTGCTTATGCGCCAGGCAAAGGCGTGCGATCTGCCCATTATCCGCGAGCGCCTGAGTGCAAAGCAGCTTGCGGTGGAGCCCGTCGACGGCGAGGACATCGTGGCGCTGCTGCGGCATATTGCTGACACCGGTGACGGTGAGGGGGGTGCCGCTTGATCTCGCTTGTCGTTGCCGCCGTCTTGTTGCTGATTCATGCGCTGGTTTGCCTGGTGCTGTGGACGCTTATGAAGTTGGGCCTGCTGCCGGTGCGCGGGCATATGCTGGCTGTGATAGTGCTGGTGCCGCTGTGGGGCCCGTTGCTGGTGGTTCTGCTATCGGTCCGCGGAACGGCGTTTGGCGAGGGGCTGAAAGAGTCTGCGCTGGAGTCGCTGCGCTTCAACGACGACCTGCATCGTAGTATGTCGGTACCGAGTGGTGAGGACGATGCAGGCGTAGTGCCGCTCGAGGAGGCGCTCATCATCAACGACCCGGCAGAACGGCGCCGCCTAATGCTCTCCATGCTCACCGAGGAGCCCGACGCTTACCTGGCGCAGCTGCAGGCGGCTAAGCTTAACGACGACGTTGAGGTGGCTCACTATGCCGCGACGGCGGTGGTGCAGATCTCCAAGGAGTCCGACCTTAAACTGCAGCAGCTGGAGCGTGCCTTTAAGACGGACCCGAGCGCGCAAAACCTCAACGAATACTGCGATTTTCTTGGTGAATACTTGGGCTCGGGCCTGGCCGAGGGGCGCGTGGCTCAGATTCAGCGCCAACAGTACGCGCGCTTGCTTGCGCGTCGCTGCGAGCGCGAGGACACCCTTGAGCTTCGCATTCGATACGCGACGGCGCTGGCCGATGTCGGACAGATCGACGAGGCGCAGGCCGTGACCGACCAGCTGGTGCTCGACGTGCCCGAGGAGCAGGAGGTTTGGATGCTTTGCCTGCGCCTGGCGGTGATGCGCCGCGACGGTGACGAGGTCCACCGCGTGATCGATGCGATTGACAAACAGCATGTATACTTGAGCGCCGCCAACCGCGAGGAACTGGCGTTTTGGCGCAACGGAGAGGAGGCCCGATGAGCGTGGTGCAGCATATCCGCGACCGTGCGGGCCATTTTCGCTGGATGGGGCTGCTTGTGGTGTGGGCGGTCTTTATTGCCATGGCGGCCGTGCTGCTGGTGGAGCGCGCCGGCGTGCAGTACAGTGCGGGCCAGCATAAGCTGGGGATGCTTGCCGCCAACGATGCGGTGCCGGCTTCCTCCGCAATATTTGGCCAAAAGCCCACGTGCCTGGTCATTACCGATTCCGACCAAGCTGGCGTCGAGGACGTAAAGGAGCAGTTCGACCAGATCTTGCTCGACATGAAGATCGCGCACCGCGACGTGGACCTTGCCCTGGACGGCGCGGATGCCATTCCCTCGCTGACCTCCTTCGATCCCGTGATTTTGCTCATGCCGTCGCTCGATGAGCTCGGTACGCACCTGAGCGACATTATGAGTTGGGTGAGTGCCGGCGGTTCGCTTATGCTCGCCATGCCTCCGGATAACTCGAGCTATCTGCAAGTGATTTCCCCCAAGCTTGGCATTGAATCGGCCGGATATGACTATGTAAAAGCCGAGAGCATTGTGCCGAGCGAGGACTTTATGCTGGGCGGAGGAGAGCGCTACGAGCTCTCGGACCCCTTCGATTCGTCGCTTTCGGTTTCGCTGCGCGAGACGGCTCGTGTGTGGGCTAAGACTGGCGATGCGGGCGCCCCGCTCATTTGGTCGAATGACTGCGGCAACGGCCGTACCGTGGTGTGCAATATCGGTATCTACAACAAGGTCATGCGCGGTTTCTATGCCGCGGCCGTGAGCCTGTTGGGCGATGCCACGGCCTATCCGGTCATCAATAGCGCGGTGTTTTACCTGGACGATTTCCCGAGCCCCGTTCCCTCGGGCGACGGCACGTACATCAAACGCGACTACGGCCTTTCTATCGCCGATTTTTATGCCAAGGTGTGGTGGCCCGACCTGCAAAAGCTCGCGCAGCAATACGACATTCGCTATACCGGCGTGATGATCGAAAACTACGAGGACGTGGTCAACCAAACCGAGCCCGCGCGCCAGGCCGATACCACGCAGTTTCGCTACTTTGGCGGCATGCTGCTGCAGATGGGCGGTGAGTTGGGCTTTCATGGCTACAACCATCAGCCGCTGGCGCTCTGGGACACCGACTATGGCACGCTGTACGACTACAAGACGTGGAAGAACAAGGAGACGCTTGTCGCGTCTCTCGACGAGCTTGTCGCCTTTCAGGACGAGGTGTTGCCCAACGCGCACGGCTCGGTCTACGTGCCGCCGTCGAATATTCTTTCGGCCCGCGCCCGCAAGATTATTGGCGAGGACGTGCCGCGCATTAAGACCATTGCCAGTACGTACTTTGAGGACGGAACCGACCTGCCCTACGTGCAGGAATTTGGCGTGGCGAGCGATGGCATCGTGGAGCAGCCGCGTATCGTTTCGGGCGGCATGGTCGATGACACCTATATGCGTCTGGCCGCGGTGTCCGAGCTCAACATGCACTACGTGAGTACTCACTTTATGCATCCCGATGACCTGCTGGATCCCGATCGCGGCGCTAAGGAGGGCTGGGAGGTCTACAAGGGCGGCCTGACCGACTACCTGGACTGGCTTACCAAGTCTGCGCCCGACCTGCGCCACCAGACGGGTTCGGAATGCTCGGGTGCCATTCAGCGTTTTTCGTCCGTGACGGTGAGCGTGGATACGGGCGATGATGCCTGGACGCTCAACCTGGGCAACTTCCACGACGAGGCTTGGCTTATGTTCCGCGCCAATAACGGCGAGCCGGGTACGGTGTCCGGTGGCGAGATTAAACACCTGACGGGCGACCTGTACCTAGTCAAAGCGACGGACAAGACCGTGACGATTGGGCGCAAGGAGGGCGGCGACCGATGAGAATCTGCTTAGTGCTCGAGGGCTGCTACCCCTACGTGCACGGCGGTGTGTCCACCTGGATGCACGGCTACATCACGGCCATGCCCGAGCACGAGTTTGTGCTGTGGGTGATTGGCGCTCACGCCGAAGACCGCGGCAAGTTTGTCTACGAGCTGCCCGGCAACGTCGTCGAGGTGCACGAGGTGTTCCTGGACGATGCCCTGCGTCTTTCGGGCGAGCAGGAGGAAGTCGACTTCGACGACCGCGAGCGCGAGGCCCTGCGCCGTCTGGTCTCGCTCTCCAATCCGGACTGGGACGTGCTGTTCGACATTTTCCAGCGCCGCCACGTGCATCCGCTCTCATTTTTGCAGAGCCGCACGTTTATGGACATCTTCCGCGACGTGTGTCTGGCCGAGTACCCGTATACGCCTTTCGCCGACGCCTTCCACACCATGCGTTCGATGTTGCTGCCCGTGCTCTATCTGCTGGGCAGCGAGGTTCCGGTGGCCGACGTGTATCACGCCATCTCGACCGGCTACGGCGGTCTGCTTGCGAGTCTTGGCTCGAGCGTTCATGACGCGCCGGCATTGCTAACCGAGCACGGCATCTACACGCGCGAGCGCGAGGAGGAGATCATTCGCGCCGACTGGGTGGTGCCCTCGTTTAAGGACCGCTGGATCCGCTTTTTCTACCTGCTTTCGGAGGAGATCTACCGCCGCGCCTTCCGCGTGACGAGCCTGTTTCACAATGCCCGCAAGACGCAGATCGATATGGGCTGCGATGCGGACAAATGCCTGGTTATCCCTAACGGCATCCAGTTCGACCGCTTTAAGGACATTCCCTTAAAGCCCGATGACGGCTGGGTGGACATTGGCGCGGTGGTGCGCCTGGCGCCCATCAAGGACGTTAAGACCATGATCTATGCCTTCTTTGAGTTGCATGAGCGCCTGCCCAAGGTGCGCCTGCATATTATGGGTGGCGTGGACGACGAGGAGTATGGCGCCGAGTGCCATGCGCTGGTGGAGACATTGGGCGTGCGTGACTTGATCTTTACCGGTCGCGTCAACGTGGTCGAGTACATGGAAAAGCTCGACTTTACCATTTTGACGAGTATCTCGGAGGGCCAGCCGTTGAGCGTGTTGGAATCGCTGGGCGCGCGTCGCCCCTGCGTGACGACCGAGGTTGGCTGCTGCCGCGAGCTGCTCGAGGGCGCCCCCGGCGACGACTTTGGCGTGGCCGGATTTGTGAGTCCGCCCATGTATCGCAAGGGTCTGGCCGATGCTATGGAGCGCATGTGCGCGAGCCGTGCCCGCCGCCTGGAAATGGGGGAGCGCGGCCAGCGTCGCGTGGCGACCTACTACCTACACGAGCAGATGCTTGCCAACTATCGCGCGCTGTACGACGAGACGGCGCGTGCGTTTGACCTGCCCAGAGAGGGGGAGTAGCCGGTGGCCGGAATCGGTTTTGAGCTCAAACGCCTGTTTAGGCGCAAGGGCCTGTTTGCCACGATGCGCGCCTATGGCTACGCCGGCATTGTGTGTACGGGCCCCATGCTGCTGGGCGTACTGTTGCAGGTGGGCATTTTGGTGCTGTGCAGTCTGTGGGGTGTGGGCCGTTCCAACCAGGACTTGCTGGTGTGCATGGTGACTTATACGCTGCTGGCGTCGCTCACGCTCACGAGCTTTTTCTCTATGCCGGTCACGCGTTTTTTGGCCGACATGCTGTTTGCTGAGCGCGAAGAAGAGGTCTTGCCCTCGTTTTGGGGCTCCAGCGCCATCATGCTCGTTGCGGGCACGGTGCTCTACGGCGTCTTTTTGCTGTTCTCGGGCGCCACGCTGTTGCAGGGGCTGCTGTGCCTGTGGCTGTTCAACATTATGATTGTCAACTGGAACGGCATGAGCTACCTCACGACCATTAAGGATTACCGCGGCATCCTGTGCAGCTTTGCTGCGGCCATTGGCGTGGCGTGCTTGTGCGCCCTAGTGGCGCTGGCGCTGGGGCTGCCGCCCGTCGAGGGCCTGCTGGCCTCGATCGCCCTGGGCTACGGTGTGATGCTCGCCTGGGATGTGGTGCTGCTGTACCGGTATTTTCCTCAGAGCGAACGTAGCCCCTGGCTCTTTTTGCGCTGGCTCGATCAGTTTATGCCGCTGGCACTCACGGGCCTGTTTACCAACCTGGGACTCTTTGCACATCTGGTAATTATTTGGGCCGGCCCCATTGGCGTGCAGGTCAAGGGCTTGTTTTATGGCGCACCCTACCACGATGTGCCGGCGCTCATTGCGTTTTTGACCATTCTGGTCACGACCGTTAACTTTGTGGTGTCGGTCGAGGTTAACTTCTATCCGCGCTACCGCGACTACTACAGCCTGTTTAACGACGGCGGCGTGGTGGGCGACATCGTGGTGGCCGAGGAGGAAATGCTTGCCACGCTCAACCGGGAGCTGCGGTTTTGCGCGCTCAAGCAGCTATTTGTGACGGCAGCGGTCATCTCGCTCGAGACTACGGTGCTCTCGGCCCTGCCACTGGGCTTTAACAACCTGATGCACGGGTATTTCCGTACGCTGTGCGTGGGCTATGGCCTGTATGCCGTGGGCAATACGGTGATGCTCATCTTGCTGTACTTTACCGACTACAAGGGCGCCGTGCTTGCCTCCGGGCTGTTCGCGGGCGTGGCGGGGCTGGCGACCATCGTCTCGCTGTTCTTTCCGCAGCAGTTTTATGGCTTTGGCTTTTTGCTCGGCGCGGCGGTGTTTTTTGTTGTGGCGCTCATGCGGCTCGATACCTATACCGCCAACTTGCCGTATCGTATCCTGAGTCAGCAGCCCATTGTGGCGACCGACAAGACGGGTCGCTTTACGGAGCTGGGCTGCTTGCTCGACCGTGCCGAACAGCGTTACGAGGAGCTGCGTCTAGAGGGTGAGCCGCATGGTGCGTTTGAGCGCACGGTTGTTCGCGTGTTTCGCAATCGTTGGGGAGGTCCTGATGACCGATAGGATGATATCGCGTCGCCGCTTGATCGAGGCGGCTGCCGGCACATTGCTGCTTTCGGGCTGCTCTTCGCAGGACGAATCCTCGACAAAAAAGACCAAGAAGCAGGACAAGATTAAAAAGGCCGATGCGTCTAGCGAGACCAAGCATCTTCGCGACAAGGATGAGCTGTACGAGGTTTACGACGACTCGGGCATCGTATGCATGTACCTGACGGTCTCGCGCGGCAATAGCTCCGAGAACACCGATCATAGCTGGACCGAGATCAATACCTACTCGGTCTACGACTATGCCGACATGGGCGTGACACGCTATCAGGTTATGGGCCTGCTGCAGCCAGGCGATGATAAGGGCCCCGTTGCTGGCGAGGTGGGCTTATGGCGAGGAGGCACCCAACGCCACGGTGCAGGTGCGCGGTCAGACGTCGAGTACCTATACGCAAAAGAACTACAAGGTGGAGCTCAAAAAGGGCAAGGGCACGTGGTGCCAGCAGCGTGCGATTGCGCTTAACAAGCACATGGGCGAGGGCATGCGCTTTCGTAACAAGATGGCCTACGATCTGATTCGTGGCATTCCCCAGATGATGGGCCTGCGCACGCAGTTTGTGCACTTATGGGTGTGCGACCAGACCGAAAAATCTAACGACACCTTTGAGGACTACGGACTGTTTACGCAGGTCGAGCAGCTCAACAAGACGGCGCTCAAGGCCCACGGTTTGGATAAGAGCGGGCATCTCTATAAGGTGAACAGCTTCGATTTCCATCGCTTCGAAGACACCATTAAGCTCACCGATGACCCCGACTATAACCAGACGGCGTTTGAGGGCATGCTCGAGATTAAGGGCGATTCGGACCATACCAAGTTGATCGAGATGCTCGATGCGCTCAACGACGATACGCAAAAGATCGACGATGTGCTCGACACCTACTTCGATACCGAGAACCTGGTCTATTGGATGGCGTTTCAGATCTTGACGGGCAATTGCGATACGCAGAACCGTAACTGCTATCTGTACAGCCCGCTTAACTCCAAGGTCTGGTACATCCTGGATTGGGACAACGACGGCATGCTGCGCAAGCTTGAGCTGAGCCTGACCGGATTCTCGGATTATGCGAGCTGGGAGCGCGGCGTGAGCAACTACTGGGGCAACGTGCTATTTAACCGCGCGCTGCGCAGCAAGTCGTTCCGCAGCGAACTCGATAGCGCCGTCAAGGACCTGCGCTCGTATTTGACCGAAGAGCGTCTGAGCAAGATGGTCGAGCATTATCGTGAGGTCACGGAGCCGCTCGTCTTTGCTGCGCCCGACCTCGATAACCTGCCCGTGACCAAGGACGAATACGAGCAGATCGCCGCGGCCATCCCCTCCGAGATTGAGGAGAACTACAAGGGCTATCGCGAGAGCTATAAGAAGCCCATGCCGTTCTACATTGGCGTGCCGCAGATCGATAACGGTAAGCTGCGCATCAATTGGGATGCGTCCTACGACTTTAAGGCGCGCGACATCCGCTATACCGTGGAGCTTGCGCGCGACTATGCCATAAGCGACGTGGTCTTTAAGGCCGAGGACGTGCTGCTGCCCGAGGTGACCTGCGATGCGCCCGATGCCGGCCAATATTTTGTGCGTGTGCGCGCCACCAACTCCGACGGCTATACGCAAGATGCGTTTGACTATTACGTGACCGACGACGGCAAGCAGTACGGCATGAAGTGCTTCTACGTGCAAGATGGCGGCAAGGTCGTGGAGGACACGTATGAGGAGGGCTAGCGCGCTGCTTGAGCGTCTGGCGGCTCCGCCCGCGCGAACCACGCAGGAGCGTTACCGCCACGAGCTCAAGTACCTCATTAACGAGGGCGAGCACGCCGCGCTTGCCTGTCGCATGTCGCCGGTCTTTAAGCTGGACAAGCATGCGCGGGCGGGCGGTTACACCATCCGCAGCCTGTATTTTGACGACTACTGCAACTCGGCCTACGAGGAAAAAGACGCCGGTATCCTGATGCGCAAAAAGTATCGCGTGCGCTTCTATAACGGCAGCGACAAGGTGATTAAGCTCGAGCGTAAAAAGAAGTACGGCAGCTGGATCTACAAGGAGGATGCGCCGCTCACCCGCGACGAGTTTGAGCAGGTCCTCGCCGGCGACTATGACTTTTTGCTGCGCAGCCCGCATCAGCTCTGCCGTGAGTTCTATATCGAGTGCATCTGCAACATGATGCGCCCGCGCACCATCGTGGACTACGAGCGCGAGCCGTGGGTGATGGACGAGGGCACCGTGCGCGTTACGTTTGACATGAACGTGCGCGCCGCGGTGGGAAGCTTCGATATCTTTGATGCGACCTTGCCCGCGCTGCCGGTCTTGGAGCCCGGCAAACTAGTGATGGAGGTCAAGTTTACCGAGTTTTGCCCGCAGCTGGTGCGCGATTTGGTGCCGCCGGGTGCGGTCGAGCTCACGGCGGTTTCCAAGTACTGCCTGTGTTACGAAAAGACCGCCTACCTGCGCGGTTTTAATTACTGGGAATCGGATTTTGAGAACCGAGGGGATATTTAGACCATGAGCACCAGGGACTTTTTTAAGAACTCCGTCTTGGAGGCGTTTGGCCAGGTCGACCCTGCCAAGATCGGCCTGTCGCTGCTCGTGGCGCTCGCCATGGGCATCCTGATCTACTACGTGTACAAGCGCTTTTTTACCGGCGTGGTGTACTCGCGCAGCTTTGCCGTGACGCTTGTGGGCATGTGCGTGCTCACCTGCATGGTGACGCTCGCGATCTCGACCAACGTGGTCATCTCGCTCGGTATGGTCGGTGCTCTGTCTATCGTCCGTTACCGAACGGCGGTCAAGGATCCGCTCGACCTGTTGTATCTGTTTTGGTCCATTACCACGGGTATCACAGCGGGCGCCGGCATGTACGCGCTCGTAGGGCTTGCGGCAGTGGTGATCGTCGTGATGATCGCCGGCTTCGCGAGCCACCAGGACAAGGCGCGCGTGTACATGATGGTCATTCACTACACGGGCCAGACCACCGGTGACGATATCGTGCGCGCCTTTGAGCGCACCAAGTTCACCGTCAAGTCCAAGACTATGCGCGGCGACAAAGTCGAGATGGCCGTCGAAGTGTTCTCGGACGGTGTGGATATGCCCTATGCCGACGCCATCCGCGCGCTCGATGGCGTGGAAGACCTCACATTGATCCAATATAACGGCGAATACCACGGGTAACTATGTTCCGGCGTTTTAACAAACGCCGGACCGCTCGACGCTGCGCACGCATCTGCCGGGCTATTATGTTCCGGCGTTCTGACGAACGCCGGACCGCTCGACGCTGCGCGGGCATCTGCCGGGCGATCTGCCGCTCAAACCGTCGCTCGCGTACATAAAGTACGCTTCGCTCCTCTTTCGCGGCACCTCGCCACGGCAGCTGCGCGCTCGCTGACGTTTGCTTGACCTGAGTGGGCCGATTTGGTTCGCAGGCCGTCTTCACGGGTATTATGGTGAAAGCGATTTCAATGACAGGGGTGCTCGTGGTAAAGATGAAAGATGTGGCCGAGCTGGCAGGCGTTTCAAGCGCCGCCGTCTCGCGCTACCTCAACGGTGGATATATCTCGGCGGACAAGGCCGAGCGCATTAAGCAAGCGATTGAGCTGACCGGATATGTGCGGTCCAGCCAGGCTCGCGCGCTGCGCACCGGCTCCACCAAGCTCATCGGCGTCATCGTGCCCAAGATCAACTCGGAATCCGTGAGCCGCATTACCGCCGGCATTGGCCAGGTGCTCGGTCGTCGTGGCTACCAGATGCTGCTTGCCAATACCGACAACGCGCCCGAGCGTGAGCTCGAATATCTCGATTTATTCCAAAACCACCCGGTCGATGGCATTGTGCTGGTGGCGACCATGATTACCGACGAGCATCGTGCGGCCATTGCGTCTTGCCGTGTGCCCATTGTGCTGATCGGCCAAAACGTCGAGGGCGCGGCGTGCGTCTATCACGACGATTACGAGGCTGCCTTTGAGCTGGGGCAGGCGCTTGCGGGTCGCGTGGACGGCAAGATCGCCTACATTGGAGTTACCGAAGAAGACCGCGCGGCCGGTTATGACCGCCGTCGCGGTTTTGAGGCCGGATTGCGCGCCGCGGGCAACCCGCTCGATGCCGCCTTGATTCGCTTGGGCTCGTTTACGCTCGACTCGGGCTATAGTGCGGCGCGTGAACTGCTCTCTGTCGCTCCCGATGTATCGTTTATCGCATGCGCGACCGACACCATGGCGGCGGGCGCGCTGCGTGCCATCGATGAGGTTCGCGGCATGGGCGTGGGCATACACCGCGTGAGCGGTTTTGGCGACAACGCGTTTTTGCGCGCGCTGACGGGCGGCATTCCCACCGTGCATTATGGCTACCTGACCAGTGGCGTCGAGGCGACCAATATGTTGCTCAACACGCTCGATGGCGTGGAGGGGGAGAGCGGTCTCAAGACGCTCAAACTCGGCCATCAACTTATGAATGTCTAGGCTTTGGGCATGTCTGCCTGCCTTTGAGGCCCCTGTTTTTGCGGTAAAACTACCATTCGCCGGCTTTTTCCTACCGTTCACCCTACTATGAAAACGATTACAGACATATGAAACTGAAAACGATTACAGTGTAAGTGTCAAAGGTAGTCGGGTGCGCATGCACCCGTTGGAGGAAAGGGAAGTCATGGACTACCGCAAATCAGCCCAAGAGGTGCTCGACAACATCGGTGGCGCCGGCAACGTTGTTTCGGCCGCACACTGCGCCACGCGTCTGCGCCTGGTGATTGCCGATAACGCGAAGGTTGACAAGGGGGCCCTCGAGAATATCGACGGCGCTAAGGGCGTCTTTGAAGCCCAGGGCCAGCTCCAGATTATTTTTGGCACTGGCACCGTCAATAAGGTCTACGAGGAGTTCATCGCGCTCAGTGGCGTCGAGGCTGCCACCAAGGCCGAGGTCAAGGAGGCCGCGGCGCAGCAGCAGAACATCTTTATGCGCGCCATTAAGGTGCTCGGCGACGTCTTTGTTCCCATCATCCCTGCCATCGTGGCCTCGGGTCTGCTGCTGGGCATTATGAGCGCCCTCAACTTTATGGCCTCCAACGGCTTTATCGCGCTCGACACCAATAACTTTATCTACAAGATTGCCGACCTGGTCTCGGGCGCGTCCTTTGGCATTCTGCAGATCCTGATCGGTTACTCCGCCGCTAAGGCCTTTGGCGCCAACCCGTATCTGGGCGCCGTTGTCGGTGGTGCGTTCATCAACTCCTCGCTACAGAGCGCCTACACGGTTGCCTCCGAGGGCGTGCAGACCATGGTCAACGTCATCCCCGGTGTGTACAGCTTTGAGTGGGTCGGTTATCAAGGCCACGTTATCCCCATCGTCATCGCCTGCGCCATCCTCGCCTTCTTGGAGAAGCGCCTCCACAAGATCGTTCCCGAGATGTTCGACCTCTTTGTGACTCCGCTCGTCTCGGTGTTCGTGACCGTGCTCGTGACTCTCGTTGCCGTCGGCCCCATCTTTGTCTGGGCCGAGAACGCCATCCTCGGCCTGATCCAGGCCCTGCTGACCCTGCCCTTCGGCATCGGTTCCTTTATTGTCGGCCTGTTCTATGCCCCCACGGTCGTTACCGGTATCCACCAGATGTACACCGCCATCGACCTGGGCCAGCTCGCCCAGTACGGTGTGACCTATTGGCTGCCCATCGCCAGCGCTGCCAACATCGCCCAGGGTGGTGCCGCGCTCGCCGTTGCCTTTAAGACCCGCGATGCCAAGATCAAGGGCCTGGCGCTTCCTTCGGCCCTGTCCGCCTTCATGGGTATTACCGAGCCTGCCATCTTCGGTGTGAACCTGCGCTTCTTTAAGCCCTTCATCGCCGGCTGCATCGGTGGTGGCTGCGGTGCCCTGGTCTGCGCGCTCACTTCGCTGGCCGCCTCCGGCACGGGCGTTACGGGTATCTTCGGTATCCTGCTGTGCCTGGCCCAGCCCGTGCAGTACGTGATCATGTTTGCGGTCGCCGCGCTGGTTTCCTTTGCCGTCTCGTTTGTCCTATACAAGGACGAGCCCAAGGCTTCCGAGCAGGCGTAGGATTCGCGTAAACAGAACGCCCGCAGGCTCCATCCTGTGGGCGTTTTCTTTATCTGGAACCCTTGATTTAAGCGTTCGTTGATTTAATTCGATTGGATACCGACATGTCTAACGCACTTCAGCGCGATCTTGCCAAGCTCGTTGCCAACATGGATGCCGCGGCCGCCGAGCGCGGTCACGGGCCCTATGCTCAGCATTTTCATATTATGCCGCCCACGGGCTGGCTCAACGACCCCAACGGGCTTTGCCAGGCCGATGGCGTGTTTCACGCATACTTCCAGTATGCTCCGTTTGATGTGAACGGCGGCGTCAAGATGTGGGGTCATGCCACGAGCCGCGACCTTATGAAATGGGAATATGTTGGCGCGCCGCTGCTTCCCGACGAGCCGTTCGACTGCCATGGCGTGTATTCGGGCTCGGCATTGGTCGAGGACGGTCGCATCCGCGTGCTCTATACCGGCAACGTTAAGCTCCCCGATGCGGACGGCGTCTTTGACTATGTCAGCTTCGGCCGTCGCGCCGACACCGTGTATGTCGAGAGTGTTGATGGACAGACGTTCAGCCAAAAGCGCGTGGTGCTGGCGTCCGAGGATTATCCCGAGGATTTGACCTGCCACGTGCGTGATCCCAAGGTGTGGCGCGATGCGGACGGGCGTTATCACATGGTGCTAGGCGCGCGTCGTCGCGTCGACGGGCCGCACGTCGAGAGCCGTTTTTGCGCCATGCATGGCGAGGGCGCCGGTCGCGATGTGGGCGAGATCCTGGTGTATGGCTCGGCCGATATGTTGAACTGGGAGCTCGAGAGCCGTGTGTCTACGCCCGAGCGTTTTGGCTTTATGTGGGAGTGCCCGGGATACCTTGAGCTCGAGGTGGATGGCTGTGTTCCGGCGAAGTGGCTGTCCTTCTCGCCCCAGGGGCTGGAGGGCGGTCGTTGGGACCGCGGCAACGTATACGCTGCTGGCTATATGCCTGTAACGGGTGACATTACCGGTGGTGACGGTGCCTATGAGCTGGGCGAGTTCCGCCTGTGGGACGCCGGTTTTGACTTCTATGCTCCGCAGGAGTTCACGGCCGAGGACGGTCGTCACATTCTGATCGGCTGGATGGGCATGCCCGATGAGCCGACCTATGGCAACGACCCCACTGTGGCGTGTGGCTGGCAGCACTGCATGACGGTGCCGCGAGAGCTTACGGCCGGTGCTGGCGGCGTGGTGCTGCAGCAGCCGGCGCGCGAGATCGAGCACCATTATGCCTCGGTGCGTGTGGGGGAGGGCTCGTTGGAGGTTGCCGGCGATACCTGCTTTGACGTTGTTGCCGACGGTGTCAACGGCGCGTTCACCGCGATCGTTGATGGCGAGCTTAAGCTGGCGTTTATGCCCGCCGAGGGCGAACTGCCCTCGCGCTTTGAGATGCGATTTACCGATGAGAGTCGCGCTTCTGCCGGCTGCGGTCGTACCGTGCGCTGGGAGCCCGTCGACGAGGTTCGCAACGTTCGCATTGTTGGCGATGTCTCGTCGGTCGAGGTGTTTGTGAACGAAGGTGCGCTCGTGTTTTCGACGCGCATCTATCCCGAGACCTATGGCGTGTCCGTTGATGCTCCGGGTGCGAGTGTGACCTACCACGCGCTCAACATCTAGGCGATTCGTCGCATGTCGGCGCTATACTGCAGCCGTTGCCCACGATGCGGGAAACATCCGCATCGTGGGTTTTTGTTTATGAAGGGGTGGTGCCTTGTGGATGTACAGCAGCTAGAAGAGGCCTGGGCTGTAAGGGCTGGCGCGCGTGATGCGCGTCTTGTTGAGGCCCCTCACGTGCCGGCGGCGTTGTCGCTGTTGGGTATTGTGCGTCCCGGTGACCGCCTGGTGGCTTTTGCGGACGACTTTGCCGATGCGTTTGCTCGTGGCTTTGATGGCCGCGATGTTGTGCTGGTGGGGGATTCGTGCGCCGAGGTATTTGTTGCCGCGTCCGAGGGCTTTGATGCCTCGCTTGATGCTGAGGGGCCGCACCTGTGGTGGTTTGTGAACACAATCGGTGGCTTTGGCCTGCGCGTGCCCGATCTGCGCGCTCTGGGTCGTGCGGCTCGCGAGGCCCGTGCGCTGCTCGTGGTGGATAACACCGTGGCAAGCGTCTTTGGCTGCGATCCACTGCGTTTGGGTGCCGTCCTGTCGCTTGAGGCACTCGACCGTGCGTGCGCCGGTAAGGCTCCGCGTAAGCTCGTTGCCGCTTCGGTGGCGCGCTCGCAGCTCAAACGCCATCGTGTGGATGCCGCTGCCGAGTGCGCGCATGCGCTGCTCGAGGGGTGCGGATTGGCCGCACTCGACTTGTCCTCCGATGAGGCTGAGGTTCTAGAGCACGGGCTCGACACGCTCGACACCCGCATGCAGGCGCACTTCGATCGCGCCCGTGCGCTGGCCGAGTATCTGGCCGCCAACGAGATGGTGCGCAACGTGCGCTATCCCGGGCTGACCTCGCATCCCGATCACGCCATCGCGACCGGCATCCTGGAGCACGGTTTTGGCCCGGCAGTTGAATTTGACCTTATCGAATGCAGCGCGGGCGAGCTGTTCGATGCTTTGCCGGGGGAGTTCCGCACATCGCCCGCCGGCGGCCCAACAACGCGTCTTTCGGCTCCACGTGGCAAGCGGGGGAGCACCATCCGCCTCTTTGCCGGCACCGACGACCCCCTGGTCGTAGCGTCCACCCTAGACAACGCCCTCCGCAACTAGCTAAATCATCCTCGACTCCATAAGTTGCGGTGAAATAGGGATTGATTTACGGCTTTAACCGCATAAACAGTCCCTATTTCACCGCAACTTATGAGAGGGGGTTGTGTGGCTATAAGGCCCTGTCCCAAATGGGCTACTCTTTGATGCTGGCGATGAGAGCGTCGGCTTTGGTGGCGATGACGTTGTTGATGTCGGCCTGCAGCTCCTCGTAGACCGCGATGGCTCGCTCACCGGCGGGGGTGAGCGTGGATCCGCGGGCTCCGTCGCGCTCGATGAGCTTGCAGCCCAGCTGTCCTTCAGCCTCATTCACGATGCGCCAGGCCTTGGAATACGCCATGCCCATGCTCTTGGCGGCACGGTTGAGCGAGTGTTCGCGTGCGATACCCTGCAGCAGCAAGACGCAGCCGTGACCAAACACGCCCGGCAGATCTTTGTCGCACGCTTGAATGACCAACTTTGCCGTCGTCTTGTACTCCATACGCTCCACGTCTCCCCGCTAAAGTGTTTGCTGGGCAAACGCAAAGCCTGCGTCAAACCCTCGTGTGCACTTCTTAAATCATGCATTGTAGCAGTCAAAGTGCGTTAAGATACTTGCCCAGTATTGGGCGCCCAAGGTTGGGCTGGGTCCTACGAGGCCTGCAGCCGACCGGTCGCATGGAAAAAGGAGAAACATGGCTACGTTCTTTCCCGGTGAGTCCCACACGTTTTCGGAGTATCTGCTGGTCCCTGGTTACTCGTCCTCGCAGTGCATCCCCAACAACGTCTCTCTTAAGACGCCGCTAACCCGCTTCAAGCGCGGTGAGAAGCCGGCAATCACCCTGAACATCCCCATGGTTTCCGCTATCATGCAGTCCGTTTCGGGCGTCGACATGGGTGTCGCGCTCGCTACCGAGGGTGGCCTGTCCTTCATCTATGGTTCCCAGAGCGCCGAGTCCGAGGCCGCTATGGTCAAGGCCGTCAAGGATCACAAGGCCGGCTTCGTTCAGTCCGATTCCACGCTGACCCCCGACATGACCATGGAGCAGGTCATCGAACTCAAGGAGAAGACCGGTCACTCCACCATGCCGGTCACCGACGACGGCACCCCCAAGGGCAAGCTCCTGGGCATCGTCACCAGCCGTGACTATCGCCCCAGTCGCGATGACCACCAGACGAAGGTCTCCGAGTTCATGACCCCGCGTGAGCAGCTCATCGTGGGCGACAAGAACATCAGCCTCAAGGTTGCCAACGACGTCATCTGGGACAATAAGCTCAACGCCCTGCCCATCGTCGACGACTACGATCACCTGATGGGCATCGTCTTCCGCAAGGACTACGACAGCCACAAGACCAACCCCAACGAGCTGCTCGACGGCGACAAGCGCTACATGGTCGGTGCCGGCATTAACACCCGCGACTATGCCGAGCGCGTGCCGCTGCTCATCGAGGCCGGCGCCGATGTCCTGTGCATCGACTCCTCCGAGGGCTTCAGCGAGTGGCAGAAGCGCACCATCGAGTGGATTCGCGCCAACTACGGCGAGGACGTCAAGGTCGGTGCCGGTAACGTCGTCGACGCCGAGGGCTTCCGCTTCCTGGCCGACTGCGGTGCCGACTTCATCAAGGTCGGTATCGGCGGCGGTTCCATCTGCATTACCCGCGAGACCAAGGGTATCGGCCGTGGTCAGGCCACCGCGCTGATCGACGTCTGCCGCGCTCGCGACGAGTACTACGAGGAGACCGGCGTCTACGTGCCCGTGTGCTCCGACGGCGGTATCGTCTACGACTACCACATGACGCTCGCCCTTGCCATGGGTGCAGACTTTATGATGCTGGGCCGTTACTTCGCCCGCTTCGATGAGAGCCCGACCGAGCGCGTCAACGTCAATGGCCAGTACATGAAGGAGTACTGGGGCGAGGGTTCCGCGCGTGCCCGCAACTGGCAGCGCTACGACCTGGGCGGCGCCGCGAAGCTCAGCTTCGTCGAGGGCGTCGACTCCTACGTCCCGTACGCCGGCTCCCTCAAGGACGGCGTGGGCGGCACGCTCTACAAGGTCAAGTCCACGATGTGCAACTGCGGTGCCCTCTCGATCCCCGAGCTCCAGGAAAAGGCACGCCTGACCCTGGTCAGCTCCACCTCCATCGTCGAAGGCGGCGCCCACGATGTAGTCGTCAAAGACTCCCAGCAGAGCGTTTCCTATCGATAAGGTAAGAGCTGCATATCAAAGGTTGAGTATCAACCACGTTATTTAGATAAAGCGAGATGCATGCAAGTCGCAGGCATCTCGCTTGTCGTATTTGCTATCATCAGTCAAGTTAACCTTAGGGTCGGTCGGCTTGGCTTTGTTCGCTACAAGTTCCGCACGCAAAGAAGAGCACTTAATGTGCTCTTCGTCTTGCGCAGGACTGTCCGCAGTAGCGAACAAAGCCAAGCCGACCGACCCCAGCTAAGATTAAAGGAGCTGATATGTGCGATTGCACAGATCATAAGGACGAGATCCCTGCTTACGACGCGCAGGCCATTGAGTCCAGGTGGATGAAGGCCTGGGAGGACTCCAACCTCTTTGCCGTCGACACCGACGACAGTAAGCCCAAGAAGTACGTGCTCGAGATGTTCCCGTATCCGTCGGGCGACCTGCACATGGGCCACGCGCGCAACTATACCATCGGCGATGCCATGGCCCGTCAGGCCCGCATGCGCGGCTACGATGTGCTGCATCCCATCGGCTTCGATGCCTTTGGCCTGCCCGCCGAGAACGCCGCTATCAAGCACAACACGCAGGCTGCCGCCTGGACGTATAAGAACATGGACCAGGCGCTTTCCACGATGAAGCGCATGGGCTTCTCCTACGATTTGGATCGCATGGTCAAGACCTGCAGCCCCGACTACTATCGCTGGGGTCAGTGGATCTTTGAGAAGCTGTGGGAAAAGGGCCTGGTCTACCGCAAGAAGAACCCGGTCAACTGGTGCCCTAACTGCAAGACCGTTCTGGCCAACGAGCAGGTCACCGAGGGTAAGTGCTGGCGCTGCGGCACTGAGCCCGAGAAGCGCGACCTGGAGCAGTGGTACTTCAAGATTACCGAGTACTCCCAGGAGCTGCTCGACGATCTGGAGAAGCTCCCCGGCTGGCCCGAGCGCGTCAAGCAGATGCAGGCCAACTGGATCGGCCGCTCCGAGGGCGCCGAGGTCGACTTTACCCTGTGCGACAAGGATGGCGAGCCCATCGAGGGTGACGAGGGTAAGATCACCGTCTTCACTACGCGAGCCGACACGCTCTTTGGTGTCTCCTTCTTTGTCCTGGCTCCCGAGTACGCGCGCCTGCACGAGCTCGTCGAGGGCACGGAGTACGAGGAGGCCGTCACCAAGATCGTCGAGGACTCCAAGCATATCTCTGCCGTCGAGCGTGCCCAGGGCACCCTCGAGAAGCACGGTGCCTTTACGGGCCGCTATGTGGTAAACCCCGTCAACGGCGAGAAGGTCCCCGTTTGGGTTGCCGATTATGTCGTTGCCGACTACGGCACCGGTGCCGTCATGGCCGTTCCCTGCGGCGACCAGCGTGACTTTGAGTTCGCCCGCAAGTACGATCTGCCTATTGTGCCGATCATCCTGGACGATGACGACCGCGCTGCCGTCGAGGCCAGCGGCGAGACCATCGATACCTTCCATGCTGAGAACGTCGACTGGGATTGCGCCCACGCTGCCGAGGGCACGCTCGTCCAGTCCGGCAAGTACACCGGCATGCGCGGCGGCAAGCACTCCGAGGGCGAGGCTGCCATCGTGTCCGACCTCGAGGCCATGGGCTGCGGCCGTCGCAAGGTCGAGTTCCGCCTGCGCGACTGGCTCATCAGCCGCCAGCGCTACTGGGGCAACCCCATCCCGGCCATCCACTGCGAGCACTGCGGCATCGTGCCCGTGCCCGAGGACCAGCTGCCGGTGACGCTGCCCGAGAACCTGGACCTGGGTGCCGGCGAGACCCTCGCCGAGTGCAAGGAGTTCTACGAGACCACCTGCCCGGTGTGCGGTCGCCCGGCTAAGCGCGAGACCGATACCATGGACACCTTCACCTGCTCTAGCTGGTATTACCTGCGCTATACCGACCCGCACAACACCGAGCTGCCCTTCTCCCGCGAGGCGGCAGACCGTTGGATGCCCGTCGATAACTATATCGGTGGCATTGAGCACGCCATTCTGCACCTGCTCTACAGCCGCTTCTTTACCAAGGCGCTGCGCGACCTGGGCCTGCTGAGCGTTGACGAGCCCTTCACCAATCTGCTGTGCCAGGGCATGGTCAAGGACGAGAACGGCGACACCATGTCCAAGTCCAAGGGCAACGTCGTTCCCCCGAGCTCGGTCATCGAGCCCTACGGCGCCGACACCATGCGTCTGGCGATCCTGTTTATCGCCCCGCCCGAGAAGGACTTCGACTGGGATCCCAAGGCCGTCGAGGGCGCTAACCGCTTCATCAAGCGCGCCTGGCGTATCGTGTGGCAGCTCGTCCAGTCGGGTGACGCCAACGTGGCCTTTGACAAGTCCGCGCTCGACGAGGTCGCGATGAAGCTCTACCGTGAGCGCCATCGCACCATCGCCAAGTGCACCGAGGACTTCGACCGCGGTCAGTTCAACACCGCGATCTCGGCCGTCATGGAGCTCGTCAACGCCGCGAGCGCCTACCTCAACGCCACCGAGGGAGCTGACCGCGACAAGGCCCTGTGCTACGGCGTGGCCAAGGACATCGTGAGCGTCCTTGCCCCCATCTGCCCGTTCTGGGCCGACGAGCTGTGGCACGAGGCACTCGGTTGCGAGGGCAACGCCTACACCGCCGCCTGGCCCGAGTTCGACCTGGCCGAGTCCATCGAGGACACGGTGCAGATCGTCGTACAGGTGCTCGGCAAGGTCCGTGGCCGCATCGACGTCGCCCGCGACGCCTCCAACGAGGAGATGCAGGCTGCCGCCGAGGTCGCCGTTGCCAAGTGGCTCGAGGGCAAGAAGGTCGTCAAGGCCATCTGCGTGCCCGGCAAGCTGGTCAACCTGGTGGTCAAGTAACTGCCGCGCGCATAGTTGACGTGTTAAAGACAAGGGACGATCCAGTTGGGTCGTCCCTCGTCTTGCAGTTGCCCGTCTGGGTGGCTGCGGTCAATTGTTCTATTCTTGTGGAGAACCTGTGCTCACGCTGACCTGCGGGTTTGTGTTGTGGTTGCACGTTTGTGCAGGTATTGGTATAGTTTGCTTGCAAATGAAGTTGTAATTGAAAGAAGTGGGGTTTCGGCCCCGCTTCTTTTTTGTATGGATGGAGGTGCCGCAATGGTCAAGACCAAGACCGAGCAGGCGATCATCGACGCGCTCGAGGCCGTTGCTCCCCAGCACGATGTCGACATCGTCGACGTTGAGCTCGTGGGTGCCACCAAGGCCCCCTGCGTGCGTGTGCGTATCGAGGGTGCCGAGGGTCAGAGCCTGTCGCTCAACGACGTCACGGCCAACACCAAATGGGTCGGCGATGTGATTGAGGAGCTCGACCCCATCTCTTCGAGCTATACGCTCGAGGTATCGAGCCCGGGTATGGCGCGCCCGCTGCGCCGCCCGAGTGACTTTGCCCGTTTTGTGGGCGAGAACTGCGAGCTCACCTCCACCGCCACCGAGGGCCGTCGCAAGTACGCCGGCAAGATTGCCGCCGCCACCGAGACGAACGTGACCCTCGAGCTCGAGGACGGCGAGTCCGTTACCCTCGATTTCTCTGATGTTAAAAAGTGCAAGTTGAAGCCCACCTATGACTTCAAGCCCGCGAAGGAAGGAAAGTAAGATGGCAGCATCCGACATGATGTCCGCCCTGATGGAGCTTTGCCAGGAGAAGCACATCGACCAGCTCTACCTGATCGACCGCCTGGAGCAGTCGCTCGCCAAGAGCTATGCCGAGATCCTGCATCTTGAGTGGGGCGCCAAGGTGACCATCGACCGCACCACCGGCAAGATCTACGTCTACCGTCTGGAGCCGATCGACGATTCAATGGACGAGGAGGGCAACTTCACCGAGTTCGAGGAGATCGACGTCACTCCCAAGAACACGAGCCGCATCGCCGCCCAGCACGCCAAGGCCGAGATCAACGCCATCGTGCGCAACTCCGCCCGCGAGCAGATCTACGAGGAGTTCTCCGGCCGCATCGGTGACCTCATCAGCGGTACCGTGCTGCAGTCCACGCCCGACTTCACGATCGTCAAGATCCGCGAGGGCGTCGAGGCCGAGCTGCCGCACTTCGATCAGCGTCGCTACGAGAACGAGCGCAACGAGCGTCCGATGGGCGAGCGCTACCTGCACAACCAGCATATCAAGGCCGTGATCATCGACGTTCGCGACCCCAACTCCAACCTGCAGCCGGTTCGTGGCGAGCACAGCCGTCCGCCGATTGTCATCTCCCGTACCCACCCCGAGCTCATGCGTCGTCTGTTTGAGCAGGAGGTGCCCGAGATCTATGAGGGCACCGTCCAGATCAAGTCAATCGCCCGCGAGCCCGGCCAGCGTTCCAAGGTCGCCGTCCACTCGCTCGACGACCGCCTGGATCCCGTGGGTGCCTGCGTCGGCCCCAAGGGCAGCCGTGTTCGCGCTGTCGTGGGCGAGCTCCGTGGCGAGCGCGTCGACGTCATCCTGTGGGATGCCGATCCTGCCGTCTACGTCGCCAACGCCCTTTCGCCCGCTAAGGTCACCCGCGTCCTCATCGACGAGGAGAAGGCCTACGCCGGCGTCATCGTGCCCGACGACCAGCTGTCCCTCGCCATCGGCAAGGAGGGCCAGAACGCCCGCCTCGCCGCGCGCCTGACCGGCTGGCACATCGACATCAAGTCGGAGACGCTTGCCGCCGACATCCTCAAGAACGTTCCCGTTCACGAGGAGCCCGCCGCCGACCTGATCGGTGACGAGGAGGACGAGGACGTCCGCCGCTGCGAGTACGTGTCCGAGGACGGCGTCCAGTGCCGCAACCAGGCTCGTCCCGGCTCCCGTTTCTGCGGTGTCCACGACACCGACGCCTTCGATGATGCGGAGGACCTGATCTAGCGCGCGGTCGCGCCGGGCGGGTCCCGGCGCGTCTCCCACGCTCGTTCAGTCTCTAGGCACCCAAGGTGCCAGAAAGGGTAGGTGAAGTCATATGGCAAAAGTCCGTGTGTCCACCCTGGCCAAAGAGTTCGGCATGACCTCCAAGGAACTGATGGGTCATCTCGCCGAAATGAAGATTCCCGCTAAGTCCGCGTCCTCCACTTTGGAGGACGCCTATGTCGCCATGGTCCGCAAGCAGCTCGCCTCGGTGATCGAGGCCCGCGCTCAGGAAGTCGAGGCCGCCAAGCAGGCCGAGGAGCAGGCAGCTGCCGCCGAGGAGGCCGCTCGCGCCGCCGAGGCCGAGCGCGAGCGCATCGCCGCCGAGAAGGCACGCGAGGAGGAACGCCGCCAGTTTGCCGCAGCCCAGGCTGCCGAGGAGGCTGCCCGCGCCGAGGCCGAGGCCAAGAAGAAGGCCGAGCAGGAGCGCCTTGCCCGCGAGAAGGAGGAGGCTGCCCGCGAGGCCCAGCGCCGCGCCGTTCCCGCTTCCGACTCCGGTTCGCGCTTCCGTTCGCTGCTCGACCAGATCGCCGCACAGGAGACCGTGCTCAAGGAGAAGAAGGACGCCGAGGACAAGGCCAAGGCCGAGCGCGCCGCCGAGCGCGGTAACCGTCGTGGCGGCAACAATGATCGCCGCGGTGGCCGCCGTAACGATCGTAACGCCTCCGACAACAACTCCGAGCGCAACGCCTCCGAGAGCCGTCCGCACAGCCATCGCACCAACGCCAGCAACAACGTCGCTGCTGGCATGGACTTCCCCAACCCTGATAAGCAGGGCAAGGGCAAGAAGCGCAAGGGCGGTCACAACAACGAAGAGGACCACTACAGCCGTATGGCTCGCGAGGCCGAGGAGTACAGCCGCGAGAAGGTGCTCGAGGAGGCTCGTGCCGCCGTCGAGGAGGCCTCTCGCGAGTCCACCGGTCGCCGCAAGAAGCGCAAGGAGAAGCGCGAGCGCGAGGCTGCCAAGGCTCAGGAGGAGCGCAAGATAGAGGAAGCGCTGGCCCAGGGCGTGAACCCCGAGGAGCTCGACGCCATCAAGGTTTCCCAGGGCGTTACCGTCCAGGAGCTCGCCGAGGCGCTCGACGTTCCGGCCAACGACATCATCAAGCGCCTGTTCCTACTGGGTACGCCGCTCACCATGACGCAGTCCATGTCCGATGACCTCGTCGAGCTCGTTGCCGACGACCTGGGTCGTCAGATCAAGATCATCACCCCCGAGGAGGAGAACACCTTCTCGTTCTACGACGATCCCGCCGACCTTAAGCCGCGCGCCCCGGTCGTCACCGTCATGGGCCACGTCGACCACGGCAAGACTTCGCTGCTCGACGCCATCCGTCACACCGGCGTCGCTGCCGGCGAGGCGGGCGGCATTACGCAGGCCATCGGCGCTTCGCAGGTCATGATCAACGACCGCAAGATCACCTTCATCGATACCCCCGGTCACGCCACCTTTACGGCCATGCGTGCCCGCGGCGCCAAGGTGACCGACATCGTCATTCTGATCGTGGCTGCCGACGACGGCGTCATGCCCCAGACCATCGAGTCGATCAACCACGCCAAGGCCGCCGGCGTACCCATCGTCGTCGCCGTCAACAAGATCGATAAGCCGGGTGCCAACCCCGACCGCGTGCGCCAGGAGCTCACCGAGTACGGCATCATCCCCGAGGAGTGGGGCGGACAGAACATGTTCGTCAACATCTCGGCCAAGCAGAAGATCGGTATCGACGACCTGCTCGAGACCGTGCTGCTCCAGGCCGACGTGCTCGAGCTCAAGGCCAACCCCGATACGTTCGCATCGGGCAACGTCCTCGAGGCTAAGCTCGACAAGGGCCGCGGCTCGGTTGCCACCGTGCTCGTGACCCGCGGTACCCTGCGCGTGGGCGACACGCTGGTCGCCGGCCTCACCTATGGCCGCGTCCGTGCCATGCTCGACCCCAAGGGCAACGCCGTCACCGAGGCCGGTCCCTCCGACGCCGTCGAGATCCTGGGCCTGCAGTCCGTCCCCAACGCCGGCGATGAGTTCCGCGTGTTCGAGGACGAGCGCGAGGCACGTGCGCTGGCCGACGAGCGTTCGCTCAAGGCCCGTATCGAGGAGCAGAGCCGCGTGAAGCACGTGACGCTCGAGAACCTCTTCGAGACCATCGCCGACGCCGAGGTCAAGGAGCTCAACCTGATCATCAAGGCCGACGTCCAGGGTTCCATCGAGGCCCTTCAGGACTCCCTCGACAAGATGGATCAGTCCGAGGTGCGCATCAACACGATTCACTCCGCGGTCGGTGCCATCAACGAGACCGACGTCGTCCTGGCCGACGCTTCCAACGCCATCATCATCGGCTTTGGCGTCCGTCCCGACGGCAAGGCCCGCTCCGCCGCCGAGCGCGAGGGCGTCGAGATCCGTTGCTACGACGTCATCTACAAGTGCCTCGAGGACCTCGACGCTGCCCGCATCGGTATGCTCAAGCCCACCGAGGTCGAGGTCTCCACGGGCACTGCGACCGTCCTGGACACCTTCAAGGTGCCCAAAGTCGGCATCGCCGCCGGTGTCCGCGTCGAAGAGGGCGAGATCGCCGCGACCGATTCCGTACGCCTGGTGCGCGACGGCATCGTGGTCTTCAACGGTAAAATCGCCTCGATGCGCCACTACAAGGACGAGGCCAAGAGCCTCAAGAGCGGCTCCGAGGGCGGTATTGGCCTGGAGAACTTCCAGGACATCAAGCCTGGCGACACCATTGAGGGCTACCGCATCGACCAAGTTGCCCGTACCGAGTAGGGGGTAGCGCTATGAAGCAAACGCAGGCAACCCGCCGTCTGGGCGAGCAGCTTCGCGAGAAGCTCGGTTATATCCTGCTCTTTGAGGTTTCCGATCCGCGTCTCGACCTGGTCACCCTGACCGCGGTCGAGGTCGCGGTGGACCGTTCGTTCGCGCGCGTGTACGTGTCGTGCGACGCGAGCCGCTACGACGAGGTCATGGAGGCGCTCGCCAGCGCCAAGGGCCGCATCCGTAGCCTGTTGGCCCGCTCGCTCGATTGGCGCGTCACGCCCGAGCTCGATTTTCGCATCGATCGCTCGACCGATGAGGCCGAGCGCATCACGCGTGCGCTGGAAAACGTTCCCGCCACGCTTGCGGTCGAAAAGGACGAGGACGGCTATCCCATAGCGGATGCCGCCCAGGAGGCAGCTTTAGATGAGTAATTCCGCCGACCTCGCATCGTGCGAGTCTGCAGATATTCAGCGACGCATCCTCGAGCTCATCGAGGATGCGTCCTCCATTGCGATTTCGGGACATACGTCTCCCGATGGTGATGCCCTGGGCTCCGTGCTGGGTCTGGGCCTCTCGCTTATGAAGTTTTTTCCCAACAAGGACATTGCCCTGCTGCTGGCAGACGATGACCCGGTTCCGCGCATTTACCGCTTTATGGAGGGTGCCGACCGTCTGGTGCCGGCATCTGCGTATACCGGCAATCCGGACCTGTTCATCTCGGTGGACGTGCCGGTCGTCGAGCGTCTGAACAACTCAGCCGAGGTACTCTGCCGCTCGTCGCATGTGGTGTGCTTCGATCATCATCCGGCGCGTGAGGAATTTGCCGAGCTGAGCCTGAGGTGCGTCGGCGCCGCAGCCTGCGCCATGATCATCGACCGCTTTTTGGACAATTGCGGCATTGTGGCTCGCGATGGCGTTGCGACCTGCCTGCTGTGCGGCCTGGTGACCGATACCGGTCGTTTTCAGTACCAAAACGCCGATGCCACTGCGTTCCATGCCGCCTCGCGCCTGGTCGCGCACGGTGCCGACCCCGCGCGCGTTGCGCTCGAGGTCTACCAGAGCATGCGCGTAGAGTTCTTGCATCTCAAGTCCATCGTTATGGGCCGCATCAAGACCGTGGCGCACGGTCGCGTGGCGTATAGTTATGCGTATCAGAGCGACCTCGAGGCCTGCGGCGTCACTTCGGACGAGTGCGATGGCCTGGTTGATGTGGTGCGTTCGGTGATGGGCGTTGAGGTCTGTCTGTTCCTAAAGGGCATCGACGGCGATACCAAGGTGCGCGGCAACCTGCGCTCCAAAGGTGACCTCGATGTGTCCGAGATCGCTGCCAACTTTGGCGGTGGCGGGCATCATGCCGCCGCCGGCTTTTCCAACAACGGAACGATTCGCGAGACGCTCGCCGTGGCACTTCCCATGCTGGCCGAGCTGGTAGGGGAGGATCCCGCTTCGGTGACCGTCGAGCTCTAACATTTTGGATGGTACATGGCTCGTCGTACGCCTTCTCAATTGAATATGCTGCTCGCCGTCGATAAGCCGGTGGGCTGTACGTCCCACGACGTGGTATCGCAGTGCCGACGCGCCCTCCATGAGCGACGCGTCGGCCATGCCGGTACGCTCGACCCCATGGCCTCGGGTGTCATGGTGGTGGGCGTGGGCCAGGCGACCCGTCTGCTGGGCATGCTAACCCTCGATACCAAAAGTTATGTCGCCGACATTTCGTTTGGCGTCGAGACCAATACCGATGACGCGGAGGGCGAGGCCGTCCGCACGGTGCCCGTTGCCCCCGAGCTGCGCGATCTCGCTTACGCCCGTGAGCAGCTAGCCGCTATGCTTGGCCCGCAGATGCAGGTGCCGCCAGCGTTTTCGGCCATCTCGGTCAATGGCGTTCGCGCCTATAAGAGTGCTCGCGAGGGCAATGCGGTTGAGTTGCCCCCGCGCTCCGTCGAGGTCTATGCCGCCGACTTGATCGCCGTGGGCGGCGAGGGCGATACGTGCGTCTGGACCGTGGCGTTTTCGGTAAGCAAAGGCACCTACATTCGCGCGCTCGCTCGCGATCTGGGTCGTGCCTGCGATAGTGCTGCACATATTTCCGCGCTGCGCCGTACGGCCTCCGGCGTGGTTTCCATTGGCGCCTGTCATGCGGTAGAGGAGCTCTCTGCCGAGACCGCTGCCGGTTTCGCTCTGGATCCCATCGCCGCCCTAGGTGCCACGCGAGTCGATTTGCCGGGTAATCTTGCAGACGACCTGCTTTGTGGCCGCCGCATTCCCGTTGAACGCGCGCTTGCGGACTTCGATACGGCGAAGGCGCCGTTCGCGCTCGTACTCGATGGGGGATTGAAGGCGCTTGCTCGTATCGAGGGCGGCCGCTTTGTGATGGAGCACGTCTTTCCGCAGGCGATCGGCGGTGTTCGATGATGCTGACGCCCCACGAGCTCGCGCGTATCTTTTTCGCGGGTGAGTTGGATGAGGCCCGTATCGTTTCTGCCGATGCTTTTGATGGGTGCGAGTTCTTGGGTGCCGCGTCGATCGCTATTGGCGTGTTTGATGGCGTGCATCGTGGGCACCAAGAGCTGATCGAAGCGGTTATTCGCGATGCACATGATCACGGCAGCAAAGCGGTCGTGGTCACCTTCGATCCTGATCCGGACGTCGTGGTGAGTCCGTCGCCCGCCCAAAAATTGATGACGACGGCCGACCGCCTGCATGCCCTGGCTCAAACCGGGGTCGATGCGGTGGTGGCCGTTCCCTTTACGCCCGCCGTGGCGGCACTCGACCATGTCGGGTTTCTGGCGCTGTTGTCGCGCGTTGTCGATATTCGCTCCATTCGTGTAGGCAGCGACTTTAGGCTCGGCTGCGGCGGCGCTTCGGGCGTTGCCGAGATGCGCGCCTGGGGCACTGAGCGTGGGGTTGACGTTTACGGTCACGACCTGCTCTGCGTTAACGGGCAGACCATCTGCGCCACGCGCATCCGCCATGAGCTGGGTCAGGGTCATGTGGAGCTGGCTGCCGAGCTTCTCGGCCGTCCCTATATGCTGCGCGGCGTTGTGGCGGCTGGCCGTCACGAGGGCTCCGATATGGGCTTTCCCACGGCAAACATCCAGGTGCCCGACGGCATCCAAGTGCCTGCCGATGGCGTCTATGAGGGTCTGGTGCTGGTCGACGATACCGTATGGCCTGCTGCCGTTAACGTCGGCCTGCCGCCGACCTATGCCGATGATGCCGCCTCGGCGCATCTCGAGGCCAACTTGATTGGCTATGCGGGCGACTTGTATGGCGCCTCCGTGTCGTTGGCGTTTACGCGCTGGCTGCGTCCGTCTCGCGTGTTCGATTCGCTGGACGAGCTTATCGCGACCGTCGAGGGTAATATCGACGATATTCGTCATAACTTGGGTGAGCAGGGGGTGAGCATCCGTGATTAGCGATGAGGAAAAAGATCAGGTACGCGCGGCGTCGGACTTGGTTGCCATCGTGCAGGAAACGGTTGAGCTCAAGCCCCGCGGCCATGAGTTTTGGGGCTGCTGCCCGTTTCATGGCGAAAAGACCCCATCGTTTCACATTATCCCTGCTACGCAGGTGTGGCACTGCTTTGGCTGCGGCGAGGGCGGCGACGTCTTTACCTATATTATGAAGCGCGAGAACCTGAGTTTTCCCGAGTCGATCCGCTATTTGGCTGATCGTGCAGGCATTGAACTGCACGATACCGGTGCGCAGCGCGATCGCGGCACCAAGCGCGCCCGCATCTATGACCTGTGCGCCGAGACGGCCCAGTTCTACCACACCATGCTTATGCGCGGTAAGGACAGCCGTCCGCGCGAGTACTTTGCCAGTCGTGGCATGGGTGGCGATGTCTGCCGACGCTACTGCCTGGGTTTTGCGCCGGGTCGCAACGCGCTGGTTTCGCACCTGTCTCAGGCGGGCTTTACCCCACAGGAGATGATCGACGCCAACGTGGCCGTGAGCCGCGGGCGCGGACAGCTCGCGGACCGCTTTTACGACCGCGTGATGTTTCCCATCTTTGATGAGCAGGGTCACAATATCGCCTTTGGCGGGCGCATTATGGGCGATGGTCAGCCTAAGTACCTCAACACCGCCGAGACGAGCGTGTTTCATAAAAAGCGAAACCTCTACGGCTTTAACTGGGCCAAGGAGTTTATCGTTGCGCAGGATACCGCCATCGTGGTGGAGGGGTATACCGACTGCATCGCCTGCTGGGAGGCGGGGATCAAAAACGTTGTCGCCACGCTGGGCACGGCGCTGACGGAACATCACGTTAAGACACTCACCCGTTTTGCCAAGCGCATTGTATATATGTTCGATGGCGACGCCGCCGGTCAAAAGGCTGCTCGCCGCGCGATTCAGTTTATCGAGCAGGATTCGATGGACCTGCGCTGCGTGGTGCTTCCCGACGGCAACGACCCCATGGAGTTCATCACGGCGCATGGCGGCGAGGCGCTGCAGGCGCGCATCGATGCCGCCGAGCCCCTCATGGACTTTGTGTACCGTTCACTGCAGGAGTCGAGCGACATTACCACGCCGGGCGGTCGCGCCAAAGCGCTCGAGGATGCGCTGACGCTTATCTATCCGCTGCGCGACAGCTATATGATCGACACGTACTTTATCCAGATTGCCGATCTGTTGGGTTTGGACCTGGAGACCGTGCGCGCGAGCTCGGGCCGTGTGTTTCGCGATGTCGCCAAGCGCGAGGATGCCGAGCGCCGACGTGAGCAGAACTACGAGCGTCAACGCGCGCAAGCTGAGCGCGCGGGCAGCGCGGGCGGTCGGGCGTCTGGTTTGCAGGGGACGTCTCGCGGTGCCTGGGCCGCGGGTGCGACGCCGCCGGTGTCCGCACCGGTCGAGGAGGACCCGTACGACTACGTTCCGCTTGATGCCTATGGGGCCGCGCCGGTGGAGGTCGACGAGGATCTGCCGCCAATCGATGTGCCGGCGGGGATGGAAAGCGCTGCGCCCGTTGCCGATAGCTCAAGCGCGGCGGCAGCTCCGTCGATGCCGATCGTTTTGACCGATCTGGAGCGGAAATCCCTGGCGGGAGAGCGCGAGCTGCTGACGATGCTCACGAGCTACCCCGATCTGTTCCGCACGTATGCCGATCGCATTTGCTCTATCGAGTGGGTCGACCCGCGTCACGAGTCCATTGCGTGGGCCGTGCTGGCAACGCCGCCGGGAACCGATCCTGCGGCATGCATGGATGCGGCACGCGCGGTGTGTCCCGAGGCGGCATCGCTTGCCAGCGCCGGGCGCATCTCGGCAACGAGTAAGCACCCGACCGAGACGAACATCGTCTTTATGCTCGATACGCTCGAGCTCTACACCATCAAACGTCGCATGCGAGCCGCGCAGGCCAAGTTGCGTCAGGACCGTTCACTCGACGATGAGGCCCGTCGCGTGCTGACTATGCAGGCGGTGCAAGATTCACAGCGCCAGCGCGAGCTCCAAAAGTCGATCGGTGGCGTGGCCGACCCGTTCCGTTTGATCGGTTTGGAGACCGCAGGTGCCGATCAGGCCTAGATGTTGTGGTCAACCAGCGTATTCTCGCCTATATCCTGTCTTTATTTTGGGTATAGACGTCTATGTGTGTGCTAAAGTATTGAGTCCTGTGGACTACGAAGGGAGAATCTGTGCCAAAAAAGACTGAGAGCACGGGTACTGGGCTGGAATCCTACGTTGCAAAGCTCATGGGCAACGGCTCAAACAGGACTTCGGTAACCGAGGACGAGATTCAGGTCGCCCTGAAGGATATCGATGTTACTGATGAGCAGCTCAACGCGGTGTATTCCGCGCTGCGCAACAGCGGCATCCAGATTATCTCCGCGAGCGGAAACGACGACGCCCCGATGGACGTCGACGATGACGATAACGATACCGACGATTTCGACGATGACGAGCACGATTCCGGCTCGCTTGACGATCACGAGCTTAAGATGGCTCGCCAGGCCGATGCCGAGATGGGCTCTTCCAAGAGCAAGAAGAAGCGTACCGTGCGCACGTCTCGTTCGCGTTCGCGCGTGCGCGGCATCGATGCTTCCACGGTGATGCTGACCGGCGACCCGGTTCGTATGTACCTCAAGGAGATCGGTAAGGTCGACCTGCTGACCGCATCTGAAGAGGTCGATCTGGCCATGAAGATCGAGGCCGGTCTCGAGGCTACCGAGAAGCTCGAGGCTGCCGATGCGGGCGAGATTGAACTCACGCGCGCCGAGATGCGTCGTCTTACGCGTATCGAGAACGTTGGTCTTGAGGCCAAGCAGGCGCTCATCAGCGCAAACCTGCGTCTGGTCGTCTCCATCGCCAAGCGTTATGTTGGCCGTGGCATGCTGTTCCTGGATCTGATCCAGGAGGGCAACCTCGGTCTGATCCGCGCCGTCGAGAAGTTCGACTACCAGAAGGGCTTTAAGTTCTCCACGTACGCCACGTGGTGGATCCGTCAGGCCATTACGCGCGCTATTGCCGACCAGGCCCGCACCATCCGTATTCCCGTGCACATGGTCGAGACCATCAACAAGCTCGTCCGCGTGCAGCGCCAGCTCCTCCAGGACCTGGGTCGCGACCCGACTCCCGAGGAGATCGGTGCCGAGATGGACATGAGCGCCGACCGCGTCCGCGAGATCCAGAAGATTTCGCAGGAGCCCGTGTCGCTCGAGACCCCGATTGGCGAGGAAGAGGATTCCCAGCTGGGCGACTTCATCGAGGACTCCCAGGCTATCGTCCCGCCCGATGCCGCCAGCTTCTCCATGCTGCAGGAGCAGCTCACTCAGGTGCTCGATTCGCTTGCCGATCGCGAGCGCAAGGTTATCGAGCTGCGCTTTGGCCTTGTCGACGGACATCCCCGCACGCTCGAGGAAGTCGGTCGCGAGTTTGGCGTCACGCGCGAGCGTATCCGCCAGATCGAGTCCAAGACCCTGGCCAAGCTCCGCCATCCCAGCCGCAGCAGCAAGCTCAAGGACTACATCGAGTCTTAGTAGTTACGGCGTTTTACCAAACGCCGTAACTGGTCGACGCTGCGCGGACACCAGAGCGACAACTTGTCATTCAAAGAGGACGGCATGACCAGAAGGTCTATGCCGTCCTCTTTTCATGCCAATTTGTTCGCTCTGGTGCCCGCTCGCTGGCATTGTCAAAACATCGGCGTTTCCGTTGCTGGTGCCGGCAGTTAGGCCGTCCCCAAGGGATCATGGCGAGATAATTTCTTAAAAAAGTTCTTGCCCTTCGCCCAATCGTCCGTATAATAAACTTCGTTGCTTGAGAGCACGCACCTATTCCTCGGTAGCTCAATGGTAGAGCACGCGGCTGTTAACCGCGCTGTTGTAGGTTCGAGTCCTACCCGGGGAGCCAGAATTTCTCAGCCCATTTCGCTGGGCTTTAAATTCCTCGGTAGCTCAATGGTAGAGCACGCGGCTGTTAACCGCGCTGTTGTAGGTTCGAGTCCTACCCGGGGAGCCAGGTTTTAAAACCCGTCGCTTATGCGGCGGGTTTTTTCATGCCGCGATCGCCGGTGGCGAACGTTACCGTATCAACATTTCGTGTCGAGGATGTAATCGCGAACCCTGCCGCCTTAACATGGCGCTGTCGTTGTAAACTATTGGAATGATTGCTCCCACGACATGGTGCCGCGAGTACCAGAAAAGGAGATTCTTGTGTCTGAGACCATTAACGGCAGCCTGAGCGTCTCGAACGACGTTATTGCCGATATTGCCGGTTATGCCGCGATGACGTGCTACGGCGTCGTCGGTATGGCCGAACAGCTGCAGGGCGCCGAGAGCGTGCGCCTGCTTGCCGGCCAGCGCCTCCGCAAGGGCGTGCTTGTTTCCGCCGACGAGAACGGCCTTACGGTCGACCTTCACGTCGTGCTCGAGAACGGCGTCAACATGAAGTCCGTCTGCCACAATCTTTCGAGCTCCGTCGCCTTCACCCTGCAGGAGATCGCTCAAATCGATCCCGCCAGCCTTAAGATCGGCATTCACATCGACGCGCTCAAGAGCCGTCTGAACTAGCATCCGAATACGGAGATTTCACCACTCATGATTGCAAAGACCATTCGCACCTGTTTTCCGATCGCTGCGGCTGCCGTTTCCGAAAAGGCAGAGGAGATCAACAAGCTCAACGTCTTCCCCGTACCCGACGGTGACACCGGCACCAACATGTCGCTCACGCTCGCCTCGGTGACCAAGGAGCTTTCTGCCCTTCCCGCCGATGCCGACATGGAGGCCATTGCTGGCGCCATCACCCACGGCTCCCTGATGGGCGCCCGCGGCAACTCCGGTGTCATCACCTCGCAGATTCTGCGCGGTGTGGCCGAGGGCCTTGTCTCTGCCGATGAGCCCATTACGTCCGCCAATATCGCCTTCGCCTTCCGCCGTGCCGTCAAGGTTGCCTTCCAGGCTGTTCGTAAGCCCATCGAAGGCACGATTCTCACGGTCCTGCGTGATGTTTCGACCAAGGCAGACGAGTGCGAGAAGAAGAAGTTCTCTGCCGAGGATGCGCTTGACGTCATCGTCGTCGAGGCCTACCAGTCCGTCGCCCGCACACCCGACCTGCTGCCCGTCCTCAAGGAGAACGGCGTGGTCGACTCCGGCGCCTTTGGCTTTGCCATCTTCTTGGAGAACTTTGTTGCCGCTGCTCTTGGCCGCAGCACCGTGGTCGAGGATTTCTCCGCTACGTTCGATTCCGCCGGCTCTGCTCGCGATGCCGCTCTTGGCCGTGTTGAGATCGAGGCTAACGACGACTGGGAGGGCTCGGAGTTCCGCTACTGCAACGAGTTCCTCTTTAAGGCCGACGCTCCTTTTGACGAGGACGAGTGCCTGAAGTTCCTGGGTTCTATGGGCGACTGTGAGCTGCTCGTGGGCGCCTACCCCGACTACAAGATCCACGTGCACTCCAACACCCCCAACCTGGTGCTCGAGCACATGCTGCAGCTCGGTCAGATCTATGAGGTCTTTATCCACAACATGGAGATGGAGGCCCACGACCGTACCGCTAAGATCCACGAGGACCAGGAGAAGTCCGCCGAGCCTGCGAAGGCGCTGGGTTTTGTCGCCGTTGCCGCCGGTTCCGGCGAGGCCGACATCCTCAAGTCCCTCGGCGTCGATGTGATCGTGTCGGGTGGCCAGACCATGAACCCCTCGACCGCCGACTTGCTGGGCGCCGTCGACCAGGTCAACGCGACCTCGGTCATCATCCTGCCCAACAACGGCAACATCCGCATGGCCGCCGAGGCCGCTGCCTCTGCCTGCACCGACAAGAAGGTCGCCGTCGTTCCCACCAAGACCGTTCCGCAGGCCTTCTCCGCGCTGTTCGCGGTCCTGCCCGATTCCGAACTCGAGGATGCTGTTGCCGCCATGGTCGACGCCATCAGCGAGGTCCGCGATGGCGAGGTCACCCGTGCCGTGCGCGACTCCAGCGCCTCCGACGGCTCGCCGATTCACTCCGGTGACGTCATGGGCATCATCGCCGGCTCCATCGACGTGGTCGGCTCTGACGTGAAGCAGGTCACGCTCGACTGCATCAACCGTATGCAGGAGGAAGAGGAGGGCGACGCGCTGACGATTCTGGCCGGCGAGGAGCTGTCCGATGAGGCCTTCCAGGAGATCGTCGATGCCATCGAGGAAGCTCAGCCCGATCTGGAGATCGACGCCCATCGTGGCGAGCAGCCGCTCTATCCCGTGATCTTCTCGATCGAGTAGGCTCTGCCTATGTCCGAGCTGTGCTCCGTGCCGCGCGTCTCGGAGCGTTTTGCCCAGAGCAATGCGCTCGACGAGGATATCGCGCGACTCAAATATGTTTCGGGTAAACGTGAGGAGGCCCTTCGCCGTCTGGGAATTCGGACGGTGGGGGACCTCCTTCTCCATATTCCCCATCGCTACCTGGACTTCACTCGCTCGTGGTCCATCGAGATGGCGCCCATCGGTACCGTGTGCACCATTATCGCCACGGTCGATCGTATTGTCCAAAAGCAGCCCCGTCCGCGTATGCAGGTGACTGAGGTCTCGCTCGTGGACGAGACGGGCGTGCTGCAGGTTGCCTTTTTCCGTCAGCCCTGGATTGCCCAGCAGTTCAAGCAGGGCGACCGCCTGGCCGTGATGGGCAAGGTCGAGTTTGCCTACGGTTTTAAGCAGATGGCCTCGCCCCACTTTGAAAAGCTCGAGGACGGGCGCGCCGCCGGCACCATCCTACCGGTCCATTACGTGAGCGATGGCGTGAGTCAGGCATGGATGCGCCGTATCGTGAGCGGTGCGCTCGAAGTGGTCGCCAATCCGTTCGATCCCATTCCCGCGCCGCTGCGCGCAAAGCGGAAGCTCATGAGCAATGCCCGTGCGCTGCGCTCGATCCACTTTCCCTCGAGCATGGCCGAGCGCGACATCGCACGCCGGCGTCTTGCCTACGAGGAGTGTCTCTGCCTGCAGCTCGCGCTGCGTCTGCGCAACGATGGCGGTATGGTCGACGTAGTGCCTTATGCGCATGACGCGGGCGAGCATTTGGCTGCGCTCAAACAGGCCCTGCCGTTTTCGCTGAGCGATGAGCAGGAGGCTGCATTTCAAGACATCCTGCATGACATGTGCGATGGCGGTCGTGTGATGAACCGTCTGCTGCTGGGTGACGTCGGTACCGGTAAGACCGCCGTTGCCGCCTGCGCGTTGGCGGTTGCGGCCGATAGCGGCACCCAGGCGTGCGTCATGGCGCCCACGGGCGTGCTGGCGCGTCAATATGCCGATAAGACCGGCCCCTTGCTCTCGCAGGCTGGCATGACCTGGGCGCTCCTGACGGGCGCCACGCCGGCGGCCGAGCGTGAACAGATTCATGCTCGGCTCCAGTCTGGCGAGCTCGACGTGCTCTTTGGTACCCATGCGGTGCTTTCGGAGAACGTCACGTTCAAGCATTTGTCGCTTGTGGTGATCGACGAGCAGCACCGCTTTGGCGTGGGCCAGCGTAACGCTCTACGCGCAAAAGGCCCGGGTGCCGACTTGCTGGTCATGACCGCCACACCGATTCCGCGCACGCTGGCGCTCTCGGTCTACGGTGACCTGGATACGAGCATCATCCGCCATCGTCCCGTTCCGGGTGCCGGCGTGACGACGCGCGTCCTCACCGAGTCGAGTCGTGACCTGGCCTATGGCGCCATTCGCGAGGCACACGAAAAGGGGCAGCAAGCCTACGTGATCTGTCCGCTCGTGGAGCCGAGCGATTCGGCCGATGAGCTCGAAGACGTACCCGGCATCGTTCGCGACGACGAGGGCCGCGTGACCGTGCCCGTGCCGCTGCATGACACGGCGACCGAGCTCGATCGCCTTCGTCTGGCATTACCGGGGTTTACCATCGAGCGTCTCCATGGCCGCATGCCGGCGGGGGAGAAGGACCGGGTCATCGATGCCTTCAAGCGTGGCGAGATCGATGTGCTCGTCTCGACCACGGTGGTCGAGGTGGGCGTTGACGTGCCCAACGCCACCGTCATGGTTATCGAGAATGGCGAGCGCTTTGGCTTGGCGGCCTTGCACCAGCTGCGCGGGCGCGTAGGCCGCGGCAGCGTGTCGGGTACGTGCCTGGTCATGACGCACTCCAAGGGCAACGGCGGCGCGTCGGCGGCACAAGACCGCCTCCAGTCGCTCGAGAAGACCTCGGACGGCTTTACGCTCGCCCAGATGGACCTGCGTCTGCGCCACGAGGGTGAAATCCTGGGTTACCGCCAGCATGGCGGCGTGACCTTGCGCTTTGTTGACCTCGATGCCGACGAGGAATTGATCGAGTGGGCACATTTGGACGCGGTCGAGCTCTTGCGGTATGCTTGCAACCTTGACTCCGTGGCGACGCGCCCTCTGCGCGATGCGGTCGCCACGCGGTATCGACACATCTTTAAGGAGGTCAGCGGAGGATGAGAATCATCGGAGGCGAATGGCGCGGTCGTAAGATCGAGGAGCCCCGTGGTCGAGATGTCACCCGCCCCACGACCGATCGCGTTCGCGAGGCGTGCGCATCTATGGTCATGTCGGCATTCGACTTCGATCTGGACGAGGTCCGCGTGCTGGATGCCTTTGGCGGCTCCGGCGCCTTGGGCATCGAGATGCTCTCGCGTGGTGCCCGCTCGCTCACCACGTTCGAGATCGATCGCAACGCTGCTCGTCTGATTACCAAGAATATCGAGTCGCTGTGCCGTGACCGTGCGCGTTGGCGCGTGGTGACGGGTGACGTGCTGGCAAGCGCTTCGCGCGGCCGCGTGCCGGGCGGTCCCTTTGACCTGGTTCTGCTCGACCCGCCCTATGCTTTTGGCGCCGAGCCGGTCGAGGAGCTGCTGCAAAACCTAGCTCAGCAAGGCTTGCTGGCGCAGGGCGCCTACGCACTCTTTGAGCACGCCGCGGCCGATACGGGCGCTCACCCGACCGGATTTGAGACCGTGCGCGAGAAGCGCTACGGCATAACTTCGGTTGACTTGCTGCGCTGGTCGGCCACGAACGAGGCTGGCAATGCCGGCGACAGCGACCATGACGATGATGCGCTTTTGGAGGACGCCCATGAATGACACCATCAACCGCGTGATTGTCCCGGGCACCTTCGATCCCATAACGTTTGGCCATATCGACGTCATCCGCCGCGCCCGCCGCATCTTTCCCAGCGTGATCGTGGCCGTTGCCGAGTCGCAGGGCAAAAACGGCGTCGGCACCACGTTTATGCTCGACGAGCGCGTGGCGCTGGCCCGTGAGGCGCTCGGTGATATTGACGGCGTCGAGGTGCTGCCCTTCACCGGGCTCTTGGTCGATTTTGCCCGCGAACAGGGAGCAGGAGCCGTGGTCAAGGGCCTGCGTGCCATGACCGACTTTGAGTACGAGCTGCAGCAGGCAGACCTCAACTACCGCCTGGATAGCGAGCTGGAGTCCATCTTTGTCATGAGTGCGCCGCAGTACGGCTATATCTCGAGCTCGGTGGTTCGCCAGATTGCCTCGCTCGGTAGCGACGTCTCTAATTTTGTTCCGTCCAATGTGGTCAAGGCGCTCAAACATCGCTTTTCGTGACGTTTTTTAATGCCTGGTGGCATGTGGTAAACTAACACGATGATATGTTACCTATGAAAGGAGACCGGATGCCGGGCGAGAATTTTCCTGGCCACAGGATCGTGAGTCTTGTCGACGAGCTCGAGGGGCTCATCGAAGAGGCTAAGACGCCGTTCGGCAAGAACGCCCAGATGAAGGTTATCGACGCCGACGTCTTCTTTAACATCCTCGACGAGATCCGCATGAGCTATCCCGAGGAATGGCAGAAGTCCCGCCGTATCCTCAAGGAGCGCGAGGAGCTTATGGCTTCCGCCGCCGCTCAGGCCGATTCCATCATCGCCGATGCTCAACAGCAGGCCCTCACCATTGCTGGTGAGCAGGAGATCGTCCGCTTAGCGCAGCAGCAGGCCGACGACATCCGCGACCGTGCCCAGCAGTATGAGCGCGAGACTCGCTATGCCGCCGAGGACTACGCCGAGCAGGTCTTTACGCACCTCGAGGAGAACCTCAAGAGCCTGACCGGCACCGTCACCCGTTGTCGCCAGCAGCTTAACGAGGGTGCCGCCCAGCAGAATGGTCAGTGGTAATGGCTGAGTTCCCGAACGTTACCGTCGATCTTTCCGAGCAGCTCGAGTTTCCCGGAGACTCGTATCCGCTGACCGGCAAGGTCGATGTCGCCGCCTATACGGTGGGCGAGAAGGAGTACCAGCTGCAGGACGGCATTGACTACGACGTGGTCTTTACCAATGCCGGCACCGGTGTTCTGCTTACGGGCATGGTCCGCGCGCACGCAACCGGTGAGTGCGACCGCTGCCTGGAGCCCGCTTCGTTTGATATCGCCGGTGAGATTGAGGAATTCTATCTCTTTAACGAGCCCGAGGACCCCGAGGCCTACGAAGACGGCTATGAGCTGCTGGGCGAGGATCGCATCGTCGATCTGGGCGAGCCCATCAACGACGCGGTCGTCATGGACACGCCGTTCGTTGTCCTGTGCAAGCCCGATTGCCGCGGCCTGTGCCCCACTTGCGGCATCAATCTCAACGTCGAGCAATGCGATTGCGCCGCTCAAGCAGAGGCCGAATGGGCCGCTGCCACGGAAAATCCATTTGCAGCATTGAAGAATCTCAAGCTTGACGAGTAAAACTGTGGTAGTATCGCTACTTGCGCGTAATCGCCACACTGGATAGTTCATAAGGAAGGTCACTATGCCCGTACCTAAACAAAAGCAGGGTCGTATCCGCACTCACACCCGCCGTTCCGCCAACATGAAGATCTCGGCTGCGGCTCAGTCCACGTGCCCCCGTTGCGGCGCTGTCAAGCTCCCGCACCACGTGTGCCCCAGCTGCGGTTTCTACAAGGACCGCGAGGTTATCGTTACCGAGTAACTGTATACTCTGGATGCGATGCCGTTCCAACTGGAACCACAATGGCCGGCTCAATGAGTCGGCCATTTTTGTATAAGGAGCATGTATATGAGTAACGTTCGCGTTTGTGTAGACGTTGTGGGTGGAGACGAGAAGCCCCAGGTTGTCCTCGACGGTATCGAGGCGGCGCTTGCGGCGGATCCCGATATCGAGGTCTTGGCCGTCGGCCCCGCAGAGATCGTGAACCCCTTTGCCGCGGCTCACGCTCGCGTTGAGGCCTTGGAGGCACCCGATGTCATCGCCATGGATGACGATCCCATTCGAGCCGTGATGACCAAGCGCAAGTCCTCGATCGTGCTTGCCTGCCGTGCTATCAAGAAGGGTAACGCGGATGCGTTCTTCTCTGCCGGCTCCACCGGCGCCATGACCGCTGCCGCTACCGCCTACGTGACGCCATTTAGGTATCAGGCCGAGGGCAAGAAGCAGCCGGTGCGTCCGTGCCTCACCAATGCACTGCCCAACCGCGCCGGCGGCCTGACGGTCCTGTGCGACATGGGCGCCAACCCCGATGTCGAGGTCGACGACATGGTACGTTTTGCCCAGATGGGTAGTGCCTATGCGCGCGTCGTCTTGGGCATTGAGCATCCCCGCGTCGGTCTGCTCGGCAACGGTACCGAGGATGAGAAGGGCTCCAACTTTACCAAGGCGTGCTTCCCTGCCATGAAGGCCGCCGTCCCCGGCTTTGTGGGCAACTGCGAGGGTACCGACCTGACCTCGGGTAACTTTGACGTTGTCGTTGCCGATGGCATGTCGGGCAACATCGCGCTCAAGGCAACCGAGGGCGCTGCTAAGTTTTTGCTGCAAGAGCTCAAGGGTGCCTTTATGGCTTCGCTCGGCTCCAAGATCGCCGCGCTGCTCATCAAAAAGCAGATGCGCGAGATCAAGGCAAAGCTCTCGGGCGATGCTAAGGGTGGCGCGATTCTGCTGGGCCTGCGTGGCGTGGTCCTGATCGGCCACGGTGCCACCTCGGTCGAGGCCGTCAAAAACGGTACGCTCGCCGCGGCGGAGGCCGTGCGCGCCGGGCTGGTCGAGAACGTCGCCAACTCTATGGACGGCATCGTTTTGTAGGAGCGAGTTAGAGCGCTGTTATGTGCCTCGCGGCCTTCGTCGTGGGGTAGAATCAAAACCGTGTCTTGGCGCTGCGCTTGCGGCGCCAGCGCGTTGATGTTCACGCAATACGAGAGGAAGCGCTATGGACCGCTCCGAAATCTTCGATAAGATCGCCGAAGTCGCCGCTGACGTTCTGGGCGTCGATGTCGCCGACATTAGTGACGAGACTACCTTTGACGATCTCGATGCCGATTCGCTCGAGCGTCTGCAGCTGGTGACGGCCATCGAGGACGAGTTCGACCTCGAGATCGATGACGAGACCCTGCTGTCGCTCAACTCTGTCGCCGACGCTGTCGACGCTATTGAAAACGCCAAGGAGGCCTAAGTCTTGGCTTTATCTCAACGACTCGCGCGCGCCCAGGAAATCCTGGGCCACGAGTTCAATAACAAGGTGCTGCTGCGCGCGGCGCTCACGCACCCTTCTGCCGTGGAAGGTCAGCCCGTCTCGGCGAGTTATGAGCGCCTTGAGTTTTTGGGCGATTCCATTTTGGGCGCCGTGGTTGCCCGCTCGCTCTTTGAGTCCTATCCGGAGTTTGACGAGGGCAAGCTTACGCGCCTGAAGGTGTCGCTCGTCTCGGGCGCCACGCTGTCCGAGGTGTCCCATGAGCTGGGCATCGACGACATCATCATCTTTGGTGCCTCCGAGACCGGCACGGGCGCGCGCGGTCTGCACTCGGCGCTCGAGAACGTCTACGAGTCGCTCGTGGGCGCCCTGTACCTGGATGCCGGCTGGGACGTTGCGGCGGAGTTCATCCACCGCACGCTTAAGCCGCACCTGGCTTCCGAGCGTGCCGAGCATCCTGCGAACCCCAAGTCGTTTTTGCAGGAGTGCGTGCAGGCCGACGGCCACGAGCCTCCGGCGTACAAGCTCGTTGGCTCTGAGGGCCCGGCACACGCGCCGACCTTTACCGCCGTGGTGCTCATCGACGGTATTCGTCAAGGCCGCGGCACCGGTTCCTCCAAGAAGGAGGCCGAGGGTGCCGCTGCGCTCGAGGCGCTCGACCGCATGGGCTACACCACCAACGGCGTGATTCTCAACAAGAAGCCTGTTTAAGCGAGGAACCGTGTATCTCAAGTCCCTCACGCTCAAAGGGTTCAAGTCGTTTGCCGACCGCGCCCACATGACGTTTGAGCCGGGCCTGACCGTCATCGTCGGTCCCAATGGCTCGGGAAAATCGAACATCTCCGACTCGATTCTGTGGGTCCTGGGCGAGCAGAGCGCCAAGCAGCTGCGCGGCCAGGCTATGGAGGACGTCATCTTCTCGGGCTCGTCGGCGCGCAAGCCGGTGGGTGTTGCCGAGGTCACGTTGGTGCTCGATAACTCGGACCATATGCTGCCCGTCGACTTTGATGAGGTCGCCATCACCCGTCGTATGTATCGCTCGGGCGAAAGCGAGTACCTCATCAACTCGAGCCCGTGCCGCCTGATGGACATCCAGGACATCTTGCACGATTCGGGACTGGGCAAGGATACGCACTCCATCATCAGCCAGGGCAAGCTCGATGCCATTTTGCAGAGCCGCCCCGAGGAGCGCCGCGCCCTGATCGAGGAGGCTGCCGGCATCTCCAAGCACAAGCGTCGCAAGGAGCGTGCGCTCAAAAAGATTAAGTCGATGGACGAGCACCTGACCCGTGCCCGCGATATCAACAAGGAAATCGCCCGTCAGCTGCGACCGCTGGAGCGTCAGGTCGATCGCGCGCGCAAGTACAAAGAGCTGTCCTCGCGCGCGAACGAGCTTACGCAGATGCTGGCCGTCGATGAGCTTCGTTCGCTGCAGTCGCAGTGGAACGACCTGGAGAGCCGCTCCAAGGAGGGCGCTGCCGAGCTTGAGCTCGCGCAGTACCGCCTGGGTGAGAAAGAGCGCGAGCTCGAGAAGCTCCAGGTCATGCTCGAGGAAAAGGGCCTGTTTGTGGGCGACTTGGGCGAGCAGCGCCGCCATATGCAAGATGTGGTCGGTCGCATTAACTCCGACATGCGCCTGCTCGAGGAAAAGGGCCACAACATGGTGTCGCGCCTGTCCGACATGCGCGGCCAGATCTCGAGCTCCGAGCATCAGCGCCGGCGCGTGGTCGAGGAGCTCGAGGATGCGCGTGCCCAGCTCGAGGAAGTGACCGGTGCGCACATGCAGGCCCAGGACGACGTCGACGCCGCCGGCCCTGCCGCCGCCGAGCTTCACGAGCGCCGCGTGGCGCTTGATGCGCAGATTTCGCAGCTTACGCGCGAGCAGCGCGATGTGCAGCGCGTTGCCGATAATGCTGCGCTCGAGCTCGCTAAGATAAAGGATTCGCTTTCCAATGCCGAGGTCGAAGACAACATGTATGCCTCGCGCCTGGAGCAGATCGATGAGCAGCTCGAGGAGGTCACGGCATCGCTTGATAGCCGCCGCAACCGTGCCGAGGAGCTTGAGAGTGCGCTTGAGGCGGCCCGTCAGGCCCAGAGCGATGCACGCGAGGCCACCGAGACGGCACGGGCTGCCCTCAAGGACCTGCGTGCCCGCGAGGGCGAGGCACGCAACAGGCTGTCCGAGGTGCGCTCGGAGCTTGCCAGCCAAAAGAAGCTTGATGCTCGCATGGCCGACAGCTCGCCGCTCGTAAGCCGTCTGGTGGGCGCGCTGGGCGACGATGTCTCGGGTCGTCTGGGCGATGTGCTCGAGGCACCTCGTGAGCTTGAGGGCCTGGTTGAGCAGCTGCTCGCCGGCGATATCGATGCCCTGTTGTTCGATAACGCTGCCGCACTTGAGCGCGCCGGTCGCGCTGCGCTGGACCAGAAGAAGGCCTCGGGCGAGGCGCTGCTGGTGGCGCGCAGCGTGAGCGGCTCTGCGGCTGCCGAGGGTGCCGCCGGTACCCGTCTTGTTGATCGTCTGTCCGTGCGTGCGGGCTACGGTCCGGTCGTCGAGGCATTGCTCGGCGGCTATTACGTGGTCGATGACTTGGCTGCCGCGCTGTCCGCGCCGGTCGTTGATGGCGTGACCTATGTGACTCCCGATGGCGCACGTGTTGCCTGCGGCGGCCTGGTTCGCGTGGGGCTTGATGCCGGCGAGGCTTCGGGCGCTCTGGAGCGCAAGCGTCGTATCCGCGAGCTGGAGGGCCTGGAGCCCGATCTTACTGCCGCGTTTGAGCATGTTTCTGATCAGGTCGTCGAGGCCAATGCGGCCGTCGAGGAGGCGCGCGCCGCCGAGGGCGATGCCGCCGGCGAGATTGCCCGTCTTGAGGGCGAGCGCCGCTCGCTGCTCTCTGAGATCGGCCGCCTGGAGCAGAGTGCCAACAATGCCGAGGTCGAGCGCGTGCGCATTTCCAAGCGCCGCGAGCAGGCTGCCGAGGCCGTTCGTGCCGCTCGTCCACGCGTGGATGAACTTACCCGTTCGCGTGACGAAGCTCGTGCGCAGGCGAGCGACTTAGGTCTTCAGATTGCCGAAGCCAACGACGATCTCGACCGCGTGCGTCGCGACGATTCCGAGGCCGCCGGCAAGCTCGCCGACGCTAAGGTGCGCCTGGCTCAGACGAGTGAGCGCCTGCGTTCTCTGAAGGGCCGCGTGCCCGACCTGGAGCATCGCCTGGAGGGCATCGACCGCCGTATCCGCGGAACACGCCAGGCCTCGCGCTCGCTTGAGCTGCTGCGCCTTCGCGTCGATCCCATGCACGAGCGCTATTCTGCCCTGTTGGAGCGCGCCTCGGACTGGGCTGCGCGCCTGCGCGATCAGGCTTCGCTCGAGGAAGCGGACTCGGCTTCGCTTAAGAAGACCATCGAGGACGCCAAGACCGAGGTCGCCCGCGCCAAAGAGAGGGTCGATGCTGCCGCCACGACGCAAAATGAGTTCAAGGTGGCGCGCGGCAAGCTCGAGGTGCAGGTCGAGGCTGCCATCAAGGCCATCACCGCTGACGGTACCACGGTGCTCGAGGAAGCGCTCATGCTGCCGGCGCCCACCGACCGCGACGCCGCCGAGCGCGAGCTCAACCAACTCGTGCGCCAGATCAACAATCTGGGCCCCGTGAACCAGGTTGCCATGGAGGAGTACGAGCAGCTCAAGCGCCGCGCCGATTACATCGAGGAGCAACTGGCCGATCTGGAGAGCGCGCGCAAGGCGCTCACCAAGATCACCGTGGCGATTGACCGCAAGATGCGCAAGGCGTTCCTGGTGACGTTTGAGAAGGTCGACGCGAACTTCCGCGAGATCTTCGCCATGCTCTTCCCGGGTGGTCAGGCTCACCTTGAGATGACCGATCCCGAGCATCCTGCCGAGACGGGCATTGAGGTCGTGGCGCAGCCGCGCGGCAAGCGTATCACCAAGATGATGCTCATGTCCGGTGGCGAGAAGAGCCTGACGGCGCTCGCTCTGCTCTTTGCCGTATACCGTACGCGCACGGTGCCGTTCTATGTGCTGGACGAGGTCGAGGCCGCGCTCGACGACGCCAACCTGTCCAAGCTCATCGGTGCTCTCGATGTGCTGCGTTCCGATACGCAGCTCTTGGTAATCTCGCATCAGCGCCGTACTATGGAGGACGCTGACGTCCTCTATGGCGTCTCGATGCAAGCCGACGGCGTCAGTCGCGTCGTCTCGCAAAAACTCGATCGCGAAACCGGAAAGGTCGTGAATGCATAATGGGATTCTTTGACGCACTCTCGCGCGGACTTGAGCGCAGCCGCGAGGCCCTCAACGAGGTCTTCTACTTTGGCGGTGAGGTCGACGAGGATTTTTGGGAGGATCTTGAGGACACCCTCGTCATGGGTGACATGGGCGCCGAGGTCGCCATTCAGGTCTCCGATGACCTGCGTGACGCCGCCGCCAAGAAGAACCTCAAGACCGCCCCGCAGCTTCGTCGCGCCCTGGCCGAGCAGCTCGAGGGCCATTTTGTGCCTGTTGAGCGCGACCCGTTTTCCGATACGCCGAGCTGCGTGCTGTTTGTCGGTATCAACGGCGCCGGCAAGACCACCACGGTCGGCAAGATTGCGAGCGCCATGGCCGCCCGCGGCAAGAACGTGGTTATCGGTTCGGCCGACACCTTCCGCGCCGCCGCTATCGAGCAGCTCGATGTGTGGGGTCAGCGTGCCGGCGTACCGGTTATCAAGCGTGACCGCGGTTCCGATCCGGCGAGCGTGTGCTATGACGTGCTCGACGAGGCCGATAAGCGCGGCAGCGACCTGGTGCTCATCGATACCGCCGGTCGTCTGCACACGAGCCCCGAACTCATGCGCGAGCTCGCCAAGGTGGTCAATGTGACTCGTAAGCGCGCCGCCAATATGGCCGCCGGTCCCATGCCGGTCTCGGTCGTGCTTGTGATCGATGCCGCCACAGGTCAGAACGGTCTGAACCAGGCGCTCGAGTTTAACGAGGCGCTGGGCCTGGACGGTATTATCATGACTAAGCTCGACGGCACGGCTAAGGGCGGTATCGCCATGGCCGTGGCCGAGAAGCTCAAGCTCCCGATCCTGCGCATCGGCGTGGGCGAGCAGGTCGATGACCTGCAGGAGTTTAACGCCAAAGATTTCTGCCGCGCCCTGGTGGGCGAGTCCAACTAAGGAGTAACCAGTGTTTGATTCCCTGAGCGATCGCCTCAACGACACATTTGACCGCCTGCGCGGCAAGGGTAAGCTGACCGAGGCCGATATTACTTCGGCCATGCGCGATATTCGCATGGCCCTGCTCGAGGCCGACGTTAACTTTAAGGTCGTCAAGGAGTTCGTCGCCAAGACCAAGGAGCGCTGCATGACCGCCGAGGTCATGGAGTCGCTGTCGCCGGTGCAAAACGTCGTCAAGATCGTGCTCGACGAGCTCACCGAGATGCTCGGCTCAACCGAGAGCAAACTCGTCTTTAGCAACCGCATTCCCAATGTCATCATGCTCGTGGGCTTGCAGGGCTCCGGTAAGACCACGGCGGCCGTAAAGCTGGCCTACCTGCTCAAGAAGCAGGGCCGCTCGCCGCTGCTCGCCGCGTGCGACGTCTACCGTCCCGCCGCTGCCGACCAGCTGGCCACGCTCGGTGGCGAGATCGGCGTGCCGGTCTTCCGCGGTGACGGAGCGCACCCGGTCGATATTGCCAAGGGCGCCATCCAAGAGGCCGTCGATCACCTGCGCGACGTGGTCATCGTCGATACCGCCGGTCGTCTTCAGATCGACGAGCAGATGATGCAGGAGGCCGTCGACATCAAGAAGGCCGTCAAGCCCGACCAGGTGCTGATGGTCGTCGACGCCATGACCGGCCAGGACATCGTCAACGTCGTCTCGACCTTCGCCGATCGCACCGACTTTGACGGTGTGATCATCTCCAAGCTCGACGGCGATGCCCGTGGCGGCGGCGCACTTTCGGTGCGTCAGGTGACCGGTAAGCCCATCAAGTTTGTGAGCATGGGCGAGAAACCCGATTCGCTTGAGCCGTTCTATCCCGATCGCATGGCCAAGCGCATTCTGGGCATGGGCGATGTTGTCGGCATTATCGAGAAGGCCCAGGAGGCAGCCGATGCAGAGCAGCTTGAGGCTGCCGAGCGTATGCTGCGCGAGGGCTTCACCATGAACGATATGCTCGACCAGATGAAAGCCGTCAAAAAGATGGGCGGCATGAAGGGTATCCTGGGCATGCTTCCCGGTGGCCAGCGCGCACTCAACCAGATGGGCGGCAACCTGGACGAGGGCATCTTCGATAAGAACGAGGCCATCATCATGTCGATGACCAAGGAGGAGCGCCTGCGTCCCTCCATAATCAACGGTCAACGTCGCGCGCGTATCGCCAAGGGCGCCGGCGTAACCCCCACCGAAGTCAATAGCCTTATGAAGCAGTGGGGCGAGATGAATAAGATGATGGGCCGCATGCGCACGATGGCTAATCAGGCACAGGCCGGCGGCAAGAAGGGCAAAAAGGGTAAGAAGGGCAAGAAGATGCGCATGCCCAATATCCCTGGCCTGGACGCTATGGGTCTGGGCGGCATGGGCGGCCTGGGTACGGGCGGTCCCAAGTCTGATATGGAGCTGCTGCGCCAGATGGAAGCGCAGATGCGCAATAAGAAATAGGGCTGTAATTCCAGCTTGATATGGCAAAGGCCACTCGGAAGCTATCGGGTGGCCTTTGTTGTTGGCTTTGATTGTTGGGTTGCGTTCGGCGTCGCGCCTCGAGCTCGTGGTGCCGTGCCGTTAGTGGCAGCTGCAGCCCTCGTGACCCTCGTGCTCGTGATGGCCGTGGCAGCTGCAGGACTCACTATGTTCGTGGGCATGTTCGTGGTCATGGCCGTGGCAGCCGCACGTGGCCTCGCCGTTCTGTGCGAGCGTGCCGGCGATAAGGGCCTCGACGCAAGCGTCGCAGCTGCCCTGGGCTCCTGCGTATACCGTGATGCCGGCTTGGGCAAGCGCGTTGATAGCGCCACCGCCGATGCCGCCGCAGATGAGCGTGTCCACGCCGCCGTTGGCGAGCAGGCTCGCAAGGGCACCGTGGCCGGTGCCGCCGCTGCCTACGACCTGCTCGTTGAGCACCTTGCCGTCCTGGATGTCGTAGATCTTGAACTGCTCGCTGCGGCCAAAGTGCATAAAGATGTTGCCGTTGTCGTACGTGGTTGCCACCCTCATGGTGCCGATCTCCTTTGCTGGCCATGCGGCCGTTGTCGTGGTAATGGGGGAGTATGCGATGTTACCGCCTTCGATGACGATCGCCCGTCCGTTGACCAGCGCGTTTGCCACCTTGCGATGCGCGCGGCTGCTAATTGCCGCCACCGTGGCGCGCGCGATGCCCATCTGCTGCGCGACTGCCTCCTGATTGAGGCCTTCCAGGTCGCATAGGCGTAGGACTTCGAGCTCGTCGACCGTCATGTCGATGGCGTCTCCGCTGGCAAGGCCGTCGGGGGTAAAGCCGCGATATTCGGGGATGATCCCAACACGGCGCAATTTTTCGCGTCTTCCTGCCATGCGCACTCCTTATCTGACATATGTCAACAATAGAATAACGCGTGTGCGCTGCAGAGCAAGGCATTTTTGGCATATGTCAGAAAATGAGGGCTTATGTTTGGGCTGTGGGGCCGCGTGCGCCTGGGCTACAATGAATCTCGCTTGTAGGCGACTGACAGGAGGGTCAATGAGCAAAGCTGATCAACAGTTTGTAACCATGTGCCGCGATATTCTGGACCATGGCACCACCACCGAGGGCCAAAAGGTCCGCCCGGTGTGGGAGGATGGCACCCCTGCCTATACCATTAAAAACTTTGGTGTCACGGCCCGCTACGACCTGCGTGAGGAGTTTCCGGCTCTTACCCTGCGTCGTACGGCCCTCAAATCTGCCATGGACGAGATCCTATGGATCTATCAGAAGAAGTCCAATAACGTGCATGACCTCAACAGCCATATCTGGGATGAGTGGGCCGACGAGACCGGTTCCATCGGCAAGGCCTACGGGTATCAGATTGGCCAGAAAAGCCATTATGCCGAGGGTGACTTTGACCAGATGGACCGCGTGCTGTACGACCTTAAGCACACGCCGTACAGCCGCCGCATTATGACGAACACCTATGTGTTTAGCGATCTGTCCGAGATGCACCTGTATCCGTGCGCCTACAGCGTGACGTATAACGTGACGCAGCGCCCGCAGGATGACAAGCCGACGCTCAACATGATTCTCAACCAGCGTAGCCAGGACATTTTGGCCGCGAACAACTGGAATGTGTGCCAGTACGCCATTTTGCTGATGATGGTTGCGCAGTCGGTCGATATGATCGCTGGCGAGCTGCTGCACGTGATTGCCGATGCCCACATTTACGACCGTCATGTCGATATCATCCGCGAACTTATCGAGCGTCCGCAGTTTGCGGCTCCCAAGGTAACGCTCAACCCCGATGTGCATGATTTCTACGCGTTTACGACCGATGATCTGATCGTCGAGGGCTATGAGCACGGCCCGCAGGTCAAGAACATCCCCATTGCGGTGTAGGTGACGCGCATGACGTGTAAGCTTTCTGCCATTGTCGCCGTGTGCGATGACTGGGGTATTGGGTGCGAGGGTGACATGGTCGTGTCCAACCGTGCCGACATGCGCCATTTTGTGGCGTGCACCAAAGGCTGTCCGGTCATTATGGGACGCAAGACGCTGCTGAGTTTTCCCGGCGGGCGTCCGCTTAAGAATCGCCGCAACATTGTGCTCACGCGCGACGAGAGCTTTGCTGCCGAGGGCGTCGACGTGGTGCATAGCATCGACGAAGCGCTCGCCGCGGTAGCTGATGAACGCGTTGCGTGGGTGATTGGCGGCGGCGAGGTATATCGACAGTTTTTGCCGTATTGCGTCGAGGCCGAGGTTACGCATAACCATTGCGTGCATGACGTGGATACGTGCTTTCCCGATCTGGATGCCGATCCCGCTTGGGAGATTGCGCGGCGTTGCGGTGTTGCCACGATTGCCGCCGACGAGGGCGACGAGGGCGTCGATTATGAGTTCGTGACGTATCGTCGCGTTGAGGCGTAAATCGTCTGGCGTGAACGGTATCATCGGGTTGTTTGAATGCATGGGGCGGCGCTTAGCGTCGCCTCGTTTGGTATAGATGTACTGTAAAGAAGGGTGCGGGCAGGCTGCTATGACTGATGCCGTTGAGGTGCTGCGAATCGATTCGCTCGAGGACGAGCGGCTTGATGCCTACGTGCGACTGACCGAGCGTGAGCTGCGCTGCGTGCTGGAGCCGCAAAAGGGCATCTTTATCGCCGAGAGTGCCAAGGTTATCGAGCGCGCAGTGCGTGCCGGATACGAGCCGGTGAGCTTTCTTTTGGGCGAACGCTGGCTCGACCAGATGATGCCGCTGTTTGAGCGCCTGGTTGTGCGCGAAGGTGCGGGCCCGGTTCCCGTGTTCGTGGCCTCGATGGAGCTTATGGAGCAGCTGACGGGCTTTAACGTGACGCGCGGTGCGCTCGCGGCGTTCCGTCGCCCGCGTCAGATTCCGGTTGATGAGTTCTTGGGCGGCGTCGTCGAGGCGGCGGGGGAGCGCCCGGTGCGCGTGTGCGTGCTCGAGGGTATTGTCGACCACACCAACGTCGGCGCGATTTTCCGCTCGGCGGCTGCGCTGAACGTCGATGGCATTTTGGTGAGCCCTACGTGCTGCGATCCGCTGTACCGTCGCTCGGCCCGCGTGAGCATGGGCACGGTGTTCCAGGTGCCCTGGACACGCATTGGCAGCGAGGCGCGCGTATGGCCGCATGATGGGCTGGCGGCGCTGCACGATGCCGGCTTTTCGTGTGCCGCGATGGCGTTGACGGATGATTCGGTGTCGTTGGACGATCCCGCGCTGCAGGAGATTGACCGCCTGGCAATCTTTATGGGCACCGAGGGTGCCGGCCTGGGCGCCAAGACCATCTCGGGCTGTGACCGAGCCGTGCGCATTCCGATGGCGCACGGGGTCGATTCGCTTAACGTGGCCGCGGCAAGTGCTGTCGCCTTTTGGCAGCTGTGCCCGCATGTGAGCAACGAGTACCACTACCAGCCGGGGCTGTATCACTAGGCAGATAGTTAGCACCGGGCTCTGGTTCGGGGCGTTTCGGCCGACGTCGGTCGGTGCTAAGCTGGTATCGGCTTTGGTCTTAAATTGCCGTTTTGTTGTTTGACGTACGCTGGTGGGGAGGGCGTGTGGCTAAGAAATCTACGGCTATCGATGTAACGCAGGGTGTCATTTGGCAGCAGCTGCTGTCGCTGTGCGTTCCCATCTTCTTTAGTTCGTTCTTTCAGCAGGCATACACGCTTATCGGTACCTATATCGTCGGTCAGTTTGGCGGCAAGCTCGCGCTGGGTGGCATTCAGGCCACGATGGTGCTCACCGAGCTCTGCATTGGCTTTTGCGTTGGCGTCGGTGCCGGCTGCGCGGTCATTACGGGCCAGTTTTTTGGCCAGCACGATGACGAGCGCCTGAGCCGATCGGTCCATACGGCCATGACGCTCGCGCTGGTGGGCGGTATCGTTTTCTCGATTCTTGGCATAGTGTTCGTTGAGCCCATGCTGGTACTTATGAACACGCCGCATGAACTATTGGCCGAGGGCGTGGCCTATGCTCGTTGCTATTTTGCCGCCATGGTTGCGGCACTGCTGCTCAATATGGGAACGGCACTGCTGCGCGCCGTGGGCGACACACGCGGTCCTGCTGTGATCATCGCTTCCGGCTGCCTTGTTAATGCGGCGCTGGACGTCATCTTCGTTGCCGTGCTTCATATGGAGGCTCTGGGCTGCGGCATCGCGGTGGCGCTGACCATTTGCTCCAACGCCACGATGATCGTGATTCGCATGATGCACGCACCGGGTGCGTGGCGGCTTTCATTGTCCAAACTTGGCATTGATCCTGGCATTTGTAAGAGCATGATCTCGTGTGGTCTGCCGCTTGGCTTTCAGTCTGCTGCGTATTCGATTTCCAACGTTTTGATTCAGGTGTCGGTCAACTCGTTTGGCGCCGATGTCACTACGGCGTGGGGTCTTTCGGGCCGCTTAGATGGCATTGTCTGGATGGTTACCGAGGCGCTCGGCGTGTCGATCACCACGTTCTCGGCACAGAACTTTGGCGCGCGCAACTACGAGCGCATGCGCAAGGGCTACCATACGTCGCTCGTGCTGTCGTTTATGCTCATTGGTGGCCTGTCAGCCGTGCTGCTGGTGTTCTCGGGTCCGTTGTCGCGTCTGTTTGTCGACGATGCTTCGATTTCGGCGTACACCACGACGATTCTTCATTTCATCGCGCCGTTCTACGCGATTTTCTCGATTATCGAAAACGCGTCGGGCTCCATTCGCGGTGCCGGCGTGAGCTTGCAGCCCATGCTACTCACGATTTTTGGCACCGTCGTGCTCAGGGTGATCTGGGTGTTTGCGATCATGCCGTTTGATCCGTCTCTTGAGCACCTGCTGCTGGTTTACCCCGTAACTTGGCTCATCACGGCCACGATGTTTACCATCTACCACCACAGCGGCAACTGGCTCGGCCGCGCCACCGCCTAATGATCCGTAGGGGACGGAGGAAAACGGATCCTGGGCCCGGCGATAAGGCGAATTGATCCGTTTTCCTCCGTCCCCTTTGGATCATTAGTATTCGATGCCTTGGCGGGCTAGGAGGCCTTCGTCGAAGTAGTGTTTGATGGGGCGCATTTCGGTGACCAGGTCGGCAAGATCGGCCAGTGGCAGCAGACCTCGGCCGGTGAGCACGAGCTCCGTGGTGGCGGGCTTTATCGCGATCAACGCTTCGACATCCTTGCGCGTCACGAAGCCGCGGCGCATGGCTTCTCCTAGCTCATCCAGGATGAGCACGTCGACCTGCGAGATCTGTTCGCGTGCAAGTTCCATGATCTGCTCGGCGCAAGCCTCGGGTGTCTCACGGTCGGCCTGTACAATGCGCAGTCCCAGGCGCGGCGCGGCATCGTGTTCGGCGCAGTGTAGCTTCTTGGCAAACTGCAGCATGAGTACGTCGAGCCCATAACCTGTGGCGCGCAGCGCGAGCCCCAGCGCAGCCGTCGTCTTGCCCTTGCCGTCGCCCGTATAGATTTGAACCTTGCCGACTTCCAGTGATGCCATCTCTGTCCTTTCGTACCCGGCGTCGGTTTATCGCCGTCTGGGTTGGGTATTCTAGATAGCATTATCAACCCCAGTAGATGGAGTTCAAGCAGATGGAGATGGATGACAACAAACGTAGACGGAATATGATCCTCTACGTGCTCATCGCCTTCGTCGTCTACCTCGTGCTCTCGACCGTTCTGTTCCCCAACATCGGTCACACGCAGCAGATTACGAAGACCGATTACTCGACGTTTGTCAAAGCGCTCGATAAGAAGAGTGTCGACAAGGTCGAGTACAACACGGACGATTACACGATTTATTACACCAAGAAGGGCGAGGACGAGAACATCGCCTACAAGACGACCGGTGTGCCGAATGACGCGGGCTTTACCGATCGCGTGCTTGAATCTGGCGCCTCGCTTGAGTCGGTCGTTCCCGATAAGAACTCGGGTCTGATGACCTACTACCTGCTCACCCTCATTCTTCCCATAGCCATCTTCTTCCTGATCGGCTGGTGGCTCAACCGCCGCATGAAGAAGGCCATGGGCGATGACGGTCCGTCGATGAACTTTGGCGGCGGTGGTTTTGGCGGCGGCGGACTGGGTAAGTCCGGCGCGCGCGTGATCGCCTCCAAGGACGTGGGCGTGACCTTTAAGGATGTCGCCGGCCAGGAAGAGGCCAAGGAGTCCCTCAAGGAGGTCGTCGACTTTCTGGAGAAGCCGCAGCGCTACGAGGAAATCGGCGCCAAGCTGCCGCGCGGTGCTCTTCTTGTCGGCCCTCCGGGTACCGGTAAGACCCTGCTTGCCAAGGCCGTTGCCGGCGAGGCGGGCGTGCCGTTCTTTAGTATTTCGGGTTCTGAGTTTGTTGAGATGTTCGTCGGCCGCGGCGCCGCCAAGGTGCGCGATCTGTTTAAGCAGGCCAAGGAAAAGGCCCCGTGTATCGTGTTCATCGACGAGATCGATACCATCGGCAAGAAGCGCGATGGCGGTGGCTTTAGCGGCAACGATGAGCGTGAGCAGACGCTCAACCAGTTGCTGACCGAGATGGACGGCTTCGATAACCACAAGGGTATTGTCGTTCTCGCTGCTACCAACCGTCCCGACAGCCTTGATCCGGCCCTGTTGCGCCCCGGTCGTTTTGACCGCCGCATCCCCGTCGAGTTGCCCGATCTGACCGGCCGTAAGAACATCCTCGAGCTCCACGCCAAGAGTGTGAAGACCGAGCCGCCGATCGATCTGACCGCGATTGCCCGCGCCACGCCCGGTGCCTCGGGCGCCGACCTGGCCAATATCATCAACGAGGGCGCCCTGCGTGCTGTCCGCGAGGGCCGCAAGCGCGCCACGCAGGACGATTTTGAGGAGTCGGTGGAGGTCGTCATCGCGGGTCAGCAGCGTAAGTCCACGGTGCTGTCCGACCACGAGAAGCAGGTCGTTTCCTACCACGAGATCGGCCATGCCATCGTCGCTGCCCGCCAAAAGGGTTCCGCGCCGGTTACCAAGATCACCATCGTGCCGCGCACGAGCGGTGCTCTTGGCTATACCATGCAGGTCGAGGAGGACGAGCGCTTCCTGACGACACGCCAGGAGGTCTTGGACAAGCTTGCCGTCTACTGCGGTGGTCGCGCGGCCGAGGAACTCATCTTTGGCGAGATGACGACCGGTGCCGCCAACGATATCGAACAGGCCACCAAGCTCGCCCGCAACATGGTGACGCGCTTTGGTATGTCCGACGAGTTTGGCATGATGGCGCTCGGTACCGTGCAGAATGCGTACCTCAACCAGGACACGTCGCTCACCTGCGCTCCCGGTACGGCCGAGCGCGTGGACGCGATTGTCGCCAAGCTGATCGAGGATGCGCACGACCGCGCTCTGCAGATCCTGAAGGAGAACAAGTTCAAGCTCCACGAGCTGGCTCGTTATCTGTACAAGAAGGAGACGATCACGGGCGAGGAGTTTATGAATCTCCTCACGCGCGAGAATCCGCTGATGCCAAAGCAGCAGTAAGGCTGGCTGCACAGCGCCGAACGCCCCATTTGAGCTTCTATCTCAAATGGGGCGTTTTACGTGGGAGGGATATGTATGAAGATCGTGGTGAGCGCCTGCTTGATGGGCGAGAGCTGCAAGTATAACGGGCTCGACAACTACCATCGCGAACTGGTCGAGGCTTGCGAGCGCACGGGGACCGAGGTCCTGTTGGTATGCCCTGAGGTCTTTGGCGGCCTGCCCACACCGCGCAAGCCGTCCGAGATTGTGAATGGCGAGGTTTGTACCTGCGAGGGCATCTCGGTCGATCGCGAGTTTCGCCAGGGTGCTCAGCGCGCGCTCGATATGTGCGAGCAGGCGGGCGGCCCGTCCGAGATCGCTGCGTGCGTCTTACAGGACCGTAGCCCCTCGTGCGGTGCGGGTCGCGTCTACGATGGCACCTTTAGCGGCACGCTCACTGTGGGCAATGGTGTTTTTGTCGATCTGCTGCTGCGTCACGGGTACCGTGTGATTCCGGCTAGCGAGTTCGATCCCAGCATACTGGAGCATTGTCCACAGCACTCGAACCCAACACTTCCTCACGGGTGACCGTTTTGGCATCATCCGTGAAGTTGATATTGAGTACGACCCGGTCATCAAAGACGTAGACCGAGTTGACAGGCGCCGTACCCATGCAGCCCCTCCCCACGACCCTCGCGCAGGAACGCGCACACGGCCTTCCCGTCTCTTGCGCCTCTCCCGGAACTGTCCACATCAGCGTAGCCAATCCAGTCCGCCAAGGGCTGCAGCCCGGACAACGCGGCGATGGAGGGCTTCTTCGGCCTGCTCAAGAGGGAGTTCTGGCACGGCAGGGACTGGTCGGGCTGGACCCCTGCCCGCTTCATCGAGGAGCTCGGGGGCTGGATCGGCCGATACAATACGGAGAGGCGCAGCGATGCGCTCGGTGGCCGCACCCCGGCCGAGTTCCGCTCCGCGCTGGGAAGGGCCGCGTAACGGTCCAAGAAATCGTCCGCAGTCCCCATTCTTGCCCCTTTGGGACGGCTTCTTGTTGGGGCGTGCCTGCCCCAAACCCTGCTAGGAACGAGTGCAGCAAACTGGAATTTTAAATTAGTCTTTGCAAATAACCTTTGAACCTTCACCATCAATTACAATTCCCTGACGGTTGTTAATTGGGCATAGATTCAAATCCGAAAACTCAGTCATTATTTTCTCGGTAACTTTCTTAAATGGTGCTGTAAGATAATGCGGAAGAACATAGAAATCAATCAAATCAAGCCCTGCATCATCTTCTTGTGAGTAGTCCTCCGGCTTTTCATCCATTTGCTCAATATATTGGATGGTAGGAGCGCATATAATCGCACCTGCCGATTCACCGATCATCAGTTTTCCCTTTGCCAATTCTTTCTTCAACAGCTCATCCGTTCCCGTTTTACGGAGCTGGTCCATAAGGAAAAAAGAATTTCCGCCGGTAAAATATATCACATCTGCTTCTTCAAAAACAGACTGTATCGTTGAATAAGCCTCCGTTGAAATATCAATTTCAGTTACGATTGCTCCCAACTTTTTGAATAATTTTCGAGCCGAGCCGACATAACCGGTGTAGCCTTCACGCAGCGAAGCTGTTGGAATAAATGCGACTTTTTTATTTTCAATTTCTTCCTTTATCAGACTTCCTACACTTGAAAAGTGAGAACATAAAAACAGTTTCATCAATATTCTCCTTTATATATAAATTCTTATTTGTTGAACTAAGCCGTGTATACCATACTCTCCAATGAAAGAACGCCCTGATATAGCGAAATTTTGCCGTTTTCCTGCGTACGTGCGTACACACTCCACAGGAATTCTAAGGGGCCTGCCCCCTTGGCACACGGACTTTGGAACAAAGTCTAGTGTGTTACGCCTTGCCAGAGGTGTACAGGCTCCCGGTATGCACGTACGAAGCAATTGCCATCAATGTGCCATATAAGTGGCAATCAAGTTCGCATAAAGCGACCTTGATCCCGCAAAATAAAAGGCAGGATATCCCCTTTGTGGTGGTTTTGGCCTAGAACTAGAGCGTGTGGCCGTAGGCGTTGGCGGCCTTGATGGCGGCGGCGAACTTCTCGTCGGTGAAGGGCTCCGGATTGCCTTGCTTCCACTCGTTGGTGGCGTGCGCGTACTCGCACAGGGCCGGGATATCGGACTCGGAAAGCCCGACCTGCTCAAGCGTCACGGGCAGCCCCATCTCCTTGTTAAAGGCTGCGTAGCGCTCAAGGTTCTCGGTATCGCCCGTGTAGGCAAACAGCACCAGCACGCCCAGACTCACGACCTCGCCATGCAGGTAGGTGCCCTCACGCGGAATGCTGCAGGTGGCGTTGTAGAACGCGTGCGCCACACTTGAGTTGTAGTAGTAATCGTTCTGGTTGGTCAGGTTTGAGACATAGCCCGTGTTGACCACGATATCGAGCGCGATCTGCTTGACGGCCTCGCTCGACAGGTTCTGGCGCACGTCCTCAAGACCCTGGACGCCATAGGTAAATAGCGGCTCGGAGCAGGTGTGGGCGAGTGCCAGGCCAAGACCGGCGGTGTGCTCCAGGTTGCCGGCGCTCGTGGCGTACTCGACCTCGGGCTGCTTAGACAGGGCATCGCCCACGCCGGCCCAGAAGTATTCTGCCGGTGCCTCGGCGATGATCTTGGGGTTGATGAAGATGTGAGCGGGGCGGTTGGGGTACGAATAGCCCTCGAGCGAGCCGTCGTCGTTGTAGACAACGGCAATGGCGGTCGCGGCGGAGCAGTTGGAACAAATCGTCGGGACGGTGAAGACGATCTTCTTGAGCTCGATGGCCGCCGTCTTCACGGTATCGAGCGCCTTGCCGCCGCCACAGGCAATGAGCACGTCGGCTTCCTGGCAGGCAGGGGAGTTCACGACCTTGGCGATATTGGCACGCGTACTGTTGGTACCGTAGACGCGCGTCTCCAGAATCTCGACGTCGGTACCTGCCAGCGCAGCTTCGATACCGGGAAGCGCTGCGGCCAGTGCCCGCTTGCCACCGATGATCGCGACCTTTGTCGCGCCGTACTCCGCCAGTGCGGCGGGCAGCTCGTCAAAGCAATCCTCGCCAACGGTGTAGTCGCTCATTCCAATCGTGCGCATAGCAACCTTCTTTCGTTCGATAGAGTGCTTTCAGGTATTTTGCTCCTAGAGCAGGGCTGTAATAGCGAGAAATTTCGAACGTATAAAACCAGTGTTGAGGGTTTTTCGCCGGCGAGGAACGTGCTAGCATACTCCGCATAAGCGTTGATGGGGATGAGTAGTCGGCCATCCGCATGCTACAGAGAGCGGGGAGCGCTGAGAACCCGTGCATGCGACCGATGAAAATCACCCCGGAGCTGCGGTCCCAACGGACGTGCCGCACAGGCACGTCTTAGTAGATATCGCCGAGATGGTCGTCGATACAGGCCAGCCGAGTAACGGATGCGAGCGCGCTAGAAGCGGGCGAGGGCATCTAAGCTGGGTGGTTAAGCGAAGAGCTTTTGCGGGCGCACAGCCCGTTTTGTGGCGCTTCGTCCCAGCTTGCAGGGACGGGCGCTTTTTTTGGTGCCCAGAGGGCGTGCGCGCCCACGACATGAAAGGGGTACCGTGGCAAACGAGTACAAGCAGACGATGAATCTGCCCAAGACCGGTTTTCCCATGCGTGCCGGTCTTTCCAAGTCCGAGCCCAAGCGACTCAAGGACTGGCAGGACAACAAGGTCTACGAGCAGGTTCTGAAGAAGAACGAGGGTCACAAGAAGTTCGTGCTGCACGACGGTCCTCCGTACGCCAACGGCCCGATCCACATCGGCCACGCCATGAACAAGATCTCCAAGGACATGATCAACCGCTACTGGATGATGCAGGGCTATGAGGTTCCCTATGTCCCCGGTTGGGACTGCCATGGTCAACCGATCGAGCACAAGGTCGAGGAGAAGCTCGGCACCGAGAAGTTCAACCAGACCCCCACGGCCAAGATTCGTGAGCTCTGCAACGAGTTCGCTGTCGAGAACATCGAGCTGCAGAAGGCCGGTTTCCGTCGTCTGGGCGTGCTCGGCGACTGGGATAACCCCTATCTGACGCTCTATCACCAGCACGATGCCGCCGACATCGAGGTCTTCAAGGCCATGTTCGATAAGGGCATGATCTATCGCGGCCACAAGCCGGTTCACTGGTGCAAGCACTGCCACACCGCGCTGGCCGAGGCCGAGATTGAGTACTCCGACGAGACGAGCCCCTCCATCTTCGTGCGCTTTGAGATGACCTCCAAGCCCGCCGGCCTCGAGAACTTCGACGGCCCGGTCGACTTTATCATCTGGACGACCACGCCGTGGACCATCCCCTCTGACCAGGCCGTTTCCCTTAAGCCCGGCGCCGCCTATGTCGCCGTTGAGCACGATGGCCGTGCCGAGGTCATGCTCGAGGACCTGGCTCCCAAGTGCTGCGAGGAGTTTGGCTGGGAGTACACCCCGGTCATGGTCGACGGCGAGCCCTATGTGGTTCCCGCCGAGACGTTCCACCACATCCACTACAAGCAGCCGATCTTTGACGGTGTTGAGGGCGTGGCGCTCCTGGCCGACTACGTCGGTGTCGATGACGGTACCGGTATCGTCCACAACTCGCCCGGCCACGGCGTCGACGACTACTTCGCCTGCCTCAAGGAAGGCATCACCGACATCTGCATGCCGGTCGATGACGACGGCAAGTTCTACACCGGCGAGGAGTTTGGCACCGGTGGTCCCTTCAGCGGTATGGATACCGATGAGGCCAACCCGCATATCATCGAGTTCCTGCGCGAGCGCGGCACCCTGGTCCTCGAGAAGAAGATCACGCACAGCTATCCGCACTGCTGGCGCTGCAAGCACCCGGTGCTCTTCCGTGCTACTGACCAGTGGTTTGTCTCGATGGACAAGACCGGTTTGCGCGAGCAGGCTGGCAAAGAGGTCCGCGAGAACGTCAAGTGGTATCCGGCCCACGCGGCCAACCGCATCGGTGCCATGGTCGAGCAGCGTCCCGACTGGTGCATCAGCCGTCAGCGCAACTGGGGCGTGCCTATCCCCAGCTACACCTGCGCCGACTGCGGCGAGAAGGTCATGAACGATGCCACGCTCGACGCCGTCATCAAGCTCTTCCATGAGAGGGGCTCCGACGCCTGGTTCACCGACGCTCCCGAGAGCTACCTGGGCGAGGCCTGCGTCTGCCCCAAGTGCGGCGGCCATCACCTCAAGGCCGATAAGGACATCCTCGACGTGTGGTGGGACTCCGGCGTGTCTTGGAAGGCCGTATGCGAGTATCGCCCCGAGCTTGAGTACCCGGCTGACGTGTATCTCGAGGGCTCCGACCAGCACCGCGGTTGGTTCCAGAGCTCGCTGCTGACCTCGGTGGGTGCCAACGGTCACGCTCCGTACAAGGCAGTCGTCTCGCAGGGCTTCACGCTCGACGGCCAGGGCCGCAAGATGTCCAAGTCGCTCGGCAACGTCATCGACCCCAACAAGGTCTGTGACGAGATGGGCGCCGACATCATCCGTCTGTGGGTCGCCTCGGTCGATACCAGCTCCGACGTGTCCATCGACCACGAGATCCTTGCTCGTACGTCCGATGCCTACCGTCGTTTCCGCAACACGCTGCGCTTCCTGCTCTCCGAGCTCGAGGGTCAGTTTGAGCCCGAGACCGACGGCGTCGCCTTTGCCGACCTGCTGCCGCTCGACAAGCTCATGGTTGCCCGCCTGACCCAGGTCCAGGCCGAGGTCGACGATGCCTACGCCAGCTACGAGTTCCCGCGCGCCTACCGTGCGCTTTACGACTTTGTGGTTACCGAGCTCTCCAACGTGTATCTCGACGCCCTGAAGGACCGTCTGTACTGCGAGAAGCCCGGCTCTCTCGAGCGCCGCAGCGCCCAAACCGTGCTGGCCGAGCTCTTCTCGATGCTCATGCGCGACCTGCAGCCGATCCTGTCCTACACGGTCGACGAGGCCATGGCCTATGCGCCCGCCGGCTGCGTCGATCACCAGAAGTACGCCGCGCTGCTCGATTGGTACAAGTCGCCTATCACGGTCGACGAGGCCAATGAGTTTGAGGGCGTGCTCGAGGCTTCGCTCGAGCTCCGTAGCGCCGTGACCAAGGCCCTTGAGGATGCCCGTTCCGCTGGCACCTTCACCAAGAGCCAGCAGGTCCGCGTCAAGGCGGTCGTTCCCGCCGAGATGTACGCGCTGCTGACCGGTGACAAAGCCGTCGACCTGGCCGAGTTCTACATCGTCTCCGATGTTGAGCTGACCCAGGGCGACGAGCTTTCCGTTGCTATTGAGGCTGCCGAGGGCGAGTGCTGCGACCGTTGCTGGAACTATCGCACCACCGTCGGCGAGTACAACGGCCACGCGCATATCTGCAAGCGCTGCGCCGACGCTTTGTAGGTTACGGCGTTCGTAGAACGCCGTAACCTACCGACGCTGCAAACGCCCCTAAGCGGCAATCTGACGTTCAATCGTCGGTCGCGTACCAAAGTACGCTTCCCTCCTCTTTCACGTCACCTTGCTCGCTTAGAGGCGTTTTCGCTGTTGGCGACGGTAATGCGGCGTTTCTATTGTTTATTTGTTGGGGACGTTCTTAAACGACTAGTCAAACAAGAACGTCCCTAATGACTACCTGTGTCACATTCAAGCGGCATTCTGTTTTTCGGAATGCCGCTTTCGTTTTTAGCTGGTTATTTCGCCTGTGTTGGTGGATATGTCGTGCGTTCTGCGCGTGGCAATATAAGATGGTTAATTGCGTTAAACGGAATTCGATGTTCGTGAGGGTAGGGGATTGATTTGGGTCGTGCTGGGGATATGACGCCGCCTTTGCGTTGGCGGTTGGGTGTTGCTGGTGGGGTAGCGCTCGTTGTGCTGCTTGTTGACCAGCTGACCAAGCTTGCGGTTCGTGCCGTGGGCGATGCTCTGCATGTGACCGTTATCCCCGGCGTGATCGATTTTCTGTTTGTTCGCAATATCGGAGCCGCCTTTAGCATGGGCGAGGGGCATGGCATCGCGTTTGCCGTGCTGGCGTTGGCAGTCATTATCGCTATTGCCGTGTACCTCGTTCGTGCACCCCAGCTCGCCCATCTTGAGGTTGTGGGCATGGCCATGGTTGCGGGCGGCGCCGTCGGCAACGCTATCGATCGCCTGACCATGGGCTTCGTGACCGATTTTATTGCCACCACCTTCATCGACTTCCCCGTTTTTAATGTAGCCGATATCGGCATTACGGTCGGCGTCGTGCTGGCGCTCATCGGTTACATGTTCTTGAGCCCCGCCGCTCGCGAGGTCGATGCGACCGCCGAACTCAACGCTCGTGATGAGGCTCGCGCCAAACGCAAAGCCAAGCTGCGTGGGGAGCGTGCCCGCAAGATTCGCGAAAGGAATGAGCGCTAATGGCCGACATCCATATTCTTGTTGCCGACGATTCCGCTGGTCAGCGTCTTGACGCCTATCTGGGCGCCAACGATGGCTGTCCCACACGCTCTGCCTGCGCGCATCTGATCGAGGGAGGCGCCGTTGCCGTCAACGGCGAGACCTGCCTGTCAAAAAAGTATGCTGTGCGCGCCGGCGACCGCATCTCGGTCGACTTGCCCGAGCCGCACGATCCGACCGACGTGATTCCCGAGGCCATTCCCCTCGATATCCGCTACGAGGACGACTACCTCATCGTGCTCTCCAAGCGGCGCGGCCTGGTGTGCCATCCCGCCCACGGCCACGAGAGCGGCACCCTTGCGAACGCTCTGGTCTACCACTGCGGCATCGATCATCTTGGTACCGTGCAGGGTGAGGACCGCCCCGGCATCGTGCATCGCCTGGATCGCGATACCTCGGGCCTTATGCTCGCGGCAAAAGACGACGACACCCAGCGCGCGCTTCAAAATCTCATCCGCACGCGCACGCTCGACCGTCGCTATATCACGCTCGTTCACGGGCACATCGCCATGGATGAGGGCACTATCAACACTGGTATTGCCCGCTCCACGCGCGACCGCGTGAAGATGGCGGTTTCCGATGACCCCTTTGCGCGCCAGGCCATCACGACTTTTAAGGTGCTCGAGCGCTTTGATTCCACGCGTTTTGACGACGGCTATACGCTCGTCGAGTGCCACTTGTTTACGGGCCGCACGCATCAGATTCGCGTGCACATGCGCCATATCAACCACGCCTGCGTGGGCGATCCGCTCTACGGCAAGTGCGACGCGCGCGCCGATCAGGGTCTGACCAGGCAGTTCCTGCATTCCTGGCGTGTGGCGTTCGACCATCCCGTGACGGGAGAGCGCATTGAGTGCCGTGATGAGCTGCCGTGGGACCTTGCCGCGGTTCTGGATGACCTGGCCCCGCGTTCGCTCGGCCGCACTGCCGCCGGTGACGAAATTGTCCCGCAGCTCGGTCTGCTCGAAGCCTAGCCAGTATTAGGTGGTTTCTTGAACTCGGTAAGCCTGCGGTAAGATATACGATTGTTTACGTAACGCGTTGCTGGGAGCCTGCATGCTCGCCTTTTTACAAACCAACACACCCATCGTGATCTTCAACCAGATTGTCGTCACTCTGCTCACGGTCTGCTTTCTGTACCAGGTGGTCTTCTTTGTCATCGGCGCTCTTCGTGGCGAGGTCGCGCCTCCCAAGGCCAAAAAACTCCACCGCTATGCCTTCTTTATCGCGGCGCATAACGAGGAGGCTGTGATCGCCAACCTCGTTCGCTCCATCAAGGACCAGGATTATCCGTCCGAGCTTATCGAGGTCTTTGTGGTCGCCGACGCCTGCACCGACAACACGGCGCAGCTCGCGCGCGAGGCGGGCGCTGTCGTTTATGAGCGCAATGACCTTGCCCGCAAGGGCAAGAGCTGGGTCATGGACTTTGGCTTCGACCGCATCCTTAACGAGTATCCCGATACGTTTGAAGGCTACTTTATCTTCGATGCCGATAACGTCATCGCCCGCGATTACGTCTCCAAGATGAACGATGCCTTTGATCAGGGCTTCCATGTGGTCACGAGCTATCGCAACTCCAAGAATTTCGGCAGCTCGTGGATCTCGGCGGCTAATGCTACGTGGTATCTGCGAGAGGCGCGCTTTCTCAACAACGCGCGTAATATCTGCAAGACGTCCTGCGCTGTCTCGGGTTCGGGTTACCTTATCTCGGCGAGCGTGATCGAGGGCATGCACGGTTGGCAGTTCCATACGCTGACCGAGGATATTCAGTTCACCACGTTCTGCGCCATTCACGGCATTCGCATTGGCTATGCACCGGCGGAGTTCTTTGACGAACAGCCCGTGACGTTTAAGGCGTCCTGGAAACAGCGTATGCGTTGGACCAAGGGCTTCTACCAGGTGTTCTTTACCTACGGTAAGCATCTTGTCAAATCGACCTTCCGCTATCATCGCTTTGCCGCCTACGACATGTTTATGACGATCGCCCCGGGTATGCTGCTATCGCTGATCTCGATGCTCGCCAATGCCACGTTTCTCGTCGTGGGCGGTCTTTCGCACGGCTTCCTGGCTACCGAAGTCGAGATGCAGGCGTGCGCCGCTTCGCTCATTATGACCTTCGCCATGATGTATCAGACCTTCTTTATCCTGGCGCTGCTTACGACCATCTTTGAGTACAAGCACATTCACTGTGCGCAAAAGTGGCGTCTGGTGACCAACCTGTTTACCTTCCCGATCTTTATGTTCAGCTATATCCCCATCACGGTGGCTGCTCTGTTCCTGAAGGTCGACTGGGTGCCGACGCAGCACGCCGTAAGCGTTACCCTCGACGAGGTCATGCAAGGCGCCAAATAACTACGATCAAAACCACCACAAATGGACAGTACCTTTGTGGTGGTTTTTGCGTTTGAGCTGCTGCCCAAGGAGGTGTTCGATAATCTATATCCCGTTTTGGATTTGCATCTTTGTTGGCGCGGCGATTGATGCCCGTGAGCGGCGGTTTCCCAATGAACTTGCCGGCGCGTGTGCCGTGGCGGCGTTTGCAGGCGTTTGGCTCGACAGGGGCATTAACACGGCGCTTGAGCACGCCGGTCTTGCGGTCATCGTCTACCTTGCCCTTGTGCTTACTGAGTCGCTCTGGCGTCGTATTCGCCACGCTCCCGGCATTGGCATGGGGGACGCCAAGGCGCTCTTTGCCCTTTGCATCCTCGACCCTCTGGGTGGCATCGTTGCGTTTGCTGTCTCGCTCCTTGCCCTTGCTGTCGCCTGCCTCATCACAAAATCGCGCTCCTTGCCATTGCTGCCGTTTTTAGTGCCGATATTTGCCATAATCGAGGTCGTGGGTAGTACGCTGTAATCGTTACGCGCCCTTTTTAAGGAGCATGCCATGGCAATCAATCAACAGACAGCCGCCATCAAGGCGCGTATGGATCGCATTCCCTCGGCGTTGTCGCCCGAGCTGGTCGAGCGTATCGCTGCCGACCGTGCCTCGGGTGTCGTTAACCCTTATCGATGCAACGATGGTCAGGTCATCCGCCGTGTTGATCGAGCCGCAGACCAAGGCACGCTCATGCGTCCGGCCTTTATGCGCGATGCCGAAAAGATTCTCCATCTGCCTGCGTACGCCCGATACGCCGGCAAAACTCAGGTTTTCAGCTTTCGCAGCAACGATGATCTATCGCGTCGCGGCCTGCACGTGCAACTTGTTTCGCGCATCGCACGTGATATCGGTTGCGCCCTGGGGCTCAACTGCGATCTGATCGAGGCGATTGGCTTAGGCCACGACTTGGGCCACACGCCCTTTGGCCATGCCGGTGAGCGATTCCTCAACGATATCTATCACGAGCGCACGGGTCGTTATTTTTTCCATAACGTGCAGTCGGTCCGCGTGCTCGACGCGCTGTACGGCCGCAACGTGTCGCTCCAGACGCTCGACGGCGCGCTGTGCCATAACGGCGAGTACGAACAGCGCGTCTTTGAGCTCTCGGACATGAGCTCCTTTGAACAGTTTGATCAGACGGTTGAGGACTGCATTGCCACGGGTTATAGCGCAATTGAGCACCTGCGTCCCATGACGCTCGAAGGCTGCGTGGTCCGCATCTCGGATATCCTTGCCTACGTTGGACGCGATCGCCAAGACGCCATTGCGGCGGGCCTGCTGTCACCCGAAGCTTTTGATGACGGTCGGGGCGGGGCATACAACAGCTGGATCCTTACGCATGCCTCCATCGATATCGTCGAGCACAGCTATGGTAAGCCACGCATCGAGATGAGCGAGGACCTGTTTGAGGAGATCCGCCGAGCTAAGCGCGAGAACTACGAGAAGATCTATAGCAAGGGCGGCATTGAAGGCGACTCCGAAGCGGAGCTGCGCGAGGCTTTCGAAAAGCTCTACGACCGTTGCCTGCAGGATATAAACGAAGGCGACGAGTCCTCGTATATCTTTAAGCACCACATTTCTCGCATTGACCAGCAGCTTTCCTACTACGATCGCACCTATGCATGGCAGGACGATAAGGACCAGGCGGTCGTGGATTACATTGCGAGCATGACGGACGGTTATTTCTGCGAACTTACGAGCAAGCTGTTCCCAGGATTGAAGTTTCCGCACCGTACCTATATTAACGAACGGTAGTTCGTATAATTTCGGTATACTGTTAGTGGAAAACGTTTGATTGACGCACGGGATGGTTATGGACGACCTTTTTTCTGCTTCGACGCGTGAGCGTTCCTTTCAGAATGCGCCGCTTGCGGTGCGCATGCGGCCCAATTCACTCGACGAGTATGTGGGCCAGCAAAAGGCCGTCGGTAAGGGCTCGTGGTTACGTGCCGCGATTGAGCACGACGTGCTGTCGAGTGTGATTCTGTACGGGCCGGCCGGTACGGGCAAGACGACGCTGGCCCACATTATCGCCAACCATACTAAGAGCGAGTTTGTCGAGGTCAGCGCCGTGACGGGCACCGTAAAGGACCTTCGTCGCGTGATTGACGAGGCCAAGACGCGCCTGAATACCTACGACCGCCGCACCATTCTTTTCATAGATGAGATTCACCGCTTCTCCAAGTCGCAGCAGGATGCCCTGCTGCATGCAGTTGAGAACCGTACCGTCATAATGATTGGCGCCACGACGGAGAATCCGTACTTCGAGGTCAACTCGGCGTTGCTCTCGCGCGGTCGCGTGGTGGAGCTTGAGCATCTTAAAGACGAGGATATAGCCACACTCATTGAGCGTGCGCTCGAGGCTCCGCAGGGTTTGAACGGCAAGTTCTCGGCCGATGAGGATACGGTTAAGACCATCTGCACCCTGGCTGCGGGCGACGCTCGCTCGGCGCTCACGACGCTCGAGCTTGCGAGCGAGATTGCCGTTACCCGTCCCGATACCGAGGGAACGCCAGCGCCGGCAGCGGGGGAGCGCTATCCCATCACCGTGGATGACGTAAAGATTGCCAACCCGCGTCGCGGCTTTTCGTATGACAAAAACGGCGACATGCACTACGACATCATCAGTGCGTTTATTAAGTCTATGCGCGGCAGCGACCCCGATGCCACGATCTATTGGCTCGCGCGCATGATCGACGCGGGGGAGGACCCAAAGTTTATCGCTCGCCGCATTATGATTCAGGCTTCTGAGGACGTTGGCAACGCCGACCCGCAGGCGCTTTTGGTGGCACATGCCGCGTTTAAGTCTGCCGAGGTCATTGGCTATCCCGAGTGCCGCATTAACCTGGCTCAGGCTGCGCTCTATGTGTGCCTGGCGCCTAAGTCCAACGCGTGCGAGGCTTCCATTGATGCGGCGTTGGCCGATATCCATTCAAGTGGGCTGCGCGAGGTGCCGAGTTATCTGCGCGATCGTCATCGTCCGGGTAGCGACGAATACGGTGTGTATAAGTATCCGCATGATTATCCCGAAGGCTGGGTCGATCAGCGCTATTTGCCCGAGGGGCTGGAGCGCGGTGCGTTTTGGCAGCCTGCCGGCCGCGGCTGGGAAGAGTGGCGCGTAGAGCAAAGCGAGCGCGACCGTAGCGGCAATGCGCCCAAGTAGGTCATTGGCACCTCGCACATTCCCTTTGGGTATCTTTCCCCTTCTTTGGGGTACCATGAAAAGCGTTTGTATTTCGATTCCTTCGGGAGGCTTGTATGAGTCCCATTCAAATCGCCCTGCTGCTGCTCGCCGTTGCCGGCGTGTGGGCTGTTATCGAGCTCGCGCTTACGCTGCGCAAGACCCGCACCGTCGTTGATTCGCTCGACAAGACGGTGAGCGACCTTAACAACACCATCGCCGAGGCACAGCCGGTGGTAGCAAAGCTCGATGGCGCTGTCGATGAGCTCACCCCCGCGTTGGCTCAGGTTGAGCCGCTCCTCAAGTCGAGCAAGACCGCCGTCGACGCCCTTACCTCCAATCTCGTAGAGGTCGAAGCTGTGGTTCGCGACATCTCTGAGGTCACGGGCACCATGGCCGAGGCAAGCAACGCTGTGTCGAGCGTGACTGATTCTGCTGCTGGCGCCGTGCAGAAGCTTTTCAATAAGGTGAAGGCTCCTGCAGCCGACGCCGATCGCAAGCTCGCCGCTGCCGCCACCGAGGCCGAGCAGCCTATCGAGCGCGTTCTGATTGGTGAGGCTGAGGACGAGGCCGCCGATGGTGCGGATGCGGCTCAGAAGCCCGCAGCCAAGCCTGCTCAGTATTACACCTATACGCCCGCCGAGACCTTCGAGGAGTCCTGCGATGAGTAGCGAAGCAACTTGCCCCATCACGCTGACTGTTGCCGGGGATCCGCGTCTGGCGCGCCTTGTGCGCATGACGGCGGCAAATGTCGGTGCGCTGTGCTCTATGTCCGTCGATCGCATCGAGGATATCCGTATGGCTGCCGAGGAGGCCTTCATCTTTGGCTGCACGGCCGTTGATTCTGACGACATTTCGATCAAATTCGACGTCGACGAATCGCACGTGGGCATGACCTTTACCTTTGGTGACCAGGCGACTGTCGATGAGGATGATCAGGCTGCCGTGTATGCCGAGCTCATTCTGGCAAGCGTGTGCGATTCCTACGAAAAGACTGCGGCGCCCCTGACGCTTTCCCTCGACCTCAAGGCGGATATCTAATATGACCGAACGTTCCCGGAGCGGTAAGACCGCTTGGGACAAGGAGAAAACCCGCGAGCTGTTTCGTCGCTACAAAGAGACCGGTGATCCGGACGCACGTGAGCAGCTCGTCATGTCCCATATGAACCTGGTAAGGTTTCTTGCCAACAAATTTAAGAACCGCGGCGAGCCGCTCGACGACCTCATGCAGGTCGGCTATCTGGGTTTGCTCAAAGCTATCGACCGCTTTGACCCCGAGCGCGGACTCGAGTTCACGACGTTTGCCACGCCTACCATCCTGGGCGAGATTAAGCGTCACTTCCGTGATAAGGGCTGGAGCGTGCGCGTGCCGCGCCGTTTGCAGGAGCTTTCTGCCAAGGTTAACCAAGCTACCGACAAGCTCACTAACGAGCTGCAGCGCTCGCCTAAGGTTGAAGAAATCGCTGAGTACCTGGGTGTGACCGTCGACGAGGTGCTGGAGGCCATGGAATCGTCTTCGGCCTATACCTCGGTGCCCATTGAGGCTCCTGGCGCGTCCGATTCCGATGATGCCCCCTCGATTCTCGACCGCTATGCCGATGACGACAACGAGCTCGATTTTACCGATGACCGCCTGGTGATCGAGGAAGCCATCCGCGATTTCTCGCCGCGTGAGCGTGAGGTTATCGAGCTGCGCTTTGTGAAGGGCATGACCCAGATCGAGATTGCTAAGAAGTTGGGTATCTCGCAGGTGCAGGTTTCGCGCCTGCTGCGCCGTACCCTTAAGAAGATACAGGACAAGATCGACCCCGACGGAGTGATGGTTCGTTCATGATTGAGCACCCCCAACAAACCGACCGCACGCTGCGCGATACTCGTATTCTGACGCTTCGCATTTGGGCTGTCGTTGGCTGCATTGTCATCGCAGCCGTCATCTTTAACCTTATGGGCATCCTGGCGCCGGTTATCGAGTTTCTAGCTGTCGGCTCCATCATCGCTTTTGTGATGTCGCCGATCACTAACTGGCTTGAGCATCACGGCGTCGGTCGTGGCATCGGTTCGCTCGTCGCGCTGATCGTGGTTGTGGCAGTGCTCGTCGGCGTCGTCTGCATCCTGTCGCCTATTTTGCTCGGTCAGATTATGGAAGTCCTGAGCCGTCTGCCTGAGCAGCTTCGCGTTGCGGGCGGTGATCTCAACGAGATGATTTCGCACGCTAAGACGCTCAACAACACGCCGCTCAAGGAGTACCTGGACGATAACCTTTCTTCGCTCGTCACGGTGGCGTCCAAGTACGTATCGCAAATCGCCGCTGAGCTCGGTCGCGGCGTGTTCCCGCTGATCACCAACACGGCCTCGCAGCTGTTCGTCATCTTCCTGGGTTTGGTGCTTGCCTACTGGCTTGCCTGCGATTATCCCCGTATGCACCACGAGGTCTGCACCATCATCGGACAGGAAAAAGAGACATCGTACCGCTTTATGGTCGCGATTCTTTCGCGCTCGGTCGGCGGTTATATGCGCGGCATGGTCGTGACGTCCATCTGCGGTGGCATCCTCGCCTTTATCGGCTTTACGCTCATTGGCCATCCCTACGCGGCGCTCATGGCCATCTTTACCGGCATCATGCACTTGGTCCCGGTTGTCGGTCCCTGGGTAAGCGCGGCGATTGCCACGGTGCTCGGCTTTATGTTCAGCCCCATGCTGGCGTTGTGGACGCTCGTTGTGACCATGGTGGCTCAAAACGTCACCGATAACGTCATTTCCCCCAAGGTCATGCAGAGTTCGGTGCAGGTGCATCCCATCATGAGCCTGACGGCCCTCGTTATTGGTTCGGCACTCATGGGTCCCATCGGCATGGTCATCGCCATTCCGCTATGCGCGGCCCTCAAGGGCATTTTCGTCTACTACTTTGAGAACGAGACCGGCCGTCAGCTCGTGGCATACGACGGCGCCGTGTTTAAGGGCACGCCGTATCGCGATGCCGAGGGCAACCCGGTCGCCGCCTATGACGCCCTTGGAGACGATACGTTCATCTATGAATCCGAGCTCATTGGCAACGAGACCGCGCCCGAGGCGCAGGCAATGCCCAAGCCCGAGCTCGATAATCCCTGGATCAAGCTCTCTGGTCTGCAGCCCGATGCGACGGGTTTCTTCAAGAACCCCTTCGCCAAGGATGACGATTCCAATACGGACGACGACACCAAAACCGGCATCGACGGCTCCATGGACGATTCGGATTCCAAATAGGCACCGCTAGCGTTTCTTGAAGTTGTAAATGACAAGAAACGCGAGCAAAGCGATTGATAAGGGGCCGGCTACATAGAAAAAGAGAACGTCAATTACGCGTAGAGTGTAACAAGCTTTATCGCCGGACATTACTGCATACAATACGTAGCCAAAGGCTGGTTGGTTTGCATACCAGCAAGAGAAGGCCAAGAGCGCTAAAAGTGCTACAACCAGAAGTGCATTCAGGACAAATCGTTTGCTTTTCATCGATCGCTCCTTCCGGGTGAATCTTATATGTAATTCTACAGCAGTCCTTTTTCAAAGGATCGCGCAGTACTACATAACGTGCACTTTCGCTGGAGGGTCGCTGTTTGGCGGCCCTCTTTTTTGCACTGGCGCGGCGGGATGGTAATATCGTTACGTTTGAACTGTTTCGATGTGAAACCGAGGAGATTCCCTCTATGAGTGCTGACTACCCGTCAATGACTACGGCCGAGATCCGCTCCAAGTTCCTCAACTTCTTTGAGGAGCGCGGTCTTAAGCTCTATCCTTCTTCGTCCCTTGTTCCCGACGATCCCTCGCTGCTGCTTGCCAACGCCGGCATGAACCAGTTTAAGGAGTACTACCAAGGCAAGAAGACCATGAAGGAGATCGGCGCGATCTCCTGCCAGAAGTGCGTCCGCACCAACGACATTGACTGCATCGGCGAGGACGGCCGTCACCTCTCGTTCTTTGAGATGCTCGGCGACTTCTCCTTTGGCGGCGTCTCCAAGCAGCAGGCTTGCGCTTGGGCCTTTGAGCTTATCACCAAGGAGTTCAAGCTGCCGCTCGACCGCCTGTACTTCACCGTCTTTACCGAGGACGACGAGACCCACGACGTGTGGCGCTCCCTGGGCGTTGCCGAGGATCACATCTCGCGCCTGGGCGAGGACGACAACTTCTGGGCCGCTGGCCCCACCGGTCCCTGCGGTCCGTGCTCCGAGATCTACTTTGACATGGGCGAGGAGGTCGGCTGCGGTAGCCCCGACTGCAAGCCCGGCTGCGACTGTGACCGCTTCCTTGAGTTCTGGAACCTCGTGTTTACCCAGTACGACCGCCAGGAGGACGGCTCCATGCCGGAGCTGCCGCACCGCAACCTCGATACGGGCATGGGCCTGGAGCGCATGGCCGCCATCATGCAGCACAAGACCGCCAACTACGACGGCGATTTGATGCAGCACCTCATCAAGCTGGGCGAGGAGATCAGCGGCAAGACCTATGACGCCGACGATTACTCCGGTGCCAGCCGCTCCCTGCGCATCATCTCCGACCACTCCCGTGCCGTCGACTTCATGATCTCTGACGGCATCCTGCCCGGTAACGAGGGTCGCGAGTACGTCCTTCGTCGCCTGCTCCGCCGTGCCGTGTTCCACGGCCGCCTGCTGGGCATCGAGGGCGCCTTCCTGACCAAGTTCATCGACGAGGTCAACGCTCAGATGGGCGAGGCCTATCCCGAGCTGCTCAAGAACGTCGCGCTCGTTAAGGGTATCGTCGCTTCCGAGGAGGAGCGCTTCTCCACGACGCTCGACAACGGTCGCGTCTACCTGGACGAGGCCCTGGCAGCGCTTGCCGATGGCGCCGTGCTCCCGGGTGATGTCGCCTTTAAGCTGCACGACACCTTTGGTTTCCCCATCGACCTGACCGTCGAGATTGCCGGCACCGCCGGCCACGACGTCGACATGGACGGCTTTACCGCTTGCATGGAGGACCAGAAGGCCCGTGCTCGCGCCAATGCTAAGGGCGACGCCTGGGGCAGCTTCAACGATGTGTGGGTCGAGCTTTCGGACAAGGTCGCTGCGACCGAGTTCGACGGCTACGACGACGACGTCATTGAGGGCGCCAAGGTTGTGGCCATCGTGCGCAACGGCGAGTCCGTCGAGTCCGCTGCGGCGGGCGAGGATGTTGAGGTTGTGCTCGACCGCACCCCGTTCTATGCCGAGATGGGCGGCCAGCAGGGCGATGCCGGCGAGCTTTCCGCCGAGGGCGTTTCGCTGACCGTTTCCGATACCAAGAACCACAACGGCCTGTATGCCCACGTTGCGCACGTCGCCGAGGGCACGCTGACCGTCGGTGCTACCGTGACCGCCGCGCTCGACGCCGAGCGCCGTGGCTTCCTGCGCCGCAACCACACCGCCACCCACCTGCTTGACGCCGCGCTTAAGCACGTCCTGGGCGAGCATGTCTCTCAGGCCGGCTCGCTGGTGACGCCCGAGCACCTGCGCTTTGACTTCACGCACTTTGAGGCCCTGTCCTCCGAGCAGCTCAAGGCTGTTGAGGACCTGGTCAACCAGCAGATTTTTGCATCTAAGCCGGTCGTGACCCGCGTCATGGGCATCGACGAGGCCAAGGCCGCCGGCGCCGTCGCCCTGTTTGGCGAGAAGTATGGCGACGTCGTCCGCGTCGTTTCCGTGGGCGCCGAGGACCAGCCGTTCTCCCGCGAGCTCTGCGGTGGTACGCATGCTGCCAACACTGCCGAGATCGGTCTATTCAAGATTATCTCCGAGTCCTCCACGGGCTCGAACGTCCGCCGTATCGAGGCCGTTACCTCTAAGGGCGCCCTCGACTACATGGCCGACCGCCTGGCACTCGTTGACGCCGCTGCCGCTGCGCTCAAGTGCCGCGTTGACGAGGTTCCCGCTCGTGTGGAGAACCTGCAGGCCGAGCTGCGCGAGACGTCTAACAAGCTCAAGAAGGCGCTGACCGGTGGCTCCTCCGACGCTATCTCCAGCGCCATCGAGGGTGCCGTCGAGCTCGACGGCTATAAGCTCGTCGTCGCTGAGCTCCAGGGCCTTGAGGCTGCTGACCTGCGCAACGTCTGGGATACCGTGCACCAGAAGGTCGCTGGCCCTGTCGCCTGCGTCGTTGCCAGCGTGACCGAGAAGGGCACTCCGGCCCTGCTTGCCGCCGGCTCCGATGACGCCGTGAAGGCCGGTTTCCACGCCGGTAACGTGATTAAGCAGATCGCGGGTCTGGTCGACGGTCGCGGTGGCGGCCGTCCTAACATGGCCCAGGCCGGTGGCAAGAACGCTGCCGGTATCGCCGATGCCCTCGCGGCCGCCAAGACCGCGCTCGGCGCCTAAGTAGTCGCTGTGGTCGCGCTCGCGCTGGACATAGGGGAGACCAGAATCGGCATCGCCGTCTCGAGCCGTGATGGCAAGATGGCGATGCCCGTCAAGGTGCTCCCGGCCGCGGAGGTCACCGGTATGGCCAAGACGTTTCGCTACCTGGTCGATGACTATGAGCCCGACATCCTGGTAAGCGGACGTCCCCTGACCATGGCCGGCGAGCCCGGCCCCCAGGCTGAGCGCGTTGCCGCCGTGGCGCAAAAGATCGCCGACGAGCTCGATCTTCCGCTGGAGTTTGAGGACGAGCGTCTGTCTTCGCAAGAGGCCAAGCGTATCCTGCGCGAGCAGGGACTCAACGAAAAGCAGATGAGGGGCAAGATCGACATGATCGCCGCCAGCCTGTTCTTGCAGACATGGCTCGATCGCAAAAACGAGGAGGTTTTGCATGTCTAGCGCTTTCGATCCGCGCCAGCCGAATCGTACACGACAGCCTGTGCCGCGCCCTGCTCAGCCTGGTCAGCGCCCGGCGCAGCCGACGCAGCGTTCGGCTCAGCCTACTCAGCGTGCTGCTCAACAGCCCGCCGCCCGCGCGGCCCAGCCCGCAGGCGGCGCCCGCTTTAAGCAGCAGACACCTAACCAGCGCGCGCAGGCCCCTCAATCGCACGCGCATCATGCACGCGGCTCGCATGGCGTTGCTCCGGCCGCGCGTTCGAGCTATAACACGCATGCTCGACGCGGCACCCAAAAGAAAAGCTCGCCGGTGTCTATGATTATCGGCGCTGTGGTTGCGGTGATCGTTCTCGCCGCCATTGCCTTCTTCGCCGTACCGGCCGTCAAGGGCTTGCTTGGCGGGGAGGACGCAAACGTCACCGCTGGCCAGCAGGTAACTGTTACGATTCCTGAGGGCGCCTCGGGCGACGCGATCGCCACGATTCTCTCCGAGAACCATATTGTCGAGAATCCCAAGGATTACTACGCGGCGGTCAAAAAGCTCAACGCGGATATGTCGCTTAAACCTGGCACGTACTCTTTCACGACGCTGATGGATGCGACCAAGGTCGTCCAGCAGCTTATGGAGGGGCCCAATGCCGGCTCCGATGCACTGACAATTCCTGAGGGCCTGACGGTCGACCAGGTTGCCGACCGCGTGGCCCAGGCGTACGACAGCATCTCCAAAGAGGACTTCCTCAACCAGGCGAAGGCCAGCAATTATGTGAACGACTATCCGTTCCTCAAAGGCGCTGCGAAAGATTCGCTCGAGGGTTTCCTGTTCCCCAAGACCTATTCGCTGGGCAAGAAACCGAGCGCCGATGATGTCATTCGCGCCATGCTCGATCAGTTTAACACCGAGTACAAGACGCTTGATTTTGCCGGTTGCGAGGCCAAGATCAAAGAGCGCTACGGCGTGGATATGTCCGATTACGACATCGTTAACCTTGCCTCGATCGTCGAGCGCGAGGGCCTCAATGCCGATCAGCGCGCGCACGTGGCATCGGTTTTCTATAACCGTCTGGCGGGCAAGCTCGATGGCCTGCGATACCTCAATAGCGATGCGACCATGATGTATGTCACCGGCGGCGAGGTTACCGCCGACGACCTGCAGAGCGATAGTCCGTACAACACCTATAAGCATGAGGGGCTGCCGCCCACGCCCATCTGCTCTCCGTCGCTCGAGGCACTCAAGGCAACCCTTGAGCCTACCGACTCCGATGACCTGTATTTCTACATTACGCAGGATGAGGAGTATTTCTCTCAGACCTACGAAGAGCATCAACAGTCTTGGAATTAAACATGAGGATTTTCAGCCCCAAACGATATGTTGCCTCGGTCGATCGCATCGACCTCGATACCCTTTGGGCCGACGGCAAGCGCGCCATTTTGCTCGACCGCGATAACACCCTGGTGCCGCGTGATACCGAGCAGGTTCCCGCTGCGGTCTCCGCTTGGCTCGAGGCCGCCCATGCCAAGGGCTTTAAGCTGTGCATGGTGTCCAACAACTGGCATCGCGACCAGGTCATGAGCTCCGCACGCGAGCTGGGTCTCGAGGCCATCAGCCATGCCATGAAGCCGGCGCCCTTTGCCCTCAAGGCCGGACTTAAGCGCCTGGGTGCCACGGCCGATGAGGCCGTGCTGATCGGTGACCAGCTGTACACGGACGTGTGGAGCGGCAACTTTGCCGGCGTCGATACGATTTTGGTAAAGCCGCAGGCCACGCAGGACCTGTGGTATACGCAGATCTTCCGTATCTTTGAGCGCCGGGCCCTGCGCGACCTTCCCTGCGAGGAATAGGTTTCGTCATGTCCCAGCACACCAAGCACGGCTGCGACCATATCTTCTTTATCGGGTTTTTGGGTGCGGGCAAATCGACGCTAGCGCGCAACGTGGGCACCATGTTCAAGCGTCGGTTTATCGATACCGACCGCCTGGTCGTGCGTCGTTGCGGAAAATCGGTAACCGAGATTTTTGAGACCGAGGGCGAGGAGCGTTTTCGCGAGCTCGAGACTTCGGCGCTCCGTTCGCTTCAGAGCGAGCGCAGCCTGCTGGTATCGTGCGGGGGTGGCATCGTCGAGACGCCGGTGAACATTGAGCTGATGCACGAGATGGGTACATGCGTGTACCTCGAAGGCGACTTTGAGGACTCGTTGCGCCAGATTCGCCGTTCCGATACCCGACCCGATTTCCGCTCGCCCGAGCATGCTGCGCGCCTGTTTGAGCATCGCCGTCCGCTGTATCGCCAGGCCGCCGATATTACCCTTGATATTCGCAACAAGTCCTTCGAGGACGTTTCCTACCTTTGTGCCGAGATGCTTTTGGAGCGTGGGCTGCTATGATTCGCCGTCAACTTATCAATTTCCAAAACCGCAGTGTCGATGTCCGCGTCGGTCTTGGCGCGTTTGAGGAACTGTCGCGCATGTTTGCCTCGGCTGTGGGCAAGCCTAAGCGCGCGATGGTGGTTTGGAACGACGCCACATCCGAGCGTTTTGGCGAGGTCGTCGAGCATGCGCTGGTCGACGCTGGGTTTGCCGTGTCGCTGCTCGCCCTCGAGGTTTCTCCTGCCGGCGCTACGCTGGCCGATGCCGATACCGTCTTTGGCGCCCTGTCAGCTAACGGCATTACCTGCGACGATCTCGTTGTTGCCGTTGGCGATGTCGCAACCTGCTCGGTCGTTTGCTGGTGTGCCAATCAGTGGTGCGGTCGCACCGAGTGCGCCTTGCTGCCGACGACGTTCGACGCCATGCTCACGGTCGCGACGACCATGAAGCCGCTCGTCGCCTCGTCGGCGAATGCGCTTCCCGCTATCGCGTTCCGTCCCGAGCCGGGCTTGGTCGTGTGTGACCTCGACCTTGTTCGCGAGACGGACCCCGAGGACCTCAAGCTTGGCTATGCGGTACTTGTTGGCACCATGCTTTCGAGCAGCAAGTCCCGTTGGAATCAGTTTACCGAGACCGTCCCCGAGATTCTCGCGGGCGAGGAGGTCGCGCTCGTCAATGCCGTTCAGTGGTCTCAGACTGCCCGCAAGGACGTACTGATGGCTACGAACCCGAGCGCCCGCCATGCGCTCGATTTTGGCAAGATGGGGGAGCGTACCCTGCGCGCCTGCTTGGGCGATGCCGCTTCTCAGGTCCCTGCCTACCAGCTGTTGTCCGAGGGCATGCGTTTTGAGGCGCGCCTAGCACATGATGCCTGCGACTTCGATATCGATTACGTTTTTGAGGTCGATGACTGCCTGGAGGACTTTGGCATCGAGGAGCTTGCCTTCGACCTGGAGCCCACGGCGTTTATCGAGGAGTTCCGTAAGCAGCAGTTCGCCCGCTCGAACCGCAGCATGTTGCCGCTGCCCGCGGCGCTCGGCGCCATTCGTCTAACGAGCGTTGAGGACGAGGTTCTTGAGCGCCATGCTCACGCCTACTTGGCTTCTCGCAAAGAACTTCTCTAAGATTTATTGACATCCATCGTCTTTCGTATCATGTTGAGGGACGGGTTTCCAATCGGTTGCGGTTCGCATGCGATTCCGACGTTCGGTTGAGACCCGTCCCGCACTTTTTGAGACAACAAGAAAGGAATCTGCATGTCTGAGTTTGCTGCCGGTCCTGCCGGTCGTATCGAACGTGTCCGTGCCCTGATGGTCGAGCGCGGCTACGACGCTATCGTGGTACGCGACGAGGCCAATCTTCGTTGGCTCACGGGCGTGAAGGGCGTCTTCGACTACACCTTCGAGTTCCCGCACGCGGCGTTTATTACGGCTGACCAGTGCCTGTTCCATACCGACTCGCGCTACCTCAACAGCTTTGAGGAGAACACGCCCGCCGGCAGCCCTTGGGTCTACGATATGGACGAGGGCACCATCCCCGGTTGGGTCGCCGGCAAGATCGCGGCCAACAAGTGCCGCGTCTGCGCCGTCGAGGACGACATGCAGATCAACTTCTACCAGGGTATTCAGCGTGGTCTGGAGGACCGTTCCGTCGCCTGCATGTTGCCGCTGATGCATGATGACATCCGCAAGATGCGCGCCATCAAGGACGCCGAGGAGATCGAGCTCATGCGCCATGCACAGTCGATCACCGATGCCGCCTTCCAGCATATGCTCGGCTTTATTAAGCCCGGTATGACCGAGAAGCAGGTTCGCAACGAGCTCGAGAACTTTATGTTCGCCAACGGCGCCGACAGCCTGGCCTTCGGCTCCATCGTGGCGAGCGGTCCCAACACCGCCAACCCGCACGCCGTGCCGAGTGACCGCGTGATCGAGAAGGGCGACTTCGTCCTCATGGATTACGGCGCGGGCTACTGCGATTATCGTTCCGACATGACGCGCACCGTCGTGATGGGCGAGCCTACCCAGGAGCAGCTCGATCTGTACGCGCTCGTGCGCCGTACGCACGAGGAATGCGTCGCCGCTATCCATCCGGGCGTCGAGGGCAATGACATTTTTAAGCTTTCCAAGAAGATCATCGGCGATGCCGGCTATGGCGATTACTACAACCACGGTCTGGGCCACGGCGTGGGTATCGACATCCATGAGCTGCCCAACTTCAACCGCAGCAAGAACACCATCGAGGTCGGCTCGGTTATCACCATGGAGCCCGGCGTGTATCTGCCCGGTGTGGGCGGCGTGCGCCTGGAGGACTACGGCGTGGTCACCGAGAACGGCTACGAGCCTTTCACCAAGACGCCGCATGACCTCCACGTCATCGATTGCTAGTCTACTTCGTAGATAGTTTGGGGCGGGGCGTTCGAAATGATTCGGACGTCCCGCGTTCTCTTTTTATGCGCTCGCTGCAGGCGCCGTCTGCAAGTGTATAATTTCGGTCGTATGTAATTTGGACGCCTGTGCGTTCTGCCCATAACAAGAAAGGTCGCTATGCCTACCATTTCTACCGCCGACTTCAAGAACGGCCTCGGTCTCCGCATTAAGGACAAGGTCTACACCATCGTCGAGTTCCAGCATGTCAAGCCGGGCAAGGGCGGCGCGTTCGTGCGCTACAAGACCCGCGACATCAAGAGCGGCCGCGTCGTCGAGAACACCTGCAACGCCGGCACCAAGTTCGAGAGCGTCATGCTCACCACCCGTGAGTTCCAGTACCTCTACAACGATGGCGCCGACTACATCTTCATGGACAACGAGACCTATGAGCAGGTTCCCGTTCCCGAGGACATGGTGGGCGAGAACTCCAAGTGGCTGCGCGAGAACGACATCTGCCAGCTGCTCTTCGCCGACGATGAGCTCATGGGCGTGACCCCGCCGATGTTCATCGAGACCACCATCGTCCAGACCGACCCGGGCTTTAAGGGCGACACCGTCCAGGGTTCCACCAAGCCGGCCACGATCGACACCGGCGCTGTCATCCAGGTCCCCATGTACCTCAACGAGGGCGAGGTCATCAAGGTTGACACCCGCGACGGCAAGTTCGTCTCCCGCGTCTAGCAACCAACTCTTCTAGGAGGACTCATGCCCCAGGAAATCAAGATTGACGGCATCGGCATTTCGCCCGATGTTCTGACCGCCATCGTCTCGCGCGCCGTGTCGGATGTCGAGGGCATCGCCTCCGTTGGCGTCAAGGACCTTGCCACCAACCTTGTCTCCATGATGCTCTCGTCCAAGGCCCCGGCTTCCGAGCCGGCGGTCGAGGCCGAGGTCGTCGGCGACAAGCTCGCACTCACCGTGCGTGTCGTGGTGTTCTTTGGCTATCCGTTCAAGAAACTCGCCGAGGCCGTTCGCGCCGCCGTGGTCGCCGCCATCGATGCCCAGGTGGGCGTCGAGGTCGAGCGCGTTGACGTTTGCATCGACGGTCTCGTTTTCCCCAAGGAGTAACCTTTGAGCCTTAAGGTTTATCGCGGGCGTACGCTTGCCCGCAGTCAGGCGCTGCAGCTGCTGTTCCAGGCTGAGGCCACGGACAGCCCGCTCGAGCGCGTCCTCGAGGGCGATTTCCTGATCTCGAAGGGTCCCCTCGATCCCTATGCGCTGGAGCTTTGCCGCGGTGCCTACGAGCACATCGATCGCATCGACTGTGCTCTGCGCGCCGTCGCCAAGAATTGGGATCTTATGCGCATGCCCGGCGCCGACCGCAACCTGCTGCGTATCGCTGTCTACGAGATGCGCTTCCTCACCGACGAAGAGGTCTCGGACGCCATCGTGATCAACGAGGCCGTCGAAATCGCCAAGGCCTATGGCACCGACCAGTCCGCGTCGTTTGTCAACGGCGTGCTTGGCAAGATCGCTCGCAGCGAGGAGCTGCCGGGCGAGGACCTGTACCAGGAGCTGCTGGCCGAGGATCGCGCTCGCGAGGAGGCGCAGGCTGCCGAGGCGGCCGCCAAGGTCGCCGCCGCTCAGGCTGCCGCCGGTGTACTTGCCGAGGATGCGGACGCTGCTGAGGCCGTCGAGGCCGACTCCGTCGAGGAGTAGCCATGCCAGAGGGTTCCGTCCGCAACTTCGATGAGATCTCGGATCGCCTGGACCAGATCATCGCCACCGTTCGCTCCAAGGATACGTCCTTGGAGCGTTCGCTCGATCTGTTTGACGAGGCGATTGAGCTGGGCTCCCGAGCGGTCGATATGGTCGACAAGTTTGAGCTGACGCCGCGTGAGGCCGACAAGCTCGAACGGGAATACGATGAGGATGCGGCAAACGAATCCCAAGATAGACAGGCTGCATCTCCGGATACGAATGGTTGATGGCATTCATGAAACGTGTGCGTCTCGATGACGAACTGATTTCACAGGGCATCTGCGCCGATCGCGCGGATGCCCTTCGCACTCTTATGGCCGGCTTGGTTTCGAGCGGCGGTGAGCGTTTGACCTCTCCGGGGCTCAAGGTGACGCCGGGCCTGCCACTGCACGTTAAGGGGCGCATTCCGTACGTTGGACGCGGCGGCCTTAAACTCGAGGGCGCGCTCGATGCGTTTGGGATCGATCCGACGGACCTTGCTTGCCTCGATGTGGGATGCTCCACGGGCGGCTTTACTGATTGCCTGCTCAAGCGCGGCGCCGCGACCGTTGTCTCGGTCGACGTGGGCCGTGCCCAGTTTGATTGGTCGCTGCGCCAAGACGATCGCGTGACGCTCCACGAGCGCACGAATGTGACGCAGTTGCCCGAGCTCGGCTACGGCGCTGCTATTGACCTGGCTGTGTGCGATGTGTCGTTTACGAGTATCGCGAATATCATCGACGCCGTGCTGGCGTGCCTGAAGCCTTCGGGTTCGTTTTGCACGCTCGTAAAGCCGCAGTTTGAGGCGCCGGCTGCGCTGGTGGGCGAGGGCGGTATCGTGACCGACCCTGCCGTCCGCCGCGATACACTCGTGGCGGCGATTGAGCTCTTTGCCGCCAAGGGCCTGTTCCCGCTCGATGTGTGCGTGTCGCCAATCCATGGCGCTAAGGGCAACGTTGAGTTTTTCCTGTACGGCACGAGGTTTGCCCCCGGCGAGCGCGCCGAAGATGAGTTGCAATCCCAGGTATCGGCTTTGAGCGAGAAAGCGGCAACGCTATGAAGGTCTTTCTGGTTCCCAATTACTACAAGCAAGAGGCGGTCGAGAGCGGCCTGATGCTCGAGCTCTGGCTGACGCGCCAGGGCTATGAGGTCGCATGGGCTGCCGACCAGCGATCGAAGATTCAAAGCACGCCTGATATTGACGGCTCCGATCTGGTCATTACGCTCGGCGGCGACGGTACGCTGCTGCGCGCTGCCCGCATCCTCAACCATCGCGAGATTCCTATCCTTGGTCTTTCCTATGGTCACCTGGGCTTTTTAACTGCTGCGAGCCCCGAGGAGCGCGACATTCTGCAGGTCGTGAGCGACGCCCTGTCCGGCGAGCTGCACGTGAGCCGCCGCGCCACCATCGCCGCGGATATCGTCTCGGTGCGCGATGACGGCACGAAGGATGTCGTGCGTTCGTTCGCCCTCAACGATATGGCGCTCACGCGTGGGCCCCTGTCCGATATGGTCGAGTTTGACATCACGGTGTCCGGCCATCATATCGATCGCCTGCGCGGTGACGGTGTCGTCGTGTCGACGGCGACCGGCTCTACGGGCTATGCGCTCTCCGCCGGCGGCCCTATCGTCAGCCCTGATTACACGGGCATGGTTTGCGTGCCGATTGCTCCGCATACCATTCAGGCTCGCGCCTTCTTGACCTCGCCGAGTGATGTCGTCGAAATCTTTATGTCCGATGATCGCCCGAGCGTGCCTGCCATCGCTATCGACGGACAGTTTATTACCTGCGATGGCACGGTCGAGAGCGTGGCTGTTCGTCGCGGTCCCGGCGATGTGCTGCTGCTGGATTACGGCCCCGAGAGCTTCTATAACTCGGTGAGCCGCGTGTTCTATGGAGTGCGCCATGATCGATGAGCTGCAGGTTTCCAACATCGCGCTCATTCGCGAGGCGACGTTGGTTCCGAGTACCGGCTTGACCGTCCTGACCGGCGAGACCGGTGCTGGCAAGACCGCGCTGCTCTCGGCGCTCAAGCTCATTTTGGGCGAGCGCGCGGATTCGTCGACGGTTCGCGAGGGCGAGGCGCTTGCCAGCGTCGAGGCGCGCCTGTTTGACGGCCCGCACGACACGGAGGGTTTTACCGTACAGCGCAGCCTTTCTGCCGAGGGCCGCAGCCGCGTAAAAATTGACGGCCGCATCGCCAGCGTGCGCGAGCTTTCGGAGCGCGTTGGCGTGATGATGGATCTATGCGGCCAGCATGAACATCAGCGTCTGCTCGACCCGGCGCACCATGTTGCCATGGTCGATGCTTGGGCTGGGCGCGCGGCGCTTGAGGCGCTCGAGAAGTATCGCACCTGCTTTAAGGCTTCGCGTGCCGCCGCCAAGGAGCTTCGCCGTGTGGAGGAAGCCTCACGCGCGCAGGGAAGTCGCGTCGAGGAAGCGCGTTTTGCTCTTGAGCGTATCACCGAGGTCGACCCCAAGCCAGGCGAGTACGAGGAGCTCGAGGAGCTGCTGCCGCGCTCGGAGCACGCCGAGGTCTTGGTTGCGACGGCCAACGAGGCCCATGCATCGCTTGCTGCCGAAGGGGGAGCGCTCGATGCCGTGAATGGCGCCGTTGCCGAGCTTTCACGCATGGCGACCGTTGACCGCAAGCTCGGTGACATCGCCGATGCACTTTCGGATGCCTGCATCTCACTTGAGGATTGTGCCAACGAGCTGCGTGCTTATCGCGATGGCGTTGCGTTTGACCCTCGCGAGCTCGCTCGCATGCGCGAGCGATATTCAGACCTCAAGGGCCTGCTGCGTCAGTGGGGTCCTACCATGGATGACGTGTTTGCCATGCGCGATCGCTCACAAGAGCTGTTGTCGCTGGTAGACGATGGTGATGGGCAGATCAAGAAGGCGCGTGAAGCGCTTGGCGCAGCGGAGCATGAACTGTTCGCCGCCGCCAAGGCGCTTAAACGTGCACGCAATACGGCGGCCCCGCGTTTTTGTCATGAGGTTGGCCGCCAAATGGCGCGTCTGGAAATGGGGGGCGCCGAACTCGTCTGGGAGTCGCGTGATCTTCCCCGCGCCGAGTGGACGCTTGCTGGCCCTTCGAGCTATGAGCTTTTGTATCGCAGCGGCGCTGGATTGACGCCGCGTCCCCTGCGCCGTATTGCGTCGGGTGGCGAGCTCAGCCGCGTTATGCTGGCGAGCAAGGTTGTCCTCGGCAACGCGGATGGCGTGGATACACTGGTGTTCGACGAGGTCGATGCTGGTGTCGGCGGCTCTACGGCTCGTGCTCTTGCTGGTGTGCTGGCCGATCTTGCCGCCACGCATCAGGTCATTGTCGTAACCCACCTGGCGCAGGTTGCGGTCATGGCCGACAAGCATTACGTGGTCAGTAAAGAGCCGGGCGATGTTCCCCAAACGCACCTGGACGAGGTGACCGGCGATGCCCGTACCGCCGAGATCGCCCGCATGCTGAGCGGCGATCAATCCGAGGCAAGCTTGGCCCACGCAAAGCAGATGCTCGAAGAAGCGCGTGCTTAGGCCGAGCCGCCACATACATGCCCGACCCGATCGCTACGAAACCGGCCTATCTACTACGTTTAATAGACTATCGGCAACCACGCCAAGAATTGCAAAAAGAAAACCGCAGGTAGAACGCCTGCGGTTTTCTCTATTTTCGGTATGTGGTTGGGCCATACGGATAAAACGTAGTAGATGGGGCGGGTTTCGTGGCGAGAGGCGTCTATCGGCTCCCCAATTTACCTACTCCACGACCTTATCCGGCTGGATGAGCTCCTCGTAGTAGCTGATGTGCTCTCGGGCATCCTCGATTTCGGGCAGCAGGAAGTTGTAGATGACCTCTATGATCATTGTGGCGCTCATCTTGGAGAACGCGAAGTCGCCCGTTGTCAGCAGTGCCTCGTGATTGACGGTATTAAAGGTGTAGTCGGCCAGGCGCGCAAGCGGAGATTTGCTGTCGCTGCTGATGACGACTACAGTGGCGCCGCAGCCGCGAGCCGCTTTTGCCATGCGATTCAAACGGCGCGACTTGCCGGAGTTCGAGATTAGCACGATAACGTCGCCGGGGCGCAACGTGAGCGCAAAGCCGATTGATGTCTCGCTGATGGTGCTCGCCATACAGCGCAGGCCCAGCTGCGAAAACTTAAATGTCGCATCGAGCGCGACTGCGTTCGTATTGCCCACGGCGGCGAACTCAATAACGCCGGCATTCTTAAGCGCGTGCACAACAGCGGCCAACGTGTCGTGATCAATGCCGTCGATGGTCGCATTAAGCTCGCTCACCTTGGCGGCGAGGATATTTTTAAGGCTCTGCTCCATGTTGTCGAGCGAGACCTCGTCTGTCAGGCCCTCGTTGCGCTGGCTCTCCAAGTCGCGCGCCAACGAAAACTGAAAGCTGCGGAAGCTGCCGAAGCCCAGCTTACGGCAAAAGCGTGAAACCGTCGCCTCGGACGTGGCAGCGGCTCGTGAGAGCTGGGCGGCTGTCAGACGCGGCGCCTCGGACTGGTGCTCCAATATATAGTCGACAATGCGCTGCTCGGAATCGCTGTACCCTTTGTGCGTGCTAATAAGGGAGAGCGCGCTCTTGCTGCTATCGGTCATGGATGGCTCCTGGTTGGCATGAAAATCGGACTCGTTTTTCATGCCATAGTATACGGGTAGTTTCATTTACAAGATACACCTTGCCGTTTCAAGTGTTGATGGTAAACTTTCACTTACCGTTTACGGTTATGAAAGAACCTTTCACCGGAGAATTGCGCCTTGTCTCTTCTCACGCGGACGGTAGGTTGGTATCTTTCAAGTGTGGAAAAACGCGCATTTAAGCGCGTATAGGGGAGCGCCCGCGGGCGCTGTACTCAAGAAGGAGGGACACATGGCTAAGTTTGACATCATCGCCGCGACCGGTTGCCCGACCGGCATTGCGCACACCTTCATGGCGAAGGAGGCGCTGGAGAAGGCAGCTGCCGAGCGAGGTCTGACCATTAAGGTCGAGACTCATGGCCAGGTCGGTGTCGAGAACGAGCTCACGAAGGGTGAGATCGCCGGTGCCAAGGCCGTCGTCGTCGCAGCCGATAAGGATGTCCAGGCTGAGCGTTTCGCCGGTAAGCCCATGGTTTCCGTTGGCGTTTCCAAGGCCCTGTCCGTCGAGGCCGCCGGAAAGCTGATTGACCGCGCGCTCGCCGCCAGGGGCGACGACACGGTTGCCGCTGCCGCCGATGTCGAGGACGAGGTCGAGGAGAAGGAATCCGTCGGCCACATCATCTATAAGCACCTCATGAACGGCGTCAGCCACATGCTGGTCTTCGTCGTTGCCGGTGGTGTTCTGACCGCCATTTCGTTCCTGTGGGGCATCACGTCCTTTGATTCGACGGCTGCCGACTACAACAGCTTTGCCGCGATGCTCAAGATTATCGGCGGTATCGCCATGAACCTCATGGTTCCGGTGCTCTCCGCCTACATCGCCGAGTCTATCGGCAAGCGCCCGGCGCTCGTCCCCGGCTTTGTTGCCGGTATGATTGCCATCCAGGGTCTGCCCGTTAACGCCGATACCGGCATGATCGACGCTGGAGGCTCGGGTGTGGGCTTTGGCTTCCTGGGCGGCATCGTCGGCGGCTTCCTCGCCGGCTATGTCATTTTGCTGCTCGAGAAGGTTTTCTCTAAAATTCCCGCGAGCCTTAATGGCCTGAAGGCAATCTTCCTGTATCCGCTTTGCTCTACCGCCATCGTCGGCCTGGTCATGCTCGGTATTTCCGGCCCCATGGCTGCCATTAACCAGGGCATGATGGATTTCCTGCAGAGCCTCGGTAACTCCGGTCCGGTGATCCTTGGCCTGGCCATCGGCTGCATGTGCGCCTTTGATATGGGCGGCCCGGTCAACAAGGCTGCTTACGCTACTGGCACCTTCCTGCTCGGCACCGCTCTCGAAGCTGGCGTCGGCACCGAGACCTACAACTTCGGCACCAACTTCATGGCTGCCGTCTCCGCCGCTTGCATCGTTCCGCCGCTGATCACCACCTTCGCCGTCGTTGTCGGCAAGAAGTACTTCAGCCAGGAGGATCATGACGCCGGTATCGTCAACCTTATCCTTGGTTGCACCCACATCACCGAGGGCGCCATTCCGTTCATGACCAAGAACATCTGGCCCGTCATGCCTATCATGATGGTCGGTTCTTCCATCGCTTCCATCTTGACCATCTTCTTCAACGTTCACGATCCGGCGCCTCACGGCGGCTTCCTGGTCCTGCCCGTTGTCGAGAACGGCCCGCAGTGGGTCCTCGCGATCCTCATCGGCGCCGTGGTCGGTGGCATCCTGTTCGTGGCCTTCAAGAAGTACGACTTCGAGAAGAACCAGAAGCCCGCTCCTGCAGCCAAGCCGGCTGAGACCCCTAAGGCCGCTGCTGTCGAGGCCCCCAAGGCCGAGGCTTCCGACTTCGTGAAGGTCGAGAACGTCTTTGTCGCCGAGGACTTCGCTTCTCGTGACGAGGCTCTGAGCTTTGTCTCCAACCAGGCCGTTAAGGCCGGTATCGCCGGCGATGCCGACGCCGTGATGAACGCCTTCCTGGCCCGCGAGGCCGAGGGCACCACGGGCATGATGGAGGGCTTCGCCATTCCGCATGCCAAGTCCGACGCCATCACCGAGGCTGCCGTCATCGTCGTCAAGGACGACTCTGGCGTGACCGGTTGGGACACTATGGATGGCGCTCCCGTCAACGTTGCCATCGCCCTGCTCATCCCGGGCGCTCAGGCTGGCACCACGCATCTCAAGATCCTGTCCAAGGTCGCCGAGGCGCTTATGGACGAGGACTTCCGTGCCACCGTCAAGGGTTCCACCGACGCCGCCGAGATCGCCAAGACGATCAACGCCCGCCTGGTTTAATCCAGCAGCTAGCGAATAATATCGCCCCTTGCAACAAAGGCGGAGACCCTCTCCAGGGCCTCCGCCTTTTTTCATCCCCTCCCATAAGTTGCGGTGAAATGGGGACTGTTTAAACGATTCAACCCCAAATTCAGTCCCTATTTCACCGCAACTTACATAAGGGGCATAGAGGGGACCACCTATCGAGTCTTTGTCGCGAACAGATCATCAGCCAGAATTTCGTTCGCACGATATTGCTCTGGACCGACCGAGTTTCCGCAGCTCGCCCGCCGGGCGGGGCGGTTAAGTTTGTCGCGAGTTCCGCACGCAAAGGAAAGCACTTAATGTGCTTTCCGTCTTGCGCAGGACTGTAGAGCAGCAAACTTAACCGCCCCGCCCGGCGGGCGAGCGTACAGGAACGACATCTGTCCAACAATTCGTGCGAAACATAATGAAAAACCGTTTGATGTGAGTTAATATAAACAACGTCGTGAATCTGACTCCTGCCGCATGCATGACAGGGGTTAAACACAAAAAAGGAGTCAATTATGGTTTCTGAGAAGGCTACCCTCGTCAATCCGCAGGGTCTTCACATGCGTCCGGCCGGCCTCTTCGCCTCCACCATGGGCAAGTACGCCTGCGACGTGACGGTCGTCACCCCCGAGAAGGAGGTCAACGGCAAGTCCCCGATGGCCCTCATGGCTGCTGGTATCCCTTGCGGTACCGAGGTCGAGGTCAAGTGCGACGGCGCTGACGAGGCCGAGGCTCTGGCTGCTGCCATTGAGCTCATCAAGAGCGGTCTTGGCGAGTAGAACTCAAACGGGTCGCATGTTGAACAATTAAGTTCATACTTAGGGGCGCAGTGACCTGTTCAAGGTAGCTGCGCTCTTTTGTCATGGATATGGCAAAACGCTTTATCACATGACACGGAGAGAGGAATGGGAATGTATCAGGGAGTCAACGCATCCGAGGGCATCGGTATCGGCACCGTCATGGTCGCCGTCGATCCCGACTTGACGTTTGAACCGCACGCGGTTGCTGATTTGGCAGCAGAGAAGGAACGCTATCAGGCTGCTCTTTCGGTCTTCTGCGAGAAGACCCAGGCTCAGGCCGACCACATGAAGGAGACGGTGGGCGAGGCCGAGGCCGAGATCATGAGCGGGCACATTGTCCTGGCTCAGGATCCGGGCATGACCGACGCCATTAACGCCGCTATTGACGGCGGCACCTGCGCCGAGCAGGCGCTCATGGACACCTCGACCATGTTCGAGAACATGTTCCTGTCCATGGACGACGAGATGTTCCGTCTGCGCGCGGCCGACATCGCCGACATCCGTACCGGCATTCTGGCCGAGTTGCTGTGTAAGGAGGTCGTTGACCTCTCCGTCCTGCCCGAGAACACCGTCGTTGTCGTGCACGACCTCACGCCGTCCATGACCGCCACGATCGATAAGGCGCACGTTGCCGGTATCGTCACCGAGACTGGTGGCCGCACGTCGCACTCCGCAATCATTGCGCGCGCCCTCGAGATCCCGGCTGTCCTTTCGGTTTCCAACAGCTGCACCGCACTGCGCAACGGCATGACCGTTGTCGTCGACGGTGGCAAGGGTATCGTCGAGGCCGATCCCGATGAGGAGACGCTCGCCGCTTACACTGCCAAGGCCGAGGCTTTCGCTGCCGAGAAGGCGGCTCTCGAGGCCTTCCGCGGCAAGCCGTCCGTGACTGCCGACGGCATCAAGAAGATCATTGCCTGCAACATCGGCAACCCCGATGACGTGCCCAACGCGCTCGATCACGACGCCGAGGCTATCGGCCTGTTCCGTTCCGAGTTCCTGTTCATGGACTCTGCTGAGCTTCCTTCCGAGGAGGAGCAGTTCAACGCCTACCGTAAGGTCGCCAGCGCGCTCAAGGGCGCTCCGGTCATCATCCGCACGCTCGATGTGGGTGGCGACAAGGAGATTCCGTACCTGCACATGGTCAAGGAAGAGAACCCCTTCATGGGCTTCCGCGCCGTGCGTTACTGCCTGGCCAACCCCGACCAGTACAAGGTCCAGCTCCGCGCCCTGCTGCGCGCCAGCGCCTTCGGTGACGTCAAGATCATGATCCCGCTCGTCTCCTGCGTCGAGGAAGTCTTGGCTGTCAAGGAGCTCGTCGAGCAGTGCAAGGCCGAGCTGACCGAAGAGGGTCGCAAGTTCGACGAGAACATCGAGGTTGGCATCATGGTCGAGACGCCTGCCGCCTCGCTGCTCGCTGACCGCCTGGCCGAGGTCGCCGACTTCTTCTCCATCGGCACCAACGACCTGATCGGCTACACCATGTGCGCCGACCGTGGCAACGACACCATCTCCAATCTGTACCAGGTTTACTATCCCGCCGTGCTCCGCTCGCTCAAGAACATCATCGAGAGCGGCGTGAAGGCCGGCATCATGGTCGGTATGTGCGGCGAGGCCGCTGCCGATCCGTTGCTCGAGCCGCTGCTGATCAGCTGGGGCCTGGAGGAGTTCTCGATGAGCGCTCCGTCCATCCTGCGCGCCCGCAAGACCATCAGCCAGTGGACCAAGGACGAGTGCGACGAGCTCGCCGAGAAGGCGCTCGCCTGCAACACCGCTGCCGAGGTCAAGGCACTGCTCGAGTCCGCAGCTCGCTAATTTGGTATCAGAGGTAACCGCGTGGTTGGAATGGGCCGGCCACGCGGCCCTCACATATACAGGGGGTACTGTAAATGTTCTACACGCTAACCGCTAACCCGGCTGTCGACATGACGGTTTCGAGCTCTCCGCTCGAGCCCGACGAGAACGTCCGCACCGGCTCGGCCAGCTACACGGCTAACGGCAAGGGCCTCGACGTGTCCTTCGCCTTTAAGAAGATGGGCGTCGACACCGTCGCGCTCGGTTTCTTCGCCGGCTTCACGGGCAAGTTCATCGTCGAGGAGGTCATGAACCTGGGTTGCCTCTGCCGCCCGGTCTGGACCGACGGTATCACGCGCATCAACACCTACGTCAACGATGGCCAGCACGAGTACGGCATCCTGAACCCCGGTGCTCCGATCACGCCGCAGCATCAGGAGGAGCTCTACAACATCCTGGACACCGCGGGCGACCTTGAGTGCCTGATCGTCTCCGGCTCCGTGCCTCCCAAAGCTACGCCCGACTTCCTGGCTCAGGTCATGGAGCACGCTCAGGCCCGTGGCGCCGACGTCGTCCTGGACCTGTCCTCCGACAAGCTCAAGGAGCTCGCTCACAAGAAGCCGCTGCTCATTAAGCCGAACCATCACGAGATGAAGGCTATCTTCGGCGTGCCGGTCGACACCGACGACGAGGTCCGCGTTGCCATGAAGCTGGCTCACGAGGCCGGCGTCCAGAACGTGCTGCTCACCCGTGGTAGCCGCGGTGACGCTTACTTCTCCAACGGCGAGGACATCTGGTATGCCAAGCGTGAGTTCAACATCAAGCTTGTCTCTTCCGTCTGCGCCGGCGACTGCACCCTCGCTGCGTTCCTGCACAAGTGGTACAGGGATCGCGACAACGTCGAGGAGGCCATGAAGCTCGCTATGGCCACCGGCGCCAACGTTGCTGAGTCCGTCGGCATCGGCGACTTTGGTCACGTCGACGAGTACAGCAAGCGCGTTGCCGTTCGCAAGCTCGATCACAAGTAAGCGAAACACGACAAACTCGTGCGCATACGGCGTCCCGGTTTCGACCGGGGCGCCGTTTTTTGTCCCACTCGAACCTCGGAGCCGCGCTTCACGCGTTCCACACCGTTCACCGAGTTGTTGTAGCCTTTTGCCGAAGCGTGGAATATACTTTCATTAACACGTTGCTTCGTGAAAGGAACATTCATGATTTACACGCTCACTGCAAATCCCGCTATTGACTACAACATCGCCTGCGACGGTCTTGCTGCCAACACCGTCACGCGTACCCGCAACGCCGTCTACACGCCCAACGGCAAGGGCCTAAACGTCTCTTTTACGCTCGACCACTACGGCGTCGACACCACGATCCTGGGCTTCTTCGCCGGCTTCTCGGGAGAGTTTATCGTTAAGGGCGCCGAGGCCCTGGGCGTGCCCGTCAAGCCCGTGTGGACTGACGGCATCACGCGTGTCAATGTGTTCCTCAACGCCGGTCCCGACACCGAGTACAACATGGTCAATGCCGGTGCCGCCATCAACGCTGCCAACGAGCAGGAGATGTTTGAGCTCATCGATTCACTTGACGACATGACCTGCCTGGTCATTAGCGGCTCGCTGCCCCCCAACACCTCTGAGGGCTTCCTGGCCGAGGTGCTTCGCCGCGTTAAGGCAAAGGGCGCCGAGTTCGTGCTCGATATTTCGAGCCATCAGTTGGCCGACCTCATTGCTATGGAGCCGCTCCTCATTAAGCCTAACGACGACGAGCTGCTCGACATCTTTGGCATTAAGGTGAGCGGTGGCGACGACGAGTCTGTCAAGGGCGCGATGGCCGAACTGCATGCCAAGGGCGCCAAGAACGTGCTGTTGACCCTGGGTGGCGCCGGCGCGTACTTCTCCAACGGCGAGCACATCTGGTTTGCCAACCGTACCTTTGAGGTCAAGCTGCTGTCGACCGTTTGCGCCGGTGACTCTTCGCTGGCCGCCTTCCTGTCCGTGTGGCACGACGCTCCCGAGCGCGTCGAGGACGCCCTGCGCCTCTCGATGGCCACCGGCGCCAACGTGGTCGAGTGCCCGGGTCTGGGCGATTTTGCTAAGGTCGATGAGTATCAGAAGGGCATCGCCATCCGTCAGGTCTGCTAACGCAGCGCACGGACCTTGCATCTTTGCTTTGTAGAGCACCCGTCTCGGATTGCCGAGGCGGGTGCTTTTTCATGTTTGTAGTCGATGCCTTGGGATCCAATCGTGCTTGAAGCGCGTTCGCGTGTGCGCCCGCTCTCATTTCTTGCTAGACTTCATGGAAACCATCAATCGATATGCCCGCAATTGCAGGAGGCCACAGGAATGTGCAATGTTTCGCTCAACGCTACGCAGCCGTCAGCCGCCTCTCTGTGCGTGTTGCGAGCCCTCGAGGATGCCGGTCTTGAGGCCTGGTACGTGGGCGGTTGGGTACGTGACGCCCTGATGGGACGTCCCAGCCACGATGTCGACATGTGCTGTAGCGGCCTGTGGCAGGAGTCCAAGGCGGCACTCGAGGCCGCCGGTATTGCCGTAGTTGAGTCGGGCATTAAATTTGGCGGCATTACGGCTATTTGCGATGGCGAGCGCATTGAGGTCACCACCTATCGCCTGGACGGCTTCTATACCGACGGTCGTCATCCTCAGAGTGTGGAGCGCGCCGCTTCGCTTGAGGACGATCTGGCGCGCCGCGACTTTACCGTCAATGCCATGGCGTGGCATCCCGAGCGCGGCCTTGTCGACCGCTACGATGGCCAGGGCGACCTAGACCGCAAGCTGATTCGCGCCGTCGGTGATCCTAAGCGCCGCTTTAACGAGGATGCCCTGCGCATGTTGCGCGCGGTGCGCTTTGCCTGCCGCCTAGACTTTGTGATTGAGCCCGAGACCAAGTGTGCCCTTGCCGAGTGCGCGCCGCTGCTCGATGCCGTGGCGCGCGAGCGCGTGGGCATTGAGCTCGAGGGTATCCTTTCGACCGGCCATGGGGGAGACGCGATGCTGCGCTACCCCGAGCTTGTTTGCGCCGCCGTGCCCGAGCTCGCGTCCGCTCGCGGGTTTGATCAACGCAGCGTCTATCATGCGTTTAACGTCTACGAGCATATCGCCCGCGTGCTGACGGTGGCAGGGGAGCTGGCGCTGTGCGACGGCGTCGCGCCCTCGTCGAGCCTTATGTGGGCGGCGTTTTTGCACGACGTTTCCAAACCCGAGTGCTTTACGGTCGATCACGACGGCAGCGGCCACTTCTACGGTCATCCCGAGCTCGGCGTCAAGAAGGCGCGTGTCATCATGGATCGCCTGGCGCTCTCGCACGATTTGGTGCGCGATGTGTGCCTGCTGATCAAATACCATGACAAGCCGCTGCGCCCCGAGCGCTCCTGCCTGCTCAATATGATGCGCGCGCTTTCGGGCGAGGGTGTCGATACGCCGCGTCTGATGGACGAGCTCATGGACCTTAAGCGTGCCGACACGCTCGGCAAGGCGCCCTCGTGCTTCTATTACGTCGAGACGATCGAGGAGATGCGTACGCTCGCCCACGATCTGCTGCAGGCGGGGGAGCCCTATACACTCAAGATGCTTGCCATCAATGGTGGCGACCTGATCCGCGCCGGCGTCAAGCCGGGGCCGGAGCTGGGACAGCTTCTCAACGCCGCCCTCGACGCCGTGATCGAGGACAACATCCCCAACAACCGCGAAGCCCTCCTGACTCATCTCCACCTAGGGTAGCTAAAATAGCCCCGTCCCAAATTAGCTACCTTGTTGACCTGCGCGTTCCATAACCTCGCGACAAAATTTCGGCAATTTGGAATTTCTTCTTGCGCTTGCGTTTTTTGTCCCGTAATATATTTCCTCGCAGCACGGCAGTGCAGATGTCATGTGGCCCGTTCGTCTAGCGGTTTAGGACGCCGCCCTCTCAAGGCGGAGATCACCAGTTCGAATCTGGTACGGGCTACCACTTCTTTTCTGCTGAGGCTTATGGCCCGTTCGTCTAGCGGTTTAGGACGCCGCCCTCTCAAGGCGGAGATCACCAGTTCGAATCTGGTACGGGCTACCACGCATCTGATACCCGGACTTCCTATGGAAGCCCGGGTTTTTATTTTCAAACAACCGTCTGCAATTCCCGTTTGAACCAGAGCTTTGCGTTCTGCCTATGGCCCTTACGGGTACAATATCCAAGATATTTTGACTGTTAGAAGGAGTCTCATGACGGAGTCCTCTCAGCATACGTCTAAGCCCCAGGTCGAGGTTGAGGCCTCGGGCGGAGATGACAATAAGAGCGCACGCCGCGGCGCCATCTTTATCGGCGTCGTGCTGGTAGGTTATATCGTCTATCTGGTGGTAACCGGGCAGATGGGGCAGTTCTGGGCTGCTATGTCGAGCGTCCAGGCGCCCTGGCTCCTCGCTGCATGCTTCTGCATGTTTCTATACCTCTTTTTTGGTATCGTGGCGTACGCGATTGCCGTTTGGCTCGACCCCAATTCGCCCGTCGGTATCCGCGACCTCATTTCGGTCGAGGCGAGTGGCATCTTCTTTGGCAACCTGACGCCCATGATGATGGGCTCCACCCCGGCTCAGATCTATCGCCTGACCAAGGCCGGCCAAAACGTGGGCGAGGCCGGCGCCACGCAATTCACGCGTTTTATCGTGTACCAGTTTGGCCTGGTCGCCTGGGGCGCTATCCTGCTGCTCGCCCGTATGCCGTTTTTTGCCGAACGCTACGGCGACATGACGCTGCTGTGCGTCTTTAGCTTTGGTGGACACTGCTGCATCTTGCTTGGCATCTTCGCCGTCGCGCTCATGCCTAAGACCGTCACGCGCGTCGCCCATTGCATCATCAATTGGCTCGAGCGCATTGGTGTCTCGGCCACTAAGATCGAGAGTTGGCGCACGTTTGTCGATGGCGAGATCTACTCCTTCTCCGAGAAGTTCAAGCTTTCGGCCGGACATTTTTCTTCCATGCTGCTCACCGTGTTTATCACCATGCTGCAGCTCGCGTTTTTCTATCTGGTTCCGTATTTCCTGATGCTTGCCTTTGGCCACCACGAGGTCGACTTTTTCTCGGTCATGGCCGCGAGCGCCTTTGTCCAGCTGTTAAGCTCTGCGGTTCCCTTGCCCGGTGGAACTGGTGGCGCTGAGGGCGGCTTTGCATTGTTCTTGGGTCATTTCTTCGGTTCGGCTTCGACCGCCGGCTATCTGCTGTGGCGTCTCATTACGTTTATTGCGCCTACCATTTTGGCTGCGCCCCTGTTGGGACTTAAGAGCGCCCACAACGAGAGCATCCATGCGCGCTGGGATCGCGTGATGCGCAAGCTCGGCCGCACGCCTCAGACGCCCTCTGCGCCCACTAAGCCGCACCCCACGAATGCTGTTACCGTTGATCCCAAGAAGCACGCTCAGAAGGCTCCTGGGACCGCTAAGCCGACTCATAAAACCTATGTGCGCCAGACGGGCGACGGTATTCGCGTATCTCCGTCGGCACTCAATAAGAAGAAGCACCCTAAGTCGCAGTAGGGCAGTCGTGCGTTCTTCATGATGCGGGGTATATTTGTGCTGTTTGAGAGATAATCCTCTTACGTAGATTATCTCTCATCTGTTGATGATTGCTCGTATATCGAAGGGACACGCCCATGGCAACCAGCAAACCGCGCCTTGATCGCCGCATCGTTCGCAGCCGCAATGCCATCCTTTCCGCTTTCGAGCGCCTGCTCATGGAAAAGCCGCTGGCAGACATTACGGTGAGTGCCATCGCGCGCGAGGCCAATGTCGACCGCAAGACCTTTTACGTTCACTTTGGCACGGTTGATGGCCTGCTCGATGCCATTGCCGTCGATGTGGTGGAGATGATTGTCGACTCGGTCGAGAAAACGCTTACTTCCATGGACGGCGACACCAACGAGCGCGCCCTGGGCGCGGCGGCGACCTTCTTTAAAACCGTTAATGAGGCACTGTGCAACAACTTAGTGCTCAATCGTCAGCTGATCGAGAATATTCCGCTCGATGATTTCATGGCTCGTCTTCGTGCGCCGCTCGAACATGAGATTGCCGAGCGCGATCTGCTGCCCCAAGGTCTCAAGGACGAGATGTTCGACTACTATCTGGCGTTTTTGCTGTCGGGTATTATCGGTATCTATCGCACGTGGGCGCTGTCTGACGGCTCGGTTCCTATCGAGCGCGTCTCTGAGGTCGCCAACGATCTGACTCTCAATGGTCTGTCGAGTCTGGAATCTCGCTTCGAATAGCATCGATAATTCAACAACTTATAGAAGTTGCGGTGGAATAGGGATTGTTTTGGTTATTGGAAGGCCGTTCTGGTCCCTATTTCACCGCAACTTAGTAAAACTGTTTTGATGGTAAGGCGGAGCAGCCTCGAAGATGAGCCTCGAGACTGCTCCGCTTCATTTCTGAGCGTTTGTCGTGTAGGGCAGCATTAATCGCCGTATTTGAGTATGCGGCCCTGTTTTTCGAACTTGTGCATGTCGCTATCGGCCATGCCCTGCGACTTGTCCTCGTGACGCTTGGCGTATAACGGATCGTCGGAGTCGTTCCAGATGCGGTCGGCGACAGGTGACCATGCCTCGGCGGCAGCCTGGGTCTTTTCGCGCAGCTGCTCGGGTGACTCCTTCTCGATTAGGTCGGTGCTCATTGCGCCACTCTCGGCGACCAGTTTGGGCAGCACGTCGGGATTCTCGAGCATGGGGCATGGTTTGAGGTAGTTGTCGTTAAACGGCATGTTCTCGTAGTACTTCATAAAGAGGGGAGAGCGCAGCGCGTCGAGTAAGCTCACATCGTGGATGTTGGCGTTTGAGTAGTGGATGAACACGCACGGCTCCACGTCTCCGGCGGCGTTGATGTACAGGTAGCGGCGGCCGCCGGCGATACATCCGCCTACAAACTCGCCGTCGTTTTGGAAGTCGAGCGTAAACAGCGGCTTCTTCTCACGCATTTCGCGGATAAAGTGATACATGTGCTCGCGCTGCTCGGGCGTGGGCATGAGCTCGGAGGTTGCATTGCGGCCAACCGGCATAAAGTGGAAGTACCAGCAGAAGAGTGCTCCCTCGCCGATCATCCAGTCCATGTTCTCCTCGGTAGCAACCGTATCGGCATTGGCGCTGGTCCAACAGGTGGTGATACCAAACGGCAAGTCGCGCTCGCGCAGGAGTTTCATGGCGTGCTCGATCTTTGCGTAGGTACCTTCGCCGCGGCGGGCGTCGGTTGTGTGCTCATTGCCCTCGGCGCTGATGGCGGGGACAAAATTACCTACGCGAATCATGTCGTCGCAGAAGGCCTCGTCGATCAGCGTGGAGTTGGTAAAGCAGAGAAACACGCAGTCCTGATGTTTTTCGCAAATTCTGATCAGGTCGTGCTTGCGGACGAGCGGCTCGCCGCCGGTATAGATGTAGATATGCGTACCGAGCTCTTTGCCCTGCGTAACGATAGAGTCGATGTCTTCGAACGAGAGATTCTGCTTGTAGCCGTACTCGGCGGCCCAGCAGCCCGTGCAATGCAGGTTGCAGGCGCTCGTGGGATCGAGCAGGATGGCCCACGGAACGTTGCACTGGTACTTTTCGCGGTTCTTTTCCTGCTCTGGCCAAGCAAGCAGGTTGGCGTCGACAATGAGGGTCTTAAGCAGCTTGGTTCGCATCTGGGGATTAAGGCTGAACACACGCATAATCAGGTCATACCAATTGCCGCGGCTCTTGATGACATTGGTGAATGCCTCTCGCTGTACAGGAAATACGCGATTGGGGACCAGCTTGTTCACGAGATCCATGATTTTGTCGATGTTTTCTTGCGGGTTGTCGTCGAGATAATCGATGAGCTTGTTAAGCGCTGCACGCTCTGCTGACTGTGTAAGCGACATGGGTATATCCTTTCACGTGTGCTTCATGTGTGATAATACCCACTTGTGGATTAAACGAAGTCTAAAGATTTGTAATGTGCCTATTCAACGAATCAATTTAATTTGGGGTGAAGCGTTATACGCCGACACCTTCTAAGTTGCGGTGAAATAGTGTCAGATGGGGATGCGGACGATTTCTTGGACCGCGCCTAGGCGTATCCATTGGAATCCTCCGATGCGCCTTCGCACGCTCGCATGACCTCGATACCATGCGAGCGTGCGAACTCGACGAGCTCTGCGTTGCGGGCGTTTATGGTGCCGAAGGCGGCGGGGCACACGATAAGGCGCGCGCAGTGGACGAGGAGCTCTTTGGCGCGGACTATGGTTTTATCCCCGATCGGCTCGAAGGCGCGCTCGGCCACGCATTCCGTCGCCAGGTCGCGCGCGAGCTCGCAGTCGATGTCCCCTTCGTGCAGAACGCCCGCGTAGAACGCCTTGCCCTGCCGGATGAGCTGGCGAAACACAGCCGACCCCGTACCTGCGCCGGCGATGACGAACGTGTGTGCATCGCCGTGTGGGCGCCCAATTTCCACGCTGCCGAAGCGCTCGTTGAAGGTGCCATGTTGAAGGCCGTAGAGCTCGCCAATCGTCTCGCGCGTGAATATGTCCTCGGGTGCGCCGGCGCGGAAGACCCGGCCGTCCTTCACGCAAATCACCTTGTCGGCGCTTTTCTGCGCGAGCTCGAGTTCGTGGATGGACATGATGACAGCAACATTCCGCGATTTCGCAAGGTGGCGAAGTATTCGCAGCAGGTCGATCTGGTAGCGGATATCGAGATACGACGTGGGCTCATCGAGCACGAGCACACGTGGATCCTGCGCGATGGCGCGTGCGAGCATGACGCGCTGGCGTTGCCCGTCGCTTATCTGCATGAAGTCGCGCTCGGCGAGCCCTTCCACATGTGCGGTTTTCATGGCCTCGTCGACCCGATTATGGTCATCGGGCGTGAGTGTGCCCATTCGCCCGGTGTAGGGATGCCTTCCCGCCTCTACGATATCGCGGCAAGTGAGGAGCTCGGTCCGGGGGCGATCTGTCAGCATAACGGCAAGGTTCCTTGCGAACTCCGCCGTCTTCCATCGGGAAATCTCCCGCCCGTCGAGCTCGACCGTGCCGGCAAGCGGTGCCAGATGGCGTGTGATTGTTTTCAAGATGGTCGACTTGCCCGAGCCGTTCGGCCCGATGAGCGCCACGACGTCGCCCGCGCGAACCTCCAGATCGACGCCTTCGACTACGACCTTCTTGTCGTAACCCGCCGACAGGTCGCTTATGCGGAAAAGCGGCGCTCCGTCAGCCTGCGTTTCGACCGGGGTTTCGAGGTTCGACTCCCCTCCGAGCGTTTTGGGCTGCGGCACGAATTTCCCCATCTACCTCACCCGCTTCTTCAACATGAGTGCGATAACCACCGGCGCGCCGAAGATGGCGGTGACGGCGCTGATGGAAAGCTCGACGGGGGAGAACAGCGTGCGTGCGATCAAATCGCAGCCCGCGCAGAAGATGGCGCCTCCCAAGAAGCACGCAGGAATCACGCGGATGGGCTTCGACGACTTCAGCGCCGACTTAACGAGATGCGGAACCGCGATGCCTACGAACGACACCGGACCAGCGAACGCGGTCACGCAGGCGGAGAGCATGCTTGCTAGAAGGACGAGCACCACGCGGAAGCGTGCGACGTTCACGCCGACGCTTTTTGCGTAGGCTTCTCCCAGCTGGAAGGCGGAAAGGGGCTTCGATATCGCGAATACGCATGCGCTCACGGTGATCACCACGACCGCGATGACCGCGACGTCGTCCCAGCTCGAACCCGAGAAGCTACCCAAAGACCAGTTGTGCAGGTTTACGATGGACTGGTCGTCGGCGAAGGCGATGAGGAAGTTCGTCGCCGCCGAGCAGATGTATCCCACCATGACGCCCGCCACGATGAGCATGGCCATGGAACTTATGCGCCGTGCGATGAGGAGCACGAAGCCGATGGTGATAAGCGATCCCAGAAACGCTGCGGCCACCATGACCGGCGAGGACATGGCCTGGTTCGCGCCCAGAAGCACGATCATCGTAAGCGCGACGACGAACTTTGCGCCCGAGGAGACGCCCAAGATGAACGGGTCGGCGATGGGGTTGTTGAAAAACGTCTGCAGCAGGAACCCGGAGAGCGAAAGTGCCCCGCCGAGAAGTATGGCTGAAAGCACGCGCGGCAGGCGAATCTCCCAGATGACCTGGCTTTCCATGGAATTGGCCGCGCCGCCCGAAAGGATGTCGGGGATGTGGTCTGCGGGCACGAGCACGCTCCCGATGCACAGGTTGGCCCCGACGAGCACGATGAGGGCAACAGCGAGCAGCGCCGTCACGACGCGACACCGCGCGGCGCGCCCCGATTCGTCGTATGCCATGGTAAGCCGGCTTCTCATGGCGCTAGCCGAGCTTCCTCAGATAATGGAAGTCACTCGTGTCATCGCCGGTGAACGCCCCGTGCAGCTCGTCGATAATGTCGGCGGTAGAAGTCATCTGCTGGTACATGTCGGCGCTTGTGACCCAGACGTTGCCGTTCTTCACGGCTTTGAACTGCGACAATAGCGCGTTTTTGCCTACGAAGTCTTTCAAGGTGGCAACCGATTCGTCGATGGTGCCGTTGTAGACGATGATGTCGGCATCCTTCGCCGTCGCATAGAAGCGCTCCATTTCGAGCGTTACTGACGAACCTGACGTCGACGCCGTCTGTGCGTCATCGAGCGCGTAGCTGCCGCCTGCGAGCTCGATCATCTGCGCCACGTAGTCGCCCCTCCGCCGCGTGACGGCGGCCCCGTTCGAGTTAATGTAGAAATACGCCACGGTTTTACCTGACGACGCGAGCCCCGACGTTTGCTCGACGCGGGCCTTCTGCTCGTTGAACAGGTGCGCGGCCTCCTCTTCCTTGTCGAACAGGACGCCGAAAAGCTTAATCCACTCGACGCGTCCGAGTGCTTCGGGCTCGCTCGACGACTGTTCGGTGAGCACGACGAGCCCGAGCTTCTGCAGCTTTTCCTTCACATCGGGCGTGTGGTTGATCATGGTGTTCTCGATGGCGAGCGTGCAGCCCGAGGCCGATATTCGCTCGTAGTCGGGCGCGCTGTACTTGCCGCCGTAGGCGATCGCCCCACTTTCGAGCGCGCTTTTGAAGCCCGCGACCGAGCAATCGTCGGCCTTCGTGCCCGACATTAAGATATTGTCGTTCGCATCGAGCGCGTCGACCAGGCACATCGTCGCCGACGACACGAGGTACACCTTGTCGGCGGGGCGTCTTATGACCGCGATGTCGGAGCTCAACCCGTCAGGTACCTTCGCATCTTGCGGCACCACGAGGAAGCGCTCCCCGTTCGAAACGCAGATAAGCCGCAAGCCGCCTTCGAACTCGTCGACAGTGAAGTGCTTGGCGTATTCAAGCTGAAGCGCCCCCGTCGGCTCCCAGCCGCAGCCCAAATCAGCGTTGTGGAAGTCGGCCGCGGCGCTTGAAGCCGTTCCCGCAGGGGAGCCGCCGCTTGCATCGTCGCCCGATTTCTCCTTCATGGTGGATGAGTCGAAGTGGAGCGTGTAGTCGATGGTGTGCGGCGTCGACATGGCGACGGTCTCGGCCGACACGGCGATGTCCTCGTCGAGCGTGACGGGTATCTCGAACGTGGAGTTGCCGCCGTCGTTTACGGGCGCGTAGTCCACGCCGTCGACGGTCATCTTGTCGTAGTTCGAACTCGACCAGGTGATGGTCGCGGTGTAGGTGTCGCCATCCTTCACAATTGTGGTGGGCGAGGCGATGCTTGCGCGCCCTGACCCGCCGGAAAGCGAGACGCTCACAGTGTATTCCTGAGAGCCCGCCGTGGCACCGGTCACGTTCGGGCTCGCACTGCACCCCGCGAAGGGAAGCGCGAGCAGGGCGACGAGAACGCAGGCGATCGCGCGCGCCGCGATGCTGCGGCGCTTCCTGTTTTCCCCCTTGGGAAGAATCGACCGCATGGCGTTACTTCAGTGCGTCGGCGCGCAGATCGACGCCGGCGGATTCGAATACGAGCGTGCGGTCGTACCACCGCTCCCTTTTAATGCTCCACGCGGCGCAGGCGGTGTCCTCGTCGAGCGCATCAACGGGCACGTCGTAGGTGTACTTGCCTTCCGCGTTTTCCACATAGGGGATGAAGTCGGCCTCGCTCGCGGCGGCAGCCTCGTCGCCCGTGCCCATGAAGAGCTTGCCGTAGCCCGTGCCGGAAAGTGTCATCACGCAGTGCATGGAGCCGTTTTCCACGATGAGCTGGGCATCCACAATCCTGAACATGTTCGAGCTGGAATCTACGGTGATCGGATAGGTGCCGTCGGCCACCTTGTCGGCGGTGATGGGGGCAGCGCTTGCGCCCTCGGGCGCATCGGCCGCCTGTTCGGTCTTTTCCTGGGAATCGGCATCGCTTGCCTTTGCGCTGTCGATTGAATTTCCGCCGCAGCCGGCGAGCGAGAACGCGAAAAGCGCCGCCGACAGGGCGAAGGCGAGGGTTTTCTTCAACATGGAGGGGGTTCCTTTCAATCGCTTCTGCCGCCCGCGCCGTGCGGTGGGCGGGCGGGATGCGAATGCAACGGGCATGCGCCGTCAGTCGGGGAAGGCGCATGCCCGTTGCACGGGGACGCGACCGGCGCCCCCGTGCGCGGCGAGTTTACAGCCTGGCGATGGCGTCGTCCACGTGCGCGACGTAGATGTCGTCGACCGCGACGTTCTGTCCCAGACCCTGGAGCAGGCACGTCACTTCGAAGCCGGCAGCCACGAACTTCGCAGCCCAGCTGTCGGGGTCGGTCTCGTCTGCCATGTCGTTGTTCGCGTGGTCGCCCGCGACCACCATGAACGGCGCGAGCACGGCCTTCTTGTAGCCTGCGGCGCTCGCGGCGGCGATAACATCCTCGCAGGTCGGTTCAGCCTCGACGGTGCCGACGAAGAACTGCGTCAAGCCCTCGTTCTTAAACACTTCCTGCATCTTGGCATAGTCGGCGTTGGAATCGGCTTCGGTGCCGTGGCCCATGAGGCACAGCGCCGTCTTGCCGTCGTCGAAGGACGCCATGTTCTCCTTAATGGCTGCGGCCACCTTCTTGTAGTCGTCGTCGGAGGTGAGCAGCGGGTCGCCGAGCGAGATTTTGTCGAACTTGTCGGCGTACTTGTCGAGCTCGTCTTTCACGTCGGTGTATTCCAGGCCACCCATGAGATGCGTCGGCTGCACGACGATTTCCTTCACGCCGTCTTCCACGCAGCGGTCGAGCGCCTCGGTCATGTTGTCGATCGTGATGCCGTCGCGCTTCTTCAGCTTGTCGATGATGATCTGCGCGGTGAAGGCGCGGCGGATGTCGTAGTCCTGCCAGTACTTCTCGCGGATAGCGTCTTCGATGGCGCCGATGGTGATGTGGCGCGAGTCGTTGTAGCTCGTGCCGAAGCTCGTGACGAGGATGACCGGCTTCACGACCTTCTCCTTTTCACTCGATTTCTCGGAACTCGCGGAGGTGTTGGAGCAGCCCGCGAGCGCGACTCCGGCGAGCGCGAAGGCTCCGGTTGCTGCGGCGCCCATGAAGCCGCGGCGTGACATCTGGTCGGACATGGTTTTTCCTTTCCTCGGTTTGCCGGTCCCCCGGCGACAGTTGCTTGTCGGCACAAGCGAAAGAAAAGCGCACCCCTCGGGGTTCACAAGGAGCTAACGCCACGGCGATGCCGTGAGGAAAAGGCGAAGCAGTCTGGCTTGGGGCGCGAGGCGGTTCGCCCGTGCGTCCTATACAGTAATGTCCCTTGCCCAGGATTCCCACCTGGTTCCCTCCGCAAGCCAGCGCGGGCTGTGCGGGCGCCGCGCCGGTCATTTCCTTTTATCCGATTGTCATATGCTCGTTGCCGAATCTTTTACTATGATAGTGGGCACTTTTGAACGTGTCAAAGCCAGGGCGGGCGGCATTGCGCCTCCTGCCTGCGTATTTGCGCCGATTGCCGCTGCGGGCGCCGTGTTTTGGCCGCTGCGCGAATGGCAGCGTAAACGGTTGCGATGAGAAACGGGAAGGGAAGGCTCGGATGATTCATATCGTTGGCGCTGGCTCGGGCGCCGCCGACCTTATCACGCTGCGCGGGGCGCGCCTTTTGCGCGCGGCCGACGTGGTCGTTTGGGCGGGAAGCCTTGTGAACCCCGAGCTGCTCGCTGAGTGCAAGGAATCCTGCATCGTCTACGACAGCGCGCACATGACCTTGGAGGAAGTGCTCGACGTGATGTGCGCGGCAGATGCGCGGGGCGAGGACGTGGTGCGCCTGCACACGGGCGACCCGTGCCTGTACGGCGCCATCCAGGAGCAGATGGACGCGCTCGACGCGCGCGGCGTGGACTACGAGGTGGTGCCCGGCGTGTCGAGCTTTTGCGGTGCCGCGGCGGCGCTTCGCCAGGAATACACGCTGCCGGGAATCAGCCAGTCGGTCGTGATCACGCGGCTTTCCGGACGTACCCCCATGCCCGCGGGCGAGGGCATGCGCACCATGGCGGAAAGTGGCTCGACTATGGTCATCTTCCTGAGCTCGGGTATGCTTGCCGAGCTTTCCGCCGAGCTTTTGGCCGCGGGCCGCAGCTCCGACGAGCCGGCGGCGCTCGTGTACAAGGCGACCTGGCCTGAGGAGCGCGTGGTGCGATGCACAGTGGGCACGCTCGCCGATGCGGGCGCGCGAGAGGGCATCGACCGCACGGCGCTCGTGGTGGTGGGCCGCGTGCTCGGAGCTCGCGGCGGGCTTGCGCACGACGGCACGCAAGCGGAGTCGTACGAGCGCAGCAAGCTTTACGACCCTTCGTTTGCCACGGGGTATCGGAAGGCGAGCAGCTAGCGTGGCTTTCGAGCACTACATATATACCGGGACGACCCGCCTGCGCTGCGGCTACACCACGGGGAGCTGCGCCGCGCTCGCGGCGAAGGCGGCCTGCGAGATGCTCTTGTCACGAAAGCCCGTCGGCCTCGTGTCGATCGTCACCCCCGGCGGGCTGCCCGTCGAAGCGAGCGTGGTCGACGCATGCATCGGCGAGGGGTGCGCCCAGTGCGCCGTGCGAAAGGACGCAGGCGACGATGCCGATGTGACCGACGGCGTGCTCGTGTACGCGCGCGTGGAACATGCGGGGTCGGGCACGGGCGCTGCGGGCAGCAAGGGCGTGCCCACGCGCGAATCGGAAGTTTCCGTCGATGGCGGCGTGGGCGTGGGGCGCGTGACGTTGCCCGGGCTCGAGCAGCCGGTGGGGGCGGCCGCCATCAACGCGACGCCGCGCGCGATGATCACTTCGGCGGTGCGCGAGGTGTGCGCCGCGCACGGCTTTTCTGGAAATATTGCTGTGACGATTTCGGTACCCGAGGGCGTTTCCCTTGCCGAAAAGACCTTCAACCCGCACCTGGGGATAAAGGACGGCATCTCCATCCTGGGCACGACGGGCATCGTCGAGCCGCGCAGCCTCGCTGCCTTGCGTGACAGCATCGAGCTCGAGATCCGGCAGCATGCGGCTATGGGGCGGCGCGGAGTCGTGCTCACGCCCGGCAACTACGGCGCGCAGTTCATCTCGGGGCATTTCCACCTAAACGGTGCGCCGGTGGTCTTCATCTCCAACTTTGTGGGCGATGCGATTGATTGCTGCGTTCGCGAGGGATTTACCAATGTCCTTCTTGTGGGACACATCGGCAAGTTGGTGAAGGTCGCGGGCGGCATCATGGACACCCATTCGCGTACCGCCGACTGCCGCGCGGAGATTCTGGCCGCCCACGCGGCCATGGCCGGCGCGGGCGCGAAGACCGTGCGCGAGATCATGTCGTCCGTCACGACCACGGCGGCGCTCGAGGTAATCGAGGCCGCCGGCTCGGGGGACGCTGTGCGCGCCTCGCTCGCTGCGGCAATCGAGGACAGGTTGCGCCGCCGCGCGGCGGGCGCATGCGACATCGCCGCGGTCGTGTTCGACGCCGAGCGCCACGAGCTTTTCCGCACGTCGGGCGCCGATGCAGTTATCGGGGAATTGGGAGCGACGTATGAGTAAAGGCGTTCTGTACGGGGTGCGCCGCGCAATCGGCTGGCCGGGGACGAAGGTGGTCATGAAGGCGCGCCGCTCGCTTGCGGACACGAAGCGCATCCTTCACGAGGAGGGCTCCTTCGACGGTGCCGAGCTCGTAGAGGACTGTGGGCTTCCGGGCGAGCGCTTGTACCGCTCGCTCGACGATGTGCCCGATCGGGGCAGCTACTTCTCGACGATGGTGGTGCGCTAGATGAGGGTTTCCTGCATAGCGTTCACTGAGAGGGGGTATGCGTTGGCGGAGCGCACCGCACGCGCGCTTTCCGATTGCGCGCAGACAGGTGAAGATGACCTTGGCTGGGACGTTTCCGTTTCGCGCGGGTTCGGCGAGGGGAAGGCCGACCTGCGCGCATGGACGGCGCTTGCGTGGGAAGCGTCGGACGCGCTTCTGTTCGTGGGCGCGGCGGGCATCGCCGTGCGGGCGATCGCGCCGCATGTCGCCTCGAAGGCAACCGATCCCGCGGTTGCGGTGATCGACGAGGCGGGGCGCTTTGCCGTTCCGCTTTTGTCGGGGCATTTGGGCGGTGCGAACGAGCTTGCGCAAACTGTGGCACGCGCGGCAGGGGCCATCCCCGTCATCACCACGGCGACCGACGTCCGCGGCGTGTGGGCGGTGGATACGTGGGCGCGCTGTGCGGGGCTCGCCGTTTCGAATCCCGAGGCTATCAAGCGAGTGTCGGCGCGGCTGCTTTCGGGCGGGCGCGTGGCGCTCTATTCCGACATGCCTGTTTCGGGACAGCCGCCTGAGGGGGTTGACATTGCGTCCGACCGCGCTCGGGCCGATATCGTCGTGTCACCGTTCGCTGGCGCGAATGCAGGTACGTCCGTTCGCGCGGCGGAGACAACGGGCGAGGTCGTGCCCGCCGGTGAGACGGGGAAGCCGGCGGGTGTGCGGGCGCAGACGCCTGCGCCCGAGCCGCTTCGCCTTGTCGTGCCCTGCATCGTTGCGGGCATAGGGTGTCGCCGCGGTGCGTGCTCCGAAGCGATCGGGGAGGCGTTTCTTCTCGCGTGCGGGCAGGCGGGCATCTCGCCTTCGGCCGTGCGCAAGGCGGCGACGATCGACGTGAAGGCGCACGAGGAGGGTCTGCTCGCCTTCTGCCGCGCGCGCAATATCCCGCTTGCGACGTATTCCGCAGAGGAGTTGTCGCAGGTCGAAGGCAGCGTTTCGCCATCTGATTTCGTGCGCGCGACGGTGGGGGTCGACAACGTGTGCGAGCGCGCGGCGCTCGCGGACGGGGGCAAACTTATCTTCCCGAAGCTCGCTCACGGCGGCGTGACTGTCGCGTTTTCCAAGGTAACTATCGAACTTTCGTTTAAGGAGCGGTGATGGGAAAGCTCTTCGTGGTGGGGATCGGCCCGGGCGGCCCCGACGGCATGACGATTGCGGCTCGGCGCGCGCTCGAGGCGGCCGACATCGTTGTGGGGTACACGAAATACGTGGAGCTCGCGCTCGCCGCCGTGCCCGACGCGGCGCATCTCGCGACGCCGATGATGCACGAGGTCGAACGGTGCCGCCTGGCGCTTTCGCGCGCGCAGAGCGGAGAAGCCGTGGCGCTCGTGTGCAGCGGTGACGCGGGCGTGTACGGCATGGCGAGCCCCGTGCTAGAGCTTGCGGAGGACTACCCCGATGTAGACGTGGAAGTTATCGCCGGGGCCACCGCGGCTCAGAGCGGGTCGGCGGTGCTCGGCGCCCCGCTTGCCCACGACTTCGCGGTCGTGTCGCTCTCCGACCTGCTCACGCCATGGGAGGTCATTGAGCGCAGGCTCGCCGCCGTGGCGAGCGCCGACTTCTGCATCTGTTTGTACAACCCGCGCAGCAGAAAGCGCGCCGACAGGCTCTCACGCGCGGCGAAGATTATGCTCGAATGGAAGGCCCCCGACACGCTCTGCGGCTGGGTACGCAACATCGGGCGCGAGGGGCAGCAGTCGGGCATGTGCAGGCTCTCTGAGCTGGGGGAGATCGACGCCGACATGTTCACCACCGTGTTCGTCGGCAACGCGGACACGAAGCTCGTAGGTGGCCGTATGGTCACGCCGCGCGGGTATCGGGAGATTCCATGCGAAAGGTAACGATCATCGGGGCGGGCCCCGGAAACCCCGACTTGCTCTCGCGCGCGGCGCTCGACGCGATCGACATCGCCGACGTGGTCATCGGCGCTCATCGCGCGCTTGCCGGCATCGACGTGCCGCCCGACGTGGTGAGATGCGAGCTCGTGAAGACGGCGGACATCGTCGCCGCGCTCACCGATGCGGCGTCGTGGCGGCGCGCCGTGGTCGTGATGACGGGCGATGTGGGGCTGTTCAGCGGCGCGCGCCGCCTGGTGGAGGCGCTCTCCGGCGACGCGCAGGTGGACGTGCGCGTCGTTCCCGGCATAAGCTCAGCGTCGTATCTCGCCGCGCGCCTCGCGCGTCCATGGCAGGATTGGCGCTTTGCGAGCGCTCACGGCGTGGCGTGCGACATCGTGGCCGAGGCCGAGCGCGCAGGTGAGCTCTTCCTCGTCACGTCGGGCGGGGAAGACCCCTCGCGGCTTTCCGGCGAGCTTGTGCAGGCGGGCTTCGGGGACGCGCGCGTGACGGTGGCCGAGCGCCTGTCGTACCCCGACGAGCGCATCACCTGTGCGACCGCAAGTGAAATCGCAGGTCAGACGTTCGACGAATTGAACGTGATGCTTATCGATTTCGCAGGCGGCGCCGGGTCGCCTGCGGGCTCTAGCGCAGCCTCCGAGGCGCCGGTCGGCGCGCCCGCGCCCGCGGCGGCTTCTTCCGCGGCTGACTCTGCGGGCGCATCCCGCGCCGCGATCTCCCGCTGGCCGTACGCTTCCTCGGGCATTCCCGACGAGCTCTTCATCCGTGGCGACGTTCCCATGACCAAGCAGGAGGTGCGCGCCGTCGCGCCCGCGCCCGCGGCGGCTTCTTCCGCGGCTGACTCTGCGGGCGCATCCCGCGCCGCGATCTCCCGCTGGCCGTACGCTTCCTCGGGCATTCCCGACGAGCTCTTCATCCGTGGCGACGTTCCCATGACCAAGCAGGAGGTGCGCGCCGTCGCGCTCGCGAAGCTGCGCCTTACCGCGACCGACACCGTGTGGGACGTCGGCGCCGGCACGGGGAGTGTATCGATCGAGGCGGCGCTCGTCGCGCGAGCGGGGTCGGTATGGGCGGTCGAGCGCAACGCGACCGGCGTGCGGCTCATCCGAGAGAACGCGGATGCATTCGGGTGCGGCAACGTGCATGCGGTTCCCGGCGTCGCCCCCGAAGCGCTCGCGAAACTGCCCGTCCCCGACGCCGTGTTCGTCGGCGGGAGCGCGGGCGAGCTTCCCTCCATCGTGGAGGCGGCGCTCGAGAAGAACTCGCAGGTTCGCCTGTGCGTGCCATGCGTCACCGTTGAGACGCTCACCGAGGCGTGCGCGCTCCTCTCGGGTTCGCGCTTTAAGGGGTTCGAGGCGTGCCAGGTGTCGGCCGCCCGCGCCGAGGCTGTAGGCTCGCACCATCTTATGAAGGCGCAAAACCCCGTGTTCCTCGTCAGCGCGCGTGGTGCAGGTGGGGAAGGCGGTGCCCGGTGAGCACGTCCATTTCGCGCTTCATGGTCGCTGCGCCCTCGAGCGGGAGCGGCAAGACGGTCGTAACGTGCGCGCTCCTGCGCGCGCTCGCGCGCCGCGGCCTTGCATGTGCGGCCTTCAAATGCGGCCCCGACTACATTGACCCGCTCTTTCATCGCCGCGTCGTGGGTGCGCGCTCGGGCAACTTAGACGGCTTTTTCACCGACGCCCCGACGCTGCGCGCCCTGCTCGCACGCGGCGCCGCAGGCGCGGATGTCGCGGTGCTCGAGGGGGTCATGGGCTTCTACGACGGCATGGCGCCCGGCGTGGCCGACGCGAGCAGCTACCAGGTTGCGCGCGACACGGAAACGCCGGTCGTTTTAGTGATGAACGGGCGCGGGGCGTCTTTATCGCTCGCCGCCGTAATCCGCGGCATCGCCGAGTTCCTGCCTTGTGCGAACGTGCGCGGCGTCGTGCTGAACAAGACGAGCGCCGCTGCCTGCGCCTACGCTGCGCCTGCGATCGAGAAGCACACGGGCGTCGCGGTTTTGGGGAATATCCCCGCCGACGAGGCGTTCTCGCTCGAAAGCCGGCATCTGGGGCTTGTGACCGCCGACGAGGTCGAGCAACTTTCCGCGCGCATCGACAAGATGGCCGAGCTGGTGGAAAAGAGCGTCGACGTCGACCGCTTGCTCGAAATAGCGGCGACGGCACCCGATATCCGCGAGGAACCTTACCGGTTGGAGCCGATCGCGGGAGCGCGGCCCATCGTCGCCGTCGCGCGTGACGAGGCATTTTCGTTCTACTACGAGGAGAACCTGCGCGCGCTCGAGGACCTGGGTTGTGAGCTGGCCTTTTTCAGCCCCCTGTGTGATAGTGAGTTGCCCCGGGGGACAAGCGCCCTCTATCTAGGAGGTGGCTACCCGGAGCTCCATGCGCAGCAGCTCTCCGAGAACGCGCCGATGCGCGAGGCGGTGCGGCATGCGGTGGAATCCGGCATGCCGACGGTCGCCGAATGCGGTGGGTTTCTTTACCTGCAGCGCGAAATCGCCGATAGCGAGGGGCGGCGCTGGCCTGTTGCGGGCGCCCTTGAGGGCGTAAGCGAGAACGGGGGAAGGCTGTCCCATTTCGGGTACGTGGAGCTCACTTCTCAACGCGACGGGCTCTACGGGCCGCGCGGCACACGCATCCGCGCGCACGAGTTCCACTACTGGCAGTCCACCTGCCCGGGCGGCGACTTCTGGGCGCAAAAGCCCCGGCGCGACAAGGGCTGGCCGTGCATGACGACCACCCCGTCCCTGGTTGCGGGCTTCCCGCATGTGTATTATCCTGCGAACCCCGACGTTGCGCGCGCGTTCGCGTCTGCCGCAGCGTCGTTCGCAGAGAGGAGACGGCATGGCTGAAGCAACCGAAACCGCGCTGGCCTGCATCCGCGAGGAAGTCGAGCGCGCGTTCTCGTCGGCGCCGGGCGCCGTGCTCGAAGCCGCGCTCTCCCGGATCGCGCCCGCAGACGAGTGCGCCCGCGCCGCCGCGTACGCCGCGTGGGACTCCATTGCGCACCCCTTGGGGGGATTGGGCGACTTTGAAGACGCCGTCGCTTGTATCGCCGCAGCTCAGGGGAGCGCCGAGGTGGCCGAGTTTCCCCGTGCGCTCGCGGTATTCTTTTCCGACAACGGGGTTGTTGCCGAAGGCGTGTCGCAAAGCGGGCAAGACGTGACGCGAGCCGTCGCGCGCAACATGTGCGAGGGGGCCGCGAGCGCCTGCCGCATGGCGGCGTTCGCGGGTGCCGAGGTCGTGCCCGTCGACGTGGGTATGGCCCGGGGCATAGAAGACGCGCGCATGGTGCACGCGAACGTGCAGCGGGGGAGCGGCAACATCGCGCACGGCTCCGCTATGTCTCGCGATGGAGCCGTGCGCGCGATAGAGGTCGGAATCGCCGTCGCTTGCGGGCTTGTCCGCGCCGGCGTGCGCCTTCTCGCCGCGGGCGAGATGGGCATCGGCAACACGACCACCTCGGCGGCGGTGGCCGCAGTGCTCATCCGGGCGGACGCGCGGAGCCTCGTCGGGCGCGGCGCGGGGCTCTCGGACGCCTCGCTCGCGCGCAAGCGCGACGTGGTCGAGCGCGCTATCGACGCGAACTCGCCCGATCCCGCCGACCCGATCGACGTGCTCTCGAAGGTGGGCGGCTTCGACATCGCGGCGATGTGCGGCTTCTACCTGGGGGCCGCGGCCTCGAAGGCGCCGGCGCTCCTCGACGGGGTCATATCCTGCACGGCGGCCCTGTGTGCGGCGCGCCTGTGCCCCAATGCCTTGGGCTACCTCGTGGGCACCCACGCATCAAGCGAACCCGCAAGCCAGGAGCTCCTTCGCGCGCTCGGCATAAAGGCACCCCTCGACGCAGGCATGCACTTGGGCGAGGGCGCGGGCGCCATGGCGTATCTGCCCCTTCTGGATTCGGCGCTGCGCGTGTACCGGGATGGGAAGACGTTCACGGCGACTGGCATGGTTGCTTACGAGCATTTCGAGGCCGGGAAATGACGGTTACGCTCGTCATCGGCACCGCCGCGAGCGGCAAGAGCGCCTACGCCGAGTCCCTGTGCCTTGGGCACGACGGCCCCCGTGTGTACCTGGCAACGATGGAGCCCTTCGGGGAAGAGGGCGCCCGCCGCATCGCGCGCCATCGGGCGCTGCGCGAGGGCAAGGGGTTTTCCACCCTCGAGCGCACGCGTGACGTGGGCGCCGCAGTGCCCGGGCTTCCGCGCGGCTGCACGCTTCTTTTGGAGGACGTGGGCAACCTGGTTGCGAACGAGCTCTTCGCGGAAGGCGGCTTATCCCCACGTGACCCCGACGCTGCGGCGCGCGAGGTGCTCGGAGGCATCGAACGGCTCGCCCAGGCCGCTGCGTATACGGTGGTGGTCACCGTCGACGTGTTCGCCGATGGGATGCGCTACGATGAGGGGACCGAGGCATGGAGGCGCGCGCTCGCGCGCGTGAACGCGGGCGTGGCGGCGCTGGCCGACCGCGCAGTCGAAGTGGTATGCGGGATTCCCGTGTGGATGAAAGGCGAAGGACCTACAAGGTGAAGATAGCAGAGGCAATCGGCGCGGCGTTCGGAACGTTCTCGCGCATCCCCGTCCCGAAATCGGCTTGGACCGATTTCGGGTCAACCCATGCGCTTGCCGCGTTTCCCCTGGTGGGCCTTGCGGAAGGTTTACTCATGACGGCGTGGGGGCACGTGGCGAACCTGCTCGGCGTGCCCGCGACCATCGTCGCGGCTGTGCTCGTGGCGCTGCCTGTGGCGGTGACGGGAGGCATCCACCTAGACGGGCTCTGCGACACCTCCGATGCGCTTGCAAGTTGGGCCCCGCGCGAACGAAAGCTCGAGATCATGCACGACCCGCGGGCGGGCGCCTTCGGGGTCATCGGTGTTGTCGTGTACCTTATTCTGCAGTTTTCCCTGTTCACCGCGCTGCCGCTTACGGCGGGGACGTTCCTCGCGCTTCTGTGCTCGCTCGTGTTCTCCCGCGCGCTTTCGGGGCTTGCCGTTGAATGCTGGCCTGCCGCGCGGGCGGACGGCATGGCCGCGGGGCTCTCGCCTTCGAAGAAGCGCGCGGCGATCGTTGTGCCGCTTTGCGCTTTCGCTGCGGCTTCCGCTGCAGGGATGGTCGCGTGCGCTCAGGCCGTCGGCGCCCTTATGGCGGTGGCGGGACTTTTGGCGCTCGCGTGGTACCGCCATGTTGCCCTGTCCCGCTTCGGCGGGGTGACGGGGGATTTGGCCGGATGGTTTCTGCAATGGGCCGAGCTCGCGATGCTTGCCATGCTGGTGGCGGGGGGCATGCTCCTATGATGCTCGTGGTAGGTGGCGCGCATTCGGGGAAGAGGACCTTCGTGCGCGAAAAGCTCGGGTTCGCGGCGGACGATTTCGTCGACGCGGCGCAACTCGCGGCGGGCGGCGTGCCCGCGGCTTTTGCCGGCCGCGTCGCGTACCGTGCTGAGGAACTCGTACGCGCGCTCGACGCTGACCGGGCGCTCGAGTGGCTGATCGGCTTCGACGCAGTGATTCTGACCTTGGTCGGCTCGGGGGTCGTCCCTATGCGTGCGGAAGACGCCCAATGGCGCGAGCGCGCGGGGCGCCTGGGATGCGCGCTCGCTGCGCGCGCCGACGTCGTCGTGCGCATGACGTGCGGGATTCCCCAGGTCATCAAAGGAAACCTTGCCGATGCGCCTCGAGGGACGCTGGGCGCGGGCGCGCCTTTGGAAGTCATCTTCGTGCGCCATGGTGCCACAGCGGGCACGGAAGACCATCGCTACAGCGGGGCGGGCACCGACGAGCCCCTGTCGAGCGCGGGCGAGCGCTCTTTGCGCGACCTCGCGTGCGATCGTGACGTGTTCCGTGTTATCACGAGCGGCATGGCCCGCACCGACCAGACGGCACGCATTCTCTTCCCGAACGCGGAGCTTATGGCGTGCCCCGGTCTGCGCGAGATGGATTTCGGCGACTTCGAGGGGCGAAGAGCCGCCGAACTTAAAGAGGATGCGCGTTACCGCGCCTGGGTAGACTCCTGGTGTGAGACGCGCTGCCCGCATGGCGAGGGCAAGAGCGATTTCACCCGCCGCGTCGTCGCTGCGTTTCGGGAGGCGTGCGATTCGGAGCGCGCCCAGGGGAGTGGGCGCGCCGTCTTTGTCGTTCACGCGGGTACCGTGAAAGCGCTGCTCTCCGAGCTAGCTGTCCCGAAAATGGGATACTTCGACGTGCATACCGAGCCGGGCGGCGCATGGGCCGCCACCTGGGATGGGCGCTGCCTTCGCGACGTTCGCCTCGCTTCGGGGGGCGATGCCCGGTGATGACGATTCTTGCCGTCGCCGCCGGGTTCGCGGCCGACCTTGCCTTCGGCGACCCGCGCTGGCTTCCCCATCCCGTCGTCGCCATGGGGCACGCGATCACATGGGCCGAAGGCCGCCTGCGGGGCGCATTCCCGCAAACGTCCGCGGGCACGCGTGCCGCAGGGCTTGTGCTCGCCGTGGCGCTTCCGCTTGCGTGTGGGCTTTTGACCTGGGGTATCCTACATCTTTGCGGCATGGTTCACTCCGGCTTGCGCTTCGTGGCCGAGGCATGGGCGAGCTATCAGATTCTCGCGACATGCGAGCTGCGCCGCCAGAGCCTGGCCGTGGCCCGCGCGTTCTCGAAGGGCGGCCTTGTCGCGGCGCGCGAAGCCGTCGGGCTCATCGTGGGACGCGACACGTCTGTTCTCGACGAGCAGGGCGTCGCGCGCGCCGCCGTGGAAACGGTGGCGGAGAACGCGAGCGACGGCGTCATCGCGCCACTTTTCTACCTTATGATCGGGGGTGCGCCCTTGGGCATGGCGTACAAGGCGGTGAACACGCTCGACAGCATGGTGGGCTACAAAAACGAGCGCTACATCGACTTCGGCCGCGCCTCGGCGCGCCTCGACGATGCGGTGAACTGGATTCCCTCGCGCTTATCGGCCCTGTTCATGATCGCCGTGTGCCCGATCGTTGGGCTCGATGCGCGCGGGGCGGCGCGCATCTGGCGCCGCGACAGGCGTCGCCATGCGAGCCCCAACGCGGCGCAGACCGAGTCAGCGTGTGCGGGCGCGCTCGGGCTGCGCCTGGCAGGACCCGCGGTGTATTTCGGCAAGCTCGTTGAGAAACCGACGATAGGCGACGCGTCCCGCGAAATCGAGTGGGGCGACATCGCACGGGCGACAAGGCTCATGCTCGCCGCGTCCGTATGCGCGCTCGTCGTCTTCGGCGCCGCGCGCGCGGCGGTCGTGCTCGCCGTGGGGGCGATGGCATGAGGGAAGACCACGCCGCGCCCCAGGCTGCCGGGGGAATCCTGCGCGCCCGTACGCATGGGGGCAGCTCGCAATCGCTCGGCATCGCTTGCGAAGGGGGCGCCTCCGACCTCATTGACTTCTCGGTGAACGTGAATCCGGCAGGCCCCTCGCCGCGCGCCGTCGCCGCAGCTTGCAAGGCGCTTTCTCGAATCGACGCCTACCCCGATAGGGAAAGCCTCGCACTCGTTCGCGCCCTAGGGCGCGCCCAGGGCATTCCCGAAGATACTATCGTCTGCGGCGCGGGCGCGTCTGACATCATCTGGCGGCTCGCCGCGGCGGTGCGCCCGAAACGCATCGTCGTGTGCGCGCCGACGTTCTCTGAATATGCGGAGGCGGCATCGTACTACGGTGCATGCGTGCAGGAGTTCCCGCTCTCCGAGGCGGATGACTTCGACGTGCCCGCCTCCTTCGCCCGCGCGATCGAGGGGCCGGGAGACGTGGCGTACCTCTGCAATCCGAACAACCCGACGGGGCGCCTCGTCGACCCCCGCGTGATCGATGCCGCGGCTTGCCGCTGCGAGCAGGTGGGCGCGCTGCTCGTCGTGGACGAGTGCTTCCTCGGATTTGCACCCGACGCCCGCGAAAGGAGCGTGGCCGCACGCGCCGCGTGTTCGCACCATGTGGCCGTGCTCTCCGCGTTCACCAAGCTCTACGGAATGGCAGGGTTGCGGTTGGGGTATCTGATCAGCGGAAACGCCCAACTCATCGAGGGGATTCGTCGGGCGGGGCAGGCGTGGCCCGTCTCCTCGGTCGCCGAGGCCGCGGGCATCGCCGCCCTGGAAGACGTCGAATACGTCTCGCGCACGCGCGATGTATTGGCGGGCGAGCGAGCGTGGCTTTCCCACGAGCTCTCCTCGCTCGGGCTTTCCGTCGTGCCGTCGGATGCGAACTTCCTTTTAGTCCGCACGCCGGCGAAAGACATCCCCGAGCGCCTGTATAAACAGGGGCTTTTGGTCCGCACGTGCGACTCGTTTTCGATACTGTCCCGTTTCTGGTGCCGCGTCGCCGTGCGCACGCACAAGGAGAATGCCCGGCTTGCGATGGCGTTCAGCCGCGCGCTTCGGGCGGAAGGCGCATCGGGCGAAGGCGAACCCGACGAACGGGGCGGCGCTTCTTGCAGCGGCGCTATGGCGGGCGCGGATGGCCGAGGCTCGGCGAAGGAGGTCGATACCCGTGGGTAGGGCGAAGCCCATCATGATCCAGGGCACCATGTCGAACGCGGGGAAGAGCCTGCTTGCGGCGGGGCTGTGCCGTGTGCTTTCGCAGGACGGCCTGCGCGTGGCTCCCTTCAAGAGCCAGAACATGGCGCTCAACAGCGGTGTCACGGCCGACGGGCTCGAGATGGGGCGCGCTCAGATCATGCAGGCCGAGGCGTGCGGCATCGCGCCCGACGTGCGCATGAACCCCATCCTGCTCAAGCCCGAAAGCGATCACCGAAGCCAGCTCATCGTGGCCGGCAAGGCGCAGGGAGCCTTCGCTGCGAGGGACTACTTCGCGCGAAAGAAGGCGCTCATGCCGCAGATTTTGGAGGCGTTCGATTCGCTCGCGGAGGAAAACGACGTCATCGTCATCGAGGGCGCCGGCAGTCCCGTCGAAATCAACCTTGCCGAAAACGACATCGTCAACATGGGGCTCGCGCGCGCCGTGTCCTCCCCCGTGCTGCTCGCGGGCGACATCGACCCAGGCGGGGTGTTTGCCCAGCTCTACGGCACGGTCGCGCTCCTTGCGCCCGAGGACCGCGCGCTTTTGCGGGGGCTTATGGTGAACAAGTTCCGCGGCGATGTGGAAATCCTGCGTCCGGGTTTGGCTCCGCTCGAGAAAATGTGCGGGGTTCCCGTCGTGGGGGTCGTGCCGTATCTTACGCTCGACCTGGACGACGAGGACTCGCTCACGCCGCGCCTAACTGCCCGCGAGGCGCGCGGCGTCATCGACGTCGCCGTCGTGCGCCTTCCGCATCTGTCGAACTTCACCGACTTCGACCCGCTTTCGCGCGTGCCCGGCATGGGCGTGCGCTACGTTTCCTCGACGACAGATCTGGGCCGACCCGACCTGGTGGTGCTTCCCGGCTCGAAGTCCACGGTCGACGACGCGCGCTGGCTTGCGGCTAGCGGCATCGGAGCCTGTGTACGCGCGCTTTCGGGCGCGGGCACGCCGGTGCTCGGCATATGCGGAGGCTACCAGCTTTTGGGAGACGAGCTTTCGGACCCGCACGGCAGGGAAGGCGCTGGCACCGCGCGCGGGCTCGGGCTCATCCCTGCAAGTACGGTGTTCAAGGAGGAAAAGCGCCTCGCCCAGTCGGAGCTGCGCATCACGGGCGCCCAAGGCGCGTTCTCGGTGTGGAACGGCATGACGGCGCGTGGGTACGAGATTCACGACGGCGAAACGACCGTCTCCTGCGCCCCTGCGGGCACGATTGGCGGCAAACCAGAAGGCGCGGCCTGCGGAAACGTGTTCGGAACCTATCTCCACGGCCTGTTCGACGAACCGGGGGTGGCGCTCGCCCTCGCGCGCTCGCTCGCGCGCATGCGCGGCCTGCCCGAGAGCGTCGTGGGTGCTGCGGGCGCGGCGTCCGCGGCCGATCACCGTGCGCGCGAGTTCGACCGCCTGGCCGACGTCGTGCGCGGAGCGCTCGACATGGAGTATGTCTACCGCATTATCGAGGAGGGCGTATGATTCACGTGTATCATGGCGACGGCAAAGGCAAGACCACGGCGGCGATGGGCCTCGCCCTTCGCATGCTCGCCGCAGGCCGCCGCGTCGTCGTCGTGCAGTTCCTGAAAGACGGCGAAAGCGGGGAGGCGCGCCTGCTCGCCGAGCATTTCGGCGTGCCCGTGTTCGCGGGGAAGGTGTCGGACAAGTTTACCTGGTCGATGTCGTCGGAAGAACTTGCCGCTACGTGCGAGCTGCACGATGGGAACCTCGCTTCCGCGCTTGCCGAGCTCGAGGGCGCGCAGGAGGGGCTGCTCGTGCTCGACGAGGCGCTCGATGCGCTTTCGAAGGGGCTTGTCGACGAGGCGCTCGTGGACCGCGCGCTCGATATGTCCGCGCGCGGCGTCGAAGTAGCGCTCACCGGGCGCGCGCCTTCCCGCAAGATCGTGGAGAAGGCCGACTACATAACCGAGATGCGGTGCGAGAAACACCCCTACGAGCAGGGGATATGTGCAAGGGAAGGAGTGGAGTACTAGATGGATTCCAAGGAGATGGCGCCCGGCGACATCGAGCGGCGCAGCTTCGAGATCATCACCGAAGAGCTCGGCGGCCGCACGTTCCCGCCGCTCGAAGAACCCGTCGTGAAGCGCGTCATCCACACCACTGCCGACTTCTCGTACGCCGATTCCCTCGTTTTCACTCATGACGCCGCGCACTGTGCGCTCGACGCACTGCGCGCAGGGGCCACGGTGCTCACCGATACGAACATGGCGCTCGCAGGCATAAGCAAGCCTGCGCTCGCGAAGCTCGGCTGCAAGGCCGTGTGCTACATGGCCGACCCTGATGTCGCCGTGGCTGCGCGCGCCGCGGGCACGACTCGCGCCGTTGCGAGCATGGACAAAGCTTGCGGCATCGAGGGTCCGCTCATCGTGGCCGTCGGCAACGCTCCCACAGCACTTCTGCGCCTCGCCGAGCTCATGGACGAGGGGAAGATCGCGCCCGCGCTCGTCGTTGGGGTGCCGGTCGGGTTTGTGAACGTGGTCGAGGCGAAAGAGGAGCTACTCGCGCGACGCGCGCCGGCCATCGTCGCGAGGGGTCGCAAGGGTGGTTCGACCGTGGCGGCCGCCATTATGAACGCGCTGCTCTACCAGATCACGCGCCCAGGCGGCCCGAAGTGACGGCGCCCGCATCTGCGCCGGCGCTGCGCATCTTCGCCGGCACCACCGAGGGCCGCCTTCTGTGCGAATGGGCGAGCGGGGCGGGCATCCCCGCCCGTGCCTACGCGGCAACCGAGTACGGAGGCGAGCTTTTGGGCGAGCTTCCGGGCATCGAGGTGCATGCGAGCAGGCTCGACGAGGCCGACATGGAGCGCGAGCTTTCCGGCGCGTGCATCGTCGTCGACGCCACGCACCCCTTCGCTACGCTCGCAAGCGGTAACATCCGGGCCGCTTCGCTCGCCGTGGGTGCACGATGCCTGCGCCTTGCGCGCCCGGTCGAGGCGCTGCCCAAAGGCGTCGTGTCGGTCGCGTCGATCGCCTGCGCGGCGCGCTTTCTCTCCGAGAACCCGGGTCGCGCTCTTCTCACGACGGGGAGCAAGGAGCTTGCTCCCTACACGAGCGTCGCCGATTTCGCGGAGCGCTTCTTCGTGCGTGTGCTCCCGCTGCCCGGTGCTATAACGAAGTGCATCGACGCGGGGTTTTCGCCGTCGCACGTCATCGGCATGCAGGGGCCCTTCACCCGCGAGCTCAACGAGGCGATGCTTCGGCAGGTGGGCGCCCAGTGGCTTGTGACCAAGGACTCGGGAACCGTAGGCGGCACGGCCGAGAAGATCGCCTCCGCGCGCGACGTGGGAGCGCGCTGCATCGTGGTCGCCCGTCCCGCCGAGGGAGGCGGGGCCCTTTCGCTTCGGGAAGTGGAAGACGCGCTCTTACGGGAGTTCGCGCGCTAGGCGCTCGCCGCGCCTGCGCGCCCTCTCGTCCGCGAGGAGGAGCGCCCCGAGCAAGCTCGACCCGTACAAGCCCGTCATCCATCAATAGCTCGAGGACGACGCCCAGAACTGGCGCAAACAGCCCTTCAATAAGTTGCGGTGAAATAGTGCCTGTTTTTGCGGCTAGATAGCATATTCAGTCCCTAATTCACCGCAACTTGTTGGTGGTGGCTTACTGGTAGCTGGTGGTGGCTTACTGGTAGCGTAGGCACTCCACCGGGTTGAGCTTTGCCGCGCGGCGAGCGGGGTAGAAGCCAAAGATTACGCCGATGCCGACGGAGACGCCGAAGGCCAGCAGCACCGTGGCGATTGAAAAGCTCGGTGTGATCTGCCCACTGGCACCGAGCTCGTTGAGAACCCCTGATCCTGCGGCAAACACCGCGAGGCCCCAGGCCAGCAGATAGCCAATCAGGACACCCAGCAGGCCACCGGTGACGCACAGCGCCGAGGACTCGGTCAAAAACTGCGCGGTGATATCGCGACGACTGGCGCCCAGGGCACGGCGAATACCGATCTCGCGGATGCGCTCAGTCACGTTGGTGAGCATCATATTCATAATGCCGATTCCGCCGACAAGCAGTGAGATACTGGCGACAGCGCCCATGATGAGCGAGAAGGCGCCCATAAAGGAATTGAGGGAGTCGATAGCGCTTTTCATGGAGCTTACCGATACGCTATCGTACTCGTCGTCCTTCGAGATGCCCTTTATGCTACGCACCTTGGACTCGATGGTCTTGCAGAGCCTATCCATATCCGTGCCTTCGGCGGCGAGCGCCGTCACGCTCGGAAACGACGGATTGTCATCGCCGTAGAGCTCGGCGATCGCGGCCCGTGGCATGTACAGGTTCAGCGAACCCATGGATTCGTTGCCACCATCGATAACGCCGACAATTTGCACTTCTCCGCTCGACACCTTGATGGTCTTGCCGAGTGCGTCCTGTTCGTTACCGTACAGCTGCTCGGCACCGCCGCGGCCGATGAGCGCCACGCGCGCACCGGATTTTGACTCGATACCGTTGTAGGTGCGCCCTGCGACGATCTTGCTGGCGCCCATGGCATCGAGCATGTCGCTATCGACGCCGTGTGCCATGACGGTATAGCTTTTATCCCCGACCTTGTACTCGGAATAGGCGCTATCGACGATGCCGATCTGCTCAATCTGCGGCACCAGTTTGCGAAGCTTTTCCACATCCGAATCGGTGAGTTCTTGGGACGAATAGATCTCTACCATGCGGGCTGCATTGAGGCCCAGGCTGTTGACCAGGCTGTTTTGGATGCCGCCGATGAGCGAAGTCATGGCGATAACCGAGGCGATGCCAATGACGATGCCCAGGATGGTGAGCAGGCTGCGCCCCTTGTTGGCCTCGAGCGAGTGAAGGGCTTCTTGGACAAGATCGCGGGTGCTCATGCCTTCGCTCCTTTCGGCTGATTGGTGGTTGCAGAAATCGCGGGCAGGTTGTTGACGGCCCCGCGTAACGTATTCGGTGTATGCGCGACATATGCGCCGTCATGGATTCGACCGTCGCGAATGGTCACGGCACGATCGGCCTCGGCGGCAATTCCTGGGTCGTGCGTGATGAGCACGATAGTTTTGCCTCGCTCCTGAAGCCTGTGGAAGGTTTCCATGACGAGTGCTCCGGTTGTCGAGTCCAGGTTTCCCGTCGGCTCGTCGGCTAGAATGATGGGTGGGTCATTGACGAGGGCGCGCGCGATTGCGACGCGCTGCATCTGGCCGCCCGAGAGCTCGGATATGCGGTGGTCCCAGTGGTCGACGGGCAGCGTGACAGCCTGCAGCGCGTGCACGGCGCGCATTTCGCGCTGGCTTCGGGGCACGTTGGTGTAGGCCAGCGGCAGCATGACGTTTTCGATAACCGACAGACGCGGCAGCAAGTTAAAACTCTGAAAGACAAAGCCGATGCTCAGCGCGCGCACCTCGGTGAGCTCATCATCGTCGAGCTCGGCGACGTTGAGCCCTTGCAGGAAATAATCACCCGCCGTCGGCTTGTCCAGGCAGCCCAGGATGTTCATGAGCGTCGACTTGCCCGAGCCCGAGGGGCCGGTGATGGCGACGAACTCACCGGGGTTCACCGCCAGGCTCACGTTGTGCAGGATGTGGGCGCAACCGGCCTCGCTCTCAAAGATGCGGTGCACGTTGCGGATGTCGATGACGGGACGCATTACTTGCCCTCGTCGGCAGACATATTGTCGCCGCCGTCTGCCGTCATGCCTGTGCCGGTATCCGTCACGATGGTGTCGCCGTCGCGTAACTTGGTAACCGGGACGTCTGGGTTGATCTCGTTGCCCTGGTCGTCGCGCTTGACCTGCGTCTTACCGACTACAGCCTCGTTGTCGTTTTGCGTCACGACGGTCACCTTCACGCGGCGCGTCTTCTTGCCTTCCGAATCGGTGGCCAGATTGACGTAATAGTGCTCGCCGTCTTCGGTCATCAGCGCCATGGTCGGCACCATAACCACGTCGTCGAGCTTCTCGGTCACTACCGAGACCTCGGCAGTCATACCCGGCTTAAGGCGACTGTCGGGTGCTTCGATGAGGATGTCGACGTTAAAGGTCACACTGCCGCCGCTCCCGGAGGAGGAGTCGGAGTTTGCCACCGAGGCGATAGCCGTGACGGTGCCCTGGCTCACGATATCGGGAAACGCGGGATAGGTCACGTTGGCGCTTTGGCCCACGGCAATTTTGGCGATATCCTTTTCGCCCACCTGAACCGTCACCTTCATCTTGGACAGGTCGGCGATCTGCATGCACTGCTTGCCGCCGTTCGTGTCGCCTTCGCCCATGATCGTGTCTCCGGTCACTGTGGCACCGACTTTGGCGTTGAGCTCGACGATGTTGCCCGAGCTGGGGGCCTTTACGGTGCGCTCGGCCGCCTTTGCAGTTGCCTGTTCCAGCGCTGCCTGGGCCGAGGCGAGGTTGCGCTGGGCGGTCGAGACGGCATTTGCGTTGGCGTTTGCGTCCGATGGACCGGTCGATCCGTCACTGTCCGTTGTCGGTGCGGCCTGTGCGGCCGCGAGTGCCGCCTTTGCATTGTTCAGGTCTTCCTGGGCGGCCGCGACCGCGCGCTGCGCCTCGGAAACAGCGCTATCGAGCGCGTCGTTCTTAATGGTCATGAGTACGTCGCCCTCGTTGACGCTCTGTCCGGCCTGCACGTTGATCTTTTCAACCGTACCGTCGACAGAAGGGGAGACGACCGATGCCGAGATGGGCTTAAGCTGCCCCTTGGCTTCGACTGTGGTGGTAAACGTGCCTTCGGTGACCATGTCGGTCACCGGTCCGTTGGTGCCTGCGGGTTGCGCGTTGATGACCAGGGTTGCGACAATGGCAATGAGTGCGATGGCACCCACGACGCCGGCGGCAATACCGCGTCGAATCAGCTTTTTGCGCCGACGCTCGGCACGCTTTGCCTTGAGCTTTGCATAGGCTTCTTCATCGGAGATATCGGTCGAATCGTCGAGACTCGTTTGGGGCTGCTTGGTGTCTGCAGCGCTGATAATCGGCAGGGTCTCGGTGGCATCTTGGGGCATGCGATCGGAATCGTCAGGACCCGGATTGATCGTGGGGACCTTGGACATAGCGTCTCCTTTATCGATATGGCTCCGATAAGTATATACGCCCGTCGCGATAGGCGGGCGTATAGAAGTTGCGGATGACGGTACTGTAAGTTTTGTCGCCGTGCTGTTTACTTGTTGTAGACGTTAGCTGCGTTACGAGTGCACGACCACGCAGAGGCCGACTTTGATGCGCTCGTGGAGCGACTTGGCATCGGCCAGACGCAGGTTGATACAACCGTGGCTACCGCACCACTTGTACGATTCGGCGTTATCGAAACTCGAATCGTTTTGCCAGGTGGCGTCGTGGAATCCGACCATATTGCCCTCGAACGGCATCCAGTAGCTTACCGGGCTCTCGTATTTGGGCTTGCCGGTCTCGGGGTCCTTGGCACCGATGAGTTTGCTGGCGCCATCGTTGCTGTTGATCTGCCATACGCCCTCGGGGGTGGCGTCTTCGCCCGGTTTGCCAGAAATAAAGTTGGCCTCCCACACGATGTTGCCGCTCTCGTCGTAGTAGCGCGCATGCTGCTCGGACAGGTCGACGTCGATATAGGCCTTCCAGTCGGGCTCGCCCTTGGCGGTAAATGTGTCGGCCTTCTGGGAGTACTTGATCTCGATTTCGCCGGTCTGCTTGTTGTTAATGGCGTCTTCGACCTGCTTGGCGAGCGAGCTGCTGTCGATGGACCAACCAAAGTCGCCGCCTTCGACGGCGCACTGCTTGCCATCGGCGCGCGTCCACCAGCGAGTGGAGCCCACGGTATTAAAGCCGTTGGCGAGCTCGGCTGCCCAGCTGCTGATCTGCGACGTATCGAGCGTGGGGTTGGCCGGATCGGCAAAGCTGATCCACTGCAACACGGAGCTGCCATCAACCTTGCCGGCATCCTCGCCGTTAAGCTTGAGGGTCACGTTGACGCCCAAGAAGTTATTGGCGGCATCGCATGCGGCCTGAATCTGATCATCGGTCAGCGTTCCATTGAGCGGCTCATAGGCATCGTTGCCGAGCTTGGAAAGATCTACGGTCTCGGCCAGCGAGGCAAGCTCGAGCTCGGCATACTTAATGACATGCTCGCGGTTGAGTTTTTCGTTGGAGCGCGCCTCCTCGACGGTAAACTTGCCGGCCTGCTCGTCATAGGAGCTATTGGCCTCGAACGTGCCCGAACGGCCCTCGTTAAACTCATCGATGGCGGTGCCCAGATCCTTCTCAAACTGCTTTTGGTCAAAGGTATCGGAGAGCATGGACAGGTCGACGTCTTGATCAAGATCGACTTCGTTGGAGCTAGCGGTTATTTTGGTCTTGCCGCTTAAGGATTCTACAAGGCGAACCGGCCATACAATGGCTTCGTTGCGGCTGATAATCTCTTTTGCGGCAGCTTCGCCGTCGACGATGGGCTCATCGGACTCGGGCTGATAGGTCCAGCTAAAGTCATCGCCCGCCACGGTGAGCTTATAGTGCTTCCAAGCCGAGTTGACCTTGGTGGCGGCAGACGAAGCGTTGGAGAACGAGACGTCGACGCCGGCGATGGTGGTGTTGGGGTAGGCTACCTGCGAAAACGCTACGACGCCTACGATATAGACAATGACGATAAGACCCAGGAGGACAAAGAGCGTCGTCTTTTTGCCCGACTTATTGTTCCCGGTGGGTTTGCGCGCGGGGCCGCGATCGCCTCGACCGTGCGTGGGGGGCTGCTTGGGCGTATTGCCGTTTGCCTGGCGCTGCTGGTTCGGGCGTTGCGAAGCGTTTGCCGCACCACGCTGCTGACCGTGGCTCGGCGCGATAGGACGCGGCGACTGAACGCCGCCGGTGTGCCTGCTCGGCTGCTGCGGATCGGGAATCAGTTGAGTTCGATCGTTTTGCGACATCGTGTGCATATCCTTCGAATTTCGCCTTGCGGCTCATCGTGTTTTTACTGGGCTTGCATTATAGCGATTACCTAGTTGATTGTGGTATGGAAACGGTGGCATTCAAAAGAGGTGGGACATTTGTCCCACCTTCGAGTCGTTCTTTGTCGCTATCCGCACACACCGCATTTTGCACAGGCCGAAAGTGCGGCCGGAGCCTGCGCGATGCCGCCCTTTGCCGTCTCGCGCAGCGTGGCCGGCAACGCGTGGCCCACCGAGAGCATGACGTGTGCCATCTGGTCAAACGGCACCAGGCTCTTAATGCCGGCGAGGGCGAGTTGTGCGGAGCTAAAGGCGGCTGCCACGCCGATGGCGTTGCGGTTTTGGCAGGGCACCTCCACGAGGCCACCGACGGGGTCACAAACGAGGCCCAGCAGATTACTCAGCGCGATGGAACTGGCGTCGAGCGCCTGCTCGGGTGTGCCGCCGAGCATCTGCACTAGCGCGGCGGCGGCCATGGCGGCCGCACTTCCGACCTCGGCCTGACAGCCGCCCTCGGCGCCGGCAACGCAGGCGCTCGTGGTGAGGTTGAGGCCGATGGCGGCGGCGCAATAAAGGGCATCCATGACCTGCTCGTCGTCCAGCTGCAAATGGTCTGCGAGCGCCAGCACGCAGCCTGGCACAACACCCGCGGATCCTGCCGTCGGAGCTGCGACGATCACGCCCATGGTGGCGGAGCGCTCGAGCACGGCCATGGCGCGGGTCACGGCGTCGGTCTGGACGGCGCCCATCAGGCTTATGCTCAGATCGTTTCGGCTGGTGGCATCGACAAGCTTTGCCTCGCCGCCGATGAGGCCGCCGAGCGAGCGCTGTGGATTGGAAATGGGGGCTGTGGTCTCTTCGCGCATGACGTCGAGTACGCGGCGCATGGCGGCGATAGCGTGTGCCTCGCCGGTCAGACGTGCCTCGCGCACGGCCATGACGGCGCCGATGTTGAGCCCCAGTTCCTCGCACGCATCGAGCATCTGCTCGCCGTCGTCGAAGATTTCCTTTGCCGAGACGCCGGGGGAGAGCGACGAGGCAGAACCGGGGAGCTCGATAAAGGTCGCGTAATCGACATTGTCGAGCTTGCGGAGCATGGGGACGACGGTGTCGTCGGGGGCGCCGTCGGTCTCAAAGACGGAGTAGGCCTGGCCGCCCACTTCGGTGCGGTAGGTGCGGCAGAAGGCGATGTTCACATGGGCGTAGGCGAGCAGGTTGGTGAGCGCTGCGAGCACGCCGGGGACGTCCTGGTGCGCCACGAAGAGCGTGGAATACATGCCCGAGATGTCGACGCCGACGCCGTTAATGCGGCTGATGCGCATCTTGCCGCCGCCCAAGCTCTCGCCGCGGACCTGCGCCGTGGCGCCCGTGGCGTCGACCATATCGATGTCGACGGTGTTGGGGTGGATGGAGGCGTCGTCGCCCTTGATGTCAAAGTGATATTCGAGGCCCTGCTCACGTGCGAGGTCAAAGGCCTGCTTGATGTTCTCGTCATCGGTGTCGAGGCCCAGAATGCCCGCGACGAGAGCGCGGTCGGTGCCGTGGCCGCGGTAGGTGTGGGCGAAGGAGTTCCACAGGCCAAAGGTGACTTTGGTGATGCGGCCTTCCAGCAGGCTGGCGGCAACTTGTGCGCAGCGCAGGGCGCCAGCGGTGTGCGATGAGCTGGGGCCGACCATGACGGGCCCCAAAATCTCGAATGCCGAGGTCGTAGCTAGTGTTTGCGGCTTGCCTGCCATATGCGCTCCTGTTCTATCCCGTCGTTCCGAGGGGCGGGGCATACTCTGTCCCGCCGTTCCGAGGGCTTTGGTATTTGGTCGCCTGCTCGGACAGTCCTGCTCGCACGGAGGCCACATTAAGTGGCCTCCGGCTCGTGCGGAACTCGCGACCGACCAAATACCAAAGCCCTCGGAACTTAGGATACATGGTTGGAGTGGCTGGATGTCAAAATTTATCAGCTGGGGACGTGCTGTTCATTGCGCATCGAAATATTCACACCACCGTGTAAATAAAAAGAAGTACCGGTTGGGGCCGGTACTTCTTTTGGTTCTAATGCTTTGCTGTCTGGGCTCTGCGAACCTATTTACAGGCCGCAGGCTGCTTTGAGTTCTTCGACTCGGTCGGTATTCTCCCAGGTGAAGTCGGCGTCTTCGCGGCCGAAGTGACCGTAGGCTGCCGTCTTTTCGTAGATGGGGCGACGCAGGTCTAGGTCGCGGATGATTGCGCCCGGGCGCAGGTCGAAGGTCTTCTCGACGGCCTCGACGATCTTGTCCTCGGCAACATGCGCGGTACCGAAGGTGTCGACCATGATTGAGAGGGGCTTGGAAACGCCGATGGCGTAGGCAAGCTCGACTTCGCAGCGGTCGGCCAGGCCGGCGGCGACCACGTTCTTGGCGACCCAGCGCGCGGCATACGCGGCGGAGCGGTCAACCTTGGTGCAGTCCTTGCCGCTAAAGGCGCCGCCGCCGTGACGGCCGTAGCCGCCGTAGGTGTCGACGATGATCTTGCGACCGGTGAGGCCCGTGTCGCCCATGGGGCCGCCCACGACAAAGCGACCGGTGGGGTTCACGTAGATGTCCGCGTTGTCCCACGGCATGTTCTCGGCGGCCATGACCGGGGTGATGACGTGTTCGATGAGGTCGGCCTTGATCTTGCCCATGTCCTCAATCTCGGCGGCGTGCTGCGTGGAGATGACGATGGTCGTGACCTCCACGGGCTTGCCTTCCTCGTAGCGCACCGTGACCTGGGTCTTGCCGTCGGGGCGCAGGTAGGGCAGGGTTCCGTCATGGCGCACGGCAGCCAGGCGCTCGGCCAGGCGGCTTGCCAGGTAGTGCGGCATGGGCATGAGGGTCTTGGTCTCGTTGGAGGCATAACCGAACATCATGCCCTGGTCGCCGGCGCCGATCAGGTCGATCGGGTCGGTGGTAGCGCCGGTCTGGGTCTCGAAGGACTCGTCAACGCCCTGGGCGATATCGGGCGACTGCTCGTGGATGAGGCTCATAACGCCGCAGGTGTCACAGTCAAAACCGAACTTGGCGCGGTTGTAGCCAATGCGGCGGATGACGCCGCGGGCGATTTCCTGTACGTCGACGTAGGCCTGGGTGCGAATCTCGCCGGCGACGATGACGGTGCCGGTGGTCACGAGGGTCTCGCAGGCGCAGCGGACGTTCTCCACGTTGGCGGGCACACCGTTGGGCGCAATATAGCCCTGCTCCTGCAGCTCTATTTCTTTGGCGAGGATTGCGTCGAGGACGGCGTCACTGATCTGATCAGCGATCTTATCGGGATGACCTTCGGTCACCGACTCCGACGTAAAAACAAAGGACCCGTGTTGGGGTGGGATGGAACGAAGTTCTTCTGACATGATTGTCCTTTCAAAAACGTGTCCCAGCGACCGTTACCATTCCGCCGGGCTCTCTATGCAAGGGCACATCATAGCGCGTAAATCAAACATTCACACCCTTTCCGCACCTACTCATTGGGGACAGACTTAAATGACCAGTCTTAAACCAAGAATGTCCCCAATGACTACAACGACTGGTCATTTAAGTCTGTCCCCAATGAGTAGTCCCCAATGAGTGTGTCGGTGCCCTTTGTGCGGAGGTTGCTTTGATGCTTTATACTGGTGCGGTTAGACATCCATCCTGCAATCGAGGAGATTTCCATGGCATCAGACGTTCGCGTCCGCTTTGCACCCTCACCGACGGGCAAGCTGCACATCGGCGGCGCCCGCACCGCTATCTATAACTGGGCTTTCGCCCGTGCTAACGGCGGCACGTTCATCCTGCGCATCGACGACACCGACCCCACCCGCTCCACCGACGAGAACACGCAGATCATCCTGCGCGCCATGCGCTGGCTGGGCCTGGATTGGGACGAGGGTCCCGAGGTGGGCGGCGACTATGGCCCCTATGCCCAGACCGAGCGCCTGGACCTGTACAAGCAGGCCGCCCAGAAGCTTTGGGACGAGGGCAAGGCCTATCCCTGCTTCTGCACCAAGGAGCAGCTCGACGCCGATCGCAAGGCCGCGCAGGAGCGCAAGGACCCCTTCCAGGGCTATCAGCGCCGTTGCCGCGACCTTGATCCCGAGGAGGCCCGCCGTCGCATCGAGGCCGGCGAGTCCTACGTCCTACGCATCAAGGTGCCCGAGGACCGCGGCGACGTCGTCATCCACGATGCCGTCCACGGCGAGGTGACCTTCGACGCCAAGGAGCTCGACGACTTTGTGATCTTCCGCTCCGATGGCACGCCCACGTACAACTTTGCGACCGTCGTCGACGACGCCATGATGAAGATCACCCATGTCATCCGCGGCGACGACCACCTGTCCAACACCCCGCGTCAGGTCATGGTCTACGAGGCCCTCGGCGCGCCCGTGCCCACGTTCGCCCACATCTCCATGATCCTGGGCGCCGACGGCAAGAAGCTCTCCAAGCGCCATGGCGCCACCTCGGTGGAGGAGTACCGCGACGCCGGTTACCTGTCCGACGCCTTCGTCAACTACCTGGCGCTGCTCGGCTGGTCGCTCGACGGCGAGACCACAATCATCCCGCGCGATGTCCTGGCCAGCAAGTTCTCGCTCGACCGCATCTCCAAGAACCCGGCGACCTTCGACCCCAAGAAACTCGACTGGGTCAACGCCGAGTACATCAACGGCATGTCCGATGCCCAGTTTGCCGACGAGATCATGGTCCCCGAGCTGCACGAGGCGGGTCTCATCGAGGGTAATGTCGAGTACGGCGAGGACTGGATCGATGCGCTCGCTGCCATCGTTAAGCCGCGCACCAAGATGCCGGCCGACGCCGTGACCGTCGCCGCCCCCATCTTTGCCACGGCCGAGACACTCGAGTATGACGAGAAGTCCGTCAACAAAGGCCTGGCCAAGGAAGGCATGGGTGCCATCCTGGATGCCGCCAAGGCCGCGCTCGTGGGCGTGGACGAGTGGACAGCCGCGAACATCGACGCCTCGCTTGAGCCGCTGCCCGAGCAGATGGACCTTAAGAAGCGCGTGGTGTTCCAGGCCGTGCGCGTCGCCGTCTGCGGCAACATGGTGAGCCCCCCGTTGGGCGAGACCATGGCGCTCGTCGGCCGCGACGACTGCCTGGCACGCATCGACCGCGCCCGCACGATGGCGCTGTAGCAGACGCGTAAACGCATGTATCCGAGCCCCGTTCCCCCGAGCGGGGCTCTTGTTTCTGTACCGATGAGTGGGTTGCTGGGACAAAATAATCAGTAGTGTTTGTCCCATGTTCGAGTGACGCAACAAGCTCGACACTCGTATCGGCCATGGGACAAACTCTACTGATTATTTTGTCCCACCCCTTTCAGGTCCGTTCGTTAGAGGTGGTGTATGGCTCAACAACTGTCGCTGTTTGGTTCGCCGGAACCGGAGGAGACTCCGGTGAAGCCCGAGCCTGCACCCGAACCCATCGCCGCCTACGCGAGCGTGGTCCTCGATATCCCCACCCGTGCGCTGTCGGAACCGTTTGCTTACGGCATCCCTGACTCCCTTGCCAACGAGGCCCAGGTCGGATCGACGGTCCTGGTCCATTTTGGCAACCGTGCCGCCGCGGGCTACATCGTCGACATTGCGCCTGATCTGGGCGATCTGCCGGGCAACAACGCCCTCGACCCCGTGCGCATCAAGCCCATCGAGGCCATCCTCAGCAAACCGCTCTTTACCGCCGAAGTCGCCCGTATCGCACGCTGGATGAGCCACGAGTACGTCGCAACGCTTTCCGAGTGCCTGCGCCTGTTTTTGCCCCCGGGCGGCAGTCCGCGTGTGGTCAAGGGTGACGACGGCGTGTGGACGGTTGAACGTCCAGCCGTCAAACCCATCCAAAATCGCTGGGTCATGCTCACGCCCGAAGGCTTCGACTATACGCCGCCCAAGACCGCGGTCCGCCAGCGCCAACTCATCGAGGCGCTCCAGTGCGGCCCGGTCACGACGCGCGACCTCAACCTTCTCTATAACAGCATGTCGGCGACCATCAAGTCGCTCGAAAAACGCGGCGTCGTGGTGGTGGAAGAGCGCCGCGCCTGGCGTGGCTGCAGCGAGCAGACCACGCTGTCCTCGGCAAGCGGCAAGGCGCCGGTCTCCCTTACCAACGGCCAGCAACAGGCACTCGCGCAGATTGAGCGCGCTCGTCTGGACGCTCATGGCGACGTGGTGTTGGTCGACGGCGTCACCGGCTCCGGCAAAACCGAGGTTTACCTCTCCGCCATCGAGCGCGTGCTTGCAGCCGGTCGCTCGGCCTGCGTGCTGGTGCCCGAGATTTCGCTGACAGCCCAGACCGTCGGCCGCTTCCGCTCCCGCTTTGGCGAGACGGTCGCGGTTTTCCACTCGCGTCTTTCTGCTGGCGAGCGTCTCGACCAGTGGGATATGGTCGCCAGCGGTGCGGCCCGCGTGGTCGTCGGCGCTCGCTCGGCGCTCTTTTGCCCGCTTAGCGACTTGGGCCTCATCATCATCGACGAGGAGCACGAGACCAGCTACAAGCAGGGCTCCAGTCCGCGCTACCATGCGCGCGAGGTTGCTGCCGAGATGGCGCACCGTTATCGCTGCCCGCTCGTGCTGGGCTCGGCTACGCCCTCGGCCGAGGCCCTCGACCGCTGCCGCCGCGGCACGTACAGCGGCGCCAACTGGACACGCGTCGAGATGCCCGAGCGCCCGGGACGCGCCGTGCTGCCTACGGTTCGCATTGCCGACCTGCGCCGCGAGTTTTCGCACGGTAGCCGTTCAATGTTCTCTAAACCGCTGATTGATGGTTTGGAGCGCGTTGTAGAGCACCGCGAGAAGGCCGTGCTGCTGCATAATCGCCGTGGCTTTGCGCCGTTCCTGATGTGTCGCGAGTGCGGCTGCGTTCCCACCTGCAACCACTGCTCCACCGCGCTTACGTATCACGAGCGCACGCACACGCTGCAATGTCACACCTGCGGTTCGTCTTGGCGCGTGCAGCCGTATCCCGCGTCCACGAGTCGCTGCCCCAAGTGCGGCAGCCGCTACCTGGCAAAAATGGGGCTGGGCACGCAGCAGATCGAGGACGCACTGCACCAGATGCTGCCCGAGGACGTCGCCATCATCCGCATGGATGCCGATTCCACGCGCGGCAAGGATGCGCACAAAAAGCTGCTTGAGCAGTTCGATGCCGCCGATTGCGCCGTGTTGCTGGGCACCCAGATGATCGCCAAGGGCCTCGACTTTCCCGAGGTCACGCTCGTGGGCGTGGTCAATGCCGACTTTGCGTTAAAACTGCCCGATTTCCGCGCAGGGGAGCGTGCCTACGATCTGCTGGAACAGGTGGCGGGCCGTGCCGGTCGCGGCGATCGTCCCGGTGAGGTGATCATCCAGACCTACCTGCCCGAGGATCCGGTCATTCGCGCCGTCGCTAAGCACGACCGTTCGATCTTTACCGACTACGACCTGGACCAGCGCCGCGACGCCCTGTATCCACCGTTCGTGCGTCTGGTCAACATTTTGGTGTGGTCGGCGAACCGAGACGACGCGCAGGACTACATTGGGCGCATTGCAAAGCTTCTTAAGCGCCGCTGGCATGCCGCCGCGCCCGATTTTTTGCGGGCGGGGAGTGCCGTGCCGCAGGTGCTAGGCCCGGCTTCGTGTGTAATCGAGAGAGCCAAGGACCGTTACCGCTTCCATCTGCTTGTGAAGTCGCCCGTGGGGTACCATGTCTCTGATGATATCGACGCCTGCTTCAAAGAGGTGGGCTCTGTGCGCGGCGTGAGCGTGAGCGTTGACGTCGACGCCTATGATTTGATGTAACAACCTGAAAGGATGGCCATGGAAGCCAACGGAATCGTACTGTCGCCCGACCCTCGCCTGCGTCAGGAGTGCGCCGTCATCGAGGAGATCACCCCGGCGATCGAGGCGCTTGCCGAGAAGATGAAGAAGATGATGTTCGAGAACGGCGGCTGCGGCCTGGCTGCTCCGCAGATCGGCGAGCTCATTCAGCTCGTTACCATCGACTGCGACTACAGCGACAAGAACGACTACGACCCGTACGTGCTCATCAATCCCGTGATTGTCGAGCAAAGCGACCATCTTGTTCCGTATAGCGAGGGCTGCCTATCCATTCCTGGCATTAGCTGCGAGATCGAGCGTCCCGACCATGTCGTCGTCGAGGCGTATGACTTGGACGCCAACCTGATTCGCTATGAGGCTTCGGGCGACCTGTTCTGCGTGTGCCTGCAGCACGAGATCGATCACCTGCACGGCAATACCATGTTCGAGCGTCTGAAGCCCATGCAGAGGCTCAAGGCCGTCAAGGAGTACCAGGACGCCCTGGCCCGCGGCGCTCGACCGGGCGAGACGGAGTAGTTTTGTCCGTCCCCGGGGTGCCCGCCTATATCATCCCGTGCTCAAACATTCTCGCTGCGCTGCGAAACTGCGCGCGGGACGATATAGGCGGGCGCCCCGGGGACTACATTGACGCTGCTTGTCTCGCCCGGGTGCCGTCGGGCCAGGGAGGGGCGTCTTCGCTGATAGGTGCTTTGTTGGGAGGGCTGCTTTTATGCGGCTCTTTCTTTGTTTTTGGGTATATTTGTTTCAGTTGAACTATTCTTGCGGCTGGGCGCGCTTGCGACCAAGAACGCTTTTTTGTAGCCGTCTCGGCTCGTTATTGAGAGGAGACTAACTTTTATGCGTATTGTGTTTATGGGTACGCCTGATTTTGCTGTGCCTTCGCTGACTTCGCTTGTTGAGGCTGGGAATGAGATTGCGCTTGTTGTTACTCGTCCTGATGCTGTTCGTGGTCGTGGTAAAAAGCTTGAGCCGTCTCCTGTTAAGGCTAAGGCGCTGGAGCTGGGGTTGCCGGTTGTTGAGGCTAATCGTATGACGCCTGAGGTTGTTGAGGCGCTCCAAGCTGCGCAAGCCGATATTTTCTGCGTCGCTGCCTATGGTTGCATTTTGCCCGATGAGGTGCTGCATATGGCGCCGCTTGGTATTGTGAATGTTCATGCTTCGCTGCTGCCTCGTTGGCGTGGGGCTGCTCCTATTCAGCGTGCGATTCTCGCTGGTGATGAGGTTGCTGGCGTTTCTATCATGCGCATCGGGCATGGCGTGGATACTGGTGCTTATTGTGCTCAGACTTCCACGTCGGTTGCCGGTAAGCATGCTGAGGCGCTGACCATGGAGCTCGCTGAGCTCGGCGGCAAACTGCTTGCCGATACGCTTCCTTCTCTTGCCGATGGCACTGCCGTATGGACTGAACAGGATGAGGCGCTCGTTACCCATGCTGCCAAGATTTCTAAGCAGGAGATGCGCTTGGATCCGCAAATGGCGGCGCTCGATTGCGTGCGTCATGTGCTCGCTTCGTCCGATACCGCGCCTGCTCGTTGCGTGATTGCCGGCAAGACCGTGCGTGTGCTCGATGCTGCGGCGGCTGATGTGTCGCTCGGCGAGGGTCAGGTTCTCGTTAAGGCCAAGCGTGTTTACCTGGGCCTTTCTGATGGCTCGGTTGAACTGCTCGAGGTTAAGCCTGATGGCAAGCGTGCTATGACTGCTTCTGCTTGGTCTGCTGGCCTGCAGGGTGCCGATCTTATCTGGGGTGTTTTGTCATGAGCAAGCTGTCTCCCGCGCGCAAGCTTGCGCTCGATGTGCTGATGGAGGCCGATCGCCGCGGCATGTATGCACGCGACGTGCTGTCCTCTCGCGCATCGGCCAAGGCTATTGACCAGCGCGATTCCGCTTTTGCCGCCCGCTTGGCGCTGGGTGTTGCCGCCACGCAGGGTATTTTGGACGAGCTGCTCGATCAGTTTCTCGATAAGCCCAAAAAGGTTGCGCCGCGCGTTCGCATGGCGCTTCGTATCTCGGTCTTCGAGATGCTCTACCTGCATACGCCGGGCCGTGTTGCCGTAAGTCAGGGAGTTGAGCTGGTTCGCTGCGGTGCTAAGTCCGCCGCCGGTCTGGCGAACGCCGTTCTGCATAAGGTTGCGGACAACGTCGATGATTTTGCCGCCGCGGTGGATGCCGATGAGTCTGAGCGCCGTTTGGTTCGCCTGTCTCGCCTGATGGGTCTGCCGCGTTGGCTTTGCGCTCGCATTATGGCGTCGTTTGACACGCCAGAGGGTGCGCTTAACTTTGCCGGCAATCTGGCTCCCGCGCCGCTGGCCCTGCATGAGAACGCCTTTGCGACTAAGCCCGATCCGTATATTTCGCAGCTCGTTGCGCCTGTCTTCCCGGGCTGCCATGCCCCGGTTGATGCCCAGGTTACCGTTGCTTCGGGTGTGTTTGAGCGTGCTGCCGCGGTGGCATCTGATCTCAACGCGCAACTTATCGCCACAGCTGCCACGCGCCCTGGTAGCTGCCTTGAGATTGGTGCCGGTCGTGGCACCAAGACCTATGTGATGATGTGCCAGGCCAAGCGTGCGGGCTATGAGCGTCAGCATACGGCGCTCGATCTTCATGATCGCAAGTGCGATCTAAATCTCGCTCGCCTGCATAAGGCCGGTATTCAGGGCGTTCGTACGGTTTCGGGTGATGCTTGCGAGCTTGATGAGGTGCTCACATCGTTTGATGCCATGCTTGGCGAGCCGGTTATGTTCGACACAGTCTTTATCGATGCGCCGTGCTCTGGCACTGGAACCATGCGCCGTCATCCCGAGATCCCGTGGCGCCTTGCCGAAAGCGACGTGACGTGCGAGTTGCCCAAGCTGCAACTGACGATGCTCAAAGAGGCCTCCGCGCGCGTGGCCGTTGGCGGTGAGCTCATCTATGCGACGTGCTCGGTGTTTGATGAGGAGAACGCGCAGGTTGTGGATGCCTTCCTGGCTTCTTCCGAGGGCGCCGGCTTTAGCGTGGCGCCGCTTTCTGAGGCGCAGATTCTGCAACTGCCCGAGTTTGCCCAGGCCAAGAAGCTCGTCTGCGTACGCCAAAACGACCGAGGCCTCTTCCAAAGCGTGCCGGTAAACGCTGACTCCTACGACGGCCACTTCTGCGCCAGGCTGGTCCGCCAGTAAATCGAAGCCCCGTCCCAAATCAGCTAACTTGGGACGGGGCTATTTTAGCTACTTTGTGCCTCTTCGATCCGTTCGCCATGAAATGCGGTTATTTACTACGTTAAACCGGCTGTCCTCATCCATGCCGAATTTTGTGAAATCAAAACCGCAGGTAGACGGCTTGTCGTTTTTGCAAATACGCTGCTATGCTCGACCAATACGGGTCAAACGTAGTAAATGGGCCGCTTTCGTGGCGCAACTCCAGAGTAGTCAATTTGGGAGCGGGGCTACTTGCCTGTTAGTGGTTGTGTGGGCAGTTGGCGCAGCAGCCGTTTGTGGCGCTGGTGCTTGAGCCACCGCTGCGCTGGTCGGTGTTGTAGAAGCCGCTGCCCTCAAACTTGATGCCGCTGGCCGAGAACGTCTTGGCGGCCGGAGCGCCGCAGTTGGGGCACACGACCTCGGGGGTCTCGGACATGGGATGCTCAACCTCAAACACGTTGCCGCAGCTCGAGCACTTGTAATCGTAGCGCGCCATAATACTTCCTTTTCAGCACAAAGCGGGCAGATTACTCTGCCCGCAAAAATTCAAACGTCTGTAACTGTACCCTATATCGGGCGTTTTATCACGCTTCGCCCCAGAATCTATGCGTGTTGCGCAGGAGCTGTGCGGTTTTGCCCTCAGCGGCCGCAACGTCGGCCTCGTCAGCCTGCCATGTCCAGTTGCCCGTGGCCACGCCCGGTACGTTCATGCGCGTGTCGTCGCCAAGCCCCAGGACATCCTGCAGCGGCATCATCACCAGGGGAGCGTCGCTTGCCAGCGCGTCGCTCATCAGCTTGGCTGCCACCTCAACACCGCTCGGCTCGTCGCCGCCCGCAAAGGAGCGCGTGCACCAACCCGCGAGCGTCGACGTGTCGTGAGTCGATGTGTACAGGATCTTGCCGGGCGTAGGGTGCACGCCGCAACGAACGTCGTAGTCGCTAAACTCCAGCACGTCCATGCCGGGGAAGCCGCAGGTCGAGGCCATGGCGCGAACGCCGGGCGTCAAATAGCCCAGGTCCTCGGCGATAAAGTTGAGCGGACCCAGCTCGTCATAGGCGGTCTGGAACAGGTCCTTGCCCGGTCCCGCCAGCCAACGCCCGTCGGCGCAGGCCTTACCCGCGGGAATGCTAAAGTAGCTGTGGAAGCCCAGGAAGTGATCCAAGCGCACGCGGTCGTAGAGCGAAAACGCACGACGTAGGCGATCCATCCACCAGCTATAGCCGTTCTGCTTCATGTGGTCCCAGCGGAACGTCGGGTTGCCCCACACCTGGCCCTCGGGCGCAAAGTTGTCGGGCGGCGCGCCAGAAATCTCAATCGCCTTACCGGTATCGGACAGCCAGAAGTTCTCGGGCTCGCTCCATGCATCGGCCGAATCGTCCGAGACATACATCGGGATATCGCCGATGACCTCGATGCCCTTTTTGTGCGCGTAGTTCATGAGCTCGCACCAGGCTAGGTCAAAGCGGTACTGCATGTACGCCTGCAGCTCTGCCTCGTCGTGGAAACGCTTGTCGTCAATCAAGTGCTCGTTGTAGCGCGCAACATCTGCCGGCCAATCGTGGCGCGATTCGCCCTCAAAGTACTTTTTGACGGCCATATAGACGCAGTACTTCTCGAGCCAATCGGCATTGCGATGTTTAAACGCGGTGTACAGCGGATCGGCATCCTCGCCGCCGTGGGCCTTCCAGGTCTCAAAGTCGGCGGCTAGCTCCTTGTGGCTTTCGGGCAGCAGGTCGATATTGCCTGCAAAGGCCGAAGGACCGGCGTAAGGGGAGCGAAAGAAGTCCGTCGGGTTGACAGGTAGGACCTGCCAGTAGCGCATGCCCATAGCGGCCATATGGTCGATAAAACGACGCGTGGCCGCGCCGATCGTGCCGGGCTTACCGTCGTCGGTCGGCACCGATGTGATATGGCACACAACGCCCGCACCGTAATCGAGCGGCTCCTGCAGACGCTGCTCGGCGTGGTGATAGATGATCGACGATCCCAGCGGATACAGGTCGAGCGTGACGGTGCCATTGTGAATCTCGCACTCGTGACCGCTAATCACATCGCTCGCGCATTCGTCGAGCGCCGGAATCGTCACGCGGTGCGAATTGCGCAGACTACGGTTGATGATAACCGTCGCGGACTCGCCATCCTTGCCCGTGCGGTTGTATGCCAGCACCTCGTCGTTGAGCGCGAAGGCCTTGATCTCGCCGTTGATCATAAACGGCAGTGCGCGGCGTACGGCGGAGGCGTTTTTGACAATAGCCAGCGTGTCGAAGTCGTGCAGTTGGTCCTTGGTCGGCAAGGTGCGGCGGTTGCCCGGATCGGTTAGACCCTCCAGGCCGTATTCGTCGCCGTAGTAGATCGAAGGCACGCCGGGGAAGGTCATCTGCATGAGCGTGGCGAGCCAAAAACGGCTCTTGGCCAGGCCCATCGAGTTCTCGTCCAGGCGCCATTTGCTGCGCTCGCACTCGGGCAGCTGCGACTCGTCGGGGCCGCCGCCGAGCACCGAGATGATACGCGGGCGGTCGTGGCTCGACAGCAGGTTGAGCGCGCAGGACAACGCCTCGCTCGGGTAGTTCTCGCGCAGGGTCTCGATATCCTCGGCTGCCTGGTAGGCGTTCTTGTAGCCCATCAAAAAGCCGATGACCATGTCGCGGAAGGGGTAATCCATAACAGAATCCAACTCGGAGCCCTGTAGGTAGCGACGCAGATGGCCGTAGCTAATCTTGTTGGAGGCGTCTTCCCAGACTTCGCCGAGCAACAGTGCGTCAGGCTTTTCGTCAAGTACGGCCTTCTTGATCTCGGCTAGGAAGTCGTCGGAAAGCTCGTCAGCGACGTCCAGGCGCCAGCCATGAGCGCCGGCACGTAGCCATTTACGGATCACGCCGTCCTTGCCCAGGAGCCGCTCGCGTACCAGCTCGGAGCTTTCATTGATGGCGGGCATGTTGCCTACGCCCCACCAGCAGTCGTACGAGCCGTCCTCGTGGAAATAAAACGCATCGCGCCACGGCGAGTCCTCGCTCTGCCACGCGCCCACGCCGGGGTAGTTGCCGTAGCGGTTGAAATAGATGGAGTCGTCACCCGTATGGTTAAAAACGCCGTCCAGGATGATGGAGATGCCCAGCTTCTCGGCCGCCTGGCACAGCTCGGTAAAGTCCTGCTCGGTGCCCAGGATCGGGTCGATCTTGGTGTAGTCGGCCGTGTCGTAGCGGTGGTTGCTCGCGGCTTCAAAAATGGGGTTGAGGTAGATGGCTGTAAAGCCCAGCTCGGCGATGCGAGGCAGGTCTTCCTGGATGCCCTTGAGCGACCCGCCGTAGAAGTCCCAGGTTTTGATGGAGCCGTCTTCGGCGCGCTCGTACACGGGCGGCTCGTTCCAGTCCTCGACCATGCGGCGCTGGATTCCGTTGCGTGGTTTTTCGACCTCGGCCAGCGTGCGCTCGCGCCAGTTTTCATCTCGGGCGTAGCGATCGGGGAAGATCTGGTAGACCATGCCACGCTCGTACCACTCGGGACGCACTTCGCGGTGCTTATAGACGGTAATCTGGAAGGACGGCACCTCGGCGTAGTCGTAAGTTACGCCCTCGCCACCGGTGCGACCCTGCGGTGCGCCCAAGCGGACCTCGGGCTGGCCCTCGATATTGCAGATAAAGCTGTACCAGATAAGACAGGACTCGGTACACTCAAGTTCTACGGTATAAATGCCGTCGCCCTCGTGCGTCATGGGATACCGAGACTCACCGATCTCATCGACCCAAGTGCGCAGGGTGAGCGTTGCCTGGTTGGGGTCGGCATCCTCCAAGATCACCGAGAGCGAAACGGAAGTGCCAGTGGTCACAGCGCCAAACGGAGTGCGAAACTGCGGTAGGCGGCTGTTGTGTATCAATCTCATAGTACGGTCCAGTTCAATAGAATCATGGCCTGCTGGCCATGGGCTTTACGCACAGGATGTAAGTATATCTGTTGTACACAGGCTGTATAAACAACATCCGTTTACCATCGGCGAACGGTTGTCCTAGAAAATCGTTTTACCACTTTCTACAGAGAAGGGGCGCCCGGTTGGAGCGCCCCTTGCTTAGGGTTTGATGAGGTTTTGAATCGTCTCTGAGCTAGCGGCGCTTGCGGGTGGCCGTTGCCTTGCGGACGGAGGTCTTTTTGGTCGGAGCCTTTTCCTCGGTCGAAGCTGCGGGGGAGACCGTGGCTTCCTTGGCGGGTTCGACCTTAGGCTCTGGCTTAGCCTCAGCCTTCGGAGCGGTCTTGACCTCGCCGACCTTCGGCGACGGCTCGGCCTTTACCGCGGGTTTGGCCTCGGCCTTAGCTTCTGCCTTGGGAGCAGTAGCCTTGGTCGTGGACTTCTTGGCCGTCGTCGTTGCGCGCTTGCGCGTGGTGGTCTTGACGGTCGGCTTGGCCTCGACAACTGCTTCGGCCTTGGGCTCTGCGGCTGCCTCCTCGACCTTGACGGCGGGCTTTGCGGCAGCCTTCGGAGCGGCCTTGGTCGCAGTGGCCTTGGCGGCCGTCGACTTCGTTGCCGTGGTCTTCTTGGCTGCCGTTGCCTTCTTGGCGGTCGCGGTCGTCTTCTTGGCAGCGGTCTTTGCCGGAGCCTTGGCAGCCGGCTTGGCCTCTGCTACCTCGGTCTTTACCTCGGGAGCAGCCTCGGCCTCGGCGGCCTTCTTGGCAGCGGCGGTCTTGCGCTTGCGCGTGGTCGTTGCCTTGGCAGCCGTGGTTTTAGTCGCGGCGGTTTTGGTCGTCGTAACCTTCTTAGCCGTCGTCTTACGAGTCGCGGTCTTCTTTGCCGCAGGCTTCGCAGCAGGCTTCACCTCGGGCTCGGGCTTGGGAGTGGCCTCGACCTTCACCTCAGGCTCGGCCTTAACGGGCTCAGCCTCAACCGGCTTCTCCTCGACCTTGGGCTCCTCAGCGACTACCGGCTCAGCAACGGCCTCAGGCTCGTCGACAACAGCCGCAGGCCTCTCAATCTCCGGATGCATAAAGAAGTACAGATCCAGATACTTGTCGGCCGAGCGCGTCCAGCTAAAGTCCTGGCTCATGGCCTGCGTGACCAGCTGGTTCCAGGCGTCGCGGTTATCCCAGAACAGACGCGCCGCGCGGAATACGGCGTCGCCCATCTCGTCGCCGTTAAAGTTACTAAACGAGAATCCCGTACCCTCGCCGGTAAACTCGTTATACGGAATCACAGTGTCCTTCAGGCCGCCGGTTTCGCGCACGATGGGCAGGGTGCCGTAGCGCATGGCGATGATCTGCGACAGGCCGCAGGGCTCAAACTTCGACGGCATCAGGAACATGTCGGCGGCGGCATACATGCGCTGCGACAGCGCGGGATCGAACTCGATGCGTGCGGCCATGGTGCCGGGGTACTTGTCCTGGAAGTAGCGCAGGCCGTCCTCGTAGTCGCGGTCGCCGGTGCCCAGCACCGCCACCTGCACGCCGCCGGCCAAAATGCGGTCGAGCGCGTACATGACCAGGTCCATGCCCTTCTGGCGCGTCAGGCGCGTGACCATAACCATAAGCGGGCGGTCGTCGCGAACTTCGAGCCCCAGCTCTTCCTGCAGCTTGGCCTTGCACACGGCCTTGCCGGAACGGTCCTCGACCGTGTAGTTGGCGGCGATGCGCTTGTCGGTCGCCGGGTCAAAGCCCGCGACGTCGATGCCATTCAAAATGCCCTGCAGCGCATAGGAGCGCTCGCGCAGCACGCCGTCCAGGCCCTCGCCAAACTCGGGCGTCTGGATCTCGTTGGCATAGGTGGGGCTCACCGTGGTGATAGCGTCGGCATAGCGCAGCGCGCCCAGCATGTAGTTGATGCTGCAGGCGTCGCAACGCAGCTGCGAGGCGGCCGCCGGAATATGCGCCACGCCCAGGATGTCCTCCATCACGGTGTCGCTAAACTGGCCCTGGAACGCCACGTTGTGGATCGAGAACACGGTCTTGACGCGGTCGTACAGCGGAAGGCCCTGGTAGAACTCGCGCAAGAACACGGGCGCCAGTGCCGTCTGCCAGTCATTGCAGTGCAGGATGTCACACTCAAAGCCCTCGGGCAGGTGCTGCAGGCTCTCGGTGATGGCCTTGGAGAAGAACGCAAAGCGCTCGCCGTCATCAAAGAAACCGTACGGATAGTCGCGCGCAAAGTAGCGCTCGTTGTCGATGAACATATAGGTGACGCCGTCGTGCTCGAGCTTCTCGAGTCCGCAGTACTCGTTGCGCCAGCCCAGACTCACGTAAAAATCGGAGAAGTGCTCCATCTGCGCCTTGTACTCGTCCTTGATGGTGGCGTACTTGGGTACCATCACGATAACTTCGGCGCCGGCGCGCACAAGCGCCGCGGGCAGCGAGCCTGCCACGTCGCCCAGGCCACCGGTCTTCACAAACGGTGCGCACTCGGCCGAGGCAAACACGATCTGCATCTTTTTGCTGGAATCAGCCATATTGTCTCCCATGTTGCAATTCGAGAATAGCCGCCTGGCGCTAACCGGGCGGCTATTCTACATGTTACGAGCGATGTTGCGGTGCCAACGTTAACGTACGATGGTGGTGTCGGAAGTTAACGGAGCCTTGCCCAGCACCAGGATGTTCTCGGGCGTGCCGCGAAGCTCGGTGTTGGTGGGGACCAGGTTGTTCTTGTCCAGAATGGCATTCTCGACGCGTGCGCCGCTCTTGATGATGCAGCTCTGATTGATGATCGAGTTGGTGACCGAGGCGCCCTCCTCGACCACGACGCCGCGCGACAGGATCGAATTGCGCACGGTGCCCTTGATGATGCAGCCGGCCGAGATGATCGAGTTGCACGCGTGGCTACCGGTCGCATAGCGCGAAGGCGGCACGTCGTGGGCCTTGGTCAGGATCGGGCGCTCGGGGTCAAAGAGCTGGTCGGCCACGGTCTGGTCGAGCAGGTCCATGCTGCGGCGATACAGCGACTTCTCGCTAAACACGCCCACGACCTCGCCCTTGTACTCGTAGCTGCAAACGTCGATATTGCCAAAGTCGCCCTGGAGTGCCTCGAGCAGGTCCAGATAGTCGGCGGCCTGGTAGTGGTCGATAATCTCGAGCAGCGTCTCGCGGTTGACGATGCAGCAGTCCATGGAGGCGTTGTCGCCGTACGCGACGCCGGCGCTCACGCCCGTCAGGCGACCGTTCTCGTTAATCTCGAGCTTGGTCTCGTCATCGATGTTGCGCGTGGCCTTGCAGTACACCACGGTCATCTGGGCACCAGAGTTCTCGTGCGCCTCGATGATGGTGTTGAGGTCCATGTTAAAGATGATGTTGGTGCCCATCATCACGACATAGGGCTTCTCCGAGCGCTGGAACAGCGTCTTGTTGGAGATGATGTCGCGCAGCAAGAAGCGCATGCCGCCCTTGGTGGTGCCATACGCGTTGCCGGGCACCATGAACAGGCCGCCCTTCTTGCGGTCCAGGCCCCAGTCCTTGCCCGAGCCCACGTGGTCGATCAGCGAGCGGTAGTTGCCCGGCATGACGACGCCGACGGTCTTAATGCCGGCATTCATCATGTTGGACAGCGGGAAGTCGATCAGGCGGTAGCGGCCCAAAAACGGAACGGACGCGATGGGGCGGTCCTTGAGCAGCACGCTGCCGTAGGACGAAGAGTAGTTAGCGGTGATATAACCGATGGCCTTGCGATTGATCATCGGATCATTCCCCCTTCCCAATAACGACGTCATTTCCAACGACGGCCGTATCCTTGGTGGTATCGACAGAGCCGAGCTTCACGCCCTCTTCGACCGTGGAGTTCTCGCCCAAAATAGCGCGGCAGATGTGCGCGCCGCTCTTAACGTGCGCACCCGGCAGCAGTACGGAGTCCTCGACCACGGCGCGCTCCTCGATGATGACATCGGTCGAAAGGATCGAGTGGCGAGCGGTGCCGTAGATCTTGCAGCCGTTGGAGACCAGGCAGTCGTCCAGGCGGCCGTCCGGGCCAATGTAGTGCGGCGGACGCGTGGTGATGTTGGACATGATGGGGAAGTGCTTGTCAAATAGATCGAACTCGGGGTTGTTGCCCAGCAGGTCCATCGAGGTCTCGTGGAAGCTGGCGATGGTGCCGACGTCCTTCCAAAAGCCGTGGAATTCGTAGCTGTACAGGCGCTTGTTCTCACCGAGCAGCTTGGGGATGATGTCCTTGCCAAAGTCGTGGCTCGAGCGCTGGTCCAGAGCGTCCTCCTCGAGCGCCTCGATCAGCACGTCGGCCGAGAAGATGTAGATGCCCATGGATGCGAGGTTCGAATCGGGCTTCTCGGGCTTCTCGGTGAACTTGGTGATGCGGCCGTCCTCGGGGTCGGTGGTCAGGATGCCAAAGCGGCTGGCTTCCTCCCACGGCACGGGCATAACGCTCACCGTGAGGTCGGCGTTATTCTCAATGTGCGTCTTGAGCATCTTGCGGTAGTCCATGCGATACAGGTGATCGCCCGAAAGAATCAGGACGTACTTGGGGTCGTTGGCCTTGATGTAGTCGAGGTTCTGCGTGATGGCGTCGGCCGTGCCCGCATACCAGGCGCCGCCGGTCTGCGTCTCGTACGGCGGCAGGATCGACACGCCGCCGTCGCGGCTGTCCAGATCCCACGCCTCGCCGGAGCCCACGTAGGCATGCAGCAGGTAGGGGCGATACTGCGTCAGAACGCCCACCGTGTCGATGCCCGAGTTGGAGCAGTTGGACAGCGAAAAGTCGATAATGCGGAACTTGCCACCAAAGCTAACCGCCGGCTTTGCGATCTTTTGGGTCAGTGCCCCCAATCGGCTACCCTGTCCTCCTGCGAGGAGCATCGCGATGCATTCTTTCTTACTCATCGATTTCTCCTTCTGTCATCGATGTTCCTAAACCCATTAGCGACGGGCGCAGCGCAACGTCGCGCCCGTCGAGTAATGCCGTGCGGCAAAGGGAGCTCGTGCGCCTTTACGCGTGCCAGATCTCGTCGCGGTACTCGCGAATGGTGCGGTCGCTCGAGAACCAACCGGAGGAGGCGGTGTTGAGCAGGGCCTTGCGGTTCCAGGTCTCCTGGTCGCCGTAGCTGCCCGTGAGGTTCTCCCATGCATCCACGTAGCTACGGAAGTCAGCCATGACCAGGTCGGGGTCGTTGTTGTTCATGAGCTCGTTGTAGATGCTCTCGAAGTTGCCCGAAAGACCCGCAAACGTGTTGTCCTTGAGCTCGTCCATCACGCGGCCCAGACGCTCGCGGTCGCCGTTGAGGGTATCCCACGCAAAGTAGCTGTTGGATGCCCAGAGCTGCTCGACCTCGGGAGCGGTCAGGCCAAAGATGGCCTCGTTCTCGCGGCCGGCCAGGTCGGCGATCTCGATGTTGGCGCCGTCGAGGGTGCCCAGCGTAATAGCGCCGTTCATCATGAGCTTCATGTTGGACGTGCCCGAGGCCTCCTTGCCGGCCGTGGAGATCTGCTCCGAGATCTCGGCGGCTGGGTAGATGAGCTGAGCGTTGCTCACACGGAAGTTGGGGATAAAGCAGACCTTCATGACCTCGTTGACGCGGGCATCGTTGTTGATGACGTCGGCCACGGAGTTAATGAGGCGGATGGTCTCCTTGGCAAAAGTGTAGCTCGAGGCAGCCTTGCCGCTAAAGATGAAGGTCGTCGGCGTCACGTGGAAGTTGGGATCGGCGATGCGACGGTTGTAGATGTCCATCACCTTCATGATGTTCATGAGCTGGCGCTTGTAGGCGTGGAAGCGCTTCACCTGAACATCAAAGACGGTGTTGGGGTCGATGACCAGACCGGTTTCGGCCTTAACGTAGGCGGCCAGGCGCTCCTTGTTGGCGCGCTTGGAGGCACCAACGCCCTTCAGGAACTCGGTGTCGTTCTGGAACTCTTTGAGCTTCTCCAGCTCAAAGGCGTCCTTAAGCCAGCCATCGCCAATGGCCTCGGTTACGAGCTTGGCATAGGTGGGGTTGGCCTCGGCAAAGAAGCGACGGTGCGAGATGCCGTTGGTCTTGTTGTTGAACTTCTCGGGCGTCAGGGCATAGAAGTCCTTGAGCACGATGTTCTTGATGATGTCGGAGTGGATCTTTGCCACGCCGTTGACGCTATGGCTGCAGATCACGGACAGGTTGGCCATGCGAATCTCGCCGTCCCACAGAATGGCGGTCTGGCGCAGACGCTCCTGCCAGCCCTCCTGTGTGGTGTCGAACGACTCGTGCCAACGACGGCTGATTTCGTCGATGATCTGGTACACACGGGGGAGGAGCTTGGAGAACGTGCCGATGGGCCACTTCTCCAGGGCCTCGGGCAGGATGGTGTGGTTGGTATAGCTAACGACCTGAGTCACGATGTTCCAGGCGTCATCCCACTCGAGCTTCTTCTCGTCGATGAGGATACGCATGAGCTCGGGGCCGCACATGGCGGGGTGGGTATCGTTGGTGTGGATGGCCACAAACTGCGGCAGCAGCTCCCAGTTCTCGCCGTGCTCCTTCTCAAAGGTGTCGAGCAGGCTGTAGATGCCGGCCGAGACAAACAGGTACTCCTGCTTCAGGCGCAGCAGACGGCCGTGCTCACCAGCGTCGTTGGGGTAGAGGATGGCACTGATGGCCTCGGCCTCGGCGCGCTCGGCGTCTGCCAGGGCGTAGTCGCCGCGGTTGAAGGCCTCAAGGTCAAAGTGCTCCTCGACCGGCTCGGCAGCCCAGACGCGCAGCTTGTTGACGGTCTCGCCGGCATAACCCACAACGGGGATGTCGTAGGGGACGGCCAAGATGTCCTGCGTGTCCACGGTGCGGTAGAACGTGCGGCCGTTCTCCTCAAAGCCCTCGACGCGACCACCAAACTTAATTGTCACGGCCTTATCCTGACGACGGACCTCCCAGGGATAGCCGTGGGTGAGCCACTCGTCGGTGGCCTCGACCTGGCTGCCGTTGACGATCTCCTGCTTAAACAGGCCGTAGCGGTAGCGCATGCCGTTGCCGTAGCCGGCAATGCCCTCGGCTGCCATGGAATCCAGGAAGCACGCGGCCAGACGGCCCAGGCCACCGTTGCCCAGTGCCGGATCGGGCTCCTGGTTCTCGATGACGGACAGGTCAAAGCCCATGTCGTCGAGCGCCTCGGCGACCATGTCGCGCACGCCAAAGTTGAGCAGGTAGTTGTCGAGCAGGCGGCCGATCAAAAACTCGATCGAGAAGTAGTACACGCGCTTCTTGCCCTCGGCGGACACACGGGCGTCGCTCTTGGTGGCAACGGTGCGTGCCTTCTCGGCCACGAGCTTGGCCAGGGCGTTAAAGCGGTCCAGGTCGCTGGCGGCCTCGACGCTCTTGCCGCTGATGCTCATGACGGCATCGCGATAGAGCTCGGTAAACTCCTGCTTGTTGTCGAAGATCTTATTCATACGTTCCTTTCCCCCGGGGATGTTTCTCCCGGAACGGTTATGACTTGTATCCTACGCCCCGGCGGGGCGGGGTATTACAGCTGTAACGGCTTCGTTACGCATCCTTGGCAGACGGCTTAACAGAAGCTGCCTTGGCCTTGGGAGCGGCCTTTTTGGTGGCTGCCTTCTTGGCCGTAGTGGACTTGGCCGAAGCCTTGGCAGTGGGCTTTGCAGCCTTCGCCTTAGCCGGAGCCTTCTTGGCAGCCGCAGGCTTGGCCTTCACCGTGGACGTGCGCTTCTTGGGCGCAGCCTTGGGTGCCTCAACCACCGGCGGTTTATAGCTGCTGGGGCCGCGGCGCTTGAGCACCACTCCTGCCAGGCCGGGCACCTTGATCTCGATGGAGTCCATCTGTCCATTCCAGGGATAGGGCTCGCTCGAGCAGGTGTAGGGCTCCTCGCCGGCATAGCCGCTGCCGCCAAACTCGGGACGGTCGGAATCGAAGATGACCTCCCAGTCACCCTCGCGCGGCACGCCCACGCGGAAGCTCTCGTAGCTCGCCGGGTCAAAGTTGATCAGGGTCACCAGGTCGTCGTCGACGTCCTCGCCCTGACGCACAAAGCTCACGATGGACTGCTTGGAGTTGTCCGCATCGATCCAGGTAAAGCCGTCGTCGGTGTAGCCGCGCTCGTACAGGGCGGGCTCGGCGGTGTATAGGTGGTTGAGCGCCTTGATAAACGCCTGATGATGACGGTGGGTCTCGTACTCCTCGGTCAGGAACCACTGGATGGACTCGTAGTATCGCCACTCAATAAACTGGCCGATCTCGTTGCCCATAAAGTTGAGCTTGGCACCGGGGTGCGTCATTTGATAGAAAGCCAGCGTGCGCAGGCCGGCAAACTGGCGCCACCAGTCGCCCGGCATGCGGCCGATCAGCGAGCACTTGCCGTGCACGACCTCGTCGTGGCTCAGCGGGCAAATGAAGTTCTCGGTAAATGCGTACATGATGGAGAACGTGAGCAGGCCGTGGTTGCCGGGGCGCCACGGAAAATCGGTCTGCATGTAGTGCAGGGTGTCGTTCATCCAGCCCATGTCCCACTTGTAGTGGAAGCCCAGGCCGCCGTCCTGCGGCGGGTAGGTCACGAGCGGCCACGCGGTGGACTCCTCGGCCATCATCATCACGTCGGGGTAGTGCGCCTCTACGGCGCAGTTGACCTGGCGGATAAATGCGCTGGCGTCCAGGTCCTCCTCGGTACCGTACTTGTTGAACTTCTTTTGGCCGGGATCGTCGATGCCAAAGTTGAGGTACAGCATGCTGGACACGCCGTCCATGCGAATGCCGTCAACGTGGAAGTTCTCGAGCCAATACAGCACGTTGGAGACCAGGAAGGAGCGGACCTCGCCGCGGGCGAAGTCAAACTTGTGCGTGCCCCAGTTGGGGTGAATCTCGTGCTCAAACAGCATGTGGCCGTTAAAGGTGGCAAGGCCGTGGGAGTCGGCGCAAAAACCGCCGGGCACCCAGTCCATGATCACGCCGATGCCCGCCTCGTGGCACGCATCGATAAAGTGCATGAGCTGCTGCGGGTTGCCATAGCGCGACGTGGCGGCATAGTAGCCGGTCGTCTGGTAGCCCCAGGAGCCATCGAAGGGATGCTCCATAAGCGGCATGACCTCGATATGCGTATAGCCCATGTCGCGCACGTAGTCCACGAGCTCCACCGACAGGTCGTCGTAGGTGTAAAACTCACCGCGCTGCGCGGGGAAGGGATCCATGGGGCCGGGGTAGTTGCCGTACTCGTCCGGCTCGCCCTGCGGCGCATCGCCGTGGCGCTTCCACGAGCCAATATGCACCTCGTAGATGTTGAGCGGCTGCGACATGTGGTTGTGGCCGGCGCGGCGCTTGAGCCAAGCGGCGTCGTTCCACTTATAGCCGTCGAGGGTCCACAGCACGCTGGCGGTACCCGGAGGGCACTCGGCCTTAAAGGCATACGGATCGGCCTTATAGAGCTTTTCGCCCTCGTTTGTCTCGATGAGATATTTATAGAGCTGGCCCTGCTCGGCACCAGGAATAAAGCCTTCCCAAATAGCGCTCGTATGCACGGGCACCAGAGGGTTGGCTTCCTCATCCCAGTCGTTAAATTCGCCAATGACATGCACGCTCTTTACATCAGGCGCCCAAACGCAAAAGCGCCAGCCACGCGTACGGTTCTGCGTGTCGGGGTGCGCGCCCATCTTTTCCCAGCTGCGCTCCCACGTGCCGATGCCAAATAGATAGACATCGTCCTTGGTGAGCTCCGGTGCGTGCGGGGCGGCTTTACGGGTTGCGGGCTTTTTAGCCGTTGGCTTTAGCTTTGTATCGCTCACGTTTGATCCCATCATGACGCGGCAGCGTGTTGCCTTGGTGACTAGATGCGAAAGGTCCAAGGCTGCACGAATCGAAGGGACGGCGATAGTTCTATGATTCGTTCCACCTCGCGTGCTCGGTGGAACTTTCGGCAGAAACTACGATAACACCTGTACGTTACTTTTATGAAGGAAAGTGGTTTTAGGGCGGCGTTTAATCGGTAAGCGCCATGTTTAGACCACTGGCAGAATTGCCGTGGTAAAACTCTTGACAGTTTTACCAATTAGGGTTTCAAGATTGTTAGTCTGACGTTTGGTAAAACGTTTTTAGCAGGATGTTTACCATTTGACATTGAAAGGTTCGTTTATGTCCCAGACCGCCGCCTCCAACGTTGCTTTTATTTTCGATTGCGACGGCACACTGGTTAATAGCACCCCCGTTTGGGCTTATGCCCAGCCCGAGTTATTGCACCGCCACGGAGTTGACGTGACGGTCGATGATTTTGCCCAGTTTGAGCATCTTTCGCTGGAGGACGAGTGCCAGGCCTACCACGATACGTGGGGTATTGGTGCGAATGGTGAGGAGCTGTATCGCGAGCTGGGCGACATCCTGATCGATGGCTACTCCAAGGTGCCGCCGCGCGAGGGACTCCTTGCATTTTTGGAGCAGGCGAAAACGGCGGGCGTTGCCATGTGCGTGGCTACGTCCACGCCGGCCGAGCTGGTTAAGTCTGCGCTTGCGGGAGCCGGGCTCGATGCCTACATGGAGTTTGTGACCACCACCGGCGAGGCGGGACGCTCCAAGCAGTTCCCCGATGTGTATGAGCTGGCACTGCGCCGCCTGGAGGAGCGCCATGGACATAAGTTTGACCGCGCATGGGTGTTTGAGGACGCCGTCTTTGGCCTTAAGAGCTCTGGCACCGCCGGCTTTAAGCGCGTGGGCATCTATGACCCGCACGGCCGTATGGAGCGCGATGAGGTACGTGACAACTGCGACATCTTTATCGACAGTTATGAGGACCTGGTCCTGGCCCGCGTACTTTCGTTTGAGGGCTAGGCGAGTACCGTGGCTTGCAAAGTATTAGTGGTTTGTGGCTCGCCGGTGGTGGCGAGTGCGGATCTGTTGCGTAGGCTAGCAGGGGAGTGCAACCACGTCGTCGCCGTGGACCGCGGACTCGATGCGCTGCTGGGCGCCGGCCTGAGCTGCGATGTATATGTGGGAGATGCCGACACGGTGAGTGATGCGGGTCGCGCGTTGGTCGATGCCGCTAAGGACTTTGAAGTTGAGCGCCACGACCCGTACAAGGACTATACCGATCTTGCACTGGCCCTCGATTCCGTCCGACGCCGCTGGCCGGGTGCCGAAGTGGTGGCAACCTGCGCTACCGGCGGCCGCCCGGATATGGCGCTTTCCGTACTGGGGTTGCTCGCAGGCTACGATGACGCCCCAGTCTGGATTGCCGAAGACGAGACCACGGCCCGCATTCTGCACGAAGGCGAATCCTGGACCATTGAGGGCGCCGAAGGCAAGACGTTCTCCATCGTCGCCATAGCCCCTAGGACGGTTGTAAGCGAACACGGTCTAGAGTGGGAGTTAGATCACGCTTCGCTGGGCTTGTTAGCCGATACGGGCATTAGCAACGTCGTCAGGTCAACAGCCACGATCCAAGTCCATACCGGCACCGCCATCGCTTACCTATATCAATAGGCATTTAGAATCTAACCCCAAAAAAGTCCTTGCGCGTCGCGCTAACTTCCCCTATAGTATTTCTTCGTCACGGGGGCGTAGCTCAGCTGGGAGAGCGCTTGACTGGCAGTCAAGAGGTCAGGGGTTCGATCCCCCTCGTCTCCACCATCGTGAATGCAAAGGCCTTCGGGATACCGAAGGCCTTTTTTCATGTCAAAATACCTCGCTACACAAACCGATACCCACACCAACAAAAAGTTGCACAATTTATTTCCCATGTCTGTACATAGTTTGTTATCCAATCGCAATTACCAGTGAAGCTCGCTGCTCCATTTGGGCTTCAGGAACGACTCTAATTACTGTTTGCGTCCCAATAACCTGCGTCAACGTGAACAACATCCCAAAATAAACCCCTTTAGCACGTCAAATGAACGATATGTTGTCCAACGCAGCCTAAATCAGTTTCGCTAACAGCTTGTGTTAGGATACCTAACGTTACATGAGTTCAACTGTGCTCACGGTTCCAGCAAGCCACAAAGTGCAGGGTCGATCAGCATCCGGCCGTAACGGCGGTGCCAGAAACACCACGAACTCCAATAAAGAAGCCATGCGATTCTTTTAATTTGCATTGAGTAATTCCAAGATGCAAATATCTATAGTTCGCATGCCAAAGCGTAGCAGTCCTTCAGCTGTTTGCGTGCGGTTTAGTTTGGCACTTGTTTGACTAGCTCGCACGCAGCCAGCTGAGGCTGCAGGCAATCTTGCGATACGTGCCTGCAGCCTCAGCGCTGCTTCTGTACATACCGTTCACGGTGGGGCAGAGCCACGTGCTTGTCTAACTGGGCTCAGGGTTTGAATATGGAGCGCCTTCGCGCACAAGCGCCCTGGCGAAGCCATACCCAAACCCCGTGAGCCACACGTAAGACAGCAAGGGGGTGGTGCTCGTGTGGTATGTGATCCAGGTCATTAACGGTCGCGAAGACGTAATGCGCGAGCGCATCGAGCGCATGGTGCCGGATGGGGCTATGCAGGAGCTCTTTTATCCCCAGTATCAAACCGAGATTAAGGTACACGGCGAATGGGTCAGCACGACCAAGCCGCTCTTTCCCGGTTATCTGATCTGCGATACGGCAGATCCCCGTACCGTGCAACAGTATCTGCTTCGCATGGACGACTTTGCCCGGGTGCTTACCCAGGACGGTCAGTTTGTGCCGCTGGCAAAAGAAGAGACCCAGCTCATTGGCAGTTTTACCAATAGGGGAGACCGCGTAGTGCCCATGAGCGAAGCCTTAAAAGACGGCGACCAGGTCGTAGTGACGGCTGGTCCGCTGTTGGGCCGCGAGGGCCTCATCAAAACCATTAATAGACGTAAGTGCACTGCTTATCTGGAGCTCAACCTGTGCGGCCGACGCGTAACCACCCGCGTTGGCCTTGCCGTGCTTTCAGCCGAGCAGCGCGCAATGCGAAACCTTAAAAAGGCAATCGCTTAACTGCGGGCGGTCGCCACACAGTGCAGGGAGGATCCCCGAGCTGGGGACGTAGTGTTGGAAGAGAACGTGTCGAATAATACTCAATATGCAACGGATGCGCCCGCGGGGGCGGCGCTAATTGCCCAGGCCATGAACCGGCGTGAGAGCGCCGGCCGCTACAGGGCCATGCAATCCATCATGGACTGGGATCGCTCGCGCCTAGCCTACAGAGCCGTGAAGCGCGCTTTTGACATCGTTTTCAGCGGTGCCGTGCTCGTCGTCATCGCGATCCCCAGTCTGGTGCTCGCGGCGCTCATCCGCTTGGAGAGCGAGGGCAACCCCTTCTACAGCCAGATCCGTGTTGGCCAGACCCGCCCCGACGGCAGCCTGTCCATCTTCCGCATGTGGAAGTTCCGTTCCATGTACAGGGACGCCGACGAGCGCCTCGCCGAGCTCAAGGAGCAGAACGAGATCGCCGGCGCCATGTTCAAGATGAAGGACGACCCGCGCGTCACCAGGATCGGGAAGTTCATCCGCAAGCACTCCATCGACGAGTTCCCGCAGTTCCTGAACGTTTTCCTGGGGCAGATGTCCGTTGTGGGCCCGCGCCCGCCACTGCCCAACGAGGTCGCGGAGTACACGGAGTACGACCTGCAGCGCTTGGCCGTGAAGCCGGGGATCACCGGTTGGTGGCAGGTGACTGATCGAAATGACACGGACTTCGACGGCATGGTCCGCCGTGATCTCGAGTACATCGCCAAGCGCGGGGTGGTCACCGATTTAAAGATCATTCTCCTCACAGTCGTTGAGGTCTTTACCGGTGGCGGTGCTTGCTAATTATGCATTTCAAAGATTCAGGAAGAATTGAATTGATAGCTAATCAGGTAGAGTTTGCTTTTAATAAATGGTTGTCTTGTATGACGGGCACCGATAGGGCTGAGCTCCTTGCACTGGATGAGTCTGGAAAGGCAGATTCGTTTTTTCGTAATCTTGAGTTTGGCACTGGCGGCTTACGTGGCAAGCTTGGCCTCGGCCCCAACCGTCTGAACGTCTATACCGTCGGCAAGGCTTCACAAGGTCTGGCGGATTACCTGAACGGCACCTTTGAGAACCCGTCGGTCGCTCTTTGCCGTGACACTCGTCATGGCTCCGAGGAATTCGTGCGCCGGGTGGCCGAGGTGCTCGCCGGCAACAACATCAAATCCTATCTGTTCGAGCGCGTCGAGCCCACTCCCGCGCTGAGCTTTGCCGTCCGCGAGCAGGGCTGCTCGGCTGGCGTCAACATCACCGCCTCCCACAACCCCGCGGCATACAACGGCTACAAGGTCTACGGCGCCGACGGCTGCCAGATTACCGTCGAGGCGGCGGAGGCCATCCAGGCGGCCATTGACCCCGTTGATTGCTTCGATGGCGTAAAAGCGATGGCGTTCGATAGGGCCCTGGAAGAGGGACTGGTGCAGCGGGTTCCCGAGAGAGTTCTTGACCGTTACATTGAGGAGACGCTCGAGGTCTCCACGGGAGAGGACTGCTCGGGGCTCCGCATCGTCTACACCCCGCTCCACGGCGTCGGTCTGGAGTGCGTGTTCCGCGTCCTCGAGGGCATCGGCGTCGCCGAGGTCGTGACCGTCGAGGAGCAGTGCGTGCACGACGGCGACTTCCCGACCTGTCCGTACCCCAACCCCGAGGTGCGCGAGGCGCTGGAACTCGGGCTCGAGTACTGTGACAGGGTGAAGCCCGACCTGCTCCTGGCGACCGACCCGGATACCGACCGCGTGGGCATCGCCGTCCCGCATGCCGGTGAGTACAGGCTGCTCACCGGCAACGAGGTCGGCCTGCTGCTGCTCGACTTCCTTGCCGATAACGCCGCCAAGGGCGGGCGTGAAATGTCCCGCGAGGTCGCCTGCACCACCATCGTCTCCGCGCCCATGGCCGACGACATCGCGCGCGCACGCGGATTCGAGCTGCGCCGCACGCTTACCGGCTTCAAGTTCATCGGCGAGCAGGTCGGCGTTCTGGAGTCGGAGGGCCGGGAGGGCGATTTCCTCATGGGCTTCGAGGAGTCCTACGGCTACCTAGCCGGCACGTCCGTGCGCGACAAGGACGCCGTGGTCGCCTCCATGCTCATCTGCGAGCTCGCCGCCCATTGGAAGAAGCTTGGTCTGGACCTCTATGAGGCCATGGAACGCCTCTACGAGACATATGGCTTCTGGTCGAGTGCCCTTCTAGGCCAGGCATACGTGGGCCCCGAGGGCGCATCCGAAATGTCCGCGATGATGTCCGGTCTCCGAGATCACGCTCCGGCGCAGATCGGCGACACCGCCGTCGCGCAGTGCATCGACTACGCCAAGGGCGCGCCGATGCCCGTCGTTAACCCGACCGGTGAGCCCCAGCGCCTTCCCGAGGCGGACGTCCTCGAGTTCAGGCTCGCCGACGGCTCGCGCGTCCTGTTCCGGCCCAGTGGCACGGAGCCCAAGGCCAAGGCCTATGTGTTCGCCAAGGACGCCGACCGCGCCGAGTCCGAGGCCAAGCTCGCCGCGCTGGTCGCGGACGCCAAGTCGATCTTGGGAGGAACCCGATAATGATCCACCTCGTCCTGCTCTCCGGCGGCTCGGGCACGCGCCTGTGGCCGCTCTCCAACAGCACCCGCTCCAAGCAGTTCCTCAAGGTCCTGCGCGACGCGGACGGCAACCACGTCTCTATGGTCCAGCGCGTCTTCGGACAGATCGGTTCCGTCGACGCGGATATCGACATAACCATCGCCACCTGCGCCAGCCAGGAGGAGTCAATCCACCGTCAGGTGGAGGGGGGCTACGCGCTGGTGCTCGAGCCCGAGCGCCGCGACACCGCCCCGGCAATCATGCTCGCCTGCGCGAACCTCGCGCTCGAGCAGGGCGCAGCCGAGGGCGACACCGTCATCGTCATGCCCATCGACAGCTATGCCGACCAGGCCTACTACGACAGCGTCGTGAGCCTCGACGAGGCCGTCCAGCCGGATTTCGCCGAGCTGGTCCTCATGGGCGTGGAGCCCACCTACCCCAGCGGCAAGTACGGCTACATCGTGCCCGCGGCGGGGGTGGCCTGGCCCCGCCGAGTCGAGCGCTTCACGGAGAAGCCCGACGAGCAGACCGCCCGTGAGCTGATCTCCCAGGGGGCCCTCTGGAACTGCGGCGTGTTCGCGTTCAGGCTCGGCTGGCTCACCGGCCTCACCGCCAAGTACCTGGAGTGCGGGACCTTCGAGGAGTTCCGCTCGCGCTATTCCGAGCTGCCCAAGAACTCCTTCGACTACGAGGTCGTGGAGAAAGCTTCTTCCATCGGCGCGGTCTCCTACGCGGGCGAATGGAAGGACCTGGGCACCTGGAACACGCTGACCGACGAGATGGCGGAGTACACCTCGGGCCGCGTCGTGGTTGACCCCAAGACGTGCGAGAACGTCCACGTGGTCAACGAGACCGGTTTTCCTATGGTCGTCGCAGGCATCTCCGATTCGGTTATCGTAGCGACGCCCGACGGCATCCTCGTCTCCGGCAAGGAGGCGTCGGCCAACATCAAGGCCGAGGTCAACGCCGTCGCCGAGAGCCGCCCCATGTACGAGCAGCGCTCCTGGGGCGAGTACCGCGTCATCGACAGCAGCGTCTTCCCCGACGGGGCGAAGGCGCTCACCAAGGAGCTGATCATCCGCGAGGGTTGTCAGCTTGATTACCAGCGCCACATGCACCGCGGAGAGGTCTGGACAGTCATCTCTGGCACCGGCGAGGTTGTGCTGGACGGGTTGGTGCAGCAGGTGCGCGCGGGCTCTGTCGTTCAGATTCCCGCGAACACTCCGCATTCGGCGCGGGCTCTCTGCGGGGACCTGCATGTAATCGAGGTTCAATACGGCGAGACGCTTGTTAAAGAGGACATTGAGAGTTTAGGCGCTTTTTGGAAATAGTCAGCAATTGAAGGGGATTTTGAAATGAAGAAGGCACTTATCACTGGCATTACCGGTCAAGATGGCAGCTATCTAGCTGAGTTACTTTTGGCCAAGGGCTATGAGGTACATGGAATTGTCCGTCGCTCTTCGGTTCATACCACGAACAGAATTGATCATCTGCTTGCGGAAGGTTCCATCGTCCTTCATGATGGCGACCTAACGGACTCAAGCTCTATTATCCGAATCGTGGGCGAAGTTCGTCCTGACGAGATTTACAACCTCGCCGCCCAGTCCCATGTTGGCGTCTCTTTTGACGCGGCCGAGTACACTGGTGACTGCGACGCATTGGGCGTGTTGCGCATCCTTGAAGCTGTCCATATGCTGGGCATGGATCAGTCCTGCAGGATTTACCAAGCTTCGACAAGCGAGCTGTATGGCAAGGTGGAAGAGGTTCCCCAGAACGAGAACACCCCGTTTCATCCATACAGCCCGTATGCGGTCGCCAAGCAGTACGGCTTTTGGATGATGAAGGAGTACCGCGAGGCCTACGGCATGTTTGCGGTCAACGGAATCCTCTTCAATCACGAGTCCGAGCGTCGTGGCGAGAACTTCGTAACGCGCAAAATTACTCTTGCGGCCGCCCGTATCGCCAAGGGCATCCAGGACCATCTTGAGCTCGGCAACCTCGACTCCCTCCGCGATTGGGGATATGCGAAGGACTACGTGGAGTGCATGTGGCTCATCATGCAGCAGGATGAGCCCGATGACTACGTTATTGCCACGGGCGTGCAGCACTCCGTGCGCGAGTTCACTGAGTGGTCCTTTAAGCATGCCGGCATCGACCTCCGTTGGGAGGGCGAGGGCTTGGAGGAGAAGGGCTATGATAAGTCGAGTGGCAAGATGCTCGTCTGCGTCAACCCCGACTTCTATCGCCCGACCGATGTCGTCAACCTGTGGGGCGATCCTACTAAGGCAAAGACGGTTCTTGGATGGGACCCCCAAAAGACCAGCTGCGAGGAGCTTTGTCGCATCATGGTAGAGCACGATCTTGAGATCGCCGAGCGAGAGGCGAAGCTGTCTTAATGGGGAAGCGCGTTCTCATCTTCGGCATTAACGGGTTTGCTGGCGCACACCTTGCGCATGAACTTGTATTGCATGGCTACGTGATATGCGGTTCAGACCTAAGCGATATGTGCCCGTTGTCCGAAGTGTCGGCATACCGTGCCTGCGACCTGACGGACGATGAAGGTGTCGCTGCTGTAGTGCGCGAGCTTGAGCCAGATTACATAGTCAATCTGGCGGCCGTTAGCTCAGTGGGGCTGAGCTGGCGTTCACCCGCACTTACTATGCGGGTGAACGTAGAGGGCACGTTGAATGTGATGGAGGCCGCACGGTCTCAGGAAACTATGCCACGCGTGCTATTAGTGGGCTCCTCTGAGGAGTATGCTGCTAAAGTCGGACCACTCAACGAGGACGATCCGACTCTCTCCAACAACCCTTATGGAATATCCAAGGCAACCCAAGAGCGCTTCGCGGCGTTGTACGTTGAACGCTATGGTCTCGAGGTGTGCCTGACCCGCTCGTTTAACCATACGGGCTTGGGGCAGAACTCCAATTTCGTGCTTCCGAGCTGGTGCAAACAGGCAGCTGATATCGAACGCTCCGGTAGGCCCGGAAAGATGACTGTGGGCAACCTGAAGGTGGCCCGCGATTTCAGTGACGTGCGCGATGTGGTGCGCGCCTACAGGCTGATTCTGGAGAGCGGCGGTGCCGGCGAGGTCTACAACGTGGGCAGCGGCCGGGCGCTTCCCCTGAATAAGCTGCTGGAAGTCGTGACGGGCTTCTGCAGCCAACCCGTCGAGGTTGAAGTTGACCCTACGCTCATTCGCCCGGCGGACACGCCAATCATCTGCTGCGACTACTCAAAGCTGCGCGGCGAGCTGGGATGGGAGCCCGAGCACAGAATCGAGGACACGCTGCGCGAGATGTACGAAAGTTATGCTGAAGGGGGAAGGGCTTAGTGGGACTGACGAAGAAGGCGCCTAAGAAGAGGGTTCTCTTCTTTACAGATCGGGTGTTTTGGCCGGCAAACGACGGACACAAGGTTGTTCTCTTCAACTATTGCAAGGGACTTGCCGATAAGTTCGATGCCGAGGTTCACGTCCTAACCTTTCTAGAGCCGGGACAGACGGCGCAGGCGCTTTCGGTGTGTCCCGAGTTCATCGAGAGCGTGACCCTTGCGAAGAAGCCAGCGAGGCAAACGGTTATCCTGAACCTTATTCGGGCCTTGCTCAAAGGAGCTGCCGGCGGCCCCATTCAATGCAGCATTTTTAGAAGCAAGGGGGCGGCGAACCAGCTCCGAGATCTTGTTGGGGAGCTAGAACCGACACATGTTTTTTTTGACTTGCCGAGGCTCTCGCCTTACGTTGACGCGTTGCGAGAGTATTCATGTGGGAAGGTCCTTTATATGGAGGATACGTTCTCGCTCCGATACCAGCGCCAACTTAAGAGTATCAATTCCCTTAAAAAGACCGGTGGCGTCGCCGGTAAGTATTCGGCTAGTCTAAAGGGCTGTGTAGCGAAGCTTGCCTCTTTGCCTGTGTTTCAAAAAATTGTATTGGCTACCGAAGCGAAGCGTATGCGGAAGCTTGAGCTGGTTGCTCCCCAACGCTTCGATTTCGTTGTCCTGGTTTCGCCTCTCGAAAGGGATCGCCTAGCCTTTGATACGGGAGCGAGTAATATCATTGCGGTTCCCTTGGGAGTTGACAGCTCTTTCTACGCCAAAGGACCCTATCCGACTCCACGCGCGAAAACGCTTTCATTCTTGGGAAACATGCGCAACTCCGCAAATGCGGACTCTCTCCGGTACATCGCCAATGAGGTCTTACCGCTTATCGGCGACGTGATGTTGGAGGTTTCGGGAGAAGTGAGCGAGGATCTCAGGCAAGAACTTGAAGCAAGCGAAAAGGTTATGTTTCTTGGTCGCGTTGAGGACACGCGGGAGGCACTGCGTTCCGCGAGCGTATTTCTTGCGCCCATAGCTTACGGGACGGGCATCAAGACGAAGATTCTAGAGGCGATGGCCATCGGGGTCCCCATCGTGACAAATTCGGTGGGCAACGAGGGCATCGGGCTCGTCGACGGGGTGGACGCCTTCGTCGCCGATACCGCCCACGAGCAGGCGGCCGCCGTGCGTAGACTCATGGAGGACCGTGAGCTTGCGGCTCGGCTCGCCGACTCAGCGCGCCGAAAAGCTGCTGAAGTCTTCGACTGGAAGAAGTCGCTGGAAAATTTCACCGCCTTGGGTTTTGAACCCGTAAGCACTGATGAAGGGGAGACCGATGTCGCTTAATCTTCTTGTCGATCCCGAGCAACGCCGCACTGTCGGTCTCGCTGGCAAGGCCTATGTACGTCGCTGTCATGATTGGTATACCAGTATTGAGAGTTTGGGCAGATGTCTCGAATTTGCATCAAATGGTAAAGCAAGGAGTTAGCGTGACTTGGTCGGCCAAAACGAATCTATCTAGCTGCCCGGATACAACCAGTACTAATTCTTGTGCATCCGATGCGAAATGCTTGCCTTCTGTAGCTATAGTCATAGTCGATTATAACGGGGTCGCGGAGACAACTTGCTGCTTGGAAAGCGTTAATGCTATCGATTATGGCAATTATGATGTTTATCTCGTAGATAATGGCGGAAATTGTAGCGCCAAGTTGCAAGCCGTTGCATCTACTTATGCTCGTGTCCACTATCTACGATCGAATGAAAACCTTGGGTTTTCTGGCGGAAACAATTTTGCTCTGAAAAAGCTAGACGCTGATTACGACTTCGTTTTGTTATTGAATAACGATACTGTCGTGACTCCCAATTTTTTGTCTAAACTACTTGAAAGTGCCGATGAGAGAGCTTTGGTCGGTTCTAAGATTTATTACTGGTCAGACAAAAATCTGATCTGGTATGCGGGTGGCGGTTCGTCCAGAACTATCTGTAGATCTTGGCACAATGGGTTTAGAAAGTTAGAAGAAAATTATGACGACAAAGGGTCTCGAGAGGTCGGATTTATTAGCGGATGCTGCATGCTTATTCCGTCTAAAGCCCTTATTGATGTCGGCTTTCTAGACGAGAGCTATTTTCTTTACTTGGAAGACACTGACTACTGTTTTCGGGCTATGGATGCAGGTTATAGGCTTAGATATAACTCTGACTCGGTTATTTATCATTGTGTAAGTGCATCTACAGGAGATGCATCTGCCCTTATGAATTATTACAAGATTAGAAACCGTCAATACTTTATTGATCGGTATTCGACGAATAAGCCTCTATCGAAATTTCTTGCCTATTGCGAAATTGCAGCTGGCCTTTTGATCGGCAAATACAAGGGCGGCTCCGTCAAGAAGGCATTGCATGATTATCGCATGGGAATTACTGGGAAGATGCAAGAGGGCTGAGGAGTCGTTTTACGAACATTAATTTACCTATCATCAACAATTCTGTTTAAAAATGAAGGAGATTGTAAATGACGAAAGGCATCATCCTCGCCGGCGGGTCCGGCACCCGCCTGTACCCGCTCACGCTCGTGACCTCCAAGCAGCTGCTGCCGGTCTACGACAAGCCCATGATCTACTACCCGCTGTCCACCCTCATGCTGGCGGGCATCCGCGACATCCTGGTCATCTCCACGCCGACGGACCTCCCCAACTTCGAGCGCCTGCTCGGGGACGGCTCGCGCTACGGCGTGAACCTCTCCTACGCCGAGCAGCCGAGCCCGGACGGCCTGGCCCAGGCCTTCACCATCGGCGAGGAGTTCATCGCCGGCGAGCCGTGCGCGCTCGTGCTCGGCGACAACATCTTCTACGGCAACGGCCTGTCGCGCCACCTGACGCGCGCCGTCCAGAACGCGGAGTCCGGTAGGGCCACGGTCTTCGGCTACCACGTCGACGACCCCGAGCGCTTCGGCGTCGTCGAGTTCGACGCGCGGGGCAGGGCCGTCTCCATCGAGGAGAAGCCCGAGTGCCCCAAGAGCTCCTACGCCGTCACCGGCCTGTACTTCTATCCGGGCGACGTGGCAGCCAAGGCCCACGAGGTGAGGCCCTCCGCGCGCGGCGAGCTGGAGATCACCACGCTCAACCAGATGTACCTGGAGGAGGGGACGCTGTCGGTCGTCACCCTCGGCCGCGGGTACGCCTGGCTGGACACCGGCACCATGGAGAGCCTGCACGAGGCCGCCGAGTTCGTCCGCGCCGTGGAGCACTCCCAGGACCTTCCCGTGTCCGTGCCCGAGGAGATCGCCTGGGAGAACGGCTGGATCACGACCGCCGAGCTGGAGGAGGCCGCCAAGGCCTACGGCAAGTCGGTCTACGGCCAGCACCTCAAGAAGGTCGCCGCCGGCGAGATCGTCAACAGCCCGCGCGAGTACTAGGAGGAACCCCCATGTCCGAGATCTTCGAACCCAAGAACATCATCGTCACGGGCGGCTGCGGCTTCATCGGCAGCAACTTCGTGCACTATGTGGTCAACAACCACCCCGACGTGCACGTGACCGTCCTGGACAAGCTGACCTACGCCGGCAACCCCGAGAACATCGCCGGGCTGCCCGAGGATAGGGTCGAGCTCGTCGTCGGCGACATCTGCGACGCCGAGCTGCTGGACCGCATCGTCCCGGGCCACGACGCCATCGTGCACTACGCCGCCGAGAGCCACAACGACAACTCCATCGCGGACCCCGAGCCGTTCCTGCGCACCAACGTGGAGGGCACCTTCCGCCTGCTGGA
>CAUHHV010000002.1 GCA_959606065.1 uncultured Collinsella sp.
GTCGGGCGAGATTGACGTCTCGAAGGTTGACCTCACACAGCTAAATAGCCATTTAGCTAAGTCTCTACGGCAGCTCGGACGCTATGTCTCGCCGCATAAAAACGGGGCAGCTCGCATTCCCGTGAGCTGCCCCGTGCCCCTGGCTATCACGCCGTCATGTCAACCGGCACCACTCCCCTACTTACCAAAGATCGCAGCGAACAAGCCCTTGCGCTTGGGCTTCTCCTCTCGGTAAGAGCCCTCGGCAGTTGCTGCCACTTGGCGCGGTTGCTCGCCGCCTCCACGGCGCACGATCTGGTACAGGAACGGTGATTTAACGTATTTGACCTCGATGGGCGTGGCATGCACGGTACTTTCGCCGGACAGATGCAGGCTCGGATTGAGCGGCGCCACAATATGCGTCTCGCGCTTGTCGCTAAACACCACCGCCGCCGCACGGCCCGTCTGGCCGTTCACGGCAATGCGCACCTGCTCGCCATTACGTCCATCCGACGCGGGACGATCGACAAAGTAGACCGGCACCATAACCAGGCCGTCCTTGTGCTTGCGGGCCTTGCGCGCCCAGGTGCGGATGCTCTTTTTATTGAGCCCCAGGAAAGTCTCGGCATCGTTGCCAACAATGTCGAGCGCCAGCTTGTCAATGACCACCTGGTCCTTGGTGGACGCATCGACGGAGACAACGCGGAAGTCGCCTTCCTGCATGGCCGGGTCGAACGACCCAACCTTGGCAAAGTCCCATGGCTCCAGAATGCCCATAAGGCGAACGTCCAGGTAGTTTGCCCTGGGATATGCCCAGTCGAGCACCTCGTAGTACACCAGGGTCTCCTTGCTCAGGCCCTTGCCCGGGAAGGACGCCATCATGCGCAGGTCCGCGAGCGCCATGGGGAAGTAGAAGAGCATCATGTCGTTTTGAATCGCGTCTTCCACATCGTGACCGGCAAAGGCGTCTAGATATCGGCGCACCAGCTCAAGCGCATTGGCGCGCGCCTGCTGCGGCGTTATCTCGCAGGGAATACCCTGCTCGGGCACATATTCCGCACCAACGCCCATGGTCAGGCGCTTGCTAAACGTCCCCGGCTTGAGCAGGTCGGCGACACCGATCTTATTGCCGCAGGACGGGCACTCAAACACGCGCTGGGTCGACTCGCCCTCAAAGGACGCTCCGCAGAAGGGACAGGGGATGCTCACGTGCGTGGCCTCTTGGAACTCCTGGGCCGTGCCGCGGTCTTCCCACAGCAGATGCTCCAGAACCGACTGATTGCGCCAGTGCTCATTAAAGAAATACCAGTCGGGGTCCACCGGGCGCTCGAGCTGCGACACATGCGTGAGCTTGAGCAGTCCATCCACCACCGTCAACGGCGTATGGCGAATGCCCAAAGCGCTCTTGGGCTCTCCGGCGTCCGCCTGCCACGGAATGACCGCACCGCAATAAGCGCACTCAAAGCTGCGCTTAGCTTGGTGCGAGTACATAGGGCCGCCGCAGTTTTGACATTTAATGGCAAACATCTCGTCCATGGAAACGTCCTCCTTTGCACAGGGGCTGTCGACATTGAGTATGTCGAGCAAACAGGCACATGCCCATACCCATGTGGCCCAAAATGGACCACCCAGGCAGACGAGAAGGCTCGCTCGTTAGCACCGGCAGACTATTGCTGCATTTTCTGAGCATCGGTGCACGGCGCCCCCGCGCGAGCTACACTATCCCCTTAAACATGATTGTGAGGACGACCGCTATGCTATTTGTAAATCGGCTGGTACATACGCTTGTTCCCGGCAGCGAGGGCGAGCCGGTCGATACCTCCCGCCGCACCAACGCGGGCTTCGCCGCAAGCCTCATCTGCATTGGCCTCAACATCACCTTGTGCCTGGCCAAGGGCATCGCGGGCCTGCTCGCTGGCTCCGTCTCCCTCATCGCCGACGCTTTCAACAACCTCTCCGATGCCTCGAGCAACATCGTGAGCCTGCTCGGGTTCCGCCTCGCCAGCCGCCCGGCAGACGAAGGCCACCCCTATGGCCACGGCCGCTACGAGTACCTCGCCGGCTTGTTTGTCGCCGTCCTGGTTTGCGCCGTCGGCATCAACCTGATCCTCGAGTCGGTCACCAAGATCATCAAGCCTTCCCCCACCGCTTACACGCTCGTTTCCCTTGCGGCACTGGCTACATCCATGCTCGTTAAGCTCTGGATGGCCGCATTCAACCGCGCGCTGGGCAACCGTATCGATTCCGAAACACTCATTGCCACAGCACAGGACTCCAAAAACGACGTCATCACCTCGGGCTCGGTCTTGGTGGCGGCGCTTATTTCGCAGACGACCGGCTTTGACCTCGATGGCTGGGCAGGCCTGGGTGTGGGCATCTTCATCTGCATCAGCGGCATGGGCCTAGTGCGCGACGCCATCAGCCCGTTGCTGGGGCAAGCGCCCGACCCCAAGCTCGTCCAGGCAATCCGCGACAAGATCATGTCCTATCCGCAGGTCTTGGGCACACACGACCTGATGGTGCACGACTACGGCCCCGGTCGTCAGTTTGCCAGCGCTCACGTGGAGATGCCCGGCGAGGGCGACGCATTTGAGCACCACGAGATCCTGGACACCATCGAGCACGACATCAAGCGCCAGATGGGCATTGGCATCACGCTGCACTGCGACCCCATCGCGACAACCGGCGATGATTTGCGCGGCTGGGTCAAGCGCGGCGTTATGCAGATCGACCCCGCGCTCTCCATCCACGACCTGCACGAGCACGACGGGTTCGTTTCGTTTGACCTGGTGCGCCCCGACGGCTTTGACATATCCGACGAGGAGCTGCTGGAGCTCGTCACGCGCATCGTGCACGAGCGCCGACCCAATGCCTCATGCGTCGTTACGTTTGACTCGGGCTTTAGCTCGCCCGACCGTCCGGCTGAACAGCTGTAGCCCGCTTAACAGCTAGTTTCCCTGCGCGCCCGAGATGCCGTTTTGCAGTGCATTCCAGGCACCCGTCGCCATGTCGCCCAAGTTCTGCGCGGTGTCGCCCAGGTTTTGTGCCGTATCGCCCAGCTCTTGCGCCCTGTCTCCCAACTCCTGTGCCTTGTTGCTCAAGTCCTCCAGCGTATTGGAACTCGAGCTGTCGGTACCGCTTTGGCCGTCGGGCGAGTTGCCCGAGCTATTCTTGTGCGTGAGTTGAATTTCGAGGTTGCCGCTGTCGTTATAGTAAGCAGAAGTAACGACCCAGTTGGCATCGATGACGGGCGTTGAGCCATCATCAGTCAGGACCACGGCATTCGAAAGATTGGCGCCGCGCGACTTGAGAAGTTTCTTGGCGTTGGACCAGTACTGCCCCGGGATATCGCTCAGATCGACGGTGCTAGACGAGGCGGACTCGGTTTGCTCGGCAGCGGTATCGGCCGTTGAACTCCCTCGCTTGTTGAGCATGCCCGACACGATGGCAAACACAACCGACAGCGCAAAGAAGATCGCCAGCACGATGAGGATCTTCTTGATCACGCTCGACGAACGCGACGGCTTCTTCTCCTCGTCCTCGCCATATTGCGGAATCGACTTGGGGTACTCGCGATACGGCTCGCGCGACTCGTAGCGAGGCTGCGCCGTGCGAGGCATATACGTCGTCTGCTGAGGCTGCGGAATAGGATTCTGCGGCAGGTTGTCATAGGGATTCGGTGTCGAGGCGGCATAAGAATCCTGCGGCGCATAATCAAACGGGTCCGGAGCTGCGTTGCCATAGGGGCCTTGCGAAGATGCAGCATAAGAATCCTGCGCCGTGTCGCCATAGCCCATAACCCGGGTGGGCTCGGCAGAAGGCTGCGTCGCGGCGGGGTCGGTATATCCGCGGTTGGGAACAACGCGGGTCGCATCGGCGCTATCGCCAGCCTGCGCGGAACCGTAGCCGCCCATCACGGTTGTCTTGTCCTGATCCATGCAACGATTCCTTTCCGTCGCGCGTGAGCATCAAGTTATCCATGCATTCTACCCGCGCAAAAGCCTATGATGGGCAGAGCCCGTCGGTATCTACAAGACATGCGCGGGCCTAAGGATAAAAAAGCCCCGCCGGGCCTTGGTAGGCACGGCGGGGCGGGCTAGCAGCTATGGACAGCAGACTTAGAACAGGCCGGTGATGTTGCCGTCGTTGTCGACGTCGATGTTCTCGGCCGCGGGGACCTTGGGCAGGCCCGGCATGGTCAGAACACTGCCAGTCAGTGCGACCACAAAGTGGGCACCGGCGGAAACCTTGAGCTCGCGCACCGTGATGCGGAAGTTCTCGGGAGCGCCCAGGGCCTTGGCGTTGTCGCTAAAGCTGTACTGCGTCTTGGCCACGCACACCGGCAGGTTGCCAAAGCCGTTCTCGCGCAGCTCGGCGAGCTGGCGCTTGGCGGCCGGCGTAAAGTCGACGCCGTCGGCGCGGTAGACCTTGGTGGCAATGGCCTCAAGAGCGTCGGCCACATCGGCGCCGTCCTCATAGGCAAACTTGAGCTCGCTCGGCTGCTCAATCAGACGCATGACCTCATCGGCAAGCTCGAGCGCGCCCTCGCCGCCCTTGGCCCAGACCTCGGAAAGCTTTACGTTGACGCCGAGCTTCTGACACTCGAACTCGATGAGCGCAAGCTCGGCCTCGGTGTCCGTCGGGAAGCGGTTGATGGCGACCACACAGGGAAGACCATAGACGTTCTGGATATTGTCAACGTGACGCAGCAGGTTGGGCATGCCGGCCTTGAGGGCCTCGAGGTTCTCGTCGTTAAGGTTGGCCTTGGCAACGCCGCCGTTGTACTTAAGCGCACGAGCGGTCGCGACGACCACGACGGCGCTGGGGCGAACGCCCGTCATGCGGCACTTAATGTCGAGGAACTTCTCGGCACCCAGATCGGCACCGAAGCCGGCCTCGGTAATGGCGACATCGCCAAAGCGCATCGCCATACGCGTGGCCATGATAGAGTTGCAGCCGTGGGCAATGTTGGCGAAGGGGCCGCCGTGGACAAACGCGGGCGTGCCCTCGAGTGTTTGCACCAAGTTGGGCTTGAGCGCATCCTTAAGCAGCGCAGCCATGGCGCCCTGAGCCTTGAGGTCGCGGGCGCGGACGGGCTCGCCGGCATAGCTGTAGCCGACGACGATCTCGCCCAAGCGCTCCTTGAGATCGTTGATGCTCGTGGACAGGCACAGGATTGCCATGACCTCGGAGGCAACGGTGATATCGAAGCCGTCCTCGCGCGGCACGCCCTGGGCCTTACCGCCAATGCCGTCGATGACGTGGCGCAGCTGACGGTCGTTCATATCGACGACGCGCTTCCAAGTGATGCGCTTAACGTCAATACCGAGCTGATTGCCCTGCTGGATGTGGTTGTCGAGCATGGCGGCCAGCAGGTTGTTGGCAGCACCGATGGCATGGAAGTCACCGGTAAAGTGCAGGTTGATATCCTCCATGGGGATGACCTGAGCCCAGCCGCCGCCGGCAGCACCGCCCTTAACGCCAAAGACGGGGCCGAGCGAAGGCTCGCGCAGGGCCACGGCACTCTTGACGCCGCGACGACGCAGGCCATCGGCCAGACCGATGGTCGTGGTGGTCTTGCCCTCGCCCGCAGGCGTTGGGTTGATAGCGGTCACGAGGACGAGCTTGGCCTGGTGATCGGTCGGCTCGTTGAGCAGTGAATAGTCAACCTTAGCCTTGTCGAAGCCGTACGGAATCAGGTGCTTTACGTCGACGCCGGCGTTCTTAGCCACCTCGGTAATGGGCAGCGGCGTGACGGAACGTGCGATTTCGATGTCAGTAGGCATGGGCGGTCCTTTCGTTACCGAATGAGAAAAAGACCAATTCAGCATAGCACGGGCGCGCAATAGTAAAACACCCGTAACCGATGAATGGCGATATGTTTATCCAATGCTCAGTGATAGCCTACAGACTAGCCAAAACAAAGCGCCCTAAACGGTAGGTTCAATCCCCAGGTGCTCAAAGGTGCGGAGGGTTGCCTGACGGCCCTGCGGCGTACGAATCATCAATCCGCACTGCAGCAAATAGGGCTCATAGACATCCTCGAGCGTGCCCGGGTCCTCGCCCACCGCGCTGGCAAGGGTCGTAAGTCCCACGGCACGACCGGAGAACGTCTTGGCGAGCGTCTCCAAGATACGAATATCCATCCAGTCCAGACCGAGCTCGTCGATCTCGAAGAACTCGAGCGCCTGGCGGCAGATATCGAGCTCGATGGGGCCGTTGCCGCACACCTGTGCGTAATCGCGCACGCGCTTGAGAAGGCGGTTGGCAAGACGTGGCGTGCCGCGCGAACGCGAGCCGATCTCGAGTGCACTGGGATGATCGATCGTCACGCCCAGGATAGTCGCCGAGCGCGTCACAATCTGGGCGAGCTCCTCGACCGTGTAGTAGTCCAAGCGATACGAGATACCAAAGCGATCGCGCAGCGGGCCGGTCAGCATGCCCGAACGGGTCGTGGCCGCCACCAGCGTAAACTTGGGGATATCCAGGCGAATAGAACGTGCGGCCGGGCCTTTACCGATCACAATATCGAGCGCAAAGTCCTCCATCGCGGGATACAGGACTTCCTCGACCGAACGGTTAAGACGGTGGATCTCGTCGATAAACAGCACGTCACCCGGCTGCAGGTTGGTAAGGATAGCCGCCAGGTCGCCGGTGCGCGCGATGGCAGGGCCACTCGTCGTCTTGATCTGAGCGCCCAGCTCGTTGGCGATAACGGTGGCCAGCGTGGTCTTGCCCAGGCCCGGAGGACCCGAGAAAATCACGTGGTCGAGCGTCTCGCCACGGCTCTGCGCCGCTTCGATCAACACGCGTAGGCTCTGCTTGATGTGCTCCTGGCCACAGTAATCGTCCAGGCGCTGGGGGCGCAAAGTGCGGTCGACATCGAGATCCTCGGCCGTCAGCTCCGAGCCCACCATGCGCTCGCCGTGCGCCATGGATGCCGCCGGCGAGTTGCCGGGCGTCGCCCACAGGTCCTGAGAGTCATCGGCTTCCCACATCACGCATCCATTCCGAGTCGCTTAAGCGCCGCGCCGAGCAGATCCTCGACACGCATATTCTGCCCATCATACCCGCTCAGGGCAACATCGGTCTCCTGCGGGCTAAAGCCCATGGAAAGGAGCGCCGCACGGGCATCATCGATGGCCGAAGGAGCAGCAGCGGGCACGGGCATCGCAACCTGGCCGGGAATCACGTCGACCGGCACAAAGCCCTTATCCTTGGCAAAGGTGCTCTTGAGTTCCAGGATCAGGCGCTGAGCTGTCTTTTTGCCCACACCGGGTACCTTGGCCATGCCCTTGTCGTCCTCGGCCATCACCAGCGAATACAGCTGCCCCACGGTATAGGTGGAAAGCACGGCAAGCGCCAGGCGCGGGCCAACGCCCGAAACGGACACGAGCCGGTCGAACATCATGCGCTCATCCTTTGAGGAAAAACCGAAAAGTGTCATGGCGTCCTCGCGCACCTGCATACGCGTGTAGAGGCAGACCTCGCCACCGGGCGTCGGCAACGTGGCCGCAGTGCTGCCCGAAATGCCGAGCTCAAAGCCAACGCCCGACACATCGACGACAGCAGAGCTCATCGTGGCCTCGACAAGCGTTCCGTGGAGCTGGGAAATCATCAGTATCCGGTTCCTCTCTGTTGATAGAACTCGCCACCGGTGAGGGCGCGGGTGCGGCTGAGGTTTACGTGGCAGATGGCGCAGGCCAGGGCATCGGCGGCATGGTCGGGATGCGGGTCGTGGTCGAGCTGTGTGAGCGTGCGTACCATGTAGGCAACCTGCCGCTTGTCCGCGGCGCCGGTGCCCACCACAGCCTGTTTGATCTGCATGGGCGTGTACTCGCCAATCTCGAGCGCGCATTCCGAAAGCGCGACGAGTGCAGCACCGCGGGCATGCGCCGTGGGGATGGCCGAGCGAACGTTGGCGCCAAAGTAGATGCTCTCGACAGCAGCCGTGTCGGGTCGATAACGCTCGACGACATCCTTAAGGCCATGGGCGATATGCGACAGGCGCACCGCGAGCGGACTTCCGGCACTGGTCTCGATGCAGCCATAGGCACGGCAGCGAACCTCGCCACGCCGCTCCTCGATAATCCCCCAACCCGTATGAGCCAAACCGGGGTCAATGCCCAAGATAACCAAGCCGACCTCCCCTCGCCACAAGCACAGCGCAAGACAAGGCCCCGCGCATCATTCACGAACGTCTGTTCTAGAATAACACAATGGGGCCAAGATGCTTAGTTGAAGTATCGGGGTTGAGAGCGAATCCTATCCCATAATTAGTTCTGCGAGAAAAAGGGGAACTGCCTCGGATCCACTGGCGGGTGCGACATCGGTCCGCTCTGGGGCCCACCCTGCGAGCCGCCCTGACCGCCCATCATCTTATCGATGGCGTCCTGAACTTCGCCCTCGAACTTTTTCATTCCCTCGTGCAAACGACGCTGACCGTCCTCAGAGCGCAGCTCCTCCATTTGCTCGGGCGAAATACCCAGTAGCTCGCCCAGCACGCCCATCATCTCGTTTCGCACGCGCTCGCTCGTATCCTCGTCGGCAAAGCGGCGCACCTCGGCGCGCGCCAGCGAATCGACCGTCATACGCTCCTTGCCGTTAAGCCCCAGGTCGGACCACGCGAGCATATACGGCCAGGCACGCTCGGCAAACGAACGGGCCGAGACGATCGGCGTCGTCGGCAGCATGCGACGGGAAGCCTCACCCTGTCGAACGAGCATCAGCAGCAGCGAGCAAGCCTCGGGCTTGCCGGCGGCCATTGGGATGTCGTCAAAAGATCGATTGCGGTCCACGTGCGCCTCGAGCGCGCCATCGACCTCACCCGGCTCAAGCCCGCCGAGCAGCTGTGCCGCGCGGTCGAGCATATCAACCGGGCCGTCGAGCGTCGAGAGCGCCTGCGCCAGCACGCGCTCCATACAATCTTCCACTGCGTTGAGCGTCACGAGCTCTTGGGGCACCACGGCAGACGTGCGGTTGCGCACACGCGCCACAAACTCAAGCGTCGACAGGTACACATCGCCAAAGGGCGCAAAGTCGCCCTGGTAGCCGCCGCAAAGCGCCGGCGCCGCCAGCGCGTACTCGGTTTTGGACAGCGGGCTCAGCGCCATCGCACCCAGCTCGAGCGCCGTATCCTCCAGCATGAGGCCCAGCGTGCGCGAGCGCAGGCGCTCGGCATCGCCCGCCGACACGTCGCGATCGAGCACGCGCGCCGCATCCGGTGCATCGCGCTCGACGGTGCGAATGTGCAGACGCTCGGCGATGGCGCGGACGGCGGCACAGCGGGCAGCCTCGGCTTCTTCCTGCGCCGGCGTAAAGATACGGTTGCGCCCCAGCACCAGGCCAATCACATTGCGCGGGCCCAGAGCGTCGACGGCCAGCGCCGCCAGCAGGGACGACGGCAAGTCACCCTCGAGTGCCACCACAGCACGCGACGCACCGTGGGCTCGGGCGTTGTCGCGCACGGCGAGCACCAGCGCCTGCCACAGCCACTCCTCGGAACGGAACTCGGGCAGTTCGTGATCCTCCAGGGCATCGAGCATCACGCCGCGCTGAATCTCCTGAACCAGCAGGCTCTCCTCAAAGCACGGTGCCTGGGCCACCACGCGACCGCAGTCGTCGAGCACAAACGAACCGCCGGTATACACCGACTCGTCATAGGCACCGACCGGCGCCATGCAGGCAAACCACACGCTGCGCTTGGATGCGATCTTGCGGTAGGCGCCGCTGCGAACGGCAGCAATGGCGGCAGTCTCGCGGTCGGTCATGTCAAACGCGTTGAATTGGAAATACGCAATGAGGTCAACACCGGTCGGCAGCATCTCGAGTTCGCGGTCCAAGTCAAAAATCACGGCAATGCGCACGCCGTCCACGTCGAACACCGGCGGCGCCCAACGTGTGTCGTTGTTCTCGCCACGCTGCAGGGCAATGCTCGAACGCGCCGGCACCACATGACCGTCCTTGAGCATCATGTAGTCGAGCAGCGGCTGGCCCTCAAACGAAACCGCCGCGGGCACGATGCAGATCATGTCAAGCTCCTGGATACGCTCGGCGACACCAGTCAAACCGGCAAGCACGTCGTGCTCAAAGTCGGCAGCGCCCACCAGGCCACCGGGCATGGCGCCCATAAAGAGCGGAGCCGGAACGCACAGCACGCGCGCCCCGCGCTCGTGGGCCAGACGAGCCTGGTCCTCGATGCGGCCGCAAATGCCCTCAATATCACCCAGGCGCATATCGATCTGTGCAAGTGCGAGCTTCATCGCCCAGCCCTTTCCGTCGTAAACCATCGAAATCGTAGTAAAAGCGCCGGCCGCATAATGCAGTCGGCGCTTGCATGTGCATATGCTAGCTATGATACCCCGAGCGGGGGCGCGCTCCTAGAATGTCGCGGACCACAGCCCGTGCAGGTTGCAGTAGGCATAGACGGTACCGGTCTTGGAGCCGCCCGCGAAAAACGTCGCGGGTTTCATGCCGGGTTCAAGGTAATGAACCTCTAAGCGGCCCTCGGCCTCAAGGGCGATCCACTCAATGTAGTGCTCGGGCAGGCTGGGGTGCTCGACCGAGCCAACGCGTGCGCGAATCACGTGACCGTCACGCTCGGTCTCGACAACAGGCACGTGCTTCTCGTGCGCCGCGTCCTCTGTGTTTGCAGTCAGTTCCGTGCAACCGGCAGGGGTCGCAACGTCGTCGCCAAGGGCGGCGATGAGCTTGCCGTCGGGGTCCTTAAAGAATTTCGCCATGATGTTCTCCTTTGCTGATGTGCCAATGTTCTTGATGGTTCTTATGCCCAAAGGCAGACAAACCATCCACGGCATTGCAAATGAACACATAACGGATTAGGCAAGCGGTCGAGCCAAAATGCGTCGACCGTCCTGCCTACCCCAGCAGCCCCACTCGAGCGGGTTAGCGACCGTCGCCGCCGAGCAGCGCCAGAACATCCTCGCGCGTGAACAGCGCCGATGAGATGCCGTCGCCGCCGAGCACGCTGTTGACCAGATCGCGTTTGGACTCCTGCATCTGCATGATGCGCTCCTCGATCGTGTCCTTGGCGATGAGCTTGTACACGGTCACGGTGTGCTGCTGGCCAATGCGGTGGGCGCGGTCGGTCGCCTGGTCCTGCGCCGCCACGTTCCACCACGGGTCGTAGTGGATGACCACGTCGGCAGCCGTCAAATTAAGGCCCACGCCGCCCGCCTTGAGCGAAATCAAGAACACCGGCACCTCGCCCGCTTGGAACTGCGCAACCATCTTGGCGCGACTCTCCTTAGACGATGCGCCCGTAAGCTTAAGAAAGGCGATATCCTCCTTGACCAGGCGCTTGCCAATGATATCGAGCATGCCCGTAAACTGGCTGAACAGCAAGATGCGGTGACCACCGTCAAGCGCGCCGTGAACGAGCTCCATGCACGTATCGAGTTTGGCGCTTCCCGCCTTGTAGTCCGCATAGTGCAGATGCGGGTCGCAGCAGATCTGACGCAGCTTGGTGAGCTCGGCAAGTACCTTGAGCTTGTCTTTCTTAAACTCCCCGGCCTCGCGGTGCTGCACTTGCTGGGCGATGCGGTCCTGGTTGGCCAGGTAGAGCTTGCGCTGCTCGCCGGTAAGCTGCGCCATCACCGTATCCTCGATCTTCTCGGGCAGATCGGCCACCACCTCTTCCTTGACGCGACGCAGCACAAACGGCGACACGAGCGCCTGCAGACGAGCGGCGCTATCGCCCTCGGCATGCTCGACGGGACTCTCAAAGCGCTTGGCAAATGAGTCACGCGTACCCAGAAGGCCCGGCATCAAAAAGTCGAAGATGCTCCAGAGCTCGGACAGGCGGTTTTCGATGGGCGTGCCCGTCAGGGCAAAGCGCACGCCGGCCGGCAGGCGCTTGGCGGCGCGGGCCACCTGGGTGAGCGGGTTTTTAATGTACTGGGCCTCGTCGAGTACCACGCGGGCAAAGTCCTGCTCGGCGTATTCGTCGATGTCGCGGCGCATGAGGTCATACGACGTCACGACCACGTTATGCTCGTCAGCGCCGGCTATCTGCACGCGGCGCTGCGCCTTGGCACCCACGATGGCGCACACATCGAGCGACGGGGCAAAGCGCTCCAGCTCGGCGGTCCAGTTGTACACGAGCGACGCGGGGCATACCACGAGCGTGGGCTTAATGTCCCCCGCTTCCACACGCGCCAGGATATGTGCGATCATCTGCAGCGTTTTGCCCAGGCCCATATCGTCGGCCAAAATGCCGCCGAGACCCAGGTGCTCGAGCGAGCCGAGCCACTGGTAGCCATCGACCTGGTAGCCTCGAAGCGTGGCCTTGAGCGTGGCGGGCACCGTAAAGTCCATCTTGCCGAGCGTATCCAGACGCTCGACGGTACGGCGGAACGCAGCGTCGCGATCGGCCTCGAGCGCGGGCGTGCGCGCGAGCATGCTATCGACGAACAGGGTGCTCGATGCGGGAAGCAACACGCCGTCGAGCAGGTCGACGGCATCGACGCCCAGATCCTCGGCGAGGCCAAACGCGGCTCGGGCGCCCTCGTCCAGGCGAATGATGTCGCCGGACGTAAGGCGCGCAAACGTCTGGTGACGCTTGTAGGAGTCCAGATAGATGGCAAGGTCTGCCGCCGAAAGCCCGCTCGCGCTCAGTTCGACGTCGAGCAGGTTACTCTTGACGGTCGCACGCACCGAAAGCTTGGGCGCGGGGCGGACCGAAATCTGGCGCAGACGGTCGCTGAGCATGACCTCACCAAGCTTGGACAGGGCGGATAGGCCCTCGGTCAGCAGGCAGAACAAGCTCTCGTCATCGCGCTCCTCAAACGCCAGACCGCCCTCGTAGAAATAGAAGTACAGGGCCGCCGTGTCCATAACGCGAAACTCCGCCACCTCGTCGCGGGGCGGCACGCCCGGGCGCTGCTCTTCGAAGGGGCTGCCCGGAGCGCCCAGACTAAAGAGGTCTGCCGACCAGTCGCCGTAGGTAACCGTAATTTTGCAGGTCACGAGCCCATCGTCGACACCGATCGCCATAGCAAAGCTCGGCTCGGGTGCCACGGTATCGAGCGCGGCGGGCGCGGTGAGGTCGGTGTAGTCGCGCAAAATGGGCAGCGCCATACGGCAGAACTCACCCACCTGCTCGGCGGCAATATGGGCGGGCGTGCGGCACGGCAGCAAGCGCGACAAAAAAGGTGCGGCATGCTGAGCAAATGCAGCGTCGGTACGGCGCGCGCGGCGCGTGTCAACCAAGTAGGCGGCATCGCCCGACGCAAAGCAGTACATATCGGCGGGCAGGCGCAGGTCATAGCTACCACCAGCCGCCGGCGCGATTTTGGCGGCAAGCAGCGGTGGGCGCTTAGCGGATGCCTCGTCCTCCCCTTGCGGAGACAGCTCAACCGCCACGTCGTAGGTGCGATGCGTCGTCGTCCCCCGCGACCAGGCGGGCTCAAAGGAGATGGTCTGGCCGCGCAGCAGGTCCAGCACATATACGATGCTATGCTCGGACAGCGGCAACTGACGCTCGGCAACAAAACCGCTGCGGGCAAAGTCGTACGACGCCGAACGCGAGCTTGTGATGTCATCGAGATAGGCAACTGTCGTCACAACAAGGTTGAGCAGCTTTGCCGATGTTTCGTCAAAGGCCTCAGGTGAATGGACAAACGTGAGCTTCTTGCCATAGGAGAACGTGCCGCCGCGCACGTAGGCATCGGCCATGCCGTCGATGTCCTTGACCACGTAGGAGACCGATCCACAGCGAATGCGGAACTCGAGCGCCCAGCTAAAGCGGTCAGCGAACAGCGGATTGTAGTACGGCACCAACGAGGGCTCCAATGCCGCTTTGGGGGCGTCGGGATCAACGGCACCGGCAAGCTTGCGGCGCATGCTCGCCAGCTCATCCATGCGCGCGTCCGAAAGATCGGAGAGCGCCGCCACAAGGCTCGGGCTCGTGGGGACGGGCGCCGGGAAGGGAAAGTTGGGGTTGACGGCCGGCGCGGCGGACGTGGCGCGCGCGGGCTGTTTCGGCTGCGCCGTAAACGTGCGAACCGGCGTGCGCAAACCTTCGACGGGCTCGGCGCCGCTGGCATCCAAATACGCCAGCGCCGTGGCAATAGCGTGCTTACACATACCAGGATAGCGGTATGCGGCGGGGCAGTCGCAGTCGTAGTCGATAACCTCGTGCTCGTCCATGTCGAGCGCCACGTGCGTCTTGTACAGGTCGCCGCGCGAGCCGCGCACCGAGCCCTCGACCGTCACGTTTTTGGAGAAGCGCGAGCCGCTGTCCTCGATCGACAGCACGGCGCCGTTGAGCATGAGCGAGCGGCCCTTCATAAAGGTGCCGCTCAGTGCCGCCTCTTTGCGAAGCGCCTGCACAAACGTCCCCTGTGCCATCACTTCCTCCAATCTCGCGCGGACCAGCAACGCCGTCCCTAGATAACCGTCACGCGGCCTTGGTTACCCACGATGGCCTTGGCCTCGGCCAGCAGCGGAATCGAGCGCGCGTTGACCTTGGCAGGCACCTCGGCGCGCAGCACGCGCCCGTCCACCTGCTCGATAAAGATCTCCACGCGATCGCCGCCCGGGTTAGCGGTGAGCACCGTGGCAAGACGCGCCATATTGCCCTGGCTAAAGCGGCTGTTGGGCACCATGACCTCAAACACCTTGGGCTTGTTGTTCTCCTCGTTGAGCTCAAGAGGTACGATCTCCTGCGCGATGATCTGGTCGCCGCGGTCCGAGCGCTCGAGCTTGCCCTTAATGCGCACAAAGGCGTCGGACAGCTGTGCGCCGGTCTCGGGATCGACCTCGCCGTACAGGTAACCCTCGGCCTCCTTATAGGTCTTGGGGAACACCACGACGGTGGCCTCGCCTTCCATGTCCTCGAGCTGCACGATGCCCATGGGGTCACCGTTTTTGGTCACGCGCTTGGACACGCTCGAGACCATGCCGGCCCACCACAGCGCCTTGCCCTCGGGAATCTCTTGGTTGATAGTGCCGCCCGTAGGATTCTGGACTTCGTAGCCGGTGTCGATCTGCGAGAACGAAAAGTCGCGCGCCTTGGCTAGTGCATACTCAAACGGCCGCAGCGGGTGGTCCGAGACATAGATGCCCAGAACCTCCTTCTCCTGGCTCAGCTTGAGGTGGCGGTCCCATTCCTGGCCGTCCGGATCGGGCACGCTGACCTCGAAGCCCGAGCCCTCAACGTCGCCAAACATATCGAAGAACGAGGTCTGGCCGCTCGCGCGGTCCTTCTGGCGCTTTGTCGCGGCGTCGATGATGTTCTCGGGGTTGTTCTTGTCCACAAAGTGCATCATCTGGCGACGCGGATACCCCGTGGAGTCGAAGGCACCTGCCTTGATGAGCGACTCAATCACGCGACGGTTTGCCTGGCTCGAGTCCACGCGCTCAACAAAGTCGTGCAGCGTCTTAAACGGACCGCCCGCCTCGCGCTCGGCGATAATCGCCTGCGCCACGCCGGTGCCCACGCCGCGGATGCCGGCCAGACCAAAGCGCACGCCTTCCTTGGTAGCCGTGAACTCGGTGCCGGACTCGTTGACATCTGGCGAAAGCACGGGGATGCCGTCGTGACGGCATGCCGAGACGTAGTGCACGATTTTGTCGGTCTTACCCGTATAGGACGTCAGAACGGCCGCCATGTACTCGTGCGGATAGTGCGCCTTGAGCCACGCCGTCTGCATAACCAGGATGGCGTAGCCGGCAGAGTGCGACTTGTTAAAGGCGTAAGATGCGAACTCGAGAACATCGTCCCAAATCTTCTGGGCGACCTCGCGCGTGTAGTTGTTCTTGATGGCGCCGTTCATCCAGTGGTCGTAGGTGGTCTCGTCGGAGCCATCCTCCCAGTGGAGCACCGTCGACGTGAGCAGCTTGATTTTCTTCTTAGCCACGGGCTTACGGATACGCGAGTCCGATTCGCCCTTGGAGAAGCCGCACATCTCGACGGAGATGAGCATAACCTGCTCCTGGTAGACCATGGTGCCGTAGGTTTCGCCCAGGATGTCGTCCAGGCGGTCGTCGTAGGAGACGGCCGGCTCCTTGCCGTTCATACGGTTGATGTAGGACGAAACCATGCCGGCGCCCAGCGGGCCCGGGCGGTACAGAGCGATCAATGCCACGACGTGCTTGTATTCGGTGGGTTTCATGTTCTTGATCGTGGCCGTCATGCCGGCGGACTCGACCTGGAAGACGCCGGCGGTGTGGCCGGAGCCCATGAGCTTAAAGATCTCGGGATCGTCAAAGGGAATCTCTTCCTCTTTGATGTCGATGCCGAAGTTCTTTTTGATGTTTGCCTTGGCCTTGGAGATAACCGTCAGCGTGCGCAGGCCCAGGAAGTCCATCTTGAGCAGGCCCATGTCGGCAACGGTATGGCCCTCGTACTGGGTAATCTCGACGCCGCCCTTGGTGTCGAGCTTGGTGGGCACATGCTCGTTGACGGGGTCGCGGCAGATCAGAACGGCGCACGCGTGCACGCCCTCGCCACGGGTGAGGCCCTCAATCGAGAGCGCCGTGTCGATGATGCGGCGGGCGTCGTCGTCCTTTTTATAGGCCTCGGCAAAGTCGGGGTTAAACAGATCCTCTTTGCCGGGTTGTTTTTCGAGCACCTGCTTGAGCTTGACCTTGGGGTCGCTCGAGACCATCTTGGACAGGCGCTGGCCCATGTAGACCGGGTAGTCCAGGACGCGCGCGGCGTCGTTGATGGCCTGCTTGGCCTTAATGGTCGAGTAGGTGATGACGTGGGTGACCTTCTCGGGGCCGTAGAGCTGGCGAACGTGCTCCACGACCTCGAGGCGCCGCTCATCGTCGAAGTCCATATCGATATCGGGCATCTCGGTACGCTGCGGAGACAAGAACCTCTCGAACATCAGGCCGTTCTCGAGCGGATCGAACGCGGTGATGTTCATGGCGTAGGCGACGATAGCGCCGGCGGCCGAGCCACGGCCGGGGCCGACGCCGATGCCGTTGTCCTTAGCCCATTGCACGTACTCGGCGACGATCAAAAAGTAGGCGGCAAAGCCCTTGTCGCAGATGACCTTGTATTCGTACTCAAAGCGCTCTTTGATGTTGACGCCGCCGATCTCGCGCGTGGCCCAGTCGTCACCGTAGTGCTGGCGCAGGCCCTTCTCGCACTCGCGGCGGAACTGGCTCTCGTGCGTCTCGCCGGGATCGAGCAACGGGAAGCGCGGCAGGATGATGGAGTCCCAGTCCAGTTCCACGTAGCACTTGTCGGCAATCTCGAGCGTGTTGTCACAGGCCTCGGGGCAATACGGGAACATCGCCCGCATCTCCTCCTCGGTCTTCATATAAAACTCCGAGCCGGTCATGCGCATGCGGTTGGGGTCGTCGACCTTGGCGTTCATGCCGATGCACATGATGACGTCCTGCACGGGCGCGTCCTCGCGGCGCAGGTAGTGAAAGTCGTTGGTAGCGATGACCTTGACGCCCACCTGTTTGGCGATGTCGATGAGCGTACGGTCCATCTGCTCGTCGGTCAGGCCATTATCGGTGGTAATGCCGTGTTCCTGAATCTCGATATAGAAGTCGCCGGGATCGAAGGTGTCGCGGAAGGTTTCGGCCCACTTGATGGCGCCTTCCATGTCGCCGCGGTCGATGTATTTGGGGATGATGCCCGCGATGCAGGCGCTCGTGCAGATCATGCCCTTGGCGTGGCGGCGCAGGTTGTCGAGCGTCACGCGCGGCTTGTAGTAAAAGCCCTGCACGGCGGCCTCGGAAACCGTCTGCATCAGGTTGACATAGCCCTCCTGGTCCTTGGCCAGAAGGATCATGTGGTAGAGCTCGGGCTTGTGGTCGCGGGCAAGGGTCTCGTCCGGCGTAAAGTAGACCTCGCAGCCAAAGATGGGTTTGATGACCAGCGGCGGCTTGAGCTCGTCGATGTTGCCCTTCTCGCCCCACATGGCCATGTCCTTCACATACTGGGCATGCTCGCGCGGGTTTTCCTCGGGATCGGGCTCCACCAGCTCGTCGCGGCGGTCCTTTTCCAAGAAGGCCTTGTCGTGGCTCCAGGTTTTATACTCGGGCGTGTTGTGGTTGACGGCGTCGCAGGCCAGCGCCAGGTCGGGCACGCCATACATGTAGCCGTGGTCGGTAATGGCCACGGCAGGCATGCCAAGCTCAACAGCGCGATTGACCATATCCTGGATACGGGTTGCGCCGTCGAGCATGGAAAAGACAGTGTGATTGTGCAGATGGACGAATGCCATGTGATGAGCTCCGATGCGGGTTCGTGTTCTGACTGAACGATTTTACCCCACGGCACGGACAGCACCCGAACCTAGCCAAACCAACACGGGTAGCTAATCACCCGAACCTAGCCAAACCCACACGGGTAGCTAATTTGGGACCTTCAAAAAGGGGAATGAGGGCATCCCGATATATCGAGTATTACTGGAACCCCGGCGATGCGCGGAATGATTTGTGACGAATAGTCATGTCCATCAAGAAGGCTCGACGCTTCGGGCAGCTCGTCAATCGATATATCAATTCTTGGAGACATGTATTCCTACCATTTTCAATGAAACAACGGCGGTAATTGCTATCGCGATTGCGCCAATAACACCGAGCGCTATCTGAATGGGATATAACCCCAACACATATCCAAATACGGAGAAAAACATTGCGGAAAAGAGAGCCCTTACCAGAGACGCGACGGAAAGGACCGTCGCGCGGAGATCGTCCGCTATCGCGTCTTGGATTAAGTTTTCCGAAGTGATGTACACCACTTCTGGGAGAAAGCAAAGCACCATGCTAAGGCCAAACAAACACAGCGGATTTGAAGCGAACCACGGAAGAATCATGAAAAGACCGGCCTCGATTAGCATCGAGCCGAGCATGGTATTTCTTTTCTCGAAACGCGATGAGAAGAAATCTGCTGCAATATAGGCCGTCGCATTTACTGCATAGGATGCACCGAAAAAGATTCCTATTATGGAGACGGGAGCATCAAATGCGTCGAATACCAACTGATTCAAGTTGTAATAACTCCCATAGAATCCATCGAGCATGCTTGTGCCGATTAGAAGAAGCAACACCGCAAAAGCGGATTCTCCAATGCACCAGGTTTCGCGTCTGAAGATCTTGGCTACGTCAAACCTTTCCTCCCCAGAGTTTTTGGAATGGGTCGTTTCCATCCTCTCAATGGGATACAGAAGGAAAAGCTGCAGGAGATAGAAAATGGAGACACATACGTAGAGGGCGCTCCAAGATACTTGGGCAATGAATGATCCAAGTACGATTGCCACTCCCGTCGCGATTGATTGCGCGGCAAGCAGCCGAGCGTTGATGGTGAGGAAGCGCTCTCCTTGACCGGCATTTCGGGCAATTTCATATAAAAGCGCTTGTTCGGATCCCGATTGAAGGGAGTAGGCGAGTGCCTCAACAAGGGAAAGCGCGACGAGAAAGGGACCTGAGAGCAACAGCATGCCAGCCGTATGGAAGAAAAGCAGCAGAACGCCCACTTGAATCGAAAACTTCTTTCCAAAGAAATCGCCTATCAACCCTGTTGGCAGCTCGAGAACGACCGTTGCGATGTTAAACAGGGCTTGATAAAGCGCGATTTCCGTGACAGACATCCCTTTATTCGCAAGGAAAAGTAGAAATACCCCCCGATTTAAAACAAATCCCGCGAGAACGAAAAAGGCGGAATAGACGTGCAGTTGCGCAGTGGCATTCTTATTCATTTGACACTTCCATCAACCAATTATGTCAGGCCACTCGCTACTGACTCGAAGCCTGAAGTGTTCACAGTTGCTGTGGAGAGCGGTAAAGCTTTTGAACATGGTATCAATGGAATACATCCGAAGCGTTTTCGGCAGCATTATCGGCGAAGGCGGGATTAGCCTTTACACGGCGCTCACCCTCGATGTATTTGACGATTTGATCAATCGTCTGGTTGGCGTGGCTCTTGAGCTTGCGCTCATAGAAGAAGAGGCCGAGCTTGCCGCGCGTGCCAGACGTGTTGCCACCCACACCCTGAAAATCCTCGGTATAGGTGAGCTCGCAGGCACCATCGCCAGCAGGTACAGCCTCATAGCGCATGGTATTGATGCCCGCCGCATACTGAAAACGGACCTCATAGAGGCACGGGTAGTCAAAGTGCTTGATCTTAACCTTGATCGCCGTGCCCTTGGCCTTGCCTTTTGCGGACTGGGCGCGTTTCTCGTACTTATAGCCATTGAGCTTGTTGCGGCTGGGACGCTTGCCCGTGGCGTTCTCGATATCCTGCATGATGGACCCCGCCAGAGCGTCAAAAAGCTCCTCCGGCGTCACCTTAAGCGTTTTGGTGAGCTGCATGATGGCTCCTTATTCGTTTGAACCGTTCGAGCCATTGTACCGCCCCAGGCTCTCCCATGCGTTGCGGTGAAATACGGACTGTTTGGCAGCTTTTTTGGCCAAAACAGTCCGTATTCCACCGCAAGTTATCTGAGGGCTAGAGATTGTAGGTGACTACCTGAGGTTCGGCGGGTTCGACGAAGATGGTTGGATCCGGCTGCTCCACGCGGACGAACTTGACGGTCACGGCCTCAAAGCCCGCCTTGTGCAAAACATCAGCGTAGACGCGCGCCTGCAGGGCGTGCTTCTCCTGCAACTGTTCCGGCGTCTCGTCCGGTGTGCCGCCCGTCTTGTAGTCGATGACCAGCGCACGTGACGAATCCGCCGGGTTCGTCGCCAAAGCGTCGATGGCGCCTTCGGCATAAGCACCGTAGCGAGCGATGTCCTCGTCCTCGCAGCCCAGTGAAAAGAACGGCACCTCGGCGCGAATGCACGGCCACGCGAGCAGGTCGGCACGAACAGCCGACTTGAGCCAGCGGTTCAGGGCAACGTCGAAGCGTTCGCGCTGCTCCGGCGTCAGGCGCCACAGACGCGCCAGCGCATCGGCGCGCGCAGCGGGCAACGCGTCGGCACCCATCTCGATGAGCCACTGGCAGGCGGCGTGGAACGCCGAGCCCAGCGCCATGGGGTTGCCGGCGGGCTCAACGACGGCCACGTCCGCATCGGCCATCTCCGAGCCATCCGACTCTGCATCATCGCCAGCCTCGTCCATGGGCACGCGTGCCTCGGCGGCACGGTCCTCGGCCTCGGTATGCAGCGCCGCGGCAATTGACGAGTAGCTGTACGAATCGCGCGCCGGATACGGACAGATGCCCATGCGCACGCCCACCGCCTGGGGATACACGAGCTCAAACGCATCGGGCTCAGGGTCGGCAGGACCGGGAACGGCGGCGCGGGCATCTGCACCGGCGCCCTCCGGCTCCGCATCGCCACGGACAAGCCTGCCCTCGGCATCCAGTGAAGCGTTGGCCTCAAACGCCTGCTCGCCAAAGGTAAAATCCGCGAGCGAAATGAGCTCGTAGTCGCCCGGCTTGGAATTGTCGAACGTCAAACGGTCACTATCGAGCTGTGGCATGTCCAGAGCGTCGGTCGGCAAAATACGGCGCAGCACGTCGTAGGTCAGATCGGTCTCGACGTCGAAGGTCGGCGCCGTCACCTTGCCACGACTCACGCCGGCATCCATCGCCAAGATCACCAGCTCGCGCGCACGCGTCATGGCGACATAGAGCAAACGAGCCCGCTCTTCGAGCGAAAGCTGCAGGTCGTCGTTGCGCAGGCGAGCAAATGCCTCAGCGGGAGAACCCGTCGCGCAGACGTCCTCCATGAGCTCCGGCGGCAGCCATAGCGACGTGCCCTTGCCCTTAAACGCATGCTCAAACTGCTTTTTAACGTCGTCGCCCTTCACAAAGGTTCCGTCGGCGAGCTTAACGCCGTCGAAGCGTGCAGGCAGTGCCACAACCTGCGCCCCGCCCTCGACACGCCCCATCTGAGCCGCACCGGACGATTTGCGCACGCCAAAGCACTCGGCGACCGCCACGACCGGATATTCCAGGCCCTTGGATGCGTGCACCGTCATGATGCGCACCGCGCCGTCGCCCTCCTCGTTGAGGGCACCCGGGGCTTCCTTGCCCGCTAGGAAGCGATCGAAGGCAAGCGCGATGGAACGCGGCGAGTTGCCGAACTCGGCCTCCGCCTCGGCCACAGCGTCGAGCGCCTTGAGCACGTTGGCGGCAATGGCCTTGCCCTCGGGACCACGCTGTGCCAGACGCACAAACCAGCCGGAGGCGTTGACCACGTCGCGCGCGATGGCTGCGAACGAATCGCGGCCCACGCGACGAAGCGCATACCGCAGTACCTCGCGGGCGCGCGTCACGAGCGGCAGGTCTTGCAGGCCCGGCACATCGGAATCGCTCATGATGCCCACGTCGATATTCCTGCGCGAGGTCTCCCCCGTCTGCTCGTCGAGCTTGGTCGCCAGCGCTAGGAACTCCTGGGCGCCGAGCGCAAACATCGGCGAGGCCAGCAGCGGCATAAGGCCCTGCGCCGTATCGGCCGGATTGGCGAGCGCACAAACCAGGGCGCGCACCGTCTGCACCTCGGCGGCTTGGGCAAAGACCGAGCCGCCCGCGATGACGCAGTCGAGCCCCTGGTCGCGGAAGGCCTGTGCGTAGACGTCTGCGTTGGTCATGCGGCCCAGCAGCAGCACCATGCCGCCCTGGGGCTGGCCGGCATCGGCAAGCGCGCGGAATCGCTCCGCGATTGCACGGGCCTTGGCCTGTGTGCGCTCCTGCGTGCTGCCGCCGGCAACAAAGAGGGCCTGGCGACGCGAGGCATCTGCCACCAGCGTGTCCTTGCGGCCGTCGCTCGCCTCAAGATCCAAAAAGCCCTGCATCAGGCCGCCGTCATCGCCGTCGAAGACGCGTGCCACGTAACGCAGTACCTCGTCGTGACTGCGGAAGTTGCGCACGAGCTTGACGAGCTCGCCGGTGGGGACATCCAGCGTGGCAACCGTCTCGGACGCCGCCGTCGATCCCACTTTGCGCTCCTGGCGACGGAAGACCTCGACCTCGGCGCCGCGGAAACGATAGATCGACTGCTGTGCATCGCCCACGGTACACAGCGCGCGCTCCCCCGCACCCGTCAGGTAGCGGATCAGATCGACCTGCATCTGGTCGGTATCCTGGAACTCGTCGATCATGACCATCTTAAAGCGGCCCTCGTATGCCGCTCGGATGGCCGGGTAATCGCGCAGAGCCTCGTAGGCCATACGCAGCAGGTCGTTGTTGTCGAGGGCAGACTGGCCGGCCTTCAGCGCGCGATACTCAGCCTCTACAGAGCGGGCCAAGCCCACCAGCGCATCGAGCGCCGGACCACCGCAAGCCAGCACGATATTGATAAATGCATCGGCGGCCTCGGCCTTGAGCAGCTCGACCTGCTCCTTAGGAAATGCCTTGCTCGCCCGTGGCATGGTGCACGACATCATGAGTCGCGCCGCATCGGCCATGGTCTTGCCGCTCGCCTCGAACGCATCGATGGCGTCGAGTGCCACCTGTGCCTTCTCGGTCGCGGCCTTGCTCGCACCCAGTGCTGCGCGATATGCATCGGCAAGCGCCGAGGTGTCGGCCTGTCCGCGCGCCACATGCACGTCGTCCATGCCGCCCGGCAGCTGGCTCGAGAGCTCCAGCAGCTCGCGCACCAGACCCTTGATGGTGGTGCCGGCACCAAACGGCCCGCCCTCGCCCGCCATGGGATACCAGGCGTAAAGGGCCTTGAGCGAGGCGGCGAGCTCGGGGGCGGCATCGGGCGCCGTCGCGCGGGCCAGCACATGCTCAACAGCCTGGTCCATAAGCTCGTCGGTATCGGTGAGCACTGTGAACTCGGGATCGATGCCCAGCTCCAACGCGTGTGCGCGCAGGATACGCGAGCACATGCCGTGAATGGTCGAGATCCACGCGTCGTCGACAGTCAGTGCTTCCTCGTCCATGCCCTCGTCGATAAGCGCACGGCGCACGCGGTCGCGGATCTCGGCCGCGGCATCTTTGGTAAAGGTAATGGCGAGCACCTGGTCCAGATGCTCAACGAACGGACCGGATTCGGGCGAGAGCGCGTAGACGATGCGGCGCGTGAGGGTAAAGGTCTTGCCCGAACCGGCGCCCGCCGAGACAAACAGCGGACGGTCGAGCGTTTTGACAATCTGCAGCTGTTGCGGCATCAAAGTAGAAAGATCCATGGTCTACACGTCCCTCCTTACAAACGTTCCTTCGTGGTTATACGAGCAGCGCGCATGCGCGGCCTGAGCCAACGTCGGGTCGACGGCGGCAACGTTGCCTGCCTCGAGCTCGCGCAGGCGCTCGGCGATGCCGGCCTCCACGCGATCGAGCAGGGCGTCGAAGTCCATGCTGCCGCCCTCGCCCGGAAAGCCCTTCTTAAGGCCCGGGATGCGACCGTCGCCGCGCTCTTCCTCGAGCAGCTCGGCACTCGCGGCGCCTCGCAGCGCCGGCTTGCCGCCCTTGGTCGAAAAGTAGAGCGCCGCGCGGGTGTCCAAATCCAGCGCCCGGCGCATGGCCTGCGCGTAGATGAGCGTTTGGGTATGGGGCGGCAACCAGCGCGGATCGTCGATGGGCGCCGTACCCGATTCCTCGTCGCGTACCGTGGGGTCGGCGAGTTTAAACTCCTCAACGCCCGTGCGATGCTTGTAGTCGATCACCACGGCACGATTCTCGGCGTCCACGTCCACGCGGTCGATGCGCCCGCCAAGCGGCCAACCGGCATACTCGACCTTGAGCTCGTTGAAGGCGAACTCCAGGTAGCGCGGGGCAAAGGGGGCAAGTGCCTCGGACTCGTAGGCTAGCACGCCCTCCAACTGCGGCAAGATCTCGGCCACCTGGCGCTCCTCCACCGCAGAGAGTGGCACCAGCGGGCCCTCCGTGCCTCGCTTGCCGGCGTGCTCGGCCAACGTCTCGTCAAAGACCTCGCGCAGCAGTTCCTGAGCGCGCGGCAGATTCTCGGGCGTCACGCGCTCCATGCCCTCCTGGGGCAGGCGGGCATGCAGGTGCTCCAGCACGTCGTGGACAAAGTTGCCCTTCTCCATGTTGCCAAAGCCCGCATCGATGGACTGGGGCTTCACGCGATACGACACGAACCAGCACAGCGGGCACGTCGAGTACGCCTCAATCTGCGAGGCGGACGTCAGGCGCGGCACGAGCGGCGCATTCTCGTCCTCGCCATCGCGGCGGCGCAGGACCAGGTACGGCACAGCCGCCTCGCTCAAATGCTGAGGAGCCTCGCACGCGACGCGCTTGCACTCGATGCCCTCGCCGGCCGCTGGATCAAAATCGGCGACGATACCGCCCTCTCCCACGCACGCAACCCTGGCGGCGCCAGCGGCCTCGGCATGCGCCCGCAATTCGGTCCACACGGCAGCCGGATAGCACTCGCGTGCCTGGCGATCGTGGGTCACGCGGGCGAGCACAACGGGGCCGCGCGCGGCCTGCATCGCGCGGCCAAAGCGCACGCGCAGCAGGGCCGCGGGCTCAAGCGTCACGCCGCTGCGCCCCAGCTTGGCCGTCAGCGTGGCCAGCGGTCCCTCCTCGTGTGAGAGCGGATAACTGTCCAGATCGACGTCGGCAAACAGCACGGCATCGTAGCTATCGGGGCGCAGGGCTGCCGCATCGGCAAGCGACGCAAAGCGCACCTGGGCGCGCGGCGCGCGGTCGACCTCGTAGGTCTCGTAATCGTATGCGATGCTGCGCTTGTCCGCCTTGGTACGAACGTCGTCGAGCACGGGCACGGTCGCGGCCTGCGACACGTCGAGCGCGCGAGCATCGTTCATAAGGATGTCGATGGCATGTCGCAGCAGGGCGGTCTCCGCCTGGCGACGAGCCTGACCGTCAAGGCCGCCTAGAGCGCGATCGGGCAGCGCCTCGGCGACGGCGAGCACGGCTTTGAGTGCCGTCACGGGTTTGTCGCGCCACAGCGCCTGGAACACGTCCGAGACCACGCACGGCACATTCTTAAACCAGTTTTCGTCGCTCGCCGCCTTGCGCGTGCCCCTGACCTGGCCCTGCACGCTCTGCAGCAGGCTCTTGACGGCCGTGGTGGTCTTACCGCGCGACAGGCGCATGTTCTTGTCGAAGGTGCGCGCGCTGGCGGCATCGGCACCCGAAAGCGGACTGTAAATCCAGTCGGTAAGCTCCGGCGCGGGCCACCACTCGGTCTTTGACGCCATGCCCTCATCGGCGGCCTTCATGCGCTCGATCAGATTGGCGAGCGCCGTGAACTGCCTGCCCGCGATGGATTGGGAAAATGCCGTGAACTCGGTTGTCTCGGCCGCAATATGACGCGCCGCCAAACGGGCAGCGAGTTCACCAAACAGCTGGGGCGCCCGGGCAGACACCACGAGCACGCGCACGGGGTCCGCGGACGCCGCGACACCGCCGTCGACCGCGGCGTCCTCACACGTTTTTACCAGCTCATCGATCGCATCCACATAGGCGTGGGCGCGGGCGTGAGGGCCGGCAACCTCTACAAAGGTAGGCTGAGCGGCGGTCCCGCAAGCGGCATCAGACGCGGCGGCACCCTCCCCCAGCGGCGCGGCCTCAAACAGCACGCCGCGGGCATCAAATGCCGCGGCAAGCTCCTCGCGCATCGCCGCCTGCTCGCGGGCAAGCAGCACAACGACCTCTCCCCCATTGTTCGCCACGGCCGACAGCAACTCGAGCAGGCCGTGCGTAAACGATGTGATACCGCGCACGCATACGGCGTGGACGCACGCCGGAAGGTTGTCGGCCAGCACCTCGCCCATAAGGTCAGCCGCCTCGCAGGGCTCGACCATGTCTCGACGGTCCAAGCCGCTCGCATAGGCGCTCAACAGCTCGAACACGCGGGCCTCGGCGTCACTTTTGGGCTCGGGCTGAGCGGCGGCATCGCGGCAGCGCTCGGCACCCGTTCCCGCTACGCCCGGCAGCACATCGCGGGCCATGCGCGCGAGCATGCGCACCGTTCCCTGACTGCGCGAAAGCGGCTGCAGGTCGACATCGTCGCGACGGGCGATCATGTCCGAGAACAGCATCTGGCGCTGCATGTTGTCGACGAAGCCGCGGCCATCGCCCATAAGCTCCCACAGCGAACGAAGCCACGACGCGGGGGTTTTGTAGTCAACGCCCAGCGAGACGCCAGCAACCGCAGCATCATGACGGCACAGGTCGAGCTCGGCAAACGAGGGCGCCAGCAAAACGGCACGCCCGTGGCGGGCAACCAGGTCGGCGAGCAACGCAGCCTCGGCATCGCTCAAGTCCGTACCGGTATGGGTGGTATAGATTCGAACAGGCATGGTCCTCCACTCAAACCGTTCGCAATAATCAATGCATCCATCCTACCCGCCCACGCGGACAGATTTGCCCCACGCCAACAGATTTCCTCCGTCCCCGAGGGATCAAAAAACCGCCCCCGAAGGGACGGTTCTGCGCAATTCGTTTGTCGCCGCTGGCCTACTCGCCATCCTCCAGTTTGATGAGGATCTTGCGATAGCCACCGTACTCGCCATTAAGTGCCTTGGACACGCGGCTCACCGTGGTGGACGAAGCGCCGGTGCGGGCCTGAACCTCAACATAGGGCTCGCCCTCATCCAGATAGCGCGCGACCTGCAGGCGCTGAGAAAGATCGCAGATCTCGCGCGGTGTGCAGATATCGGTTAAAAACGCCTGGATATCGTTCTCGTCGTCCAAAAGACTAAATGCGTGGACCAGCTGCTTGACATCAGGCTTGTCAAACATGTTCTCGATATTCATCGATCACCGCCAAACCCGCCAAAAGGCATCGAAGTTGATACTGACATCGGGCATCGTTCGCCCGTTCTATGCAATAAAACTAATGCATGGAGCATTTGCCCGTAGCAGTGTAGCACACCACCAAACTAAAGTGACAAGACTCTCTGTCAGCGGCACGTTTTTCAGGACGAACGCCGCTTAGAAACCGAATGCGCACGTAAGCTCCACGAATATTTGAGACAATGGGCGCCCAAACACCGCGGCGCGCCCGCGCAACCATCCAAGTCGCCGCCGCAAGCCGCTTCACGCGACGCCAGCAACCCCGGCGCAAGAAAGGATTCACGCCATGCGCTTTATGCTTAACTGGCTCTTCACCTCGATCGCCATCGCGATCGCCACGTTCCTCGTCCCCGGTATCCAACCCTTCGGCTTTGCCGAGGCCTGGGTCTGCTTTGCCTTTGTGGGACTGTTCCTCAACATCGTCGATTCGTTCGTCAAACCGTTCCTCACGGTCATCTCGCTGCCGCTCACGATCATTACGCTCGGCATTTTCCAGCTCGTGCTCAACAGCTTTATGCTGGAGCTCGCGAGCTACCTGTCGGTCAACCTGTTGGGTGTCGGCATCTCCATCGCCGGCTTTGGCTCGGCCTTTATGGGCAGCATCCTAGTGTCCATCATGCGCAGTATCCTCGATAGTATTGCCGAAGAGTAGAACGCCCCCGACACACAAACGCATCGGACCAAATCAAAGGCCGCCCATCGCAAAATGGGCGGCCTTCTTATTTGCCAAGTCTCAGAGGGCAAGAAAATCTACCATTTCCACCCCATCCCAACATGGCAGGTGGGGTTAGATGACGTAGTCGTAGCCATGGTTGGGAGCGACAAGTTGATCGAGCGTCACGCCGTCGAGGTAGTCGTTGATGAGCTTGTCCAGGTTCTTCCACACGTCGAGCGTGGGGCACTCATCAGCTCGCGAGCAACCCTTGCAGTCGCCATCCAGGCAGGCGACCGGCGCCAGACTGCCCTCGGTCAGGCGCAAGATCTCGCCCACCGTGTACTGCTCGGGCGGGCGCGTGAGCACATAGCCGCCACCCTTGCCGCGCATGCCCGAGAGCATGTTGGCGCGCACGAGCGTCGCCAGAATATTCTCGAGGTACTTCTCCGAAATACCCTGACGCGCCGCAATCTCTTTAAGCGGGATACGGCCTGTCGCCTGGTGCTCGGCCAAGTCGACCATAACGCGCAGGGCGTACCTGCCCTTAGTAGAAACCAACATATATAGTGCTGCCTTTCGGTCTTTTAGTCCGTTGAAATTCTAGCCGAAAAATTGGCTTTGAAAATACCCGTTCCGGTCAAGATGGTTAATCAACTTGCAATAATCTCCTATTTCCTATTGCATTACTAGGCTTTGTTGTCTACTATGCTTCCCAACAGCTAAACGAACAACCTATAAGGTTTATGGGTTTAGCTGCTAGACGCACCGTAAAACCACACGGTATCCAGTCATTTGAACGCTTTGGAGGTTCATCATGAGCAAGGTTTACACGTCCATCGATCAGCTTATCGGCCACACCCCGCTCCTGGAGCTCACCCACTTTGAGGCCGATGAGGATCTCAAGGCCCGCGTGCTCGTCAAGCTGGAATACTTCAACCCCGCCGGGTCCGTTAAAGACCGCGTCGCCAAGAACATGATTGACGAGGCCGAGAAGGCCGGCAAGCTCGTGCGCGGCGGTGACTACACCATCATCGAGCCCACGAGCGGCAACACCGGCGTCGGCATCGCCTCGGTGGCGGCGGCTCGCGGCTACAAGGTGATCATCACCATGCCCGAGACCATGTCCGTCGAGCGCCGCAAGCTGATGCAGGCATACGGTGCGCAGCTCGTGCTCACCGACGGCTCCAAGGGCATGAAGGGCGCTATCGCCAAGGCCGAGGAGCTGCAGAAGGAGACCCCCAACAGCATACTCGCCGGCCAGTTTGTGAACCCCGCGAACCCGGCCATCCACAAGGCCACGACCGGCCCCGAGATCTGGGATGACACCGACGGCCAGGTCGACATCTTCGTCGCCGGCGTTGGCACCGGCGGCACCGTGACCGGCGTGGGCGAGTTCCTCAAGGAGCAGAACCCCGAGATTAAGGTCGTCGCCGTCGAGCCCGCCACCTCCCCGGTGCTCTCCAAGGGCCAGGCAGGCCCGCACAAGATCCAGGGTATCGGCGCCGGCTTTGTGCCCGACGTCCTCGACACCCAGGTCTACGACGAGATCATCCCCGTCGAGAACGACGACGCCTTTGCCACCGGCCGCGCCGTGGGCCACAAGGAGGGCGTGCTCGTGGGCATTTCGTCCGGCGCCGCCGTGTGGGCCGCCCTGCAGCTGGCCAAGCGCCCCGAGAACGAGGGCAAGACCATCGTGGCGCTGCTCGCCGACACCGGCGAGCGCTACCTGTCCACGGCACTCTTCCAGGACTAGAGCTCTCGTTCTTAGAACGAGTCCAAGGCACGCCGGTCTCCCCTCTCTTCTGGCAGCCTGAGCTCATCCCAACAGGGTGTCCCACAGGACGCCCGAACTTGCTACAATGTCTGCGGCGCGGAACCAGCCTCCCGCGCCGCTTTTCTTTTTTGGCCACATGCCACCAAGGAGAACCTCCCCATGCACAACAAGCGCGTGCTCGTCGCCATGAGCGGCGGCGTCGATTCCAGCGTGACCGCGTATCTGCTCAAAAGTCAGGGTTACGAATGTGTCGGTGCCACCATGCGCCTCACCTGCCCCGCGCCCGACCCCGCAACAGGTATGAGCAAAGTCGATCGCGACATCGCCGACGCGAAGGCCGTCGCCGAGCGCCTAGGCATTCCGCACCATGTGCTCGACTTGCAGCAAACCTTCGACCGCAACGTTGTCGAGCGTTTTATGAACGCCTACCAGGAGGGGCTGACGCCCAATCCGTGTATCATCTGCAACCGCCATATTAAGTTTGGCGCGTTGCTGGATGCGGCGCTGGATATGGGCTGCGACTACATCGCCACAGGCCACTATGCCAAAACGAGCCAGGCGCCCGACGGCACCTGGCAGCTGCATCGCGGCGAGGACCCCAAAAAGGACCAGAGTTACTTTTTGTATTCGCTCACGCAGGAGCGCCTGGCGCACACGATCTTTCCGCTGGCAGGCCTAGACAAAGAGCGCGACGTGCGCCGCATAGCCGCCGAGCAGGGCTTTACCAACGCCCAGAAGGCCGAAAGCGAGGACATCTGCTTTATTCCAGACGGTGACTACGCGGGCTATATCGAGCGCCGTTGCGGACATCCCGCTGCACCGGGCGACATTGTGTGGCGCGACGGCAGCGTGGTCGGGCGCCACAACGGCGCGCTGCGCTACACCATCGGCCAGCGCAAGGGCCTGGGCGTCGCGATGGCGCATCCCGTGTACGTAACGGGTGTCGACGCCGTCAACAACACCGTGCATCTGGGCGAGGCCGAGGACCTAACCGCCTCGGCGCTAACTGCCGATGAGTGGATCTGGAGCGCGCCGGACGCACACATGGAGGCGGAGCTCGATGCCGGCGGCATTCGCGTAGGTGCCAAGTACCGCTACCGTCAGAAAGACCAGGCAGCAACCCTTACACGTGGCGCCGACGGACAAATGCTGCTAACTTTTGACGAGCCGCAACGAGCCATCGCCCCCGGCCAGGCCGTTGTAGTCTATCGCGGCGACATCGTCCTGGGCGGCGGTACCGTGACCGGCGCACTTAAGTAGCCGTGGGTTTATCGCTGCATGTGTCGAAGTACCTCAACAGCGGCACCAACCTCGATTACGCGACGCTCGAGGCCGCGGCAAATGGCCTCGAGTCGACCCTCCGCCGTCGCCCATTCGCTCTGCGAAAGAATCTCGATCGCCTCATCAACAAATCCGTTGAGCCGAGATGAATCGAACCAATCGAGCGAGTCCGCAAGCGCCAGCTGGACGGAAGGGTCGGGCCCAAACGGCTTAGCGGAAAACCCAAACTCCCCAGCTGCGAGCACGGCAGTTGGCACGTTGTACCACAGACAGTTGCCGCTATCGAACAGCGGAGTAGGTTTTATCTCCAGGGTGTCGACATTGCGGATGATGCCGAAGTTTCGCCAATGGCGATCGCTGTTGGCCAAAAGGGCATCGCAAACGATCATCTGCGACATAGACCTTCTCACAGCGGCCTCGTCTGCTCCATGCTTACCAAGAAAGCGGCAGTACCGGTCGTACGTCGAGCTTCCTCGCTGGCCACCAAGGGCGTTCTTAACGTAAACAGCCGGAACATATTCCTCGCGGCCGTCAAGAAAATCCTCGCACAGGCACGCAGGGCCATCGAACATCCGCTCAACCGTATAAGGAACAAACTCGCCCTCCGACAGCAAGCGACGATGCAGAGCCGTTGCAACCGCCTCGTTAAAGGGCCGTTGGTCGTCCATGCCGCATCCCTTGACCAGAACGCGAACACCGTTGCGAATCATCCACGATTTAGGGAGCTCGCCCTCGGACGTGTTATCAGGATTTTTAAGACCGATGCCTTCCAGCCAACCCGAACGCTCTTCGGGCGCCGATCGCTCAAATTCGTTCTCAAAGTAATTGATGCTTTGCCATTTGAGTTCGACGCAATCGGCCGGCCGCAGCCAATAACAATCCGAAAGCGATAAGCCCAGGCACCGAACCGGAACCTCGATGCCATTGGCAATTCCCAGTTCACGATAGCGCGAGACGAGTCCAGGGCGGACGTCAGGCACCGACCGATGGCTCCACCACACGTTGAGCTCCCGTTTATTCACCGTAGGAGAAGAGCTCGAGCATGTGCCAAACGGCATTCGTTGCGCATCGAGGACCTCGGCGATTTCGAAGGGAAACTCACGCGTCGGATCAAATGAGACATGCGCGATCTCATGGTCGGCCGACATCAGCGTAAACTTGCGTCCCACATCAGCCGCAGGACGGCGTCCTCGCTTGCGGACCTTTTGGTAGGCGGTCGCAGAATTGTACTCGACCATCTTCCGGCCGCCCACAATATCGCACACAAGCGTCCCCGATGCGGCAAGTTGCGATATGCGGGCTTTCGTAACGCCCAACAGGCGGGCGGCATCACCCATAGATAAGTACTCAGACGTATCCATACACCGCATCACCTCGTTAAGTAATTTACACGTTTAGTTAATAGATTACATACATCATAATACTAAACAGCCCAAAGCGAAAAAAGGCCCGAAAAACGGGCCTTAGTGATTGGTCAGCCGAGTCGCAAGCTGCTCCCCTAGCGCTGCACGTAGGCGCGGACGAGCTCGTAGGTGTTGCGCACGCCGTCAATGTGGCTGCGCTCGTAGTTGTGGCTCGCGTACACGCCGGGGCCGATCAGGCCGTGACGGATATCGTAACCGGCCGAAAGCGTGGCCTCGACGTCGGAACCGTAATGCGGGTACACATCGATGGCGTAATCGAGCTCCAGCTCGCGCGCGATGTTGGACAGCGTGGTTACCAGGTCGTAGTTGTACGGACCGCCCGAATCCTTGGCGCAAATCGACACCATGCGCTCGGTGCAGCCCAGGTCGTCGCCCACGCAGCCCATGTCAACGCTGATCATCTCGCGCGTGTCGGCCGGCACAAAGGCACCGCCGTGGCCGACCTCCTCGTACACGGTAAAGAGCAGCGACACCTTACGCGAGAGGGTCACCTCGCCGTCGGCAACGGCGCGAGCCAAACCCAGCAGAATCGACGCCGACAGCTTGTCATCCAGGAAGCGGCTCTTGATGTAGCCACTCTCCGTCACCGTGGTGCGCGGATCCATAGCGATGATATCGCCCGTCTGAATACCCAGCTCGAGCACATCGTCTTTGCTGTCAACGTTCTCGTCGAGCAAGATCTCCATGTTCTTCTCGATGGTCTTGACCGGTTCATCGGCCACGTGCGCCGAAGGCTCGGTGTTGAGGACCACACCCGTATACACATTGCCGTCACGCGTGTAGACGGTGCAGTTCTCGCCATCGGCCGTAGACCACTGGTGCCCGCCGAGCGTCGTGGGACGCAAGCGACCATTGTCCTTAATGGAGCGCACCATGGCGCCCAGGGTATCGACATGGCTCGCCAATACGAGCGGCTCGCCCTCGCCGCCAAGTTCAACCAGCACGTTACCCTTATTAGAACGCTCAGGCCCAAAGCCCATATCGCGCAGGGTCTCCATTAGATAATCAGTCGCCGCACGGGTATAGCCCGTAGGCGAAGCAATCGAGGTAAGCGCCTTCAACTGCTCAGCAATATAGGAGAGCGTAGAATCCATCTGGGACACCAAAGTCACCCTTTCATATCGAATTAAACCCACAGCAACAATACCACCACGCACATTTATTTACCCAGAGAGACAACCCATCGAGCTCCCCAGAGCTGCGCCCGTCACGATAACGAGCCGGCAGGCCCCTGCCCGTTAGCCCCACAATCTTTCCGCAGGACGGAGGAAGCCCCCGCCGCACGAAGTGCGCAGCGGGGGCTTCCGACATGTCCGAGGACGATTCTGGGGCTAACGGGCGGGGCCCGCCGAACCAGGTTAAGCAGCCGGGCAGATCTTCTTGAAGAGCTCGATAACGTCGTCGAGCGTCGCCTCGCGCGGGTTACCCGGGAAGCAGGCGTCGGCCATGGCGTCCTTGGCCAGGACCTCGATCTCGTCGGCCTTCATGGCCTCGCAGACGTGCGGGATGTTCACGTCGGCAGAGAGCTGCTTAACGGCGGCGATGGCGGCGTCGGCGGCCTCGTCGGTGCTCATGCCCGTGGTGTCAACGCCCATGGCGACGGCGACCTTGGCCAGGCGCTCGGCGCAAACCGGCTTGTTGAACTCCATGGCGATCGGCAGCAGCATGGCGCAAGCGACGCCGTGCGGAGTGTCGTAGTGAGCGGACAGGGTGTGAGCCATGGCGTGGTCGATGCCCAGGCCAACGTTGGAGAAGCCCATGCCGGCGACATACTGACCAAGAGCCATGCCCTCGCGGCCGGAGCCGGGCTGGCCGGACTTGGCCTCGGCAACGGAGTCGCGCAGGTTCTCGCTGATCAGCTTAATAGCCTCAAAGTGGAACATGTCGGAGAGCTCCCAAGCGCCCTTGGTGGTGTAGCCCTCGATGGCGTGGGTCAGAGCGTCCATGCCAGTGGAAGCGGTCAGGCCGGCGGGCATGGAAGCCATCATGTCGGGGTCGACGACGGCGACCTCAGGGGCGTCGTTGGTGTCGACGCACACGAACTTGCGGACCTTCTCGGGGTCGGTGATGACGTAGTTGATGGTTACCTCGGCAGCGGTACCGGCGGTCGTCGGCACGGCGATGGTGAACACAGCGTGGTTCTTAGTCGGAGCAACGCCCTCGAGGCTGCGGACATCGGCGAACTCGGGGTTGTTGATGATGATGCCGATAGCCTTGGCGGTGTCCATGGAGGAGCCACCACCGATGGTCACGATAGCGTCAGCCTCGGCGGCCTTAAAGGCCTCGACGCCGTCCTTGACGTTCTGGATGGTGGGGTTGGGCTTAATCTCGGAGTAGAGGCTCCAAGCAATACCGGCGGCGTCGAGCTCGTCGGTTACCTTGGCGGTAACGCCAAACTTGACCAGGTCGGGGTCGGAGCAGACGAAGATCTTCTTGTAGCCACGACGCTGGAGCTCGCCGGGGATCTCCTTGATGGCGCCAGAACCATGATAAGAAATGGTGTTGAGAACGAAACGATTAGCCATTGATAGCCTCCCATCGTGTGCGGGGCGCCCATTACGCCCCACGCTATGTGTCCCATCCTAACGCTTTTGAAACAAAAAATGCATGAGAACGTCAAAAGTGTTAAAGCGTTTCAACATAATAACGGAGCCCCAGTCCTTCCCTCCCGACTGCAGCGAAGGCTAGATTATAGGAGCAATTGCCCAAAGAATACGACCAACTCAGTCTATAAATTGTTTCTGTTTTAGCAATATATGTTTGACAATACGTTTATAAAAGGATACTTTATAGTAATTAATATGCATGCAGCAAATAGTGTCATTCATTTTGTTAGAAATTGCCCATGCGGTTATTGCAGCTGCATGTACTGCAACATACAGCGTAATTCTCCGCACGAAGCAGAAGACGGTTCCAATTCGATCGAGGCGATGACGCGTGATGGCTACTGGTCCTAAATCGAGCAAGACGGCTACAAACGAATATCGAATCTCAATTGAAGGTAACCCTTATCCGCATGCTCTGGCTCTCGTCAACCCAGCGGGAGACAACCTCAACATCAAAAGACATGGGTTCACGGGTCCACTAGGACAGCTATTGAGTCTTAAATACACCGTTTATGACGATGCAAATGAAAAGCTCTTTACTGTCGTCGACGGTGGTTTTAGTAACATGCCCAGGGTTGCGCTCATCATCGAACACAAGGAAGTTGCGGTGTTCGATTATGGCCTAAACAGACTTGAGATGAAGTGCGTAACGAACATACCGAATTACACAATAAAAGGTAACTTCCTATTTGGAGATTACGATATATTCAGTCAACGGGAAGTGAAGCTATCTTCAGTTAACGTCCTTCAATGTGATAAACAATCGTGCTTTAACATACAGGTTTTGGATAAAGCCGAATTAGCCGCCGCAATTGGAATACCCACAGCCATTGCCCTTCTGAGGGCTCGGATTGAAGAGCATCTCGAATAAATTGCAAAAAGCAGTTCGTAACAACATTCAGGAGCTAGATAGTTTTTTCTGGCTCCTGAAGCTGTACTACATAGAGATGAAAAATAATGCGGCAAAGGGGCTGTCCCTTTGCCGCATTCGGTTACTTTCGGCAGCCCTCTTTCCAAGCCTCGGCCGCAACCTTCCAGCGAAAACGCAAGTCGCGCTCGCGGTCGATAAACATGATGGCAAACGCGACAAACAGCAGCACGCTCGCCACGACGATGGCGTGCAGGCCCATGCGCTCAATACACCAGTTGCCCAACACAGCGCCAAACACAAAGGTAAAGATCACGCCAAAGTACAGCAGGCCGTTTTCCAAAAAGCCACGCTTATGGGTAATGATGTAGTCGTCCACGTTTTGCAAGGCATTACGGAGGTTGCCGATACACATGGTCGTGGCGATGCCGTGACCGTGAATCTTGCGGAAGCTCTCGACCTGCATACCGCAGGCAAACGAGGTGAGGCAGTTGGCGAGCAGGTTGAAATCGCCACCGGGAATAAAACTCACGCCCAGCAAGATGACGGCTTCAAAGAACACCGTCACCTGACGCCAGTGGATCACGCTGCCAAACCGCTCGTGTACCAGGTCGGCAAGCATAATGCCCACAGCAAACGAAACCACAGGGAAGAAGTAACGCCCCGCAAGTGCCCAATTGCCCTCCGAGATGCTCACGCCAACGAGTAGGATGTTGCCTGTCTGCGCGTTGGCGAAAACATGATCGCGCCCAATGTACGAATACACGTCCATAAAGCCACCGGCGAGCGCCAGAATGATGCCCAGCTCGATGGACTCCGATATCTGCTTGGCACGCTGCATCGTCGTGCGGCCTCCTTGTTGACGACCCTCTCGTGCGTTGGCGGAGACATGGCCGCCGTTCATACTGTAACCCATTGACAACATGGCGTGCGCGCGAGACGGGCTCCCCAACGCGCAGATACACAGTCTGGAAACAAACGGCGGGCGCGGCGCCACACCCGCATCGACACGCCGATCCGCCAGCCCATGTACTCCACCAGTCTTTTTAGCCCCGTCCCAAAAAGACTGGTTACAATTACGTGCAGCATACAAACACCGGGAGGGATCGTGGCAAATAAGCCTCAGCACGCTCAGAACAACCAGCGCAGTCAGCAGGGCAAACAGGGCCAGCAGCAAAAGCGCGGCAGCAAGGCGCAGGGTGGGCACACCACTCATGCTCCAGCAGCGCCCTCACGCCCCTGGCGACCGGGCCGCGACAAGTTCCTCCCCGTCAGCCGCGCCGACATGGATGCGCGTGGCTGGGACCAGTGCGACTTCGTCTATATCTGCGGCGACGCCTATGTGGATCACCCCAGCTTTGGCATGGCCATCATCAGCCGCGTGCTCGATGCGCATGGCTACAAGGTGGGTATCATCTGCCAGCCCGACTGGACCGACCCCGCCAGCATCACGGTGCTCGGCGAGCCGCGCCTGGGCTTTCTCGTCAGCGCCGGCAACATGGACTCCATGGTCAACCACTATTCGGTGACCAAGCACCGCCGCCACACCGACGCCTATACCCCCGGCGGCGAGGAGGGGCGCCGTCCCAATCGTGCCGTCACGGTCTACGGCAACCTCATCCGTCAGACGTTTAAGGATACCCCCATCATCATCGGCGGCATCGAGGCAAGCCTGCGCCGCCTGGCCCACTACGACTACTGGCAGGACAAGCTCAAGCGCTCGGTACTGCTCGACTCGGGCGCCGACATCCTCATCTACGGCATGGGCGAGCACGCGATCGTCGAGATCGCCGACGCGCTCGATGCCGGGCTGCCCGTCGACCAGATTTCTTATATCAACGGCACCGTCTACCGCACCAACTCGCTCGACGAGGTCTACGACTACGACCTGCTGCCCAGCTGGGACGACCTTGCCGCCGACAAGCTCAACTACGCACGCAGCTTTAACGTGCAGCAGCAGAACATGGACCCCATCACCGGTCATCGCCTGGTAGAGCCCTACCCCAACAGCGTCTATGTGGTGCAAAACCCGCCGTCGGCGACGCTCACCACAGACGAGATGGACGAGGTGGCCGAGCTCCCCTACGCACGCGATTGGCATCCCGACTACGACGCAGCGGGCGGCGTGCCGGCCTTTGCCGAGATCAAGTTTTCCATTAGTTCCAACCGCGGCTGTTTTGGCGAGTGCTCGTTTTGCGCCCTCACCTTCCACCAGGGCCGCGTGTTGCAGATGCGCAGCCACGACTCGATCATGCGCGAGGCCGAGCTGCTCACGCGCGATCCCGAGTTTAAGGGCTATATCAACGACGTGGGCGGACCGACGGCAAACTTTAGCCGTCCCGCCTGCGACAAGCAGATCAAGCACGGCGTGTGCAAGAACAAGCGCTGCCTATGGCCGAGCGTGTGCAAGAACATGGTGGTCGACGAAAGCGGCTACACGCAGCTGTTGCGCGATCTGCGCCAGTTGCCGGGCGTCAAAAAGGTCTTCGTCCGCAGCGGCATCCGCTTTGACTACACCATGGCCGACGCCTCGGACGAGTTTTTGCGCGAGCTGTTGGAGCACCATGTCTCGGGCCAGCTACGCGTGGCACCCGAGCACGTGAGCGATGCGGTGCTCTCCGTAATGGGCAAACCGAGCCGCGCCGTCTACGATGCGTTCTGTCGTAAATTTGAACGCTTGAACCGCGAATACGGACTCAAGCAGTACGTGGTGCCGTATCTGATCTCGAGCCACCCCGGCTCGACGATGAAGGAAGCTGTGGACCTTGCCGAGGCCGTGCGCGACATGGGCTACATGCCCGAGCAGGTGCAGGACTTCTACCCCACCCCGTCCACCATGTCGACCTGCATGTACTACACCGGCGTGGACCCACGCACCATGCAGCCGATCTACGTGGCACGCGACCCGCACGAGAAGGCCATGCAGCGTGCGCTCATCCAATACCGCAAGCCCGAGAACTACAAGCTCGTACGCGAGGCACTGGAAAAGGCCGGCCGCCGCGATCTGATTGGCTACACCAAGCATTGCCTGATTCGCCCCGTGCCCCCGCGCCCGGGCGAGACGTCTGCTGGCGGGGGGCATGGCACCGGCAAGAAGGGCGGCAAGGCCCACGGTGGCGTTGGCGGCGCTGGCAAGGGACCCAAAGGCAGCAAGGGTCACGGCGGCATGTCGCGTGCGCAGAACACCGCAGGCCGCAACCGTGCAGCCCAGGGGCGCCAGGGCGCTAACGGAGGCGGACGCCGCAATTAGGGCAGCGATGCGCTCGCTGCGTCCATCCCACACGCTTGGCGCAGCGAGCGCATTGCCTCAACGAGGATGACGCCGGCGATAGCGACCGTGATTGCCACGTCGAGCGGCGTGTTCACAAACCACAACAGGCCCATGAGGTACGACCCGGCGTTAAAGGCAAAATGCAGCAGAATCGTATAGCGAAGCTTTCCGGTCGTAACGAGCACCCAGCCAAAGATGAGGCCGGCGGCGCCCGCGTAGCAACCCTGCACCCAATTCATGTGCATAAAACCGAAGATCGCCGCCTGCAGCACAATCGCCGCGGCGCTACCCCACGTGCTTGGGGCCGCCCAGGGCACCATGGCGCCGCCCTGCGCGCTCACACGACGCCGGCACTTCCAAAGTGGGCGGCACTGCGGATTAAACGCTCGGAGCGAAAACTCAAAAATAATGCCGCGCACCAGCAGCTCTTCACAAAATGGGGCGCCGAGCACCGTAGTCAGTACGGCCAGATAGCTGGTGTCGCCCATGCCTGTTTCCTCGACAAGCTCGCTGTAGTCGGCCGCGGCATCGGGCAACAGCGACAGCACAGCGTCGGTCACGTAGCCAACGACCACCTGCAGGGCAAGGCCGATCACGATAACGCAGGCGATGCGCTTCCACGCCCCACGCGCTCCCCCGCCGAGCGGATGCTCGCCCTGCCAGCGCGCCATAAACGAGCGCGGCCACAGATAACGCCACCACAGCAGCGCCATTAAAAACGATGCCGTCTGCACGACGGCCTGAAGCAATTGAATGTCGAGATCATCGATCGAAAAACCCATGAACACCGATGCGACGCCAAGAGCGGAGAACAAAACGACGCTCAGGGCAATATCGGCAGCGACGACGCCAAAACAGGCAAGCGCCCAAATCATCGCATTGAGCATGCCAACCTCCTCAAAACCCGGCACTTAGGGACGTTCCTTAACTGCCGGCAGAAAAGGAACGTCCCCAAGTGCCGGCAGTTTGGGACAGTCATTGTTGATGAGAATCGGGCGAAATGCCAAAGGCCCCGTTGGGCGAGATGTCGAACGGGAAGGTGCCGCAGCGATTGAACGCAGCGATAAACATGCGGATGGCGTTGGACGGCGTGGTGCCCACGAGCTGGGTTGCCGCCGCGAAGGCTGCCTTCTCCTCGGGCAAGACCTTCGCGACTACAGGGGTCATGTGTTCTGCCATGGCGCTTCCTTTTTGAAACGACGGTAGTGCGGATAGATGCGGGCCACGCGGCTGGGCGACGGGCTGTGAAGGCAACCCGATTGGCCCGCATCCGGAGTTTGTTTCTGCGGCGTTGGTATTACTTGGTATTCCTAAGTATTACCCCGCAGATAGAATACCACATCTGCTCCACTCCAAAGGTAGATTTCTACCAAGTTGGTGCATATGAACCTGTCGCCCTTCTCACCAAACGGCAATGCCCCGTCCACGCAAATACGCGAACGGGGCATTGTTCAAATTGTGCCGTCAGTGACTCTTTTGCGCCAGCGGCCTTCTAGCTCTAGCTAAGCTCGGGCCAGTAACCCTTGTTAGCCTCGATCATGTCGTCGAGGACTTCCTTGGCAACCTTCATCGAAGGCACGGTCTTGTTGAGCGTAAAGGCCTTGAGCGCCTTCTCGTACGAACCCTCGATCGTGGCCTCGACCACGAGCTTCTCGGAGTTCAGCTGCTGCATCATAAGACCCTGCTGGAACAGCGGAATGTTGTCGCGGCTGATGACCTCGGGGCCGTTCTTGCCAATGTAGGCAGGCAGCTCGACCATAGCGTCGTAGGGCATGTTGGGGATAGCGCCCTTGTTCTCGCAAATGACCAGGAAGCGCTGCTTGGTGTCGTTCTTCAGAGCGATGGCCAGGTCGGCAATCCAGTCGCCGTGGCTGCCCGCATAGAACGTGCTCTCGTCGATCTCGCCCGTCTTCTCGTAATGGTCGATGCCGTCAAAGAGGTTCTTCTCGCGCGTCTCCTCAACCTCGTTTGCACGAGTGCGCTCGGGGTTGGAATGCTCGACGAACTCCTTCTGCTGCAGGTAGTAGTTCAGGTACGTGTTGGGCAGGTACTCCGGGAAGCACTCCATGATCTCGTACTCGCCCTTCCAGACGTAGTACCAGCTGCCCTTGGTGTGGCGGTTCTGCTCGGGGTGCTCGTCGGTGGCTTCCTCGGGCTTCTTGGACATCAGCGAGCTCATGCCCTTGAGGTACGAATCGGGCAGCAGGATCTCATGCTCCTTGATGTACTCGCGCAGCTGCGGGAGCACCTCCTCGCCCTTGTGGCGAATCGAGGTGAACCAACCAAAGTGGTTGAGGCCAAAGTAATCGTACTCGACATCCTTCTTGTCGATATCGAGTGCGGCGCAAACCACGTCGATGATCGCGATCGGCATGTCGCAGATGTTGATGATGCGAGCGTTGGGACGCAGCACGCGGCAGCCCTCGGAGACGATGGCAGCGGGGTTGGAGTAGTTGAGAATCCAGTAGTCCTTCTTGGCGTACTTCTCAACGTCATCGATCAGCTCGACCATGGGGAAGATGGTGCGCATGCCGTAGGCAAGGCCGCCGCAGCCGCAGGTCTCCTGACCAACGCAGCCGTGACGCAGCGGAATCTTCTCGTCCTGCTCGCGCATGGCATAGCCGCCCACGCGCATCTGGGCAAACACGAAGCTCGCGTCGGTAAAAGCCGTCTCCTTGTCGGTGGTCACCGTGAGCTTGATGTCCAGGCCAAGGTCCTCGTGCAAAATCCAGTCCACGAGCACGCCGATCTTGCGCTGGCGCTCCTCGTTGATGTCGTACAGACGAATCTCGTCAACGTCGAGCTCGTCCTTGCGCAGGGCGATGGACTTGACGATGCCGGGGGTAAAGGTGGATCCGCCACCACACAGAGTAATGATCATTGTTTACTGCTCCTTCTCAATTGCGTTTTCGACCTTGTCGCGCATCTCGGCAACCTTCATGCCAAAGATGATCTGGATATTGTTGCCGTTGCGGTTGATGCCGCTGTTGGGCACGTGGTTGATGAGGCTCTCATCGATGAGGTCCGGGTTCTTAACGTTCACGCGGAGACGCGTAAAGCAGTTCTCGAGCTCCTCGATGTTGTCCTTGCCGCCAAGACCTGCGACCAGGTCGGCAATGCCCGCATCGACGCCCTCTGCGGGAGCCGCGGCAACAGCGCCCTGCTTCACCGCGACAGACGCGGCGGCCTCGCCCTCGGCAACGGACTCGGCGAGCTCGGACTCCTCCTCGCGACCAGGCGTGTGGAGGTTGAGCTTCTTAATGAGGAAGGTAAAGAGGAAGAAGTACAGAGCGGCGTTGACGACTCCGAGCACGAGCATCATCGGCCAGTTGGTCTTATCGACACCGAGGACCAGGTTGGAAACCACGATGTTGATGATGCCGCCTGCAGTCGAAGCGGGCACGGAGAGGACCTTGAGCAGGACCAGGAAGATGCCGGAAAGAACCGAGTGAACGACAAAGAGCACGGGAGCGGCAAAGACAAAGAGGAAGTCCATGGGCTCGGTGACACAGGAGAGCACAGCGGTGATGATCAGCGGGATGATAACGGCCTTGGTCTTATCCTTGTTCCCCTTGTAAGCGGTGAAGATAAAGGCGAGACCGATACCGATGTAGGGCCACAGGTTGTTGAAGGTGTAGCTGTTGAAGTAGGTGCTATCGGAGAAGGGCTGGCCCGTCATTGCCATCTCGGCGACACGGATGGGATAGGCGCCGGCGATAACCTGATCACCCAGCGTAAGGGTGCCGCCCACATCGGAGAACTGGAACGGGGTGTAGATGAGGTGGTGCAGACCGGTGGGAACGAGCAGCTTGTTGAGCATGCCGTAGATAAACAGACCAATGTTGCCCGACTCCTTAATGATGCCGGCAACGGAGGAGATGGCACCCTGAACCGGAGGCCAAACGATGCAGAAGCCAGCGCCCATGATCCAGGAGATGATGATCATGATCAGGAACGGAAAGCGAACGCCCGAGAACATCGAAAGGGCAATGGGGAACTGCTTATTCGAGTACTTGTTGAACACGGCACCGGTGATGCAACCAAGAATGATGCCGCCAAACACGCCGGTATCGAGCACCTGAATGCCCATAACGGTGCTCTGGCCGGTTCCGGTAAGGCCGAGCATGCCGCTCGCTTCGGCAAGAGAGCCAGTGGCGTTGAGCACGATGTTATTGGCCTGCAGGAACAGGAAGAACGACATCAGGGCGATCAGCGAAGCATGGCCCTTGTTCTTCTTTGCCATGGCGCCGGCGATGCCCACGCAGAACAGAATCGAGAGGTTGTTGATGATAAACATCAGCGACTGATAGACAACGGCGCCCACAAGCTGGAACGGACCGGAGCCCAGCACGGGAATCACGGCGCAGATGGTCTTGTTGGTCAGAATGATGCCCACGATGAGCAGAATGCCGGCAACCGAGAGATACATCATCGGCTGAACGATCGACTTCGCGAACACCTCCAACGGCGCTTTGAAATTGAACTTCTTTTTTGCGGTCATAGCGGTACTCCCCTTCCTTTTCCGCAAATTAAGACAGATGTGCCCTGGACAAGGCCATAAGCCCTGCCTTATATCAATCGATGTGTGGGCACGTTATGCCTAGAGACCAGGTTCTCCAAGCAGGTTAACAATGTGATATGCGAGATAACTCTTCTCGGCATCGGTAACGACAACGTTATAGGCAGACGACAAGTGGGCGGCTATGGCGTCCGCGCACGAGAACGCGCACGGATACTTAGTTTCATCGATTCGGAACAGCGCATCGTCATTGATCTGCCCGGCCGCGGGGTCAAGCGCCCGCTGTGCGAAAAACTGCAGGTGGCGGACGAAACGCTCATAGGGCAACGAGGTGTCGTCGAGGGTCGCAGCGTAACGATCGGAAACAATCGCGAGTACGTCGCGAACAAGCTGGACCGAGATGATGAGACGGTCGGAGCGTTGCGGCATGGTGGCGTTGACGATATGCAGCGTAATAAAACCCTGCTCTTCTTCGCTCATCTGGATGCCCATATACTCCTTGACAATCTGCAGCGCACGGCCCGCAAGCGCATACTCCTTGCGATAGAACTGTTGGATCTCGAGCAGCAACGGATTCTCACAGGGGACGCCCTTGCGCTCGCGCTCCAAAGCAAGGCCGATATGGTCTGCGAGAGCAATGAGGATCTTGTCGTTGATATCAACATTGAGCTCTCGACGGAGCATCTGAACAATGTCCTCGGCAATCACGAGGTTGACGGTGGGAATGGACTCCAAAAGATGTGCCAAGCGGTCAATCGTACGCGAATCCTGAGAAGTGCCCTCCTGCAGCGCATAGGTCTTTTCGACCGATGTTTCATCGATAGCGTCGCCGGCATGACGGCCAAAGCAGAGGCCTCGACCGATGACAATGAGCTCGGAGCCATCGTCCGAAGTGACCATTGCGACGTTATTGTTAAAAACTCGCTTGATAACCACGGTACCCACCACAAGAATTTACTCGGAAAGCCAGACGACAGGCTCTTTAACAGCAACAGGGCCGGAAGCATGCTCACGAAGAGTCGAGTTCTCCGAGCGCTCGCACACGATAACGAAGACCGTAGGATCGAAGCCGGCGGCGCGAACCACGTCGAAATCGACCTCGACGAGGGGCTGGCCCGCGTCGACATGGTCACCCTGGGCAACAAGCGCATGGAAGCCCTTGCCCTCAAGCTTAACAGTATCGATTCCGATATGCAGCATCACCTGAGCAGAGCTGTCGTCGGGCATGATGCCCAGCGCGTGCTCAGTCGGGAACAGCGCCGCGATGGTACCGGAGACAGGAGCGCACACCGTTCCCTCTTGGGGAACCACGGCAACGCCATCGCCCACTGCACGGCTGCTAAAAGCGGGGTCCTTGGTATTTTCTAGATGAACAAGCTCGCCGGAAACAGGGGCGAGGATTTCGAACTCGGAAGCCGCAGTCGTCTGCTTATCCGAGCCACCCATCAGGCGAGAAAAGAAACCCATGGTGGCATGTCCCTTCATAAATATAGCCCAACCAAAATCAAGCGAATGCGTCCATAGAGACACATCCGTTCAAAGACTTTGGTTAGGCCCACGTCCGAGGGACTCGGTAACCTTCCGCATTTCTTTTTACGGGAGCTATTGTAGACAAGCCCAAAGCCAGAATAGTCATTATGACCGGTGAGCGGTATTTTTTCTTCGATAAACGGTATTTAGGCAGCACTTGGGGACGTTCCTTTTCTGCCGGCACTCGGGGACACTCCTCACTCTGGTGCATTGGGGACAGGTTTGTTTGCACCAGGTTGGTGCAGATTAACCTGGCCCCATTGCACCAATTTCGTATGCGCTAGACAAAGAGCTCGCATTCCTTCCGCACGACGCAAACCTTGCTCAGCATCTGGGAAACAGCGGATAGCTTGTTGGGATCAAGCTTACGAGCGCCTCGCGGGCATACGGCAATGCAGCGCATGCAGGAGATGCACGCCTCGCCAGCTGCTCGTTTGGGGTCACCCTTGTCGATAGCACAAACGGGGCACGCCGCGGCGCATGCACCGCAGGAAACGCAATCCTCTGTTGCCTCAGGTGCCATGCGGTGACCTCTGGCTTGTTTGTAAGGACGATTGCCGGGAATAGAGGGCTCGGATGTATCCTCAGCCAACAGCTTTTGCTGAATTTGCTGCGCAAACTCTGCGAGCTGCGCCGCATCCTGCGCATCCGGTCGCCCAGCAGCAAACTGTCGCGCAATGGAATGTTCTGCAATGGCTGCAACTGCCGCGATTACCCGGAATCCCGCATGCTTCGCAACGTCCTCCAGCTCTACGAGCGTGTCCTCAAACGCGCGGTTTCCGTAGACGCACACCAGAACGGCCCGCGCTCCGTTGCCGTGAACCATGTTCAGTCGGTCGACCACCACGGCAGGGACTCTGCCGGCATACGCTGGCACGGAGATAACAGCCACGTCGTCCTTCGTCATCGAGACCTCGTGGAAATCCAACCCGCTATCGGTCAGATCGACGGTAACGGTATTCTTGTCCAGCGCTCCAGCCACAAGGCAAGACACCTTCTCCGTTCCACCCGTCGGACTAAACACAATTTCAAATACGCTCATCTAGACACCCTCCCCCTACGCTCAGCAACGCGTCAAGCCGTTTTCACATCCAGCCAGAGTATACGGCACGTGGGGTCCCCATTTTGGCGCACCAAGCACCCCAATGCACCAACCCTACGCTGCCTGCCTCTTCGTTTTGTATAAATTACGGTACAGATTGTATATATTTACGGGATGCTGCCGTGTTCTCCCAAGGTACCCCATCCTGGCCCGTGCAAAAAAACGGAGTATTCTGCAACGTGACCGCGCCAGCACCGCCGCGGGCGGGCAAAACTGTAGGGCGCTGCGTCATTTAGGGTTCCGACATAGCGAGAATGACGTACCTTTGCTTCGAAAAACGGCGAAATCTAACTCAAAACGCTCATAGGGAGTATCTGAAGGCCACCGTTGGCAATACCGAATCGTATGCAGCCAGCTAGAGCTGCTGAATACTCCAAAAAATGCACGGCGCACCCCATGGGACCCATTGCCGCATGGCAGGAAACAGGCCCACGGCATCCTCTAGATGCATTCCCGAGGAAATCACATTTGAACTAGCGATCGGATACGGCAAACAAAAAGGGCCCCGAGCGTAGTTGCTCAGGGCCCTTGGTTCACCTCGCTCTAGTGGGCGATGCGTATGCTATTTGCGCTTGCCGCCGCCGTCACCGGGACGACGGGAGCTGCCGCCGCGCTTGCCGCCACGGCTGTTGCCATAGCTGCCACGGTTATCGCGACCGCCGGCGCGGCCGCCGCGGGAGCCGGCCTGGTTGCCGCCACGCCCGCCACGATAGCCGCCACGACGCTCCTCGCGGGTATCGTCGTAGTTGCGCCAGTCATCGCGACGATCGCGGCTGGCACGCGGATCACGACGATCGCGCGACTCGTTAGAACGGCCAGCGCCGCTGCGGCCGCCATTGCCGCGAGCACCCTCGCGACGCTCGCCGCCGCGGCTACCGCGCTCTTCAAAGCACTTGCCGCCACGGGACTCACCGCCACGGGCACCTCGCTCACCGCGACCCTCGCCGCCGCGACGCTTATCACGGCCACCGCGCTCGTCATCGCGACCGGAACGACGACGGTCGCCCGAGCCGCGCTTGCCGCCACGCGAGCCACGGCCCTCGTCCTCGCGCTCGACACGACGACGGCCACCGCGGTCCTCGTCCTCGCGGCGACGGCGATGCGCCTCGCCCTGGAACTGCTTGGCACGACGCTCGGCACGGTTACCGCGCGGGGCCTGCTCGACGGCGGCAGCACCGCCGCGCCCCTCGGCAGCCACCTCGCGGGCCACGCTCTCCACAGCCTCGTCCACGCGAGCCTGAACGCCCTCGCGCACGCGGGTCTTGCCGCCGCGCTTGGGACGGCTCGGACGCTCGCCGTCGCCGCGGCGCTCGTCGCGACCGCGGTTGGAACGACCAGCCACGTCGCCGTAATCGTCGCCGTTGCGCTTGCCGTCGCGACGCGCTTGCTCGAGTTTCTTCTTGCTCTTGGACTTGCCGCGCTTGGTCTTCTTCTTCACCTTAAAGGCGGCAGGATCGCGCTCGGGGTCAACGGCGGGCGGGTTGGGACCCACGTGCAGGTCGCCCGCTTCGTAAATATCGGCCGTCTTGTCCATGAGCTTCTCAATCTCGTAGAACTCGTCGACGTCCTGCTCGGTCACAAACGTAATGGCCCAGCCCAGCTCGCCGGCGCGGCCCGTACGGCCAATGCGGTGGATATAGTCGGTCGGCTCGGCCGGCACGTCAAAATTCACAACGTAGCGCACGTCGCTAATGTCGATGCCGCGGGCGAGCACGTCGGTTGCCACCAGCACGTCGACGGTGCCGTCGCGGAAGGCCGAAAGGGCACGCTCGCGCTGGGCCTGGCTGCGGTTGCCGTGAATCGCGGCGGCCTTGATGCCCTTACGCTCCAGACGACGGCAGCAGCTGTCGGCGCGGTGCTTGGTGCGCATAAAGACGATAGTGCGCTCCGGACCCTCCTTCTTGAGGAACTCGGGCAGCAGGTTGTTCTTGGCCTCTATGGACACCGGGAACACAAACTGGTCGACGGTGTCGGCGGTCGACGTGGCGGGCGCGATCTCCACGCGAGCCGGGTCGCTCACCAGGTCGGTGATCTCGCCCACGGCCTCCTCGTCGAGCGTCGCCGAGAACAGCAGCGTCTGGCGCTCGGCCGGCGTCTCGCGCACAATGCGGCGGACGGCGGGCAAAAAGCCCATGTCGAGCATGCGGTCGGCCTCGTCGAGTACCAGCACTTTGACCTCGTCCAGGTGGCAAGCGCCCTGCTCGATCAGATCGACCAGACGGCCCGGCGTGGCGACCAGAATGTCGCAGCCGTACTTGAGCGCCGCGGTCTGCGGCTTGTAGCTCACGCCGCCCACGACGGTCACGGCAACGTGGCCCGTGACGTCGGCGATCTTGCTCGCGACCTCGTCGATCTGCTGGGCGAGCTCGCGCGTGGGGGTGATGACGAGCATCACGGGGCCACGGCCGTTGCCCTCGGGCTTTTTAGCACCGCGACGGCGGTTGCGGCCGCCGCGCTCGCGCACGGGTTTGGGAGGAGCGATGTGCTCCAGATTGTTCATGGTCGGCAGCAAAAAAGCGGCCGTCTTGCCGGTGCCAGTCTGAGCGGCAGCAAGCAGGTCGCGGCCCTCGAGCACCACGGGGATTGAGCCGGCCTGCACGGGCGTCGGCGCCGTGTAGCCCAGGTTCTCGATGGCACGAAGCATCTCGTCGGAAAGGCCCAGCTCGTCAAAGGCGGGCAGGCTCTCGGTAGCGGACTCGACGGCCTGGGCGGCGCTGGCCTCGTCGGCAGCATCGAAGGCAGCCTGGGTCATGGCCTCGCGGGTCTCGTCCAGAATCTCGGCGTCCGTGACGTCGGATACAGAATTACGCATATGTTGTTGTTCCTTATCTGCACGCGCAATGAGCACGGCATGCGGCCGCGCGGGCGTGCTTGGTAGTGCGCTAATACATACAAAAACAGGTGCGCACAGAGAGGACGTTGCTCAGCACGCTGGCGATCGCTTTGGCAGCCCTATCACGCGCCGTCCAGACGCAGCAGCTCTAAGCGATGGAGCAGATTCGCCGCGGGTTAGTATACCCGTGCTTCGCATGCCCCCACGTAAACCACAGATGACGAGGCGGACGGGGCGGACCTGGGCCAATTGTCTCAATCTGTAACAGATACTCAGCAAAAACCGGTCCAGCTGTTATAGATCGAGACAAACTCAAACCTCGCAAAACAAAATCTCGATCTATAACAATTAGAGGTCATTTTCCCTGCTAGATGTTACAGATTGAGATGTTTGACAGGGACTGACAACGATTGAGCAGCCACCCTCATCTGTATCGAAATGTCATACATTTCTTTCTGCACTGGACACCCCCAGGGGGTATGGGTGTACAGTATCAGCAGGTTAACAATTCCAACACCGAACCACGGAAAGGAGAAGCCATGACTCAAGATAAGTTCGACGTGGGCGGCATGACATGCGCCGCCTGCCAGGCGCACGTGGACCGCGCCGTAAGCAAACTCGACGGCGTCCAAAGCGTCGCGGTCAACCTACTCGCTGGTTCCATGATGGTCGACTATGACCCCGCGCAGGTCTCCCCCGAGGATATCTGCACCGCCGTCGACCGCGCGGGCTACTCGGCCTCGCCCGTCGATGCGGGCACCGGCGCCGCTGGCTCAAACGGCAGCGTGCAAGCCAGGTCCGGCGCCGCCCATATGGAGTCGCCGACCAAAAAGCTGAAGGCCGCCGCCTCTGCCATGCGCACCCGCCTCATCGTCTCGATTGCCTTCCTCATTCCGCTGTTCTACATAGGCATGGGGCACATGCTTGGCTGGCCGCTGCCCGGCATTTTCACCGACCATACCCACAGCATGACGCTCGCCCTCACCGAGCTCGTCCTGCTTATCCCCATCGTCTATGTCAACGACGCGTACTTTATCAACGGGTTTAAATCGCTCGCGCACGGCGCGCCCACCATGGACGCCCTTATTGCCGTGGGCGCCACCGCTTCCGTCGCCTGGTCGTTCTATGCCATGTTTATCATGGCCGACCAGCTGGCCGCCGGGCAAATCCACGAGGCCATGATGACGAGCATGGGCAACCTGTATTTTGAGAGTGCGGGCACGATCCTGTCGCTCGTCACCGTGGGCAAATACCTCGAGACACGCAGCAAATCCAAGACCGGCGGCGCCATCGAGGCGCTCATCGACCTGGCGCCCAAGAGCGCGACCGTCGTGGCAGAGGACGGCACCGAGACCACCGTCGACGTCGACAGCATCCTTCCCGGCCAGGTCCTGCGCGTACGCCCCGGAGAGTCCATCCCCGTCGATGGCGTGGTGCTCGAGGGCAGCTCGGCCGTGGACGAGAGTGCGCTCACCGGCGAGTCCATCCCCGTGGAAAAGACCGCCGGTGCCACCGTCAACGCGGCCACGGTCAACCGCACGGGCTCGTTTACCTTCCGCGCCACGCGTGTGGGCGCCGACACGTCGCTCGCCAAGATTATCCAGCTCGTCGAGGACGCCAACACCACCAAGGCGCCCATCGCCCGCATGGCCGACAAAGTCGCCGGCGTGTTCGTGCCCGTGGTGTTTGTAATCTCTGCCGTAACTTTTGTGGCGTGGATGGTGCTGACCGGAAGCATCAACGAGGCGCTCACTTCCGCTGTCGCCGTGCTGGTGATCAGTTGTCCGTGCGCGCTCGGCCTGGCCACGCCCGTCGCCATTATGGTGGGCACCGGCAAGGGCGCCGAGATGGGCATTCTGTTTAAGAGCGCTGAGGCGCTGGAGAACCTGCGCAGCGTGGGCACCGTGGTGCTCGATAAGACGGGCACGGTCACCCGCGGCAAGCCGGCCGTGACCGACATTGTGGTTGTCGCGCGCGCCGACGGCTCGCCCGCTATGAGTGAAAAGGCGTTACTGAAGCTCGCTGCCGCGCTGGAGCGCTCGAGCGAGCACCCGCTGGCCGAGGCGATCATGGCCGAGTGCGAGTCGCGCGGAATCGTGGCGCGCACGGTCGAGGACTTTGCCGCCGTGCCTGGACGAGGCGTTACGGCGCGCGAGGGACAAAACGTCATCGCTGCCGGCAACGTGCGCCTGATGGTCGAGCTGGGCGCGAAGGTGCCCGCCGGCCTTGCCGAGCAATTTGCCGCCGAGGGCAAGACGCCGCTGTTCTTTGCCAAGAACGGCGAGCTTGTCGGCACCATCGCCGTGGCTGATGAGGTCAAGGAGACGAGCGCCGAGGCCATCGCCGCGCTCCGCAAGCTCGGCGTCGATGTGCGCATGCTCACTGGCGACAACCGCGTGACGGCCGAGGCCATCGCCCGCCGCGTGGGACTGAGCAGCGAGCAGGTCATCGCCGACGTCCTCCCCGCCGACAAGGAACGCCACGTGCGCGAACTGCAGGATGCGGGCGGCAAGGTCGCCATGGTGGGCGACGGCATCAACGACTCCCCCGCCCTGGCGCGCGCCGACGTGGGCCTTGCTATCGGCACCGGCGCCGACATCGCCAAGGAGGGCGCCGACGTGGTACTCATGCGCAGCGACCTCATGGACGTCGCCCGAGCCATCGAGCTTTCACGCGCCACGATCCGCAACATCAAGCAGGACCTGTTCTGGGCACTGTTCTACAACGGCATCGGCATTCCGCTGGCGGCGGGCGTGTTCTTCCCGCTCACCGGATGGCAGCTCTCGCCGATGTTTGGCGCCGCGGCCATGAGCCTGTCGAGCGTGTGCGTCGTAAGCAATGCTCTGCGCCTGCGAACCTTTAAGCCTAAAGTGGCAAAATAGGCTCACTATTACGTCCATTTAGAACGGGTTTTCCAGGTGCCAGAGATTGACCTGAAAGAGGAGCGACGCGTACTTTGGTACGCGAGCGACGGCTTGAAGGTCAAGGTCGGGTGTCTGGGAAAGCCGACACAACAGAGAGGAATACCGATGCGATACACAATCAAGACTTCCGGCCTCATGTGCGGCCACTGCGACGCCACCGTCGAGACGGCGTTGCTCAACGTTGCCGGCGTGACCGACGCCGATGCCGATCACGAGACTCAGACCGTCCAGGTGGAGTGCGCCGACACCGTGACCGCCGAGCAGCTCGCCGCCGCTGTCGAGGCCGCGGGTGAGAAGTTCCACGCCCTTTCGGTGACCGCCGCGTAACGACCCGCAGGTACCCCCCCCCGACCAGAAACGAGGACCCGCCATGATGGCAGACCACAAATCGGTAACCCGCATGCTCAAGACGGCACGCGGCCAGATCGACGGCATCTTGCGGATGGTCGATGAGGACCGTTACTGCGTCGATATTTCCACGCAGCTCATGGCAACGCAGGCGCTCATTGCGCGCATCAACGCCGACGTGCTCAAGGCGCATATCGAGGGCTGCGTGACTTCGGCAATCGAATCGGGCGACGAAGACCTCAAGGCCGCCAAGCTCGCCGAGATCGAACGCGTCGTCGACAAGCTCTCCAAGTAATTGGGGCATTGGGGACGGACTGCTTTGCACCTTCTTGGTGCATCGGGGACAGGTATGTTTGCACCACCTTGGTACAGATTGACCTGTCCCCCTTGCTCTAAATCGGGTATAAAGGCGTGCAGCATATCGAACGAAAGGCAATTTGCATGAATGACTTTATGAAGGGCCGCAATGGCGCCGATGAGCTCACCATCGTTATGGGCTTTGTCGGCATCGTCATCGCGATGATCGGATCGATAGCCCATATCCAGTGGCTCAGCTGGATTGCCATCGCCGTAATCGTGATTGGCGTGCTGCGCGGCCTGTCCAAAAACATCGACGCACGTCGCAAGGAAAACGCGGCCTTTGTCGCCGCGACCGCTAACGTCCCCGGCCTGGGCAAGTTCGTAGCGAGCTTGGGTAGCGGCGCCGCGGCTGCCAACGCCTCGCGCACGGCCGGTACCAGCAAGGAAGACTTTGAGCGTGCCAAGCGCACGGCCAAGAAGATGTGGAAGGGTCGCAAGACCACAGCATACCTCAAGTGCCCCAACTGCGGCCAGATGCTCTCCGTCCCCAAGGGCAAAGGCAAGATCCGCGTCACCTGCCCCAAGTGCCACGCCAAGATGGAAACCCGCTCCTAACGCCCGCACGCGGGACAAATTAATCAGGTTTGTTTGTCCCAAATCTTAAGTATTTGTTCGATAAAAAAGCCGAGGCCTCGTGTTGAGACCTCAGCTTTTTGCATGCGGCAACGGAGCTGCCCCTTTGTCACATCTACGCCACACCGTCGCGGGCAAGCTCCTCGGCCAACGCCTCGGCAGGCATGGCCATAATCGCGTCGAGCTCGGCGTCCACCTCGGGAATACGCTTCACCTTGAGCTTGCGTACCAAATCACCGCGACACATCACATGCGTCGGCTCACGCAGAGTGCACAGGTCATCGAGCGGATTCTTGCGCGTCACCAGGATATCGGCGGCCTTGCCGCACTCGATCGTACCGGTCTCGCCGCCCAGCCCCAGCAGCTCGGCGTTGACTTGCGTAGCCGTATGCAGCGCGAAGGCGTTGCTCACACCGACATACTTGGCAAAATAGGCCACCTCACGCCACATGTCGTACTGCGTCACGAACGGGCAGCTTGAGTCCGTGCCCAGGCCCACCTTAATGCCAGCTTCCAGCGCGGCACGGGCGCTCTCGATGATGCCCGAGCACACGATGTCGCCGTTCTTCTTTTGTGTATCGGTCGAATGGGTCTTTTCCGGGTCGAGCAATACAAACGGCAGCGCCGGGCTGATCGTGCAGGTCACGCTCGGCGCGCGTCCCTCGAGCTGTGTGCCCGCGGCGCCGCGATACAGCTCCAGGATCTCGGGCGTCATCGGGGCACCGTGCTCGATCGTGTCGACCCCGGCCTCAAGCGCGGCCTTCACGCCCTCGGTGCTCTCGACATGAGCCATAACCGGCAGGCCCACCTCGTGCGCCGCCTTGCACGCCGCCGCGGCAACATCGATCGGCATGCGCAGCACGCCCGGCTCGCCAACTTCGGTCGCGTCGAACACGCCACCCGTCACGAACAACTTGATGACGTCGGCACCACGAGCGTACAAGTCGCGCACCTGTTCGGCCGCCTCGTCGGGCGTATTGGCGACCTGCGCGAACAGCCCCGCGCCGTGGCCACCCGGCACTGTAACGCCCGTTCCCGGCGCTACCAGACGCGGACCCTGATACTTGCCGGCATCGATAGCATCGCGCACGGCGATGTCGGCAAACAGCGGGTCACCCGCACCGCGCACCGTAGTCACGCCGCTTGCCAGCTGCTGTTGGGCGCTGCCTTTGAGGATGTGGCGAACGATGGCGCGGCCCACGGGATTGTCGAGCTTCTTCATCAGCGCGCCCGCATCACCCGCCGAGACCGGCTTGCCCGAACCGCACAGATGCACGTGCATATTGATGAGGCCCGGCATGAGATACGCCCCTGCCAGGTCGATGACCTCGGCCCCCGCTGGAGCTTGGGCCACAGCGCTCGGTCCCATCCAGGTGATGATGCCACGCTCGACGACCACGGCCATATCGGGCTGCGGCTCCATATGCTCCGAACCATCCAGAACGGTCGCATTGATAAACAATGTGGGACGATCGGCAGATGCCATATCGAGCTCCTCCCTCACGAGCAACTTGAACATTTGTCCATTATCACCCAGTGCGGCAGGGTTGCTGCGGACATATCGGTTAACGGAGAAAGGATGAGACACGGAGAACGGAATGCATTGCAGTCCCATCCCAGCGACATCCGGGAAATGTCTAGATCTGTAACAGGTAGACCGGGTTTTAGCAGCCAGATGTTACAGATCGAGATCTTTCGGCACCGCGTCCAACCTTTGTCTCAATCTGTAACAAGTAGACAGGTTTTCGGCCTCTAGATGTTACAGATCGAGATATTTTAGCGGCAGCCAACCTTCTGTCTCGATCTGTAACAGTTGCGAGGCCAAACGGCCCCTTGTTGTTACAGATCGAGACAAACTCGGCAGGAACAACCACATCCGCGTCAGTTACACCCCTCAGCGCCCATACCACTGCCGCCTCCACTGCTCAGCCAAATCGGCCCACTGCGGAATGCCCGCCAGTCTCATCTTTTCAGCCAGCTTCCCCGGATTCTTGAGCTCATCAAACGTAAACCTCAGCACCTTATGTCCGAGCATCGTCAGATGAGACTCTCGCTGACGTTCTGCCACGAACGGGTCGACCGACTCCCGACCCTCGTCGTTCTGTAAGGCATACTTTCCCTTTCCATCGAGCTCGCCAATCACGCACGTCCCGTCCTCGAGCCTCCAGAAATAATCAACGCGAAACACTTGGCTCGAATCAAGCGGGTCACGAAACTCCACCTGCAACTCTGGCACCGGAAAACCGTATGCAATAAAGAATGCCCGGAACCGAGACTCGCCACCGTTTTCGGACAGCCCGTCCGCATGCGACGCAATCACCTGAGCTCTGCGATATCCGCGTCTGCCCTCGCAATCGGCCTGGAGCCGTTCGCAGAGGTCGTCGCGCGATATGCCCTTCGCCCGCAGCGCAGAATCGGCGATCGCCAGACCATACGAAAACGGCGCACGCAGCAGACAGTCCTTCACCGTGCGCCAAAACGGCGTCACTCGCACGCCGTCGACGCGCTCAAGCGCACCCGCCGCCTGCGGACGCAACAGCCGGCATCCTGCACTCAGCGGCACCGAGCAACCTGTCTTAACAAGAAATCGCGGCCCAAGCAGATCATTTGGCACCTCCAGACCCCACAAAAGTGCCGCGTCGTAACCCCAAAACGCCCAATCGGGATGAAACTCCGCAAGCCCTTTGATGGTCCGCAGCGCTCGCTCCGTCGGCGTCAACGCATCCCAATCATGCTGAAAACAGAACAGGTGCGACTCAGGCTCCGCGATATCGTCGGTTCCCACATGGCGCCGCAGCCACATGAGCTCGGCATTGTCGTGCGTCACAAGCAGCACGCCTAGTTCAGCCGCCTCCGTGAGCCTGGCAAGCATCCTATTCCGCGCCAACGTGTTGCGAGCCGTATGCTTGTGTTTGAGAACGGTATTAGACACTTCCATCACCACCACATCGGACAAATGGGCCATCGCCGCCGCTGCTGCCGCCGACAAACGTCTCGATCTGTACCAGGTAGACCGGTTTTTTGTCCCTAAACGTTACAGATCGAGACATAAAGGCAGAAGGCAAGGCAGGCGACAACCGTCCATCCCCTACTCCCATTCCTGTTCGTAGATGTTGAGCGACTTTACGTACCGCCCCTGGGCGCCCATGATGTCGCGGACCAGACGCAAGAAGAAGCTGATGCACGAGGTGTCAAAGCCGTCCTGCAGGTCCTCCGGATGCACCGCACCCGGCCCATCGACCGCCGTATCGCTCAGCCGCGCGATGTCATACAGGTAGAGCTGTCCCGCCGTAAGCCAGACATCGTCGACGCAGGCGAGGCGCACCGCAATCGCGCCGTCACTCCAGTGCTCCTTCTGCACGATATGCGGATCGTAGACATCAAAGCGATGATCGGTGCGTGTGTCCTTCAGCGCAACCATGCCGTTCGCAGGATCCTTGTCCAAAATGCCAAAGCGCGAGAAATACTGCGTGTCGCGTACCTGCTCGAGCCGCTTGAGCGAGGCAGGCGAAAGCGATGCCGGCGGCTCGTCAACATACAGCTCGAGCAGCGTCTTGCCATGGCGATAGGGGCGCTCGAAGAGCAGCCAATCGGTAAATGCCATGTTGTAGGCCATGATTTCGTTTTGCGAAGGCTCGGTGCAATAGCTGAGCCACGGGTCGACAATGATCTCGAACTGTTCGCGCGCCGGCTCCAAAAACTGGAACTTCCGCAGCATCCAAAAATGGGCCATGTCGGCAATATCGTTGCCGACGGCTTCGGCTAGCTCTGCTCTGTCAAAAGCGTGGTCAGTCATGGCATCCTCCTCAAACTGATGGACCTCAATTTGAGCTTACGAGGAAGGTGGGCAGCCACGACCAGCGCGGGCAAAATAGGCCTCCGACTGCAAACCAGATACTGACCAAACACTTGACGAAAAGCTTGATCGAAAATGCGCACCGCAACAAAACCGCAGGTAGACATAGACGGCCAACCCGCCCTTTTGAGCCAGATGCCCGCAGCCACCACAGAAACAACAGGTGACCACAGCCCGAGAAGTCGACAAATGAACATCCGTACGTCGACAAACGAGCAAACTGCTCGCAAATCCGCAAGGAGTGTCCCCGAGTGCCGACAGAAAAGGAACGTCCCTAACTGCCGGCACTTAGGCGGCACTTAGGGACGTTCCTTTTGTGCCGGCCGTTGGGGACAGCCCTTGACGATTCAGCTGTGGGCAGCAGCCTTACAGCGCCAGCGCGTCGGCGACTTCGGCAGCGCAGGCCAAGGCGTCGGCCATAGCGTTCACCACGAGCGAGCTGCCGTTGCGAGCGTCACCGGCAACATACACCGGCGCGGCATCCGCGGCGACGCCCTCCGTGCGAGCCGCGAGATGCGAGCCCTCGGCAGCCATCACCGGCAGCGGACGACCAGCGATGGCAACAGGCACGCTCACCGCATCGAACACGCCGTGCTCCGGACCCGTAAAGCCGCAGGCAATGAGCACCAGCTGCGCCGGCACCTCGTGCTCGGAGCCCGCGATGCGCTCGGGCTTTCCCGCCGACCAGTCCAGATCGACCACGCGCAGACCCGCAGCCGCACCCTTCTTGTCCAACAGCACCTCGAGCGTATCCACGCCCCAGGCACGCATCTCACCACCCATCGCAGCGATAGCCTCCTGCTGGCCGTAGTCGGTCTTCTTAACGTTGGGCCACTGCGGCCAGGGGTTGCTCGCCGCGCGCTTATCGGGCGCAGCCGGCAAGAACTCAAACTGGCGCACGCTGCGCGCGCCCTGACGCACCGCGGTACCCACGCAGTCGTTGCCGGTATCGCCACCGCCAATGACCACGACGTCCAGGCCGCGTGCGTTCACCGCGGGCTTGCCGCCATCGAGCACCGAGACGGTCGAAGCCGTCAGGTAGTCCACGGCATACACCACGCCCGGGGCATCAATGTTCGCAGCCGAAAGTCCACGCGGAGCACGGGCGCCGGCAGCCACCACGGCGGCGTCAAAGTCGTCGAGCCTGGCGGTAACCTTGGGATCGCTCACGTCGGCGCCCAGCTCGAACACAATACCCAGCTCGCGCATGAGCGCCACACGACGCTCAACCACAGACTTCTCGAGCTTCATGTTGGGAATGCCGTACATGAGTAGGCCGCCGGGGCGGTCGTCGCGCTCAAACACCGTCACGCGGGCACCGCGACGTGCAAGCTCCCATGCTGCCACCAGGCCAGCCGGGCCGGAACCAACCACGGCGACCGAGGGCGCGTCCTCCCCTGCCGGCTCAAAGCGACGTGGGCCGCCGTTGGCCCACTCATGGTCGCTGATCGCACGCTCGTTATCGTGAATCGTCGTGGGTTGGCCGTCGACCGAGCCCAGGTTGCACGCGGCCTCGCACAGTGCCGGGCACACGCGGCTCGTGAACTCAGGCATGGGCGAGGTGAGCGACAGGCGCTCGGCAGCCTCAACCCAGCGGCCGCGGTACACCAGCTCGTTCCACTCGGGAATCAAGTTGTGCAGCGGGCAGCCGCTCGGACGTGCCTTGCCAAAGCTCGCGCCCATCTGGCAAAACGCCACGCCGCACATCATGCAGCGGCTCGCCTGGGCGCGACGTGCGTCGTCATCGAGCTCCACATACAGGGGATCAAAATCATGACTGCGCTCCTCCACGGGACGCAGCTCGTGGGTCACGCGATCGATATCAAGAAAAGCACCGGGCTTATCCATGGCACTTACGCCTCCTTCTTGGTCGAAGCAACAGGGCTGGCAGCCACGGACGCAGCACCCGCAGCACCGCCCGCAATATCGAAGCGAGCGACATCCGCGGCGCTCGCGCGACCGGTCACAATGTCAAACGCCAGCTCCTCTGCCTGCGCATGCGTCTTACCGGCAGCCTCGCTCGCAGCGACAATCGCCAGCACACGCTCGTACTCGGTCGGAATGACCTTCACAAAGTGCTTGCTCATCGTCTCAAAGCTGTAGAGCAGCTTGATGCCGCGCGGGCTCTGCGTCGCGTCCACGTGCTCCTGGATGAGCTCGCGAATCTGCGCCAGCTCGCCGGCAGTCGGGGCCTTGAGCTCAACGCTCTCGTGGTTCACGCGGGCATCGAGCGTGCCGTACTGGTCAAAAACATAAGCCACGCCACCCGTCATGCCGGCAGCGAAGTTCTGCCCGACCTCGCCCAGGATGAGCGCCAGGCCACCCGTCATGTACTCGCAACCGTGGTTGCCGCAACCCTCGACCACCACGGTGGCACCGGAGTTGCGTACGCCAAAGCGCTGGCCGGCCAGGCCGTTGATGAAGCCACGGCCGCTCGTGGCGCCAAAGAACGCAACGTTGCCCACGATGATGTTCTCGTCGAACTTGTAGGTCGCATGCGGATTGGGGCGCACCGACACCTCGCCGCCCGAAAGGCCCTTGCCAAAGTAGTCGTTGGCGTCGCCGCACACGTTGAGCGTAATGCCGCGCGGCAGGAACGCGCCAAAACTCTGACCGGCTGAACCATCGCAATCGATGGTAATGGAGCCGGCGGGCAGGCCCTCGGGATGCGCCTTGGTCACCGCGTTGCCCAAGATGGTGCCGACGCAGCGGTTGACGTTGGCGATATCGGCGCGGAAGCGTATCGGACGCAGGTGCGCACGGGCATCGGCCGTATAGGGCACAAACAACGTGGAGTCGAGCGTCTTGTCGAGCTCGCTGTCGGCAGCCATCTGCGGCAGGAAGTGACGACCGTCGGCACCCGGAATATGGGCACCAAACTCACAGGTCGCGCTCGCCAGCACGGGCGACAGATCCAGCAGGTTAGCCTTGCGGTTCCCCGGGACCTCGATCTGGCGCAAGCACTCGGGATGGCCGACCATCTCGTCGACGGTGCGGAAGCCCAGGCTCGCCATGCCCTCGCGCAGTTGCTCGGCAACAAAGAGCATAAAGTGCTCGACGTGCTCTGGCTTGCCGCGGAAGCCGCGACGCAGGCGGCAGTTTTGCGTAGCGATGCCGGCGGGGCAGGTATCCTGCTGGCAGTCGCGCTGCATGAGGCAGCCCATCGAGATGAGCGGCATGGTCGCAAAGCCAAACTCCTCGGCGCCCAACAGGCAGGCGACAGCAACATCGGTGCCGTCCATGAGCTTGCCGTCGGCCTCGAGCACCACGCGCGAGCGCAGGCCGTTTTGCAGCAGCGTCTGCTGAGCCTCGGCAAGGCCAAGCTCCAGCGGCAGACCGGCGTGCCAGATCGAATCGCGCGCAGCGGCACCCGAGCCGCCATTGTGGCCGCTGATCAAAATCTTGTCGGCAGCACCCTTGGCAACACCAGTGGCGATGGTGCCGACACCAGCCTCGCTGACCAGCTTGACCGACACGCGCGCACCGGGGTTGGCGTTCTTAAGGTCGAAGATCAGCTCGGCCAGGTCCTCAATGGAGTAGATGTCGTGATGCGGCGGAGGCGAGATCAGGCCGATGCCGGGCGTGGACTGACGGACCTCGGCAATCCAGGGGTAGACCTTCTTGCCGGGCAGGTGGCCACCCTCGCCGGGCTTGGCGCCCTGGGCCATCTTGATCTGAATCTCGAAGGCGCTGCACAGGTAGCGGCTCGTCACGCCAAAGCGCGCACTTGCCACCTGCTTGATCGCGGAGTTCTTGGAGTCACCGTTAGCCAGCGGGGTCTCGCGACGCGGATCCTCACCGCCCTCGCCCGAGTTGGAACGGCCGTGCAGGCGGTTCATGGCGATGGCCATGCACTCGTGTGCTTCCTTGCTGATGGAGCCGTACGACATGGCGCCGGTGTTAAAGCGGCGGACGATGTTGAGCGCGGACTCGACCTCGTCGAGCGAAACCGGCGTGCGGCCGCTGGCATCAAAGTCGAGCAAGTCGCGCAGACGCACGGTACGGCCGGTGCGGTGCAGGCGGGCGCTGTACTCCTTAAAGGTGTCGTAGCTGTCCTCACGGCAGGCGGTCTGCAGCAGGTAGACGGTCTGGGGGTCGATGAGGTGTTCCTCGCCGCCGAGCGGGCGCCACTTGGTCAGGCCCAGCGTGGGCAGCTGATCGGGAGCCGGGCTCTTAAGGATAGCGAGCGCGGCGTCGTAGCGCTCGTTTTGCTCGCGTTCAACGTCCTCGACACCCATACCGCCCACACGGCTCACCGTGCCGGCAAAGTACGCGTTGACGAACTCCGGCGTAAAGCCCACGGCTTCGAAGATCTGCGCCGAATGGTAGCTCTGCACCGTGGAGATGCCCATCTTGGACATGATGGAGACGATGCCGGCGGTCGCAGCCTTGTTGTAGTTGGCGATGCCCTGCTCGGCCGTCACGTCCAGGTCGCCGCGTGCCGCCAGATCGCGGATGCACGCATGTGCGTTGTACGGATAGATGCCGCTCGCGGAGTAGCCCACCAGTGCCGCAAAGTCGTGCGGGGACACGGCGTCACCGCACTCCACCACGATGTCGGCAAAAGTACGAACGCCGGCGCGGATCAGGTGGTTGTGCACGCAGCCCACGGCGAGCAGCGACGGCACGGGCACCTCGCCCGCAGCGGCACGATCGCTCAACACCACAATGTTCACGCCGTCGCGGACCGCAGCCTCAACGTCCTCGGCAAGCTGTTTGAGCGCAGCCTGCAGCGCGCCCTCGCCGGCATCGCGGCGGTAGACGGCACGGAAACGACGGGTCTTAAAGCCAACACGGTCGATGGCACAGATATGCTCGAACTCTTCCTCGTTGAGCAATGGGCGCTCCAAGCGCACCAGCTGACAGGCCGTGCGGGAATCCTCGAGCAGGTTGCCGTGGTTGCCCAGGTAGAGCGTGGTCGAAGTCACCATGTGCTCGCGCAGGGCATCGATCGGAGGATTCGTGACCTGAGCGAACAGCTGATAGAAGTAGTCAAAGAACGAACGCGTCTTCTTGGACAGGCAGGCCAACGGCGCATCGATACCCATCGAGGCGAGCGGGGCCTTGCCCTGCTGGGCCATGGGGCGCACGACCTCGTCAACATCATCCCAGTGATAGCCGAGCTTGGCCATGCGCACGGCGGCGGGCACCTCGGCATCCTCGGCGGGCGCGGGCGCGGCGGGCTCATCGAGCGCGTCGACGGTCAGTGTCTCCTCGGCAATCCAGTCGCGGTAGGGCTTCTCCTTGGCATAGCGGGCGCGCAGCTCGTCGTTGTAGATCACGCGGCCGCGGGCAAAATCGACCTCGAGCATCTGGCCCGGTCCCAGGCAGCCGCTCGTCAGGATGTTCTCGGGGCTCACCTCGATGGTGCCCACCTCGCTTGCCAGCATAAAGCGGCCATCGCGCGTCACGTAGTAGCGGGCGGGGCGCAAGCCGTTGCGGTCGAGGGCGGCGCCCAGCGTGCGACCGTCGGTAAAGGCGATGGCCGCCGGGCCGTCCCAGGGCTCCATGAGCATGGACTGGTAAGCGTCGTAGGCGCGGCGCTCCTCACTCAGGCTATCGTTGTGGTCCCACGGCTCGGGCAGCAACATGGACGCGGCACGCGTGAGCGGGCGACCGTTCATGACCAAGAATTCGAGCACGTTGTCCAGAATCGCGGAGTCGGAACCCTCGCGGTTGATGATGGGCATCACGCGCTCAAGATCGTGCTGCAGCACGGGGCTGTACAGGTTGGGTTCGCGGGCGCGAATCCAGTTGACGTTGCCCTTGAGGGTGTTGATCTCGCCGTTATGGATGATAAAGCGGTTGGGGTGCGCACGCTCCCAGCTGGGCGTGGTGTTGGTGGAGTAGCGCGAGTGGACGAGCGCCACGGCCGTTTTGACGGCGGCGTCGTTGAGGTCGATGAAGAAGCGGCGCATCTGCGTGGCGACCAGCATGCCCTTGTACACGATGGTGCGCGAGCTCATGGAGCACACGTAGAAGATCTTGTCTCGCAGGGCAAACTCGGCATCGGCCTTCTTTTCGATGGTGCGGCGGCACACGTACAGACGACGCTCAAAGGCATCGCCGGCGGGCGTGTCGTCCGGACGGCCCAGGAAGGCCTGCAGGATAGTGGGCATGCAGGCGCGGGCCGTCTCGCCCAGGTCGTGCGGGTCGACGGGCACCTCGCGCCAAAAGAGCAGCGGCACGCCGGCCTCGGCACAGCCCTCCTCAAACACGCGGCGGGCATCCTCTACGCCCTTGTCGTCCTGCGGGAAGAACAGCATGGCCACGCCATAGTCGCCCTCTGCCGGCAGAATCTGACCGCACTTTTGAGCCTCTTTACGGAAAAAGTGATGCGGAACCTGGAACAGGATGCCGGCGCCGTCGCCGGTGTTCTTCTCGAGTCCCGTACCGCCGCGGTGCTCCAAGTTGACCAGAATGGACAGCGCGTCGTCCAGAATCTGGTGATGGCGCTCACCGTTGATATCGGCAAGCGCGCCGATGCCACATGCATCGTGGTCGAATTCGGGGCGATAAAGGCCCTGCTGCTGAGCGGAATCTGCCTGCATCGCGATCCTCCCCTAGATATTTAGACAGTCAGTTGAATAGGCATACTAGGAGCATCGCCGACCCGTTGTGTTTCCCACCCGTTTCGAAACAATCGCGTAACGCACGCCCTACGAGTGGACACCGCCGACCTCAAGGGCGACAACATAGGCCCCAAGTTCGGCCTGTAAGCTCACTGCTTCAAACATCTCAATCTGTAACAGTAAGACCCAATTTCGACGACTAACTGTTACAGATCAAGATGTTTTCGAGAGACGGTTCCGAATGTCTCAATCTGTAACACGAAGGGTCAGTTTTGGCGGTCAGCTGTTACAGATCGAGATTTTCCATAGGACCATTTCTTCCTGTCTTGATCTGTAACACCTAGACCCAATTTCCATCCCCAGTTGTTACAGATCAAGACATTTCGGCAACCCCCTTTCCCCACCCCATTCAAATACAACTATTTTGTTAGTCATAGTTAACTTTTGAGCCTAAAACGGGTATCCTTTGCGGCGTCAAACAAACGGCACACAGGAGCGCACCATGCTCAACCATCTCAAACAACATTTTGGCTCCCGACGCACCGGCGGTCACGGAGGCCTAGACATTGCGCGGCATATCGGCCCCGGGCTGCTCGTGACCGTCGGCTTTATCGACCCGGGCAACTGGGCCTCCAATATGGCCGCGGGCTCGCAGTTTGGATACGCGCTGCTGTGGATCGTCACACTGTCCACGATTATGCTCATTGTGCTGCAGCACAATGCGGCGCACCTGGGTATCGCCACGGGCGCCTGTCTTGCCGAGGCCACGACACGTTACCTCCCCCGCTTCGTCGGGCGCACGGTGCTCGCCAGTGCCTATCTCGCGACCATCGCCACCGCCATGGCCGAAGTCCTGGGTGGCGCGATTGCCCTTCAAATGCTCTTTGGGCTGCCCGTGCGCGCAGGCTGCGTCATCGTGGCGGCGGCATCGATGGCGATGCTCATGACGAGCTCCTACAAGCGCGCCGAGCGGTGGATCATTGCCTTCGTGGGCGTGGTAGGACTCTCGTTTTTGGCCGAGCTTGCGCTGGTCAAGGTCGACTGGCCGCAAGCCGCCACAAGCTGGATTACGCCCAGCATGCCCACCGGCTCGGCCGCGATTATCGTGAGTGTCCTGGGCGCGGTCGTTATGCCCCACAACCTCTTTCTGCACTCCGAGGTCATCCAATCCATGCACTTCGAAGGCCAAGGCGAGCAAGTTATCGAAGAGCGTCTGCGCTATGAGCTCTTCGACACGCTCTTTTCGATGGGCGTGGGCTGGGCAATCAACTCGGCCATGGTCATCCTGGCCGCAACGACCTTCTTTGCGCACGGCATTGTCGTAGACGACCTCGCCGTCGCAGCGGCCACGCTCTCCCCCATCTTGGGCCCGGCGAGCTCGACTATCTTTGCGGTGGCGCTGCTGTTTGCGGGCCTCTCGAGTAGTGTGACGGCGGGCATGGCGGCAGGCACCATCACCGCGGGCATGTTCGACGAGGAATACGACATCCACGACCGACATTCCTCGATTGGGGTGGCGGCATGTTTCGTCGGCGCAGTGGCGGCGTGTCTGGTCGTCCCAAATCCTTTTGAAGGTCTCATCTGGAGCCAGGCGCTGCTGTCGCTTCAGCTGCCGATCACGGTTTTCGTGCTTATACGGCTCACCAGCTCGCGCCGCGTCATGGGCAGATACGCCAATTCACGCCCGCTCAACACGCTGCTCGTAGGAATCGGTGCCATCGTGACGATTCTCGACATCGTGCTGCTAACGGGGATGTAATTGGGATGGCGTGACTGTCCAGATATAACGTCTCAATCTGTAACACGTAAGGCCGTTTTAAACCGTCAGATAAATCAAAAGGGCCCCGGCCGAGAATTCGACCGGGGCCCTTGGACAGAGCTATGTTCGGCTTTCGCCGTGTGCCTACGAGTTACTCCTCGACGAGCTCAAACTCATCGGGGCCGACGCCGCAGACCGGGCATACGTAATCCTCGGGCAGCTCGGGCGTGTCGACCTCAACCTCGTAACCGCAAACGGTGCACACAAACTTATACGTCTTCTTCTCCTCAGCCATGATGTTCTCCTCTCGAACGCGACTGGTGATGTACTTCGTTTATTAGTATAGATTCTCAATAATATAATGCAAGTATTTTTAGAACATTTCTAGCCTTGATACGATGAAGCCTTGGGCGGCGTCTTGCCCTTCAAGACCTTGTGATAGTAGTCATAGGTCAGCGGGGCCTCGCCGCTCAAGCGCTCGGCGTCCTCCACCTCGCCGATAAAGAGCAGGTGCGTGCCCACGTCCACGGTATCAATCAGACGGCAGCTAAACAGCGCCGCCGCGTGCTCGGGCACATAGGGCATGCCCAGAGCGGTCTCGTGGGTCTCGTACTTGGCAAACTTGTCGTAATCGCTGCTGGTGCGGAAGCCAAAGTTGCCGATATAGAGCATGTCGGCGGTCTGGTCAATCACGGTCAGCGCAAAGGCCTTAGCCGATGCGATTACGCCGGACGTGACATTTTCCTTGTTCACGGCAATCGAGATGCGCGGCGGGGCGGATGTCACCTGCACTGCTGTGTTGATAACGCAGCCGGCACGCAGCCCGTCTGCCACGGCGCTCACCACGTACAGGCCACTCGGCATGGTAAAGAACGCAGTTTTGTCCATAACGATCACTCCCCTAACTCGGGATTGAGCCTCATGGATGTATGTACCCACAAAAAAGGCGACGCACATACCGAACGCCGCCTTTGAGACATATGTGTCAGAACAGTAAGCAAGATGGAACGCCCGCAGTTGCGGTGAAATAGAGACTGAATAGCCCCTCAAACAGGCAAAACAGTCCGTATTCCACCGCAACTTATGCAGAGTGCCTAGCGGTTGCGTTCCTTAAGGGCGCGGTCGATCTCGCGTTGGACATCACGCTTGGCCATGTCCTCGCGCTTGTCGTAGAGCTTCTTGCCGCGACCCAGACCCAGCAGCAGCTTTACGCGGCCGTCGTTATTAAAGTAGAGCTCCAACGGAACCAGCGCATAACCACGGTTGCGAAGTTTGCCGTCAAGAAAGTCGATCTCCTTGCGGTGCAGCAGCAGACGACGCCGACGGTCGGGATCGCGATTCCACACGCCACCATGGCTATAGGGGTGGATATGCAGGCCGACGAGCCAGCACTCCCCGCCGCGGATCAGCGCGAAGGTATCGGTGATCTGGCAGGCGCGCTCGCGAATCGACTTGACCTCGGTGCCGCTCAGTTCAATGCCACACTCAAATGTCTCATCGATAAAGTACTCGTGATGCGCCGAGCGATTCTTGGAAATGAGCTTGCGCTCGCGCTTACTGGGCATCGCCGGCCTCCTTGGCGCCATCGGCGTTTGAGCCCGCAGCCTCGCGCTTTGCCTTGCGCTCGGCATTGAGCTCGGCATCGCTCTCGCGCACCAGTTTAATAATCGCCGCGCAGGCCTCCTCGCCCACCAAGTCGCGAGCACGCACCGTCAGGCGCGTCGCCTCCTGCTTGTCGCCGTCGCTTGCGGCATCGGTCGCGCACATAATCAGGCAGATGGCAATCTCGGCCGAAGGCGAGGTCGGAACGCCTTGCAGGGCCAGTTCACCCATCACGTGCTCGTCGCTCTCATCGGCGGCATCCGGATAGGTGGTATGGATCTTGTTGAGCAGGCGCGTCGTATGCGCATCGTTGGGCGCCAGGCGCAGCGCCAGACGCGCGCAGCCCACGGCAGCCGAAACGTTCTCGGTCTCGGGCTCCAAGAAGTACTGACCTAGATTGGCGTAAGCACGGGCGGCGCACTTGCCATCACTTGCACGCTCCAGCACCGAGAACGAGAGCGATGCCCATTCCTGCTTGTCCTCGAGTGCGCGGAACAGCTCGGCCAAATCCAAGCGATAGTTGCAGTTCATGGGGTCCCAACGCACAGCCTGCATCAGGGCATTACGAGCGCTCACATAATCCTGCTGGCGAATGTAGGCAAACGCCATATCAGAGTACAGGCGGTCAAACGGCACCTCGACCTGCACGAGCTCGCGCGGATCCTTCTCCACGCGGCGATAGGCCAAGCGCTCAAACTTGCTATCGAAGCTAAAGTATTGACGCTTCTCCTCCGTCTTGCACTCAGCATCGATATACTCCTCGGCGAGCTCCACCAGACGCTCCAGCAGCGGCGTCGCCGTAGCCAGGTCGCCCTGCGCCAGATAGTTCTCGGCATACGTGATGTCTTGCAAGCTGATGGGCAGATCCATGGCTACTCCTCGATCTGAGCGAAACACGGCAGGCGCCGTATATACGGTCAATACACAAAACCCGGGTCTCTTACGAGGCCCGGGCGTTCAATTTTGGTAGCCCGTACCAGATTCGAACTGGTGATCTCCGCCTTGAGAGGGCGGCGTCCTAAACCGCTAGACGAACGGGCCATATGTAGCAAATGCAATGGCTGGGATGGAGGGAGTCGAACCCCCATTGACGGAACCAGAATCCGCTGTCCTGCCATTAGACGACATCCCAATGACTGCATCGCTGCGCTCGGCTGTGCCTTTGCGCAAGAAAGAAATATACGGGAAGTCCCGCCGTGACGCAAGCCCTAATTTTGACTTTTTTGAAATTCAGTCAAATACGGCCGACACGTGAAGGACCTGTGAAGTCGACCGCTGCACACGAAGGGCAAAACGCCGCGAGCGGTAGCCGTCAACCGTTGGCAGATTCTACCGCGAAAACGATAGCACCAGGCAACACAATCGAAGTATCAATGATCACGTAGATATCGAGGCGCCATGGACGAAGAGCTTGATTACCTATGGGAGACCCTGGGCCTCGAGATCACTGCTGACCTTTGGCCCGAACGGGACAAAATCCATCCCACCCTGCGCCCCGCCATCACGGTGATGCAGGCAAAATACCGCCGTGCATCCTTTTTGATCATGCGGATGTCATGGCACGCGGGACTCCCCGACCTTAAGCGAATCCAGGCAAGCCTCGTCGAGCTGTCCGGTATGCCGACTGTCATATCCGAGGCGCACCTGGAGCAGCGCCAACGCGAGCGACTGCAACAGCAGCGGATTCCCTTTATCTGCCCCGGTGTTCAGGCATATCTGCCCTTTATGGACGAGGAGTACTGGAGCGGCAAGCCCAACAAGCACGTAAAGGTCTACGGTCCGCACGAATGGGCACAGCTCAAGGATTGAGCCGAGCGAGCCCTCCGATGGAAAACACGTCCCACCCCGAGCGCTCAAAACGGGTCGCACTTTCCGCAGCCGCTACAGCAGCGCCTCGGTCCAAGCTGCTTCCCTAAAGCCGGGAATCGCAAAGTCGTCGCCCACCAACAGCGGACGCTTGACCAGCATGCCGTCGGTCGCCAGCAGCTCGTAGCACTCCCGATCCGTCATGCCCGCATCTAGACGCGCCTTCAGGCCCAGCTCTCGATATTTCATGCCCGACGAATTAAAGAAGCGCCGCACCGGCAGTCCCGAACGAGCAATCCAGGTCGCAAGCTCATCAGCCGTGGGATTGTCCAAAACGATATCGCGGTCGATATACTCTACCCCGTGTTCGTCCAGCCATGCCTTGGCCTTCTTACAGGTCGAGCACTTGGGATATTCAACAAACAGTACGGTCATGGGATTTCCTTTCTTAGAGAAAACAGGTGTCCGGAAAACTGCACATCGACGACCACTCGCGATTGCAGCCGTTATTGTAGCCAATGTCGAAGCATAGGCAGTCGCGATGTCTCGTCTTAAGGCTAGCGCCTCGCATGGGCGCCGATCGGCCGAGTCGCATAGCGCACCAACGCCGCTGCCAGCAATACCAACAGCATCGCGGTAACATAGCCCGCAGCATCGAATCCTAAATCGATAACGTCGAAATGCCTGCCGGGAACAAAGATCTTATGTACCTGATCGCCAACGGAGCAGACGGCGCAAAAGAGCAACACGGGCACGCAACGGGAGCATACGCTCCACGGACGCCTGGAAAAGCAAACCACGACCACCGAGGCGAACAATCCGACGAAGAAAAACTCTACGGTATGGGCAACGCGACGGACGTTCGTGCCCACCCACATGCGAATGGAAGCAAGTCGGCCAGACCGGACATTCGAAGCAGCCGAATCGGTGCCCCCGGTCATCCCGTTCTCGGTCTGAGCTTCACCCGCGACATCGGCAGCCTGAACGCCCGTAGCCTGACCCTCCACCACGCGCGCGGTGGACTCGCTCAGCAACGACGTCTCCACCGCATTTTGCTCCGTCAGCACCCAGATGCCCGCCAGCGTTGCAGCGAACAGAATGATCGCGGTCCATCCGATTATTTGTTTTACGCGCGCCAAGGGCCTACCTCCTTTTTTGAATATCAGCGAGTGTAGCCCCAAATGGCATCGTCACCGTATCAAAATTTGAATCGCAACAGGAAGCGACAAAGCGACGCAAACCCCTACCCCGCCTCGCGCATCCAGCGATCGAACGTCCCCACGCACACGCCCAGGCACTTTGCCGCCTGGCTGCGGGTAATATCGCCCGCCTCATAGCTATCGCGCACCAGCTCAAACTGAGGAGGGCACGGCTTGCGAGGTCGACCGAAACGGACCCCTCGCGCCCGCGCCGCTGCAATCCCCTCCGCCTGGCGCCGATGAATATTCTCGCGCTCCACCTGCGCCACGTAGCTCAGCAGTTGTAGCACAATATCGGCAATCAGGGTATTGGTCACATCCGGCGCGCCGCTGGCCCTGGCGCGCGTGTCAAGCAATGGCATGTCCAACACCACAATGGCAACCCCGAGCTCCTTGGTAATGCGTCGCCATTCCTCAAGAATCTCGGAGTAATTACGGCCAAGCCGGTCGATAGAAAGCACCACCAGCACGTCCCCGTCTCCCAGGATGTGCAGCAGCTCGCGATACCGCGGGCGATCGAAGTCCTTGCCGCTCGCATGGTCGGCATAAATATTCGCCGAGCCCACGCCATAGGCGCCCAGCGCATCCAGCTGCCGATTTAGATTCTGATCGCGCGAACTCACCCGCGCATAACCATACACCGTCGCCATCTCATCCCCGCTTTCTTGTAAACCTGCCAAAAAGGGACAGGTTTATTTTGGTAGGTTTTACCTCTCGAATAGCAGGTAAGCGGGCGGCCGAGCGGACGGCAAGGTAGCTATGATCCAAATGCGGAGGGCGGCCCCGAAAGACCGCCCTCCGCTCTCCCGCCATGAGTCGAGATTTGGCTAATGGATAAGCTTAAAGTCCAAGTGCCCACGCGTGGTATTGACGCGCGAAACCTCGATAATCACGCGCTGGCCCAGTTCATAGCGAGTCCCCGTGTCGGCGCCCGTCAGCGTAAGCGCATCCTCGTCGAACTCGAACCACTCGTTGCCCAGACTCTTGATCGAAACCAAGCCTTCGACCTGCGTCAGGTCCAAGCGCACAAAGAGGCCCATGCTGCTGACCCATGAGACCGTTCCGGCATAGCGCTCGCCCAGGCGATCCTCATAGTACTGGGCAATCTTGATCTTTTGCGTCGCATGGCTAGCGGCATCTGCCGCGCGCTCGGCATCGCTGCATGCGCGGCAGATCTGCGGCAGAATGCGCGGCAGCGACTCGCGCCCCTTGCCGATCAGCCGCGGTGTACGGACCAGGGCGTCCTTGCCGCCGAGCTGCTCATAGGCCAACTGCAGTTTGAGCACGCGGTGCACCACCAGATCGGGGTAGCGACGGATGGGACTCGTAAAGTGACAGTAGCACGGCGCGGCGAGCGCAAAGTGGCCCTCGTTGCGCGGCTTGTACAGTGCGCGCTGCATGCTGCGCAGAAGCAGCGTGTTGACGAGCGGTGCGTTGGCCGTACCGGCGGCAGCATCAACTGCAGCCTGTAGCTCATCGGGACTCCCCAGGGCGATACCGGCAGCACGGCGATCGTCGATGATGCCCAGCTGCGCCAGCGCAACGGCGGCACCGTGCAGGCTATCGGGGCTCGGATCCTCATGCACGCGATAGCAGGCCTCGATATCACGGTCTGCCAGCCACTCTGCAACGCACTCGTTGGCGAGTAGCATGGCTTCCTCGATAAGCGACGTGGCACACGAACGCTCGCGCGCCACAATCTGCACGGGTACTCCGTCCTCATCCAATAGAGCGCGAATCTCGGCCGTGTCAAAATCGACTGAGCCGCGGGCACGACGAATACGACGGCGAAGTTCGGCGAGTTCGTTGGCGGCGACAAGGAAATCGCCGAGGTCGACGTTATAGCCGCGAGCAGTTTCCTCGCACGCAAGACCGCGCTCAAGCGCCTCCTCGCGCGAGGCCTCAGCAGCCGCAACATCCTCAGCGGCGCCTTCCAGCACCGAATACTCAACCGCGTCGGCACGCACCAGCAGCGCCTCGGCGCCGTCATAGTCCATACGCACACGCGAGCGAATCACGCTGGGGTACGGATCGTAATGCCGCACGCGACCCTGCGCATCGAGCTCAATATCAACGGTAAACGCAAGACGGTCCTCGTCAGGGCGAAGCGAGCACAGGTCACAGGACAGGCGTTCGGGCAGCATGGGAAGCACGCGATCGGCCAGATACACCGATGTCGTACGATGGCGAGCCTCAAGATCGATATGCCCGTCCCAAGCCACATAGTGTGAAACGTCGGCGATATGCACGCCCAGCTTGTAGCCACCCTCGGGCGTACGCTCCAGCGAAATGGCATCGTCAAAGTCGCGCGCGTCGACCGGGTCGATCGTGATGACAAAGCGGTCGCGCAGATCGCGGCGGAGCGGATCCTTAAGCGCTGCGGACACATCGAGCGAAAGCCCCTCGGCCTCGTCTAGCGCGGCCTCGGGATAGCTATCGGTATAGCCGTAACGCGCCATCACATATTGAACACCCAAATCGGGCGCGTCATCTCCGCCAATGCGGCGTTCGATCGTCACGGTACCCGATTCCAGGCGCGTCGGGTAGGTCAAAATGCGTGCGACAACGGCATCACCCGGGCGGACGCCCAGGCGATCCGCCGAGGTATCCTCGGGCAGAATGAAGAAGTCGGCCTTCAGACGCGAATCGAGCGGCTCAATCACACCGAGCGGACCGGCGGTCTGGTACGTACCCACCACGCTTACGGCTGCGCGCTCAACCACGCCTTCGATCACGGCGCGCCGTTCACCGTGTGGGCTGTTCTTAATGCTCACGGCAACGGTATCGCCATCCATGATCTCGCGCTTACCGCGGCCCATGACCTTGTAGTCGCCGTTTTCGGTTACAACGTAGGCGCTATGCTCATGGAGCTGCACGCGTCCGGTCAGGCTCGGACGGCGTTCGCTGCGCACCGGCCCGCGCTTATTGCGAGCTCCACGCTTATGCTTGTTATTGCGCCCCATGGCGCCTCCTAACTATCGATGACGAACTCCAAAGAGTCTACCCAAATGATTCGCTTTCCTGCCGTCCCCTAGAGATCAAAAAACGGGCCGCCCCATAAGAGACGACCCGTTGGAAGGGATGAATTCCAGGCATGCCTACACGCGCAGGTAGCGGCGCATGGCGATGGCAGAACCAAAGAGACCGATAATCACGCCGACCAGAATCAGCGCAGCATAGGTCACCAGGTAGTACTGCATCGGCAGGGCAAACGACATCCAGCCGATGCTCTCCTGCAGACGCGGAATCATCAGATTACGCAGCAGCTCCAGAACGCCGATGGAAAGCAGCGAGCCCAAAATGGCCTGCAGTACGCCCTCGGTGATAAACGGGCCACGAATGAAGCCGTTGCTGGCGCCGACCAGACGCATAATCGCAATCTCACGACGACGCGCCGTGATGGACAGGCGAATCGTGTTGTTGATGAAGATGAATGCGATAAAGGTCAGAAGGCCAACGAGCACCACGGCGGCGATGCGAATGTAGTTGGTCACCTGGAACAGGCGGCTCACTTCCTCCTGGCCGTACAGCACGCTCGCGTTGACGTCGCCGTCATCCGCGATCTTCTGGAAATCGGCATTCTTCTTGAGCTTCTCTGCCGTGCTCTCGACCTTGGACGGATCGTCCATCTCAATTGCAAACGAAGCCGGCAGCGGGTTCTGGCCATCGAGCGCGCTCATGGTGGCGTCGGCGTTGCCCGACATCTTGCTCGTATACTCGGCCAGCGCGTCGTCCTTGTCCTTATAGGTAACGGACTTGACGTTATTCCACGTCTTAAGCTCGGCCTCAAAAGCCTGAACATCGGCCTGATCGGCGTCATCACTAATGAACGCGTTGATGACAACCTGATCCTCGACGGTGCCGATCACGGAGTTCAGCATCGCGGAGCCCATGATAAACAGGCCGATGATAAACAGCGAAAGGAAGATCGTGATGACGGCGCCGAGCGAGGTAGTCCAGTTACGGAAGAAGTGGCTGATTGCCTCTTTGAAGGAGTAGCCCACGTTAGTTGGTGCCATAGTTGCCGTAACCTCCCCTCTCCTGGTCGCGGATAACGTGGCCGCCCTCGAGGGCGATCACGCGACGGTGCATGCTATCGACCATCTCGCGGTCGTGCGTGGCGACGATCACGGTGGTGCCGGTGCGGTTAATACGCTCGAGCAGCTTCATGATGCCCAGCGAGATCGCCGGGTCGAGGTTACCCGTGGGCTCGTCACAGATCAGCAGCGGCGGACGGTTGACCATAGCGCGGGCGACGGCAACGCGCTGCTGCTCGCCACCGGAAAGCTGGTCGGGCAGCGAGTCCATCTGATCGGCAAGACCGACCAGACGCAGCACCTCGGGCACCTGGCTGCGAATGACGCCCTTGGGCTTGCCGATGCACTGCAGGGCAAACGCCACGTTTTCGTAGGCGGTCTTTTGCGGCAGAAGCTTAAAGTCCTGGAACACGGCACCAATCTGACGACGCAGGAATGGGACCTTGCGGTTCTTGATCTTCATGAGGTCCTGGCCGGCGACCAAAATACGACCGCTTGTGGGCTTGACGTCGCGGTTGAGCGTCGACAGCAGCGTGGTCTTGCCCGAGCCGGAGTGACCGACCAAAAAGACGAACTCGCCCGGATAGATCTCGATGTTAATGTCGTCGAGTGCAGGCTTGTTGGGCTGTGCCGGATAGATCTTGGTGACATGCTCCATAAGGATGACGGGCTCGACACCGGCCTGCTTGGCCATCTTCTTGCGGCTGGCCTGCGGATCGATGGGCGCAAACACCGACGTAAAATCGGGGTTGTTGAGCGCGTTATCGAGGCTTGCGACCTCGGCTGCCTGATCGCTCTCGACCACCGGGGCAGCAGGCTGCGTGGGATCGGGAATAGCGGCAAAGAGGCCGGACTGCGCAGGCTGAGGAGCCGGTGTCGCAGGAGCCATGGGGTCGGGAATGCCGGCCATGCTAGGCTGCGGCGCGGCGGCGCCAGCCTGAGGCTGCTCCACGCGAGCGGTCACAGCCTGAACGGGCTCAAAACCCGCCGTGCCGGAAAGCGCGACATCGCTGGTGGGATTGTAGGCAAAGGGATCGGATGCCGGCTGTGCCTGATCTGCCGGCTGAGCGGGAGCCTGAGCAACAGGCTGGCCCTCTGAATCCGGAGTGGCGAAACGACTGCCCTGGACGCCTGTCTGCGTCTTGGGGGCATCATCGCCCGCACCGGAGGTACGGAAGTGGTTACCCACTGGTGCTCCTTATCGTCGTGCGTTTAAACTACATGAGCGCTTTGTATTTTAGCAGCATTAGCTTTACTGCACATAAGAAGCATGGCGGGGTTTGGGTCTCACCGGCCGGGCGCAGGGTTACCTCCCAAATCGTCCTCGCGCATGGCCTGCATTTGTCCTGCTCCTGCGGAGCTGCGGACAAACGCCGGCCTGCGCTGCGGAAAGATTTGGGAGGTAACCCTGCGCCCGGCCTGCGGCTACTATGGGGCCGACGCACCAACTTGAGATGCTGCGCATACAAAGTTGGAAGGGTCTGAATTGCACTTTGTTGGGATGGGCCCGTTTCCCCATGGGAACTTTGCTTGGCAGGACTCTAATTTTAATTCAGCATAAACAGGGGCGCCCTCTTTGAGGACGCCCCTGTTCTAGCTTGTTTGCGGTTGTCGAAGCGATGTTTTGCCTCGTCTTGCCTTATGCCAAGAACCCCTTGGTGGTCGCCACGATGTTGGCGGCGTCCAGGCCGTACTTGTGCAGGAGCTCGGCACCCGGGCCGGACTCGCCGAAGGTGTCGTTGACGCCAATCTTCTTGAGCGGCGTCGGGCACTGCTCGCACAGAACATCGGCAACGGCGCTGCCCAGGCCACCGATCACGGAGTGCTCCTCGACGGTCACGACGTGGCCGGTCTTGGTGGCGCTCTTGACGATCAGGTCGGCATCGATGGGCTTGATGGTGTGCATGTTGATGACCTCGGCATCGATGCCCTCGGCAGCAAGCTGCTCAGCGGCCTCGAGAGCCTCGCCGACCATCAGACCGCAAGCGATGATGGTGACGTCGGCGCCCTCGCGCATGACGATGCCCTTGCCCACCTCGAACTTGTAGGTCTCGGGGTCGTTGATGACCGGCGAGGCCAGACGGGCAAAGCGCATGTACACGGGGCCATCGCACTCGTAGGCGGCGCGCGTCACGGCGCGGGCCTCCACGTCGTCGGCGGGAACAATCACGGTCATGCCGGGGATAACGCGCATGAGGGCGATATCCTCGCAGCACTGGTGCGTGGCGCCATCCTCGCCCACCGAGATACCGGCGTGCGTGGCACCAATCTTAACGTTAAGGTGCGGGTAGCCGATGGAATTGCGGACCTGCTCAAAGGCGCGGCCAGCGGCAAACATGGCAAAGCTGCTCGCGAAGGCAACGCGGCCGGTGGTCGCGATACCAGCGGCAACACCCATCAGGTTGCTCTCGGCGATGCCCACATCGAAGAAGCGGTCGGGGCAGGCTGCCTTGAACTTGCCGGTCTGCGTGGCGGCGGCCAGGTCGGCGTCGAGGACCACAAAGTCATCGTGCTCGTTGGCGAGCTCGACGAGGGCCTCGCCGTAGCTTACGCGCGTGGCGATTTTCTTGACGTCTGCCATCCTAGAGCTCCTCTCCGGCGGCCGTGAGCTCTGCCATGGCCTGCTCAAACTGTTCATCGTTGGGGGCCTTGCCGTGCCAACCCACCTGGTTCTCCATAAAGGAAACGCCCTTGCCCTTGGTGGTCTCGGCGATGATGGCGGTCGGCTGACCCTTGGTGGCGCGGGCCTCGGCAAAGGCGGCGCGGATCTGATCGAAATCGTTGCCGTCGGCGAGCTCCACCACGTGGAACTTGAAGGCGCGGAACTTGTCGGCGAGCGGCATGGGGTCGTTGACCTCCTCGACGGGGCCGTCGATCTGCAGGCCGTTGTGGTCGACGATCACGCAGAGGTTGTCAAGCTGCTGGTTGCCGGCAAACATGGCGGCCTCCCAAACCTGGCCCTCCTCGCTCTCGCCGTCGCCCAGCAGGGCGTAGGTGCGATAGTCGTCGCCCCAGTGCTTGGCGGCAACGGCCATGCCCACGGCGGCGGAGATGCCCTGGCCGAGCGAACCGGTGGACATATCGACGCCCGGGGTGTCGTTCATGTTGGGGTGACCCTGCAGGTGGCTGCCGATGTGGCGCAGCGTCTCGAGATCCTCCTTGGGGAAGAATCCGCGCTCGGCGAGCACAGCGTACAGACCAGGCGCGCAATGACCCTTGGAAAGCACGAAGCGATCGCGGTCGGCCTTGCGGGGGTCGGCCGGGTCGACGTTCATTTCCTCAAAGTACAGATAGGTCATGATGTCGGCAGCGCCGAGCGAACCGCCCGGATGGCCGGACTTGGCAGCGTGCACGCCGGTGACGATGCCCTTCCTTACCTCGTTGGCAACCTTTTTGAGCTCTTCGTCGCTCATTGTGCCTTCCTTTCATCCTCTTAAGACAAGATGCGCACGGCACGGAAAGGTAGTCCCAACACAGCCGCGATGCACGTACGTCATTCATTATGCTGGAAACTGGAAGCTTTACCAGAGTATTTATCATTATTTGAACAATTGAGCAGGCAGAACCGCTGATGAAACGGTTTATCAATGTGAACGTCTTTTGGATGGAACGCAGTCGGCCCTACGCGTTAATGTCCTTGAATCCCTCACCGAAGGTTTCCGTAACGTCGGCGACCGTCACAATGGCGTGAGGATCGCGCTCGCGCACGATCGTTTTGAGGGTGTTGAGCTCGCGGCGGCTCACAATGACCATGATCACCGGCTTCTCGGCACCCGAGTACATGCCGGTCGCCCTAAACTTGGTGCAGCCGCGGCCCAGGCCATACATGATGTCGGCCGCGATATCGGGAAACTTGTCCGAGATGATGAGCACCATACGGCGCCTGTTGCCACCGTCGACCACGGCATCGATCACGTAGCCGCTAATGACCATCGAAAGGCCCGCATACAGCGCGTTTTCGACCGAAAAGACCGGGGCCGACAGCGCGCACACGGCAACATCGATCGCCATGACGGTCGAGCCAACCGGCAGCGATGTGTTGCGCGAGATGATCTGGCCGATCGTGTCAGAGCCGCCAGTGTTGGCACCGGCGCGCAACACCATGCCATACCCGATGCCCGTGATAATGCCGCCCCACATAGCGGGCAGCATCAGGTCGGCATGTGCCAGCGGCGCCACAAACGGAGCGAACAGGTCGGTGAAAAAACCCAGCAGCACAAAACCGGTCGCCGTCTGCACCACGTAGAACATGCCACCCTCGCGCATAACAACCAGCAGCAGCAAGGCATTCATCACGATGGTCTGGATACCGACGGGAAGCGATATGCCATGCGAGGCGCCGACCGCCTGAATAATGGTGGCAAGGCCTGTGACGCCGCCGGCGGCAAGGCCGTTGGGGATCAAAAACAAGTCTGTCGCGATAGCTGCCAGGGCGCAGCCAAACATAATCTTGGGCAAGTCATGAAAGAAGTTCATCGAAAGAATGCGCTTGATGTCCAGACGATATGCCATGCTGCCTCCCTCAAAAAAGCGCACCCAAACGAGTGCGCTTTGAACTTCTTGCTGTATTCGATTCTACCGATTCACCGGGCAAATACCACCCCTGCGAAGTGTTTGCATCGACCCGGAGCCAATCATGTGCCTAGGCAGACGATGCTTCCGCATCGGCGTTGCCGGTTGCCCAACGATGGTAGCCGATCACAAACGGATCCAGATCGCCATCGTCGAGAACGGCCTCGACGTTGCTGGTCTCCACGCCCGTGCGCAGGTCCTTGACCATCTGATACGGGTAGAGCACGTAGCTGCGAATCTGGTTGCCAAAACCGATCGTGGTCTTGGGCCCGCGAATCTCATCCAGGGCCTCGGCGCGCTTCTCGAGCTCGATCTCGTACAGACGGGCCTTGAGAATCTGCATGCACGCGGCCTTGTTTTGAATCTGGCTGCGCTCGTTTTGGCAAGTGACAACGATGCCGCTGGGAAAATGCGTCACGCGTACGGCAGAGTCGGTGGTGTTGACGCCCTGGCCGCCCGGACCGCTCGCGTGGTACACGTCGACGCGGATATCGTCGGGACTGATCTCGATGTCGATATCGTCAGGCAACACGGGAATGACCTCGACGCCGGCAAACGTGGTCTGGCGGCGCTTCTTATCATCGGTGGGGCTGATGCGTACCAGGCGGTGAACGCCGGCCTCGGCGCGCAGCATGCCAAACGCGTCCTTGCCCTCGACGGTAAAGGTCGCACGGTCGATGCCGATGACCTCAGCCGCGGGGCAGTCGTTAATGGTGACCTTCCAGCCGCGACGCTGGCAGTACTTCATGTACATCTTAAAGAGCATGAAGGTCCAGTCCTGTGCCTCCAGGCCACCCTGTCCGGGCTTGATGGTCACAATCGCGTCGCCGTGATCGAACTCACCGGTAAACCAGCTCGAAAGCTCGAGCTCGTCGATAGCGCGGGCCAGGCGTTCTGCCGTAGCGGCAGCCTCCTCGCGCAATGCGGCGGCATCGGGGTCGTCGCCCATCTCCTCGGCAAGCTCCAGCGCCGCGCGGGCGTCAGATAGCTCGCCGCGCGCGGTATCCACGGCAGCGATATCTTCCTTGGCGCGAGCGATCTCCTCCATGGTGGCGCGAGCGGCGTCGGCGTCATCCCAAAAGCCGGGGGCCACGCTTTTTGCCTCGAGCTCGGTCACGCGCGTGCGCTTCTCGTCCAAATGAAGATACGACTCGACCTCGCCGAGCCGGTCCGCAAACGCGTCCAGCTCGGCGGGCGTTACCTCTAAAGCCTCGGCCATTAACGATTCCTGCCGTGGCAGTACTTGAACTTCTTGCCGCTGCCGCAGGGGCAAAGGTCGTTGCGGCCCACGTTGACATAAGGGTCATCGCTCTCGGACTTGCGGTAGGTGGTCACCTTGCCGCCGTTGTTGACAGCAGCCGGGCCTCCCTGGACGGCCGTACGAGCCTGAACCTGTGCCTGCTTGCGCAGCACCGAGCTGCCGTTGTCGCCATCGACGTCGGCGGGGCCGGAGAAGCGCGCACCCTCGAGCGCGGGGTCCTCCTTGTGCTCCACGGCCTGCGGGGCGGCCTTGATCTCGATGCGCAGAACGGTGCGCAGGTAATCCTCGTACATGGTGTCAACGAGCATCTGGAAGGCACCATAAGCCTCAGTCTTGTACTCGACCAGCGGGTCGCGCTGGCCAAAGCCGCGCAGTCCGATACCGGTCTTGAGGTAGTCCATCTCCTGCAGGTAGTTCATCCAGCGGGTATCGATGACGCGCAGCATGACCTGGGTGTTGAGCTCGCGCATGAGGTCCTCACCCAGGCGCTCGGCCTTCATGTTGTAGCACTTCTCAACGTAGGCCAGGACATCGGCAGCCAGGGCCTCGAAGTCCTCGTCGGGGAACTTGGGCGTGTCGATATGCCCGGTGAGCTCCACGACCCACTTGCGCAGGCCCTCGAGATCGCGCTCGCCATCGTGGCTGTCCTTGGTGCAGAACTCCTGAACACAGCGGTACACGGTATCGTGCATGACCTCGGTGATGTGATCGGTCAGGTCCTTGCCGTCCAGAATCTTGTTGCGCTCGGCGTAGATGACCTGGCGCTGCTTGTTCATGACGTCGTCGTACTCAAGAACGCTCTTGCGCATGGAGAAGTTGATGCTCTCGACCTTGTGCTGGGCGTTCTCGACGGCCTTGGAGATGATCTTGTGCTGGATGGGCATGTCGTCGCCCATGTCGGCGGTAACCATCATCTTGGAAACGCGGTCCATCTTGTCGCCGCCGAACAGGCGCATGAGGTCGTCCTCGAGCGACAGGTAGAACTGAGTCTCGCCCGGATCGCCCTGACGACCGGAGCGGCCACGCAGCTGGTTGTCGATACGACGGGACTCATGGCGCTCGGTGCCGATGACGGTCAGGCCGCCGGCGGCAAGCACGCGCTCGCGTTCGGCCTTGCAGGTCTCCTTGGCCTCAGCGTTAAACTGCTCGAGCTGCTCGGGCGTCACGTCCTCCATGGTCAGGCCCTCGTACTCAAGGCGCTCGCGCACCAGCTCGTCGGGATTGCCACCAAGCAGGATGTCGGTACCACGACCGGCCATGTTAGTAGCGATGGTCACGGCGCCGTAGCGTCCGGCCTGGGCAACGATATGAGCCTCGCGCTCGTGATGCTTAGCGTTGAGGACCTCGTGCGCGATACCGCGCTTGGTAAGGGCGGCCGACAGCTTCTCGGAGCTTTCGATGGAGACGGTGCCCACCAGGACCGGCTGGCCCTTGGCGTGACGTCGCTCGACGTCGTCGGCAACGGCGTTGTACTTGGCCTGGATGGTGCGGTACACCAGGTCCTCGTGGTCGACACGCTGAACGGGCTTGTTGGAGGGGATGACCTCGACGGGCAGCTTGTAGATCTCGCGGAACTCGGCGTCCTCGGTGAGTGCCGTACCGGTCATGCCGGAGAGCTTGTCATACAGACGGAAGTAGTTCTGCAGGGTGATGGTAGCCAGCGTCTGGTTCTCCTCGCGCACGAGCACGCCCTCTTTGGCCTCGATGGCCTGATGCAGGCCCTCGGAGTAGCGGCGGCCTTCCATGATGCGGCCGGTGAACTCGTCGACGATTTTGACCTCGCCGTTGGTGACCACGTATTGCTTGTCGCGGTGGAACATGTACTGGGCCTTCAGCGCCTGCTGCAGGTGGTTGACCAGCTGGCCCGAGAGGTCGGCATAGATGTCATCGATGCCCAGGCGGCGCTCGATCTTCTTAAGGCCGCGCTCGGTGGCGGCGATGGTGTGCTTGGCCTCGTCCATGACGTAGTCGCCCGTGGGCTCGACGTCCTCGGTGGCGGTGAGCATGTCGTGCGACACGTCCTCACCGCGCTCCAGGCCGCGCACGGCGCGCGCGAAGTCCTTATAGGTGCTGGCGGACTTGGTGCCGGCGCCCGAGATAATCAGCGGGGTGCGAGCCTCATCGATCAGGATGGAGTCGACCTCGTCGACGATGGCGTAGTTGTGGCCGCGCTGTACGCGCTGCTCGGGCCGGGTGACCATGTTGTCGCGCAGGTAGTCGAAACCGAACTCGGAGTTGGTGCCGTAGGTGACGTCTGCCTGGTAGGCCGGACGCTTGAGCTCGAGCGGCATGTTGTTCTGGAGCAGACCGACGGTCATTCCCAGGTACTTGTAGATGCGGCCCATCCACTCGGAGTCGCGCTTGGCCAGGTAATCGTTGACGGTAACGACATGCACGCCCTTGCCAGCGATAGCGTTGAGGTAGCCGGCCAAGGTGGAGACCAGGGTCTTGCCTTCGCCGGTCTTCATCTCGGCAATATGACCCTCATGAAGCGCCATGGCGCCGATGAGCTGTACGTCAAAGTGACGCATGCCCGTGATGCGCTTGGAAGCCTCGCGCACGGTGGCAAAAGCCTCGGGAAGCATGTCGTCAAGCGACTCGCCGTTGGCGTAACGCTCGCGGAACTTATCGGTCTGGGCGCGGAGTTCCTCCTCGGTCATCTTCTCAAACTGGGGCTCAAGACCGTTGATTTGGTCGACGATCTTGTAGTAGCGCTTAAGGTCCTTATCGGATCCAAAGGACAGCAGCTTTGACATGAATCCCATGTGGTTTTCCTTTTTGGCCATCGCCCACGCCGTGCAGCTGCGGGCGAGTTAAACACAGATGATTGTACTTTAGCCAAACAAGGCGCGGCCTATACGGTCGACCTCGACCGCCACGTAATAACTATGACCAACCTGCCACAATGGGACAGGTTTATTTTGGCAAGTTTTATCTGAGCAAACGCCGTCTCTCTGCCATTTGGTGCCACGGGGACAGGTTAGCTTGCACCAATAAAAAGAAAAGGGCCGCGCACCCAAATGGATGCACGGCCCTCATGCCATGAATGCGAGCGATTCCGCGGCGAGCTATTTACTCAGCAGCCTCGGTGGTCTCGGCCTCGGCAGCGGCCTCCTCGACGGGAGCCTCTGCAGGAGCCTCGGCGGCCTGCTTGGCAGCCTCCTCGGCGAACTTAGCGGCACGCTTAGCCTTCTCGGCAGCCTTAGCCTCAGCGGCGGCCTTGCGAGCGGCCTCGGCCTCAGCAGCCTTGGCGGCCTTGGCAGCCTTGGCCTCCTCGGCCTTCTTGAGCTGGGCGGCAGCGGCGCCACCGAACTTGTCGGCGAAGCGCTGGACGCGTCCACCGGTGTCGACGAACTTCTGCTGGCCGGTGTAGAACGGGTGGCACTCGTTGCAAAGCTCGACCTTCATCTCGGACACGGTAGCGTGCGTCTTGAAGGTGTTGCCGCAGGAGCACGTCACCGTGCACTCGACATACTGGGGATGGATACCCTGCTTCATGGTAGGACTCCTTATTAGTCAGGCGCTGGTTACCGATCAGCGCATAAGGCGTCTTGGTTTCCGACCAAGACAACAAACTCGACTATGGTACCACGGCGCCGCGTGTCCCACAAAAGGTTCACGGTCTTTTCGGCACAACACGAGCTGGACCTTAAATATCAACTTCATCCGAACACTCCCCCACATTCATCTCTCGTATGTATCGAGGTATTCCTGCTTGAGCGTCTGCGAGGACGACTTGATCTTTTCCACGAGCGTGCCGGCTTCGATGAAGTAGAACGAGTCGGTGAGGTCTGCCAGGTCGTCGAGTAGATGGCTTGAGATGAGCACGCTTCGTCCCCGCGCCACCTCGCTGCGCATCGCGTCGCAAGAGGTTTTCCGCTTTCCCGGATCGAGGCCGTTCAGCGGTTCATCGAGGATAAGGTACGGGCAATCGGTCGATATCGCCATGGCAAGCTTTACCTGCTGCTTCATTCCTGTCGAGAGTTTACGGGTCGGCTTGTCGAGATATGGGGAGATTCCGAGGGAGCTGCAGAGCGAGTCGATGTCGGCGGCCGATTTCCACGCCTCCCTAACGAAAGAGAGGTGCTCGATGGCCGATAGCGTGGGGTAGAGATCCGTGCCGCCCGAAGAGCTCAGGTAGACGAGTTCTGCAAATTCGGCTGATCGACGTTGGCAGATTCCGTCTGCCACCAGGCTTCCCGAGCGGATGCGGGTGGGAAATTGGCCCGACAGCGCTTCAAGAAGGGTGGTTTTCCCCGAGCCGTTGGGAGCAACGAGGCCCGCCGCCGTTCCCGGGCTCAGGAAAAGCGATCCGATTGAAAGTATCGTCGTGCTCCCGTATCCCACGCTCGCGTCTAGAAGCTCGAGCCCATGGTGCTTTTTAGCGGGTCCAGCCTGTTTGGGCGAACGTGCCGCAACGGCGCCGACCGCAAAAAGGACCGCGACGTATGCCAGGGCCACGGCAAGCATCGATGCGCTGCCTGAACCGGAGCCAATGAATTCTGTCGGGAAGCATCCTACGTAGCCCGTGGCCTCGATAGGCGAGAACACGGCCAGCGGCAGGAGCCCGAGCACGGCATTATGCTCCAGCGCCGAATCGGACAGCAACGGGAATGCCGGGGCCGCGACAAGCAGCGCTGAGGTAAGGGGGCCCGCGAAGACGCGCCTCGTTGCGGTCGATAGGACGGCGGAGCAAACGGATATCAAGGTTCCGCCCGCAAGCAGCGCGAGAAGCAGGGTCGTGAAGACGTTTCCCGCGGTCGTGGTGGCAAGCGCGCCGTCATGGAAGAAGGCGATCGGGTACCCAATTTGCCCGAAGCCGTTTAGGACCAAGGCGTAAATGCCCCCGGGTGCGAGGCCGGCGAGGAGCATCGCGGTCCCCGCGACGATTATCGAAAACACGATCTGGATAAGGCGCCGGAATTTGGGCGCGGGCGCCTTTGCCGCCAGGGTCCCGGGCCTTGTGGCGCCGAGCACGAGTATCGACGAGAGAAGGAAGGGGATGAAGGGAAGGAAAGACGGCGCCGTGGCAATGGCGTAAGGCAGGAAGGAAAGGAATGGCAGGTCGTTTGCGGAGGCCGGGATATCCGTGATGCCGGAGCTGCTCAGGGCACGGCAATATGCGAGCGCTGCGTCATTGGTCTCTTGGTCTCCCACGATGGACCCGGATTGGAAGCCTTCGCCCATGAGCGCGTAGTAGCTCTCGGCAGAATCGAGAAAGGCGGCGTCGGTTTGAGCGGCAAGGGCGGCGTTCGCGTATCTTGCAAGCTCCGCGTCATTTTGCTGCTCTGGAGATAGGTCTGTGCCGCTGGCCTGGGGCGCGCGCGTATTGAATGCGTCGACAAAGCCCTGCATGCCCTGCTTCATAAAGAAGGGCCCGTAGATGGGTGAATTGAACGCAATGGGGACGGAAAAGGCTGCAGCGAGAACGAGCGTACAAATCCATGTGGCCTTGTCTCTTAGGATCAGTTTGAGAAGAAGTCGACAGTACATTCAGAAGCACCTACGTTCCTCAAAGAATCGTTAGATTAAAAGTAACAGACCGGATGAAGATACGTGCGACGGGGGCGAGGCGAATGGCTGAGCGGTATCGATATGCGGGTTTAACGGTATTATATTGACCACATAGATTTTTAACTTGCATTTCTACCCGCCCTTTTCGTAGAGTCGCCGATACGTGCTTAGCGCACCCTCGGCGCGTCCGGCAGGCTTTGCGAAATGGGATCCAGGAGACTTCGGCGCAGCATCATCTTGCGGAATGCTTCTAATGAGCCTCCCATCCTTCAAAAACAGAATCTCATCGCACAGCCTATCGACCGAATCCAAGATGTGGGATGACATGATGATGCACGTACCAGAATCGGCCAGCTTCCTGAGAATCTCGGAATGCAAGTCCACCCTGCTGGGGTCGAGCGCGTTCATGGGCTCATCTAATAGAAGGTACCGCGTGCCCGTCGCATACGCAATCGCCAGGGTAAGCTGCTGCTTCATGCCCTGGCTCAGAGTGCGGATCCTCATCTTCGCGAACTCGCCTATCTGCGTTTGTTCCACTATCTCTTCGATATCGCGAGCATGCGGCCACATATCGCAAACCATCTTGAGGTGATCTTCCGCACGCAATCCGGGATACAGCAGCGTCCCCTCACCAGGTGCATAGAAGATCATAGAACGGACCTCTCTCGCACCCGTACCCTGCACCTCATCCAGAACGATGCTCCCGTCCACGCGAGGACCCGGCAAACCCGCCATCGCACGCAGCAACGTCGTCTTTCCATGCCCGTTCGGAGCGACGAGACCGTAGACCGTACCCGGGGCAAACTCAGCGTTCACCGAATCTACGAGCACCTTCTTTCCATAAGAGATCGTCAGCGTTTGAAGGTCAATCATCGAGATCATCCCCTTTCGATCTTTGGAACACTCAGGCGCACCATCAACGGAGATACGGCGCCCAAGACCACCAGCAGAGCGCCCGATGCGCCGACGACCTCTCCAAAAGGCATCGCGTTCGTCCCTCGCCCAAGGAACCCAATCGTCCCCACCTGGGAAGCGGGATCAAACGAGGCGAATGGAGCCAGCAGCGCGACGCCCATGCCCACGCTTTCAACATGAGCGCTCAACGAACCCAACACCAAGAGAACCGCGCAAACCATTCCGGTGACAACGGGGTTGCGGCTAATCGCTGCTGTCAACGCAGCGACGACGGAAATCACGCCGTATGCCATGACCAGCAACGGAATACTGCACAACACCGCCTCCCCCACCATGGACGTTGTCGAAGCTCCCGCCCGAATGAGAGCGACGGGATACTCCGATCCACCCGCACCGTTCTTAATCACGGACACAACGACAGCGGGAACCATCGACACCAAAAGCAGCACCAAGCCAAGCAGGAGAGCCAGCGCAACAGCCGTCAGAAAACGCACATGCGCTGTTGCGGGGATCTGGAGAACCAGAAGGGAACGACACTGCAGGTGGGTGCACGCGAGCGATGTGACAACCACGGGCAACAGCAAAAATAAGGAGGGAAGCGCTGCCTGGAGATACGAAAGGAGGATTAATGGGGGCATCTTCGTACTTAACTCGTAAACCTTGGGGTCCGGCAAGCTCGCGATCGACTCAAGCAGAAGGGCGCGCGCCTCCGCACGAGAAGGAGTCTCCGGCTCGATTCCGATCGATTGCAGGAGAGTCGCATCTGCCGCGCCCAGCTCACCTCGAGCGCGCTCGTACGTCGCAAGGCTTCGAAACCCCTCCGCAGGCATAGGCGCGTACACGAAACCCGAAAGAGCATCCCGCATGTCTTCCAGGGCCGCTTTGCCCTCGACGTCCATATTCGCAGCGTTCTGCTCTAGATACCGATCTATTGAACGGAGCTCCCCATCCCTATACCGAACAGCGGAAACGTTATCAGCGTCAGGAAACATCTCGACCAGAGCCGGGGCCAGCATCGTCGTCGACATTGCAATCGCGCATACGGCGAGGGTAGGAGAACGCAGGAGCAGTTTCCCCATCGTTCTTACGTATGCAACGGCGGAGGCACAAGCGCTCGAACGAGTTGCCGTTCTCGATGCAGTGAAGGAACCTCTCTCAAGACAAATCGGGGATATCGGGCACGCGCAGCCGCTCTTTCCAGCAACGCAAAGCAGGCTAATTGCCAGCACCTCGATCCCGATTGCGCATACGAGGGCAATCGCGCCACGCTCGAAGCAAAGTCCAGGCAGATTCACTATCTGCGTTGTCGGGTACGGGCTATAGGCGCCGACGGTCAACTCAGTGTTCGCATACGTAAGGGGATTCAACAGGGCGAACTCACGTAAAGCGATGGATCTTCCGTAATACCCGGGAACCATCGTCACCCCCATCAGGGCACATACGAACACGATTCCAAGCGTAGGGTTATTGGCAATCTTCACGGCAAGGTGAACGACAAGCGAGATGAACGCTGCCACCAAGAATTGCAAGATGGCCGTCTGCGCGAACACCAGCCAAGCCGGTTTGATAACCGGAGTCGCATATTGAATGTAGCCTATCGGATAGAACGGCGAGCCCGGGCCATTCTTCACAAGCGCGGCGATTATCCCTGGAAGATTGATGGCGAGGACGGCAAGCATTGCAAAAACACTCGCCCATACGCTCGATGCAACAAGTCTACCCAGCTCGCCCATCGGTGCCTGGATGATGAGCTTTTCACGTTTGTTAAGACGCGCGGCAAGGAACGAGACGGCAACGGCCGTTGCGACCCATAGCAAGTACTCCTTCGATCCGTCATGATAGGTGTACTCTCCATCCGATGTCTGCAGAAACGGAAGTAGGGGAGAGAGCGGTGCCAAGATAAGACGTCCCGCGGCAAGAGGGTACAGAAGCGCGGGCATGCTTGATGAAGAGGTACAGACACCGTCCTCCCCCGCATTCACAAGCGCATCCGCATAGGATGCTGACAATTCCTGCTCAACACGGGTTATTCCCGACTCGAGGTATTCGACCCGTCCGTCGATGCCAGCCGCGCTCCTGAAGACGGGCAGAGCACAAAGAACCATCAACGCAACAACGACAACACAGAGCGACCTGGAGGAGAGAAGCGACCTAAAGATCGCCTTCGAGATTTTGAGCATATTCATCGCCAACCTTAACCTCATCCAGTCGGAATAGAGGGGCCGAACAAAATGCTCGGCCCTTATTACTTGCCGGCAAAGTCAATTTAACATAAACTGTTAAAAAGTAACCTGAGTTTATTAAATTCTTCGGAGGTTATTATGAGTTCCGACAATCGCACTCCCCGGCTTCATTCCTTCCGCATCGCATGTGCGATAGCCTCTGCGACCCTTTGCGCCACCGCCATCGCACAAGTGGCGTTCTCCTTAAAGCCAGCAATCGAAGTGCTCGACAACCCTGTAATTGCAGACTCCCCCGCGTATCCAGCCCTTGCGATCTCGACATTGCTCCCTGCCGTCATCGGTATCGCTACGACCATCCTCAGCGCCGTTCTCGTGTGGACGATCAAGAGCGGAGACCCCTTCAAGAAAGGGTCTGCGACATGCTTGAAGGTGCTCGGCATTCTCTTCGTTGTTCAAGCTGCCACCAGCCTCTACGCCGGCTCACTCAAAACCTCCGTTTCGATGTTTGGCGGCGAGGGGGCCGTCGGCGCCCAAGAGATCGCTTCATCATTCGATTGGACCTCTCTGGTTCTCGGCATCGTCCTGTTCATGCTTTCCCAGCTCTTCTTGTACGCCCGAGAGCTGTACCTCGACTCCGACGAGATTGCGTAAGGAAACGCCATGCCCGTAATTGTTCGCCTCGACAAGATCATGGCCGAGCGAAAGATTTCCTCGAACGAACTTGCCGAAAGGATTGGAACCACGCCCGTGAACCTGTCCCGTATTAAAAAAGGGCATATTCGCGGCATTCGCTTCAACACACTCGAGCAGCTATGCCTCGCCCTTCGTTGCCAACCCGGAGACCTTCTCGAAGTCATGAGCGAAGAGGATGCCCGAAAGGAGTTCGGACTCGATTGGTCCGCCGAGGATTAGAGGGCGGTCGTACTCGCCCTGCACACGGGGATGCGAATCGGCGAGGTCTGCGGCCTTCGGTGGTGCGATGTGGATTTCGAGACGGGCCTGATCTCGATCAGACACTCGGTGGCGTACGCGAAGGGAATGGGTTCGTTCATCAAGGACACCAAGACCCATGACGCCAGGGGTATCCCCATCGACCCGGTCGGCCTACTCCCCTTCCTGAAGGAGACCCACGAGATCGACTGCGGAAAGCTGCGCTTGCGCGGCCTTACCGGGGCGGTCGAGATCGGGGACTGCTACATCCTGTCGGAGCCGGGCGCGACCTTCGCGACGACAAGCTATATCCGCAGGGCGTTCAAGACGTTCTCGGAGACCAACGGCCTCATGGGCACCAACGATGAGCTGATCACGTTCCACGGCCTTCGCCACACGTTCGCAACGCAGTGGATCCGCCAAGGCGGCGATATCAAGGCGCTCCAATCGATCCTCGGCCACAAGGACGCCATGGCGACGCTCAACGTCTACGCCGACATCGAGCCCATCTCCAAAATCCATAACATGCTGCGCGCCACGCCGTGCCTTTGGCGCGGGCACCTCGGGCCGAGGGTCGATCCGGGTCCCATGTTCCAACAGAGGATCCAGGAGTCCATCGAGACGCTCCAGGCGTTCGGCTACGGCATCACCGAGCCGGACGACCGAAATATCGCCATACGCGACGTGAAGACGAACAGTTGGCTCTAGCTCACCGAGTACGCGGCAGTGCTGGGCCCATCCCAACTGAGGTCACGGTGGTCCGATAGGGGCGCCGCCCGCGGCATGCGCCGCGGAGCGGTATCCCCTACCGAAGGGCGGGGATGCCCTCCGCTTCCAGTTCGGAATCAGCCGTCGGAGGCGTTCGGCTGACTGCGGGAACGGCCTGTCCGCTCAATGTGTTCGGCTGAGATCGGAAATCAACCCAACACGAGCCGGACACGCGCCAGACGGCTCTTCCCCGTGCGGCCTTCCCCCTTACGCTCATGTTGCAGGCATGTAACGCCGCAGCGAGCGCGCCTTTTTTGCGCCAGACAGGTACAATGATGAACACTGTACCGTAGCGGAGCGCCCCGCGCGCGCCGCAATCACGCGAAAGGGTTTCCCATGGCCGAGATCTCGTCCTCCCGTATCGTCATCACCGTCCTTGGCAAGAACCGCCCCGGCATCGTCGCCGGCGTCACCCGCGTTCTGGGCGAGGCCAACGTCGACATCCGCGACATCACGCAGTCCATTATCGAGGACATCTTCACCATGACCATGCTGGCCGACACCGCCGAGTCCAAGCTCGACTTTGCCGAGCTGCAGAAGGCCCTGGCCGAGGCCGGCGAGCTTTCGGGCGTCAACGTGTCCATCCAGCGCGAGGACGTCTTTAACTTTATGTACCGCCTGTAGCGAACAGGCTGCGTGGAGACGGCCCAACGTGCGCCCAGGCGCAACGTCACCACATGGCCCGGAGAGGAGCGCACATGGCCTACGACGCCAAGAAAATCTACTACCGCTTCGACGACCACCTGAGCCGTCTGGTCTTGGATTACGAAGCAAGCCGCCAGATTTCGTCTGAGAGCGAAAACCTCTACCACGGCCTGCCGACCGACCCTTATGACGAGGGCCTGTTTGTTGAGCACAATGTCAAGCGCGGCCTGCGCAATGCCGACGGCTCGGGCGTGGTCGCGGGCCTCACTCGCATCTCGGATGTGCACGGCTACAACAAGGTCGACGGAAAGGTCGTGCCCGATCAGGGCAAGCTCACGCTTCGCGGCTACAGCATCGAGGATCTGGTCAACAATGCCCAGGCCGAGAATCGCTACGGCTACGAGGAAGTCGCCTATCTGCTTATCACGGGTTCGCTACCCAACAAGGAAGAGCTCGACGGCTTTTGCGAGCGCCTGGGCGCCTTTAGACATCTGAGCGACGAGTACGTCAAAGAGTTCCCTATGACCACGGTGTCGTCGAGCATCATGAACGTGCTCCAGCGCGCCGTGCTGCTGCTCTACGCCTTCGATGCCGAACCAGACGTGATCACGCCCGAGCACGAAATCGACGTCGCCATTTCCATGCTCGCACGTCTCCCGCGCATCGCCGCCTTCGCACACATGGCCTCGATCGCCAAGCTTCGCGGCTCCGAGGTTCACGTGCCGCACCCCACGCCCGGTCTCTCCACCGCCGAGACCATCCTACAGGTCCTGCGCGGCGGCATGGCATTCACCCGCGATGAGGCGATGCTGCTCGACGTTATGCTCATGCTGCATGCCGAGCACGGCGGCGGCAACAACTCCACCTTCGCCTGCCGCGTGCTGTCCTCTTCGGCAACCGACCCGTATTCCGCTTACGCCGCGGCTATCGGCTCGCTCAAGGGCCCGCGCCACGGCGGTGCCAATGCCAAGGTCGTGTCTATGCACGAGGACATCCGCGCGCATGTCTCCAACTGGGAGGACGAGGACGAGGTTGCAGCCTACCTGGGCAAGATTCTCGACAAGCAGGCCTTCGACGGCACGGGTCTCATCTACGGTATGGGCCACGCCGTCTACACGCTGAGCGACCCGCGTGCCGAGGTGTGCCGCCGTTACGCGCGCTCACTGGCAGCCAAGAAGGACTTGGGCGAAGAGTTCGCACTCATCGAGCGCATCGAGCGCCTGGCACCGCAGGTGATGCGCGACCACGGCATGACCAAGCCCATCTGCGCCAACATCGACCTGTACACAGGCTTTATCTACAAGATGCTCGGCGTGCCCGAAACGCTCTTTACGCCGCTATTCGCCGTCGCCCGCATGGCCGGCTGGTCGGCACACCGCATGGAAGAGCTCTTCTGCGCGCACCGTATCATCCGCCCCGCCTATCGTCCGGTGATCGAGCCGCTGGAGTACAAGCCGCTCGCCGACCGCTAGGACGCGGACCGTTATAGAACTCGAGCGTGGCCAGGGACCCAAGCCCTCGGCCACGCTTTTTATGCCAGTAGAAAGGACCGCATCAAATGATTGTGTTTTCCGATATGGATGGGACGCTGCTGACGAGCGATAAGCAAATGAGCGATGCCACCTGGGCGATGCTCGACGAGCTCGCACATCGTGGCATCGAGTTTGTTCCCTGCACGGGACGTCCACTGTCGGGCATCTTTGAGCCCATTCTCGCCCATCCCGCCGTGCACTACGCGGTCTGTGCCAACGGCGCCAGCGTCTGGCAGCTCGACGAGGATACGCCCACCGACGCCTCGCGCGCCACGTGCATCTTGAGCCGTCCGCTCGACCGTGGCATTGCCCACCGCATCCATCGCATTGCCGCCGGCCACGATGTGACCTTCGATATCTTCGCGGACGGGCAGTGCTTCCTCCCCCGCTCGCTCTACACGCGCCTGGACGAATTCTGCGGCGGCGACCCCCACATCGCGGTTTCGCTCAAGCGCACACGAACACCGATCGACATGAATATCGACAGCAAGATCGACGAGGTCGAGACGCTCGAACGCATCGCCATGTACTGGCACGACCCGGCCGATCGCGACGCCATCGCGGCGGAGCTCGACACGCTCGGAGGCATTGAGGTCACACGTTCGTACGCCATGAATATCGAGGTCATGGGCGAGGGCGCCACCAAGGGAACGGCCCTCACGTGGTTGTGCGAGCATCTGGGCGAACCCCTTGCCGACGCCTGGGCGTTCGGCGACAACATCAACGACATCCCCATGCTGCAGGCAGCGGGCCACGGCATGGCCATGATCAACGCCGAGCCCGAGGACCGCGAGGCCGCCGACGCCATCACCGAATACGACAACGACCACGACGGCGTCGCCCGCACCATCATGGCCGCCCTCGCCTAGTCATTAGGGACGTTCTTGAATGACTAGTCGTTGGGGACAGTCTTCTCGAAAAAGCTGCAAGGGCTGTCCCCCACTGCCGGCAGAAAAGGAACGTCTCCATCTGCCGGATTAAGCGAGACTCTCCAGCACGCGACGGAGCTCCTGCTGGACGGCGTGGTCGCGGTTACAACCCACCACGCGATCGGCCACCGCCTTGAGCGCGGGGCGTGCATTTTCCATCGCGCAACCCGTGCCGACAAAGCGAATGATCTCGTAGTCGTTCATCGAGTCACCAAACGCCATGACCTCGTCGCGCCCAATGCCGTAATGCTCCGCGAGCTGCGCGATGCCCGAGGCCTTCGACACACCGGGCTGCATGGCATCGATCCACGCGTTACCCGAAGGCGCAAAAGTAAAGAGCTGCCCAAGTTCGCGCTGCAGTACGTACGCACTGTCCATAACGGCACCGTCATCGCAAAAGATACTCGCCTTGATGATATTTACACTGGGATCGGGCAGCTCCCAAATGCGCTCGGCATTGGGAAGGTCCTTATCGACCTCACGCACGAACTTGCACTCGTCATCGAGCAGGAAGGACTTGGTTCGGTCAAAAAGCGCAAGATGCAGATTGGGAAACGTCGCGACAGCTTGGGCGAGCCTTCGAATCGCCAGGTGCGAATACACCTCACGGTCTACCATTTTGCCGTCGGCGTAGACCTGGGCGCCGTTAGCGGCGACAAAGTCCATCTTGCCGCGAACGGGCGCAAAGAACTCGCACAGGCGATCGTAGCGACGACCTGACGATGCGGCGAAATGCACACCATGCTCGTGTAGTGCCAGAATCAGTTCGTAGGTCTCGGGAGGCACCTGGCCGTTTTCGTCAAGCAGCGTGCCGTCCATATCGGATGCAATCAGTTTAAACATAGAAAAGCTCCCTTCGGGCTTGTTGGAATCGAACGTGTATCCGATTCCAACGTACCCAAAGGGAGTTCAAATAAGACTCCGCGGGCGTAAACGTTACAAGGACCTGGCAAATAGCTCACACATGCCAGAGATCCTACGGTCGTGGCGCCAGGCGACACGCCACCCCGACGGCCAGTCGTTTAAGAACGTCCCCGATGACTAGTCGGCGTAGGTGAAGGTCGTGACGTCGAACATGCCCTCGGGGCGAATGCGGAGCGTCGGGATGACCGGCAGGGGCAGGAAGATGATGCCCATGATGGGGTCGAGCGGCGACTCAATACCCATGGCGCGCGCCTTGACCATAAAGTCGTCGTGCTGCGCGGCAACGTCCTCGGCCGTGCCTTCGCTCATAAGGCCACCGAGCGCCAGCGGAATGCGCGCCACGACCTCTCCGTTGCGCACCAGCACGTGACCACCTTGGCCCACGGCCTCAACGGCGGCCATCATATCGGCGGCGTTGTCGCCCACCACGCACACGTTGTGCGAGTCGTGGCCGATCGTGGAGGCAATGGCGCCACCCGTGATGGTAAAGCCGCGCACCCAGCCGCGACCGATGTGCTTGCCGACAAGACCCAGGCCAGCGGGGCCGTCGCCGTCGGCGCCCTCGGCTTGCAGCGACACGCCGCGGCCGTGGCGCTCGATCAGCATAATGCGACGCAAGTTCTCGTCAGTCTCGGGACGAACCATGCCCGTGATGGCCTTGCCCGGCACCACGTCAATCACGGCCTCGCCCGGCTTAAAGGCATAGTCGAACACGTCGAGCGATAGCTTCGGCAGCTTAACGGAGGCGCGCAGCTCATCGGCAAGGGCCGCAACCTCGGCCATCTCGGGTGCAATCTCGCCCACAAAGGTGCCGTCCTGCGCCACCAAAGCACCGGCGGCATATACGCGATGCGGAGCCGTGGCAAACGTCAGGTCATTGAGCACCAGCAGGTCGGCACGCTTGCCCGGGGCAATCGCACCGCGGAGCTCGTGCGGGTCGCGGCAGCCGTGATCCAGGCCAAACGCCTCGGCCGTGGAGAGGGACGCCATAGAGATAGCGACCACGGGGTCGATACCGGCCTCAATCGCCACGCGGCAGGCATTGTCGATCATGCCGGTCGCAAGCGCATCGGAAGGGGCGCGGTCGTCAGTCGCAAAGCAGCAGCGGCGGGCGCGCGCGGGATTCTCCAGCAGCATCGGCGACAGGTTGGCCAGATCATGGCTGCACGTACCCTCGCGCAGCATCACGTACATGCCGCGAGACAGCTTGTCGAGCGCCTCCTCGGGAATCGTCGACTCGTGGTCGGCGATAATGCCCGCCGCGGCATAGGCATTGAGGTCCTTGCCGGCAACGAGTGGCGCATGGCCGTCGACCTGCTTGGACGGCGTCTGGTTGGCAGCGTCGATACGAGCACAGGTCTCGGGATCGGCCATAAAGACGCCCGGCAGGTTCATCATCTCGCCCAGGCCAAAGACATCACCCGGATATTCGGCAAAAAACGCCTGCATATCAGCAGCGGTGATGACGGCACCGGCCTGCTCGTCGGGCAGCGCGGGCACGCACGAGGGCATCATGTACTTGATGGAAATAGGAGCGCGACGGCCGTCCTCGATCATAAAGCGCAGGCCGTCCAGGCCGGAAACGTTGGCGATCTCGTGGCTGTCGGCAATGGCAGTGGTGGTACCGCGCGTCGCCGCCATGCGCGCATACTCGGCAGGGCGGATGTTCGAAGATTCGATATGCAAGTGCCCGTCGATAAAACCGGGGGCAAGATAGCGGCCCTGGCAGTCGATGACTTCAGCCGCCTCGTAGGTGCCAGCAGCGTCATCGCGACCGTCGTAGAGCACGCCGACGATTACGCCATCCTTGACGGCAACGCTACCGGGCGCCACGCGCTGGCCATATACGTCGACAATCTGCGCATTGGTAAACAGCGTGTCGACGGGCACGCGACCCTCGGCAGCGTCGATCACAGACCTCATGACCTCAACGGACATACATACTCCTTTAACCGTAGAAAAAAGCTGCGGAGCGGACGAGCCTTCACCGCAGCAAACCAATAGCCATTGTATGCCCAAAAGAAAGTCCCGCTAACACCCCTTCCGCTTAACGGCACCGCCAAATGATCCCTCCGTCCCCAAGGGATCGTCGTAACCAAAAAGGCCGCAGTCGGGATTCCCGGCTGCGGCCTTATTGCACTTGTGAGGTCAACTCGCTCGTTAGACCAACTTAAAGCCCTTGCGCTTGCCCACGGAGAGGGTGTCGCCCAGCTTGAGGGCGCTCGGATCGATGTTGTAGCTCTTGGGAGCCACAGCCTTGCCGTTGATCTTGACGCCGCCGCCGTCGATGTCGCGGCGGGCCTGACCGGCGCTGGCCGAAAGGCCCAGGTCCTTGAGCAGGCCAGCGAGGTAAATCTGGCCCTCGTCGTTGACGGTCAGCTCAACGTGCTTCTCGGGGAAGTCGGCAAGCTGGCCCTCCTTGAACACACGGTCGAACTCGGCCTGAGCCTCGTCGCCGGCGCCAGCACCGTGGTAGGTGTCGCACAGGTCGCGGCCTAGAGCGCGCTTGAGCTCGTAGGGGTCGGCGGAGCCATCGGCCAGGGCGGCATCGATCTTGTCGACCTCGGCCGGGGTGAGCGAACTGGCCAGACGATAGTACTTGCCAATCATCTCGTCGGGGATGGACATGGTCTTGCCGAACATATCCTTGGGAGCATCGGTCAGGCCGATGTAGTTGCCGTAGGACTTGGACATCTTGCGCACGCCATCGGTGCCCTCGAGCAGCGGCATGGTAAGCGCAATCTGCGGCTCCATGCCCATCTTCTCCATGAGCTCACGGCCGGCGAGCAGGTTAAAGAGCTGGTCGGTGCCGCCCATCTCCACGTCGGCCTTGATCTGAACGGAGTCGAAGGCCTGCATCACGGGGTACAGGAACTCGTGCAGGGCGATCGGCGTCTGAGACTGGTAGCGCTTAGTAAAGTCGTCGCGCTCAAGGATGCGGGCGACGGTGAACTTGGAGCACACCTGCAGCAGACCGGCCAGATCCATCGAAAGGATCCAGTCGCCGTTGTGCACAATGGTGGTCTTCTCGGGATCCAGGATCTTCATGGCCTGGCTCACGTAGGTCTCGGCGTTGGCCTCGATCTGCTCCTGCGAAAGCTGCGGACGCGTGGAGTTCTTGCCCGAGGGATCGCCGATTAGCGCGGTGCCGTTGCCGATGATAAGGGTGACGTTGTGGCCCAGGTCCTGGAACTGGCGCATCTTGCGCAGCGGCACGGCATGGCCCAGGTGCAGATCGGGGCTAGTGGGATCGACGCCGAGCTTGATGTTGAGGGGCTCGCCCTTCTCAAGCTTCTTGCGAAGGTCGGCCTCGGGAACGATCTGCGCGGCGCCCGAGGTGATGATACGCATTTGCTCGTCAACAGACAGCATTGGGTATCCTCCTTTTGCTATAGCACCCTCACCGGATACGGCGGTGCTGGAAGTTCATAAACTCTCTTATGATAACCAAAACGGCGCGGCCGAACACCTACGACAGGAAAATCCTCGTCCTGCCGCACGCGTCGATAACGACCGGCAAACGCGTGCCGTCACGTTCGACCAAAAAGCGCGCCCGCTGACGGCGCGAGCAGTCACGGCAACGGATCTGCCCCGTTGCATCCGTGGCGCAGGCGCCCTCGGCAGTCAGCAAGCAGTGCTCGCACACCATGAGCTCGGAACGGTCGGCATCGACAGGCCTCAAGACGCCGGGACAAGCGGCAAGCTCGGCAACACGCTCCGCATCATTGCCGAGCAACTCGGCCGACAAGTACACCCGCCCCGCCCCGAGTCCGCGCAGCCAGGTAAGCGTGACCCGATTCGCGCAGAACACCGGCGCCGCCACGTCAAACGTCATGCCCAGCTCGCGAGCGATCACCACCTGTCCCAGGTTGCGGCAGACGACGCGCCCGGCACGCTGCATAAGTGAGCGGGTCCGATCAGCGTCACCCGTGCGGCACACCTCGTCCAGCACCACAACGGCGTCGGACAAATCGCGTTCTCCGCGCGGATCGGCATCCATCAGCTGCCAAGCAAAAACCATGTGAGCGGGAACCGCGCGCTCCACCAACTCCGTCGACGCACCGCCATCCACCGCAACGTCCTCAAAGGGCAGCACCTCAACGGCACGCGCAACGGGCGCAATCGCATCCGCCTCGGCCCGCATGCGCTCCAACACCGCCGCCGTCTGATCCAACACGCCGGCGCTGCGAATCAGATAGACCTCGCAGCCCGCGTCCACCTTACGTTTGCAATGCACGACGATGCGCTCTCCCGCAGCGGCATCCACGGGGCAAGGCACCTGTGGCCAGCGCTTGGGCACATCGGGACGCGCGTCGGCACCCGGGTAAAATCGGATTTCGAGCGTATCGCCCGCCGCCACGGCGGCATCAAGCTCAACCGTCACCTCTTCGTGACCCACCGCCACCAAGTGGCCCACGCGCACGCCCTGGTTGATCGCGCGCTCAAAGCTCATGAGCTCGACACCCGAACGACCCCGCAGGTAAGCATCGGTAAACCCACGGTTAAACGACCTTCCCAGCTCGCGTTCAAGCTCTTCCACGGCACCGGAGTCCCACGCGCCGTCGCACAGCATATCGAGTGCCCGACGCCACACCCTCACCACGTTGAATACGTAATCGGGATTCTTCATGCGTCCCTCGATCTTGAGCGATGCCACGCCGGCGGCAACAAGCTCGGGCAGGTGCGCGATACCCAGATAGTCACGCGGACAAAGCAGGCGGTCTCCCTCGACGGCAACAACACTCTGCCCCGCCTCGTCCACTAGGTCGTACGCCAGACGGCACGGCTGCGTGCAGTCGCCGCGCATCGCCGAGCGCCCACGCCGCAAGGCCGAGAACTCGCACGCCCCCGAATAGCCGATGCAAATCGCACCGTGGCAGAATACCTCGATGGGCACGCCCGTGGCACATAGCGCCGCAATCTCGTCGACCGTCAGCTCGCGTGCCGTCGTCACGCGCTCGACCCCCAGCTCATCGGCGGCAAGCCGCACGGCACCCTCGCTATGAGCGCCCGCCTGCGTGGACAGGTGAATCTCGACCCCGGGAATCGCCGCGCGCAGCGCGCAGGCCAACCCGGCATCGGCGACAATCAGAGCACCGGCGCCCAGCTCCAGTGCATGAGCTCCCAACGCCACCGCGTCGGACAACTCATCGTCAAACACGAACACGTTGAGCGTCACGTACACACGCACGCCATGGGCATGCGCCACGGCGCAGCCGCGCGCAAACTCGTCATCCGTAAAGCCATGGGCGCCCACACGGGCGTTAAAGCCGCCCAACCCCGCATAGATGGCATCGGCGCCCGCGGCGATGGCCGCAAGCATCTGGTCGAGTCCGCCCGCCGGCGCCAGCAACTCGGGCAGCGCCGCACCGGCAGCATCCAATCCAGTCTCGTATTGTCCGCTCGGCCCCATCGCCCGAATCGCCATCGGCAAACTCCTTACCAAGGTATGCATTCACTCTGAAAAATGCCGTCTTCCAGCATACACGAGGCCTCGCGCGCCCCGTTTGGTTTATCGTGTAATAACTTATGTCCATCCTGCCCCGACGGCACATCCACCGTCCGGCACGACATACCTGGAGGTCAATATATGGGTCCTCGCCAACGACAGGGACGCAGCCGTTCAAAGACGCATGCTCTGCCCATAATCCTGCTCTCGTTTTTGGGCTTTCTGCTGATTGCGGGCGTGGCATTTGGCATCGGCATGGTCGGCAACGTCAACCGCTGGCTGTCCGATCTGCCCGACTACACCGACGCCAACGCGTATCTGGTGAGCGAGCCCACCGAGATCGTCGACTGCAACGGCAACAAGATCGCGAGCTTCTACACGCAAAACCGCAAGTCTATCACCAAGGACGAGGTCTCCCCCTACGTGCTGCAGGGCACCGTTGACGTCGAGGACGAGCGCTTCTACGAGCACGGCGGTATCGACCTGTGGGGTATCGCGCGTGCTGCGGTGGCAACCCTCGGCGGCGGGCACGAAGGCGCCTCGACGATCACCCAGCAGCTTGTGCGCAACACCATCCTGCAGGAGGAGCAATTCGACTCGACCATTGAGCGTAAGGTGCGCGAGGCCTACATCGCCATCAAGATGGAGGACATGTACTCCAAAGACGAGATCCTCATGATGTACCTCAACACCATCTATTACGGCCACGGCGCCTACGGCATCGAGGCCGCAGCCGAGACCTATCTGTCCAAGAGCGCCGCCGACCTCACCCTGAGCGAGGCCGCGCTACTCATCGGCCTTCCCAACTCGCCTTCGCAGTACGACCCCACGGTCAATCCCGATCTGGCACTGTCTCGCCGCAACAAGGTTCTCGACAACATGCTGCGCCTGGGCCACATCACCCAGGAGGAGCACGATGCCGCACAGGCCGAGCCCATCACCCTCAATGTGACCGAAATCTCGGGCAGCGGCGTCGACGTATACTCGCAGCCCTACTTTGTCTCCTACGTCAAGCAGCTGCTGGAGCAGGAGTTCTCGACCGACGTGCTCTTTAAGGGCGGCCTGACCGTCAAGACCACCATCGACCCCACGATGCAGCAGGTGGCAGAGAATGCCGTCCGCGAGCAGCTCGACACGCTCTCGCTTGACGGCCTGGACATGGGCATGGTCGTCGTCGACCCCAAGACCGGCTACATCAAGTGCATGGTGGGCGGCTACGACTACAACGCCGACGAGAACCACGTAAACCATGCCACGGCCAAGCGTCCCGTCGGCTCCACCTTTAAGGCCTTTACGCTGGCAACTGCCATCCAAAACGGCATGAACCCCAACGTCACCCTCAACTGCAACTCGCCGCTCAAGGCCAAGGGCACCACGACCGAGGTCCAAAATTACGCCAACCAGAGCTACGGCAGCATCACGCTTAAGCAGGCGACGGCATACTCCTCCAACACCGGCTACATCCAGGTGGCGGAAGCCGTCGGCAACAGCAAGATCATCTCGCTCGTCAAAAAGCTCGGCATCGACCCCGCCAAGGACAACATCGAGGACGTTCCCGTCATGACGCTCGGCACCGGCTCGATCTCGCCACTCGAGATGGCCGCCGCCTACGCGACGTTTGCCAACGGCGGCTACTATCGCCAGCCGATCGCCATCACCGAGATTGATTCTCGTACCGGTTCGGTGCTGTACCAGCACACCGACAATCCCTCACAGGTGCTTACCGAGGGCGAGGCCGCCGCGGTCACCGATGTTCTGTCCGGCGTCATGAAGGGCAGCGGTACGGGTGCTGCCGGCGCCCTGAGTGTCAACCAGCCCTATGCCGGCAAGACGGGCACCACCGACAACACCACCAACCTGTGGTTCTGCGGCTATACCCCGCAGCTGGCGTGCGCCCTGTGGACCGGCTATTCCGCGGGCGAGATCCCCATCCAAAAGTACGGCACGGACCTGCTGGGCGACAGCACCAACCTGCCTGTCTTTAAGCGGTTTATGAACACCGTTCTGACCGGTACCGAGCGCGAGGAGTTTGCGACCGGAACGGCGCCCACCTACAAGAACAACAGCGTCTGGAAGTTCTACGGCACCAATAACACCAAGAAGTCGGAGAACGACGACAAGGACAAGGACGAAGAGGAAGAGGAAACCACCACAACGACTACCACGACGACCACGACCACCGAGACCACGGGCGGCGACACCACCGGCGGCACCGGTACGACCGGTGGCTCGACGGGCGGCTCCACTGGTGGTTCGACCGGCGGCGATGGCGGCACGCCTACGCCTACGCCCACTCCCACTCCCGACCCCTCGCCCACGCCTGACGATACGGTCGGCTAAGAAGTACGCGACTAAAGCCAACAAGGCCCCGAGCAGCTTATTGAACTGCTCGGGGCCTTTTAGTTTGAAGCGACTGGGCGGTCGTTATACCAGCAAACAAAAAAAGGGGATACCGACCAACGTCGACACCCCTTACAAGCCACTATGTAAGCGCACGCAGTGCCGAGCGCACGACCCGCACGCCTACTTGCGAGAATTGCTCAGCTTATTGATCAGCGCCTCGAGACGCTCGCCGTCCTCGGCCGTCTGGGCAATAACCAAAATCGTATCGTTGCCGGCAAGCGAGCCAAGCACATCGGGCAACTCTGCCGCATCAACGGCGGCGGCGATGCCGGAAGCCGTGCCAGGCTGAGCCTTGATCATAACCAGATTATCGGTACGCAGAACGCCCGTTACGAGCTCGGAAACCATGCGCTGCAGGTGCAGGTCCTCTGCCAGAACATAGATGCCCTCAGGGAGCTTACGCAGCCCCATATCGGCAATATCGCGAGAGACAGTCGCCTGCGTGCAATCAAAGCCCATAGCACGGAGCTCATCGACCAGCACACGCTGCGTGCGGACGTCCTTATTGCGCACAATATCTCTAATGGCATCCTGGCGCCCATTGCGTTTTTTAGCCATACAAACCCTCACTCCAAAAGATGGCGGAGACAATCAATCAGTGATTGAATAGTTTAACGCTATTTGAAGGCTTTTGTGTATAAGAACGCATTTCGAAACAATTCTATGCAAGTTTGTTTCGTAATGAGCCGTTTAGGCGGTTTTTGCGCCCGTCCGGTTAAGAAAAGCTGCCAGATGCGTACACATCACGCAACGCGCGGGCTTGGCGCTAGCGATCGGCCCAAACAACAGACCGAGCCCCCGATGGTTATCCTTGAGCGCGGCGACCATCTGACGGGTTCGAGGCGCCTCGAGCATATCACGCATGCGGGCGGAACGCTCGATTGACGACACCCCATGCGGGCTCAGACACAAATTCTCGATGCAGGCGACCAGTCCGGCAAAGTAGAACTTTTGGCTTGCCAGCTTGAGCCGGCCACCGCTATCTGCTTCCGAGAGTGAGTCCGCAAGCTCGTCGAGTGCTCGGGTGTCATCGGATACCCTGGCATACATGGTGGGATCAAAGGCATCTGTAAGCTTAGGCGCCACCGCGTGGAAACAAGCGTCGCCGCATCCGGAGACGCGCTGCGCCTGCGAGAGCGCGCATGCCATAAACCCAACTGTGCGAAACGCCTTGTCGCACAAAAGGCATGCCTCAAACAGCGGACGGCTATACATCACGCCAGAGACTTGAGCAACCAAGCCGCCTAAAATCAACTGAGGCAGCCCGGCCACCATCGAAGATTTGCTATCAATGGAAATATGAGTAGCATCCAAGACGCGCGAATGGCGCTCTCGATGTGCATCATAGCGGTCGAGCGACACCGTGGGGAACACTATGTCTGCCGCAGTATCGCACGCGATATCGACCATCTTGGAAAGGGATTGCGGAGCAAACCACTCATCGGCGTTCATGGCGATGATTTGAGAGCCGCGCGAGGCAGCAAAACCGGCACGAAGACACGCGCCGCGCGTCGCGTCCTCGACGTCAATCAAATCAATATGGATGTCCCTGTCGGCAGCAACTTGAAGCGAATGGCGCACACCGGGCGCAGTATCGCGACAGACAACGACAATCTGCAAATCGTAGAGGTCTTGGTTCTGGATACTCTCGAGCGCACGCATCGCATAGCTGGGCGAACCTTCTACCACAAGGATCACCGAAAGTCGCGGATGCGAGCCACGTCGAACCAAATTATCCGTCCTCTCGACAGCAATGAATCAAACCGTGGTTCATGGTACACCCCGGCAATAAAAGCAATGAGACACCGGTTGCATTGCACGCCAAGAACAGATGTTGCACACGCGCAGCCCACAGATGACAGGTGTCGACGCACGACACGTCGAGCCCTCCCCTAGTCGAGCACGACAAGCTCGGCGGGATCGTAATCCACGCCCATAAACGTAAGGCCGCAGGCAGGAGCCGTGGGGCCCGCAGCGGTGCGGTCGCAAGCATCGATAACCTCGCGCATCCACTCGGGTTCACGGCGATGCATGCCAATCTCGACAAGCGTGCCCACGATCGTACGGACCATCGAATGCAGAAACGCATTGCCCTCGATGGTGAACGTCAGGATGTCCTCGCCAAACGCAACCTCATGGCCAAATTCGGCACGCATCACGCAGCGATGCGTGGGCTTGCCAACGGCCGAAGCAACCTTGCAAAAGCTTTTAAAGTCCTGCTCGCCCAGCAGTGCGGGGCAGGCAGCAGACATAGCCTCAACATCCAAGGGATAGCGATGCCACCACACGGCACCGCGCGAGAGCACGGGGCGCGCATCGCGATCGGCAATACGGTACGTATACGTACGGGACCGCGCGTCAAAGCGGGCAGAAAAGCCCCTACGGGCCTTGTAGACCTCGTTTATGGCGATATCTTTGGGCAGGAGGGCATCCATAGCCCTCAGCCACCTACGGCGCGTCAGAGCAAGCTCAGCGTCCGTTACGGGCACGCTAATGTACTGGGCCACCGCATGCACGCCGGCATCGGTACGACCCGCACACGTCAGATCGATCGGGCGGCGCAGCAGCGTCTCGATAGCGCGGCGCAACTCGCCCGCAACGGTCGTCTGGCCCGGCTGCTCGGCAAATCCGCTATAGGACGAGCCATCATAGGCAACACAGAATACAAGCGTGGCATCGAGCTCAAGAATCGAATTGAAATCAGACGGCGCGGTCATGGGCGCTCCCAACAAACAATCAACGGTATCGCGACAAAAAAAGAGGGGTACGCGAACGTACCCCTCGAATATAGCCTATGCAGACGGAATGTCTACTCAGCGGTCTCCTCAGCAGGAGCCTCCTCGGCAGCGGTCTCCTCGGCAGCCTCGACCTTCTTGGGAGCAGCGGCCTTCTTGGGGGCCGGAGCAGCCTTCTTGGCCTTAGGCGTGCAAGGCTCGGTGACGAGCTCCATGATAACGATGGGAGCGTTGTCGCCCTTACGGTTACCGAGCTTCATGATGCGGGTGTAACCACCGTTGCGGTCCTGCCACATGCCCTGAGCAGCCTTGTCGAAAATCTCGGCAACGAGCTGCTTATCGCCGAGCTTGGCGATAGCCAGACGACGAGAGTGCAGGTCGCCCTTCTTGGCCCAGGTGATGATCGGATCGACGACCGAACGCAGCGCCTTAGCGCGGGTCTCGGTGGTCTTGATGCGGTCGTTCTCGAAGAGGGCCTTGGCCAGGCTCTTCTTCATGGCCTTGGTGTGGCTCGCATCGGTGCCGAGCTTCAGGCCCTTCTTAACGTTGTGACGCATGGTCTAGTTTCTCCTCAAATATGCGAAGCATTAAGCCTTCAGGCTCAGGCCCATGGACTCAAGCTTGTCCTTCACTTCCTCGATCGACTTAACACCGAAGTTACGGATGTTAAGCAGATCGTTCTCCGAGAACTCAACGAGCTGACGGACCGAGTGAATGCTGGCGCGCTTAAGGCAGTTGTAGGAACGGACGGAAAGGTCCAGATCCTCGATCTGCTTGTCCAGCTCGGCGTTGTCGTTGGTGACCTCGGGAGCGAAGATCGAAGCCTCCTCCTCGACCTCGGGGGTCTCGGCAAGGTTCATAAAGGCAGCCATATGCTGGTTGATGATATTGGCAGCCTGGACCACGGCGTCGCGCGGAGCGATGGAGCCGTTGGTCTCGATCTCGAGGACAAGGCGGTCGTAGTCGGTGTGCTGACCGACACGGCAAGCCTCAACGAGCTTGGCGCAACGGGACACCGGCGAGTAAAGCGAGTCGACGTGGATCACACCGATGGGATCGTTGTCGCGCTTGTTAGCCTCGCCAGAGACATAGCCGCGGCCATAGCCGATGCGCATGCTCATGGTGAGATGGCCACCCTCGGTGAGCGTAGCGATGTGCTGCTCGGGGTTGACCAGCTCAAACTCGGACGGAATAAAGAAGTCCGCACCGGTGACCTCGCAGGGGCCGTCAACCGAAATGGTGGCGGTCGCCTCGTCGGTCGTGCCGAGAGCCCTGAAGACAAGACCCTTGACATTCAGGACGATGTCGGTGACATCCTCGACCATGTTAGGGATGGTCATGAACTCGTGCTGCGCGCCATCGATCTGAATAGCCTCGACGGCGGCACCCTCGAGCGAGGACAGAAGAACGCGACGAAGGGAGTTACCCAGCGTATCGCCGTAGCCACGCTCGAGCGGCTCGACGGAGACACGAGCAGACGTCTCGTTAATCTCTTCGACCTGAACCTGAGGCCTAATGAATTCTGACATGTATTACCTCCAGCCTCAGCAGCCCGGATGGACTACTTAGAGTAGAGCTCGACGATGAGCTGCTCGTTGATATCACCGCTGATCTGCTCACGCGTCGGCAGAGCGAGCACGTTACCAGACAGCTTCTCGATATCGACCTCGAGCCAGCCAGGGACCTCGAAACGCTCGGAGGAAATCAGAGCCTCCTTGATGGGGAGGAGGTCACGGAACTTCTCGCCGACAGCGACGACGTCGCCGGCCTTGACGCGGTAGGACGGGATGTCCACGCGCTTGCCGTTCACGGTGAAGTGACCGTGACGGACGGACTGACGAGCCTCTTTGCGGGTGCGGGCGAAGCCAAGACGGAAGACGACGTTGTCGAGGCGAGACTCAAGGATGATCATGAGGTTCTCACCGGTGACGCCGTTCATCTTACGGGCCTTGTTGAAGTAGCCGTGGAACTGCTTCTCCAGAACGCCATAGATAAACTTGACCTTCTGCTTCTCGCGCAGCTGCATGCCGTACTCAGATTCCTTGCGACGGCGCTTGGGCTGACGGATAGATTCCTTCTTGCTGCTGTAACCGAGCTCAGCGGGATCGATCCCGAGCTGACGGCAGCGCTTAAGAACAGGAGTCCTGTCGATTGCCATATTGATACGATCCTTTCAGTTACACGCGGCGACGCTTCTTGGGGCGGCAGCCGTTGTGCGGGATGGGGGTCTTGTCCTGGATGCTCGAGACCTCGAGGCCAGCAGCCTGGAGGGAGCGGATGGCGGTCTCACGACCGGAGCCGGGGCCCTTAACGAAGACGGAAACCTTCTTCATGCCGTGCTCCATGGCCTGCTTGGCAGCAGCCTCGGCAGCCATCTGGGCAGCGAACGGCGTGGACTTACGGGAGCCCTTGAAGCCCACCTGGCCAGCCGACTTCCAGGAAATGACGTTGCCCTGGGGATCGGTGATTGAAACGATCGTGTTGTTAAACGTAGAACGAATGTGAGCCTGGCCCACGGAAATGTTCTTACGGTCCGCGCGCTTCAGACGGGCAGCGCGAACGTTCTTCTTAGCAGTAGCCATCTATCTAGCGCTCCTTATTTCTTCTTCTTAGCACCGATCTGACGCTTCGGGCCCTTGCGGGTACGAGCGTTAGTGTGGGTGCGCTGGCCGCGGACCGGGAGGCCCTTGCGGTGACGAAGGCCGCGGTTGCAGCCGATGTCCATAAGGCGCTTGACGTTCTGGTTGCGCTCACGGCGGAGGTCGCCCTCAACCATGATCTGGTTCTTGTCGATATAATCGCGGATGGCGTTAACCTCATCCTCGGTGAGGTCCTTAACGCGCGTATCCACGTTAACGTTGCACTCGACGCAAATCTTCGTCGCAGTGGTGCGGCCGATGCCGTAAATGTAGGTCAGACCGATCTCAACGCGCTTCTCACGCGGGAGGTCGACACCATTAATACGGGCCAACGTAGTCTCCTCTCTTAACCCTGACGCTGCTTATGACGGGGGTTCTCGCAAATGACGAGGACCTTGCCATGGCGCCTAATGATTTTGCACTTATCGCACATCTTCTTGACCGAAGGACGTACCTTCATCGTTCTTCCTTTCGGTAGCGCTCAAACTACTTCCCTACTATCTACTCGCCCAGCCGCAGGCGTTTAAAACTATGGCTGGTCTTCACACGCAAACCGACCGTAGGTTGAGCTAAGCCTGCAGTCGGAAAAGAGCGTGTATGTGTGTCGCTATTTATAGCGATAGGTGATGCGACCGCGGGTCAGGTCGTACGGGGAAAGCTCCACGACAACCCTGTCACCGGGGAGAATGCGGATGTAATTCATTCGAATCTTGCCAGAAATGTTGCACAGAACCGAATGACCGTTCTCGAGCTCAACCTTAAACATGGCGTTGGGCAGCGGCTCCTTTACCGTACCCTCGAGCTCAATTGCGTCTTCCTTCTTCACAAGCAATCATCTTTCTCTAGAAAACGACAGCGATTGAGTATTCTACAACACGTATACACGCATCGTAATAACTTCGTAATGGCTCCACAACTACGTGGAACTTGTTACATTTGAAATGTAAAACAAAGCCGTTCCCTGATGCCCAAGATCGCCTTGAAATGAGAAGGCATAGACCTTGGGGTCATGCCTTCGAAATTGAAAGGCGAGGTTGGGCATCAGGGGGCGGCGACTTTTACATTTCACCGCCTTGCAAGGAACACCAAGCACCCTGGGCATCCGTGGTGAGAATCACCGGACCGTCATTGGTAATGGCGACGGTGTTCTCGTAGTGCGCGGCGGGCAGGTGGTCGTTGGTCGTAACAATCCAACCGTCGGAGCCCGTGCTCACATGGTTGGAACCCATCGTAACCATCGGCTCGATGGCAATGACCATGCCGGCCTGGAGGCGAACGCCCCTCCCCTTCTTTCCATAGTTAGGAACGTTGGGGTCCTCGTGCATCACGCGGCCAATGCCATGACCCACATAATCACGAAGCACGCCGTAACCGTGAGACTCGGCGAGGGACTGAACGGCATAACCGACGTCCCCGATATGGTTACCGGGAACAGCCTGCTCGATGGCAGCCTTAAGGCAATCGCGCGTAACCTCGCACAGAGCCTTGGCCTCGGGCGTGGGGGTACCGACGAAAAACGTCCAAGCGTTATCGCCGACCCAACCGTCGACAACGGCTCCCGTATCGATGGAGATGATATCGCCATCGCGCAGAATCATGTCGGGGTTGGGAATACCGTGGACAACGGCATCGTTGATCGATGCGCAAATGGTCCCCGGGAACCCGCCGTAACCCTTAAAGGCCGGGGTGCCACCATGCATGCGGATAATCTGCTCCGCAAGCTGATCGAGCTCAAAGGTCGAAACACCAGGGCGAACCATGGCTCCAACGTGGCGGAGCGCCATCTTAGATAGCGCTCCTGCCTTCTTCATCTGCTCGATTTGCGTCGCAGACTTAATCTTGATCATAGACCGAGAGCCTCTTTGACATCCCCGTACACGGTCTCGCGAGCCTGGTCACCGTTGACCGACTTGAGCAGACCCTGGCCACGATAGTAGTCGACGAGCGGGCTCGTGGACTTCTCGTAGACGTCGAGACGGTTCTTGATGGTCTCGGGCTTGTCGTCGTCGCGCTGATACATCTCGCCACCACACTTGGGGCAGGTAGCATCGGCAGCGGTGCCGGTGTAACCGCAGGCGCGGCAGGTGCGACGCGAAGACAGACGGTCGATGATGACCTCGGGGGCCACGTCGACCAGAAGGGCGCAGTCAATCTCGCGACCCATGGCGGAGAGCTCGGAATCGAGCGTCACAGCCTGGGCGGTGTTGCGCGGGAAGCCGTCGAGGATGAAGCCCTGCTGGGCGTCATCGGCGGCAAGGCGCTCCTTGACAAGGTCGATCACGAGCTGGTCGGGAACGAGCTCGCCGGCGTCCATGTACTTCTTAGCCTGAATACCAAGCTCGGTGCCGCCCTTGACGGCAGCACGCAGCAGGTCGCCCGTGGAAATGTGAGCGACGCCAAACTCGGCGACGAGTTCCTGTGCGACGGTGCCCTTACCGGCACCCGGAGCTCCGAGCAATACGAGGTTCATGAGCAATCCTCCTCTAGCCTATTTAAAGAATCCATCGTAATCATACATCTTGATCTGGCCTTCGAGCTTGTCGACCGTGTCGAGCACGACGCCGACCATGATGAGGATGGATGTGCCGCCAAATGCCTGGATCAGCTGGTTACCCGTAAAGGAGAAGATGATCGAAGGCACGATGGCGATGAGCGCCAAGAAGACAGCGCTGGGAAGCGTGATCTTGTTGAGCGCGTTCTTGATGTAGGCCGCGGTAGCCCTGCCCGGACGGACGCCCGGAATAAAGCCGCCCTGCTTCTTGAGGTTGTCGGCCGTGTCATCGGGGTTGAACACCATGGAGGTGTAGAAGTACGCGAAGAACACGATGAGGACAACATTAAGCACCCAGTTGAGCCAACCGGTCGAAAGCGCAGAAGCAACTGCCTGGATCCAGCCGATGCCGGGGAAGAACACGGCGATCTGGGCCGGGAAGTACAGCAGCGCCGAAGCGAAGATGATCGGCACGACACCCGCGGTGTTGACCTTGATGGGCAGGTAGGTGGTCTGGCCACCCATCATGCGACGGCCCACGACGCGCTTGGCGTAAGAGACCGGAATGCGGCGCTGGCCGCGCTCAAGGAAAACAATCAGCGGGATAACCAGCAGGATGATGGCGCAGATGATCACCATGGTGATAATGCCACCGGCATTACCCTCGGTGCTGGAGAAAATCGCCTGCGGAAGGCCGGCCATGATGTTCGCAAAGATGATCAGCGACATGCCATTGCCGATACCGCGCTGGGTGATGAGCTCACCAATCCACATGATCAGCATGGCGCCCGCAGTGAGCGTGCCGACGACCATGAGGTCGAAGATGATCTCGGGAGCGCCGGCGCCATTAAAGCTGATGCCGAAGCTCTTAAAGAGGAAGAGGTAACCCACGGAGTTGAGGATTGCCAGAGCCAAGGTGAGGTAACGCGAATACTGCGTAATCTTGGTCTGACCGACCTCGCCCTCGCGGGCAAGCTCATGCAGGGAAGGCACGACGGCCTGGAGCATCTGGAGGATGATCGAGCTGGTGATGTAAGGCATGATGCCCAGCGAAAACACCGACACATAGCTCAACGCGCCGCCAGAGAAAAGATTCAGGAGGGCCATAGCACCTGCGGCGACCGAATTGTTATCGGTCGAGAAAAGGCCCAGCATCCCCTGGAAGGGAATGCCGGGCACAGGAACGTGCGCACCAATGCGGTACACGACGAGCATAGCTATGGTAAAAAGAATCTTTTCGCGCAATTCTTTGATGCGGAAAGCATTCTTAAGACCATTTAGCACGGCAGCTCGACCTTTCCGCCGGCGGCCTCGATCTTGGCCTGCGCAGAAGCGCTGACCTTGTCGACCTTGACCGTGAACTTCTTGGTGAGCTCACCATTGCCGAGCACCTTGACGGGCTCGAACTCGCTCTTGGTGATGCGAGCGGCCTTAAGAGCGGCACCGTCGATCACAGCGCCATCCTCGAACTTACGCTCGAGACGCTCAACGTTAACAGCGGTGTACTCGATACGACGGGGGTTGCGGAAGCCCGGAAGCTTGGGCAGGCGCATAGCCAGCGGAGTCTGGCCACCCTCGAAGCCGGCACCCTTGGTGCCGCCAGAGCGGGAACCCTGGCCCTTCTGGCCGCGGCCAGAAGTGGTGCCGTGACCCGAAGAATTGCCACGGCCGACGCGCTTACGGTTCTTGGTGGAACCGGGCGCGGGAGTAAGATCGTGAAGCTGCATTTGCTACTCCTCTACAATCTCGACAAGGTGCTTGACCTTGAAGATCATGCCGCGGACGGACTCGTTGTCAGCAATCTCGCGAACCTCGCGGATCCTGTGGAGACCGAGGGCACGGACAGTACGGACCTGGTCCTGCTTGCAACCGTTGGTGCTGCGGACCTGCTTGATCTTGATGGTGTCAGCCATGCTTAGTTCTCCTTACCGACGAACATCTCGGAGACCGTCAGGCCACGGCGAGCCGCGACGTCCTCAGGGCTGGAGAGCTCCTTGAGGCCCTCGACGGCAGCCTTGATGATGTTGAGGCCGTTGTCGGTACCGAGGGACTTGGACAGGACGTTCTTGATGCCAGCAAGCTCGAAGAGGGGACGCACAGCGCCGCCGGCGATAACGCCGGTACCCTCGACAGCGGGCTTGATGATGATGCGGCCGGCACCAAAGTGGCCGAGAACCTCGTGCGGGATGGTGCCCTGCTCGGTCACCGGCACGTGGAACATGTTCTTCTTGGCATCGAGAGACGCCTTGGAGATGGCCAGGGGCACCTCAGCGGACTTGCCCATGCCAACGCCGACGTTGCCCTTGCCGTCGCCAACGACGACGAGAGCGACGAGGCTCATGCGACGACCACCCTTGACGGTCTTCGACACGCGGTTGATGTAAACGACGCGCTCCTCGAACTCGGAGGCCTCGCGCTGCTGCTTCTGATTACGAGCCATGTGCTACATACCTCCTAGAACTCGAGACCGGCGGCACGAGCACCGTCGGCGAGGGCCTTGACGCGGCCATGGTAGATACGGCCACCACGATCGAAGGCGACCTTGGTGATGCCGGCCTCGATGGCGCGCTTGCCAACGAGCTGACCGACCTTCTCCGCAGCCTCCTTGTTCGAGGTGTGGGTGCCCTTGAACTCGGCCTCGAGGGTCGAGGCAGAGACGAGCGTCAGGCTGGAGCCCTTGCTGTCGTCGATGATCTGGGCATAGATGTTGGCGTTAGTACGGGTCACGCGAAGACGCGGACGCTCGGAGGTACCCGAGACCTTGCCGCGAACACGACGCTGACGACGCTTGAGGCCTTCCAGCTTCGCCTTATGCTTGTTCATACGTAAACTCCTAAAAAGGTTGATCTTGCCAGCACCTGACGGGGTGCTGGTCTTATGCGAGTGAGTCGGTTACGACTACTTGGCGGCCTTACCCAGCTTGCGGCGGATGTGCTCGCCAACGTAGTGGATACCCTTGCCCTTGTAAGGCTCGGGAGGACGATGGCCGCGGATCTCAGCGGCGATCTGACCGACCTGCTGCTTGTTGATACCCTTGACGTTCACGTGGGTGTTGTCGGGAACCTCGAAGGTGATGCCCTCGGGAGCCTCGACGATCACGGGGTGCGAGAAGCCCAGGGAGAACTCGAGGTTCTTGCCCTTCTGCTGCACGCGGTAACCGACGCCGGCGAGCTCGAGCTTCTTCTCGAAGCCCTCGGAAACGCCAACCACCATGTTGTGGATGAGGGCGCGGGTGAGGCCGTGGCGGGCACGGGTCTCACGCTCGTCGTCGGGACGGGAAACGGTGAGGACGTTGTCCTCGATGTTGATAGCGAGCTTCTCAAAGACATCGAGCTCGAGCTGGCCCTTGGGGCCCTTGACGACAACGTTGTTGCCGTTGACTGCCACTTCGACTCCGGCGGGAATCTGGACAGGCTTATTACCGATACGAGACACGGTGATCTCCTTTCCTTCTACCTACCGAGCGAATTACCAGACGTAAGCGATGATCTCGCCGCCGACGTTGTGCTTGCGAGCATCGCGGTCGGTCATAACGCCATGGCTGGTGGAAATAATGGCGGTACCAAGGCCACCGCGGACGCGGGGCATGTCGGCAACGCCGGTGTACTTACGCAGGCCCGGCTTGGAAATGCGGCGGATGCCGTTGATGACCTTAGCCTTCTTGGGACCATACTTAAGCGTGATGTGCAGAGTCTTCTGGGGAACGGTGTCCTCGACATCGTAGCCCTCGATGTAGCCCTCCTCGTGCAGAACACGAGCGATCTCGACGAGCTTCTTGCTGCTCGGCATGGAGACCGTGGCCTTGTTCACAGAGTTAGCGTTACGGATGCGCGTAAGCATATCTGCGATCGGGTCTGTAAGGTTCATACAGATTCTCCTTCGTTCTTGATGAACACGTGCTCTTGGTTCTTCGCCGCCCTTAACGGCAAAGCCTTTTTAGCGCGTTTTCCCTGTTCCAAACTGATGCTTGAAACGCTGGTAGTGACTTACCAGCTGGCCTTCTTAACGCCGGGAAGCTCGCCCTTGAGTGCAAGCTCGCGGAAGCAGACACGGCACAGGCCGAACTTGCGGTACACAGAGTGCGGACGGCCGCAGCGCTGGCAGCGCGTGTACTCACGAGTAGAGAACTTCTGCTTGCGATTGCACTTGACGATCATCGATGTCTTAGCCACTTATATCCTCCTCACATAGAGTATTGTTCGCCCCAAGCGCCGCCCCCTTCTGGGAACGGCGCTCATAGGGCAGGTGAACCTATTTCTTGAACGGGAAACCGAAGGCGTCCAGAAGGGCCTTGGCCTCCTCATCGGTGTTGGCGGTGGTCACGAAAGTGATGTCCATACCACGCTGGTGATCGACGGAGTCGAAGTCGATTTCGGGGAAGATGAGCTGCTCGGTGACGCCCATGGAGAAGTTACCACGGCCGTCGAAGCTCTTGGCGGAGATGCCGCGGAAGTCGCGGATACGGGGGATTGCGACAGAGGTCAGACGATCGAAGAACTCCCACATACGGTCGCCACGCAGGGTAACCTTGCAGCCGATCGGCATACCAGCGCGCAGGCGGAAGGTAGCGATGGACTTGCGGGCACGGGTGATCATCGGCTGCTGGCCGGTGATGGCGCGCAGGTCGCGCACGGCACCGTCGATGGCCTTGGAATCGGTAGCGGCCTCGCCGACACCCATGTTCACGACGATCTTCTCAAACTTGGGGATCATCATGACGTTCTCGTACTGGAACTTGTCCTGAAGCTGCTGCTTGACCTCGTTGTTGTACTTGGTCTTCAGACGCGGCACATACTTCTCTTCTGCCATTGTTCACTCCTTCTTGGGGTTTTAAGCACGGGGCGTGGCCACGATGGGTTGTCCTCGTGCCTCCTGGCTGCATCCGCGCCGCTCATGGCATTTCGCGGTTTGGACTCGACGCAGCAGGAGCCGACAAAACAATCGGTACTATACGCGCATTGGGTGCGTATTTCCAGAAAAACCTCGTCTGCCTGCACAACTCCACAACTCCCCCGCACAAATTGATCCCTAGGGCACGGAGGAAAACAGCAGTTGCGGTGAGATAGGGACCGTTTGACGGCTTAACAGGCTTTAACAGTCCGTATTTCACCGCAACTCATGTATGGGGATGCGATTAGCGCTTGCGGGGGACGAGCTTGGTGCGGCGCAGGTGAATCATCTCGGCAGCGATGGAGATGGCGATCTCCTCGGGATCCTCGGCCTCGATGGCAACGCCGATCGGCAGGTGCAGCTCGTCGATCTGGTCCTGCGTAAAGCCCTCCTGCTCCAAACGGGCGCGCACAAAGGCCGTCTTGCGGCGCGAGCCCAAGCAGCCCAGATAGGCGGGTTTAGCGCGCATGGCCTGAATCACCACGTCGATATCGGACTTGTGGCCTGCTGTGGCCACGACCACCAGGTCGCGCGGGCCGATGGGGCACTGCTTGCTCAGGTTCTTGTAATCGACCAGGCGACGATCGTAGACACCGGGCACCCATTCGGGCGTCAGCGTGCCGGGGCGGTCATCGCACGCCACAACGGCAAAGCCCGCCGCCGTGAGTACGCGCGCCGTCGCAGCGCCCACGTGTCCGCAGCCAAAGATGTAGGTCAGGCCCTCGGGGCAGAGCGTCTCGATGTGCGCCGGGGGAATCTCGGAGGCGGCGTTGGTGTAGGTGACCTTACTCCCCTCCTCCACCAGCGAAAGCTCGGGGCAGCCGGCAATGGTATGGCGCGATGTCTCGCCATGGTACTCAACCACATCGCCCTCGAGCGCGCTCGCGATAAACGGCTCAAAGTCGATGACGAAGTCGCCGATGCGCCGATAGGCCAAGACGTCGGCAACCGACTGGAACAACGGTGCCTGGGTCGAGTCCAGATGCAGGTAGCACAGGCAGATGGCCCCGCCGCAGATCATGCCGGTATCGGAGTTCTCGCCGCCCATGGTGTAGCGGACCAGACGCGATTGCCCTGCGGCCAGCAGCTCGCGCGCCTCGTCCAGCGCAAAAAGCTCAATCTTGCCGCCGCCGATGGTGCCCGCTTGGCTGCCATCGGCAAAGACGGCCATCCAGGCGCCCACGCCGCGTGGTGATGACCCCGCCGTACCGGCCACTACCACCAGCTCGCACGTCTCGCCAGCACGCAGGGCGGCAAGCGCCGCATTCACAACATCGAGCTTTTCCATTGCCGCCTTCTATCCTCTAAAGACATCGGTGAGCATAGCGAGTGCCTCGAGCACGCCGCCGCCGACCGACGTCGCCTTGTCCGAAATATAGTTGATGTAGCTGGCATCGCCGCGTGGATCGACATCGGCGCATTTAAAGCCCTCAGTCACCTGCACGCCGTTCGCCAAAAGCCCGCGCAGACAGCCATCGATCTGCGTGCACATGGGCGTATCGCCCGCGTAGCCAATCACGTCTCCGGCGCTCACGATGTCGCCGATTGCGCGGTCGGACCGAAACACGCCGGCGGCGGGGCTGTGGATAACACGTTCCTTGCCATAGCCGGCGATAATGCCCGGCACGCCCGTGTTGGGCTGGGGCGAACCTTGGGTAATGACACGGCCCAGGAAATGCCCACGCATGGTCTCGACCACGGCGTCGCAGTCAACCGGCGCGGTAAAGCCCGGCCCCACGGCGATGACGGCAGGCGCCATGTCGCGCGTGGTGCCCAAGTTGCGCTTAGCCAAAATCGCGTCGACCACAGCAGCGGGTTTCAGCTCGCCGATCATCTTGGCCTGGGGGTCTACCACAACGGCGACGTCTCCAGCCTCGGTAATCTCAAGCGCCTCAGCCGGCGTCTGTGCCAAGCGAGCGCGAATGCCTTCGACCTCGACCTCGCCCAGGCGAATGGCCTCGCAAAAACAGATTGTGCGGCGGATGCACGTGGGAACCGCGATATCGGCCATAACGACCGAAACGCCGGCGCGCACCAAGCGAGCGGCGACGCCCGTGGCGATATCGCCGGCGCCGCGAACATAAACGAGCATTCCCGGGGCACCTCCCTGTGCTACGGTTTGAGCAGAGCAAAAGCGGTTCGGCCGCTACTCTGATGATTATTTATTATCACAGTATTATACGGCGGTGAACAGATGGGAACGACGAGCGGAAACCTTGCCTCCGCGCTCAAGATCGAGCCGGGCATTACCGCAATTATCGGCAGCGGTGGCAAGTCGACCTTGCTAAAGACGCTGGGTCTCGAGCTCATGCGCGCTGGCGGCCGCGTGCTCCTCTGCACCACCACGCACATGTTTCCCGTCGCCGGCGTGCCGTGGGACGGGTCAAACCGTCGCCTGGATGCCGCGCCTTGGAAGCCGGGTGCCGCGCATGTCCCCGGCTGCACCTGCAAGGTATGCGCTGGCATGAGCCGCGGAAGCATCTGCCAGGCGGGTGTTTTGGACCCGGAGACAGGCAAGCTCTCCGCCCCCGCCGAGCCGCTCGGCGAGCTGGCACGGCGCTTTAACTATGTGTTGGCCGAGGCAGATGGCAGCAAGCAACTCCCGCTCAAGGCGCATGCCGCCTGGGAGCCGGTAATTCCCGCCGCCACGGCAAACGTTGTCTGGGTCGTCGGCGCCTCGGGGCTGGGCAAGCCCGTCGCCGAGGTTGTCCACCGCCCCGAGCTCTTCTGCGAGCGCTGCGACTGCGAGCCTACCGACATCGCCACGCCCGAGCGCGTCGCCCAGGTGCTCAATGCCGAGATGCAGATGCTGAACCTAAACAATGCCCGTATCATGCTCAACCAAGTCGACACGCTTGCCGACTCAACGATAGCCGACCGCTTCCAGGCAGCCCTCGGCCGCCCCGTCGTCGCCACCAACCTCAAGTAGCTGGCGCTGCCCCAGCAGGCCTATAAGTTGCGGTGGAATAGTTCCTGAAACGGCCTATTTGGCGGCTAAACAGGAACTATTCCACCGCAACTGCGGAGGGAAATCCGGTGATCTTCCTGCTAGCGGGGCACGTAGCGACCGGGCTGGGCCCCGGTGGGCTCGCCGTCGCGCGCGGCCAGCACGCCGTTCACAAACACGGCCTTGGCGCGGCCGTGCGCCTCAAAGCCCTCGAGCGGCGTGTAGTCCACGGCCTGATGCTGCGTCGCGGCGCTAATCGTCCAGCGCGCCTTGGGATCCCACACGCACACGTCGGCATCGGCGCCCTCGGCAAGACAGCCCTTGTGCGGATACATGCGAAAGACGCGCGCCGGGTTCTCGCTCATCAGGCGGCACAGATCCTCGGGACCCAGCTGTCCCTCAAAGCTCGTAGCGATCGCGACGGGGCGATGCTCCACGCCGGGTCCGCCGTTGGGAATCGCGCGGAAGTCGTCGCGCCCGCGGTCCTTTTGCCCGTGCAGGTTAAAGCTACAGTGGTCGGTCGCAATCGTATCGATCTCGCCGGCCACAAGCGCCTCGCGCAGTGCCGCACGGTCGCCGGCATGGCGCAGCGGCGGACTCATCACGTACTTGGCGCCCGCAAAGCCGTCCTCGCCCTGCTCCAGATAGCAGGTGTCGTCGAGCATCAGATACTGAGGGCATGTCTCGACATAGATGTTCTTCTGCCCGCGCGCTTTGGCAGCGCGAATGGCCTCGAGCCCCAGCTTGGTCGAAAGGTGCACCACGTTGACCGGAGCGTCCCCGGCCAAGTGCGCCAGATACAGCAGGCGGCTCACGGCCTCGGCCTCACACACGTCCGGACGGCTGAGCGCATGGCCCTCGGGCCCGTGGATACCCTGCTCAAACACGCGCTTCTGCAGCGCGTTGACCAACGTGCCGTTCTCGCAATGCACGCACAGGATACCGCCCACGCGCTTGAGCTCCTCCAGCACCTCGAGCGTCTCGGCATCGTCCAGGCGCAGATGGTCGTAGGCAAAGTAGGTCTTGAACGACGATACGCCCGCCTCGCGCATGGCCGAAAGATCGGCGCGGTTGCGCTCATTCCACTCGGCAAGCGCCATATGGAAGGCATAGTTGGCGGTGCAGGTGCCGTCGGCGCGATGATGCCACTCGACCAAGGCATCGGGCATGGTCACGCCACGATCGGCCGTCGCGTAGTCCACAATGGTCGTCGTGCCGCCGCAGGCAGCCGCGCGCGTGCCGGTCTCAAAGCTATCGGCTGTCCAATCCATGCCGGTCCAGCACTGCATGTGCGTGTGGCCGTCGATAAAGCCGGGAAACACCCAGCAGTCGGTGGCGTCCTCGACGGTATCGCCCTCGCCCGGCTCGATTGCCGCGGCAATCCGCACAATCTTGTCGCCCTCCATGGCAAGATCGGCGCGGCGAAGCCCCTGGGGCGTCACGAGTGCGCCGTTTTTGATGATGATCATAATTGCTCCTTATTGATTGATGCAGTTGGCCACGCGATCAAAATACGAGCAGGCGGCGATATGCTCCGTTATGCGTCGCTGTCCCTTGACGGTATCGACGTCCCACAGCTCGTAGGCACGCGCCTCGACCAGCACCACGTCGGTACGGTCCTTGAGGATCGAACCGCCGCCGTCCTTACCCTCAAGACACATAAGTGCATCGAACAGTTCCGCCGGAAAGAGCACCGGGCTCGAAGGCTCACCGTTGCACGCAAGACGCACCGGATGCTTGCGGCCACGCTCGTCAAATGCACGAACCATAGCCTCAAAAGAATCCGAACTCACGAGAGGCTGGTCGCCCGGCAAAAAGAGGCAACCTTTCCAGTTGCGTTCGACTCCCCACGAAAGGCCCGCACGGACGCTTTCGCTGCGCAGCTCGCCATCGTGCAGCACGCACGGGCAATGCTTGTCATCACAAATCTGAGCGACCTCGGGCCAACGCGTCGAAACCACAACGTCAAAGCCCCGGGGAACCGAATCAATGGTCCGGGCAATCAGCGGCTCGCCATAGATATCGGCGAGCATCTTGTTAGAGCCAAACCGCTTGCCCTCGCCCGAAGCCATAATGACGCAACCGAGTTTCATCTCCGCAAACCTCCCCTGGCTGCCTTGGACACCATAGTTGCTATACCCACCATAGCAAGCTCACACTCCGTCGGAACAGGCACGCACTCGTTTTCCAGCGAACGCCTCTTGGCTCCCCATAGCACAAAGGAGGGCACCCCGCGACGCAGGGCACCCTCCTCAATGGTGCAGATATGCCTACTCAGCGTCGCCGGTAAACGTGGTACCGGTCTTGCCGGCAAGACCGTCACGCGCCTTCTCGAGCAGCGTGATGAGCGCCGTGCGGCCCGGCTTGCTCTCGGCAAACGTCGAGGCGGCCTGGACCTTGGGCAGCATGGAGCCGCGACCGAACTCGTTGGCCTCGGACAGACGCTTTACGTCAGCCGCGGTCAGCGTGTCGAGCCACTGCTCGTGGTCGGTGCCAAAGCCAATGGCAACCTTCTCCACGGCCGTCAGGATAATCAGGGCATCGGCATCGAGCTGCTCGGCGAGCTTCTCGGCCGCAAAGTCCTTATCGATGACGGCGGCAGCGCCCTTAAGGTGGTTGCCCTGGGCCTTGGTGACGGGAATACCGCCACCGCCGCAGGAGATCACCACGTGGTTGGACTCGACGAGCGACTTGATGGTGTCGAGCTCGACGATGTTCACGGGCTTGGGCGAGGCAACCACGCGACGGAAGCCCTGCTTCTCGTCGTGGATGAACTGGTAGCCGCGGTCGGCCTCCAGCTCCTTGGCCTCGGCCTCGCTCATCCACGGACCAATCGGCTTGACCGGGTCGGCAAAGGCCGGGTCGTCTGCCGCAACCTCGACCTGGGTGAGCACGGTGGCGACACCCTTGTCGATATTGCGGTCGAGCATTTCCTCGCGCAGCGCATTTTGCAGGTCATAGCCAATGTAGCCCTGGCTCATGGCGCCGCAAACGGACAAGGGGCAGGGAACGTACTTCTGAGGATTAGAGCGCGTGAGCTCAGCCATCGCGTTGGCGATCATGCCCACCTGGGGACCGTTGCCATGCACGACGACGACCTCGTTGCCCTCCTCGATCAGGTCGACGATAGCCTTGGAAGTCGTCTTGACGGCCTCCATCTGCTCGGGAAGGTTGGCGCCGAGGGCGTTTCCGCCCAGGGCGACAACGATACGCTTAGCCATTTCTCAGCCCAGCTTTAGGCCTGGAACCAACGGGCGGTGTTGCGCTCGTCGAGGGCCTTGAGGGTAGCGGCGGGATCGGCAACCTTCTGCAGGAACATCATGGCTGCGATGGCGTACGGCTTGTAGCTGGCCTCCTTGTACATGCCCACGCGGTGCATGTCGAAGACGTCGGCGTTGACCTCGCCGTGCTCGCAAGAGACACCGGAGATGTCGGCGGGCAGCGGGTGCATAAAGATAGTGTCCTGGCCGTTGGCGGTCTTCTCCATGAGCTCGGTCGTGGAGCACCAATCCTGATGGGTGGCGTTCTGGGCGAGCAGCTCCTTCTCGAGCGCTGCGATGCCGGCGTCGTCGCCCTCGGCGTACAGGTTGGTACGCTTCTCCATGGCGGCAAACGGAGCCCAGCTCTTGGGGATCACGATGTCGGCGCCCTCGAAGGCCTCGGCCATGGTGTTGACCTGCTTAAAGGTGGTGCCGGACTCGGCGGCATAGCTCTTGGCGCGCTCGACGACCTCGGGCATGAGGTCGTAGCCCTCGGGGTGAGCCAGGGTGACGTCCATGCCAAAGCGGGGCAGCAGGCTGATCAGCGACTGCGGGCAGGACAGCGGCTTGCCGTAAGAGGGCGAATAGGCCCAGGTGACGGCAACCTTCTTGCCCTTGAGGTTCTCGAGGCCGCCAAACTCGTTGATGAGGTAGAGCATGTCGGCAGAGGACTGCGTGGGGTGATCGGAGTCGGACTGCAGGGAGATGAGCGTGGGACGGTGATCCAGAACGCCGTCCTCGTAAGCCTGCTGGACAGACTCGGAGACCTCGGCCATGTAGGCGTCGCCCTTACCGATGTACATGTCGTCGCGGATGCCGATGACGTCGGCCATGAAGGAGATCATGGTAGCGGTCTCGCGGACGGTCTCGCCGTGAGCGATCTGGGACTTCTTCTCGTCCAGGTCCTGCAGCTCAAGGCCGAGCAGGTTGGCGGCCTTAGAGAAGGAGAAGCGCGTACGGGTGGAGTTGTCGCGGAACAGCGAGACGGCCAGGCCCGAATCGAAGATCTTGGACGAAACGTTGTTCTCGCGCAGCTCGCGCAGAGCGTCGGCGACGATGTAGAGCGCCTTGAGCTCATCGGTGGTCTTATCCCAGGTGTGCAGGAAGTCGCTGCCGTACATACCCTTAAAATCGAGGCCGTTCAGCTGCTCGACGAGCTCGGTAAACTTGGCGTCCATGTAAATGTCCTTTCTAAAGGTGAAACGATCGCAATGAGTAGATGCGCTCCGGCATGCGCGTGTGGCTAGAACATGCAGAGCGCTATGACGAGGACCCGCCACCGTCGAGGAAGCATGGGAGATAACGACCGCGGGCCCCAAGTCAACAGGAGGCGCCGGGGGCATAAACTGCCCCCGGCTCAACAAGATCGAGGAATGGGACTAGTCAATCTTGTTGTTGGTCAGACCGGCGCGGAACACGGTGGCATCGCCATCGGCCTGGCTCGGATCGTAGAGGTTCAGGGCAGCCACATACATGGCGGCAGCGGTGACCAGGTCGTCCTTGTAGGTGACCTCGTTGGGAGCGTGAGCCTGAGACTCGGCACCCGGGCCAAAGCCGACGCAGGGGATGCCATAGCGGCCCTGGATGGAAACGCAGTTCGTGGAGAAGGTCCACTTGTCGCACAGCGGACGACCGGTGCGCTTGTCCATGCTGGGCTCGCAGCCGATGCGCTCGTCACCGAACATAGCCTTATGGGCGTCGACGAGGGCCTTGACGTGCGGAGCGGTCTCCTTGTTGATCCACGTGGGGAAGTAAGCCTCGGTCTCGTAGACCTCGCCGGTCCAGGACGGACGGTCGTACATGTACATGGAGACCTTCACGTCGTCGCCGTACTTCTTGGCTGCCGGCAGGTTGCGGATCTCGTCCAGGCAGGACTCCCAGGTCTCGCCGGCGGTCATGCGACGGTCGATGGAGATGGCGCAGGAGTCAGCGACAGCGCAGCGGCTGGGGCTGGTGTAGAAGATCTGGCTGACGGTGCAGGTGCCGCGGCCCAGGAAGCGGGCGTCCTCGAAGTGCTCGGGGTTGTACTTGGGGTCGAGCATCTTGACGAGGCCCTTGATGTCGGTCGACTCGTCGCAGCCGTTGTTGTTGAGGGCGCGGACGTCGGCGATGATGTCGGCCATCTTGTAGATGGCGTTGTCGCCGCGGTCGGGAGCGGAGCCGTGGCAGGAGGTGCCGTGAACGTCGACGCGGATCTCCATACGGCCGCGGTGACCGCGATAGATGCCGCCGTCGGTGGGCTCGGTGGAAATGACGAACTCGGGCTTAATGCCGTCCTTGTTGTAGATGTACTGCCAGCACATGCCGTCGCAATCTTCTTCCTGGACGGTACCGACGACCATGATCTTGTAGCCCTCGGGGATAAGGCCCATGTCCTTCATCATCTTGGCAGCGTAGGTAGCAGAAGCCATGCCACCCTCCTGGTCGGAGCCGCCGCGGCCGTAGATGATCTCGTCGGTCTCGTAGCCCTCATAGGGATCGGCGTCCCAGTTCTCGATGTTGCCGATGCCGACGGTGTCGATGTGGGAGTCGATGGCGATAATCTTGTCGCCCTCGCCCATAAAGCCCATAACGTTGCCCAGGCCGTCGACCTTGACCTCGTCATAGCCAAGGCTCTCCATCTCGGCCTTGATGCAGGCAACAACCTCACCCTCCTCGCAGGACTCAGAGGGGTGCGAGATCATAGCGCGCAGGAAGCGAGTCATATCAGCACGATGAGACTCAGCCGCAGCCTTGATAGCGTCGAAATCGAGTTCTTTAGTCATAACAGTCAACCTTTCTACAAGGGTTTACCTACAGGTAGATATTTCAGATAGATCACTTGTGCCAAGCGGCGTGAGGTTGAGCACCCCACAAGCAAGTAGCCATAGGAGGCGAACGGAGGACTTTGCTCCGTCGCGAGTTCCGCACGAGCCGGAGAGCACTTAATGTGCTCTCCGTGCGAGCAGGACTGTCCGAGCAGGGAGTAAAGTCCTCCGGCTGCCTCCGGACAGGTCAGACCCGCTAGCAAGTCGGGTACTCGCCCTCCCAGACGATGCGACGGTACTGATCCGGATCGGTGTCGCCCTCGGTGGAGAAGCAGAGCACGGAGCTCGTCTTGTCCAGGCCGATGAGCTCCTTGAGCTCGGCGTACTCGGGATCGAGCATGAGGGTCTCGACCAGGCCGGTGGTCACAGCGCCGGACTCGCCGGAGATGACGCGCGGGTCACCCTTCTCGGGAGCACCCAGGGTGCGCATGCCGCGAGCAGTAACCCAGTCGGGGCAGGACACGAAAGCGGTGGTATGGTTGCGCAGGATATCCCAGCCCAGGATGTTGGGCTCGCCGCAGCACAGGCCGGCCATGATGGAGGGCATGTCGCCGTCCACGATGCGCGGATCGCCGTCGCCGGCGGCAGCGCCCTTGTACAGACAGGCGGCAGGCGCGCACTCGACCACGACAAAGGTGGGCGGGTTATCGGGATACAGGTTGGTGAAGTAGCCCACCACGGCGCCGGCGAGCGAGCCTACGCCAGCCTGGACAAAGACGTGCGTCGGGCGGTTGATGGCCATCTCACGCAGCTGCTCGGCAGCCTCGGAAGCCATGGTGCCGTAGCCCTCCATGATCCAGGACGGAATCTTCTCGTAGCCCTCCCAGGCGGTGTCCTGAACGATGACGCCGCGCTCGCAGGCATCGGCCTCGGCGGCGGCCATGCGCACGCACTCGTCGTAGTTGACCTCTTCGATGGTCACCGTGGCGCCCTCGGCAGCGATGTTATCGAAGCGGGGCTTGGTGGAACCCTTGGGCATGTGCACGACGGCCTTCTGGCCCAGCTTGTTGGCAGCCCATGCCACACCGCGGCCATGGTTGCCGTCGGTGGCGGTAAAGAAGGTAGCCTGGCCAAAGTCCTTGGCAAGCTGATCGGAGGTCAGGTAATCGAAGGTGCACTCGGCAACGTCCTTGCCAGTCTCGTCGGCAATGTAGTTGGCCATGGCAAACGAACCGCCCAGAACCTTAAAGGCGTTGAGGCCAAAGCGATAGCTCTCGTCCTTAACGCACAGGTTGGACAGGCCCAGGCGCGCGGCCTGGCCATCCAGGCGGGCAAGCGGAGTGACGGTGTACTGGGGGAACGACTGGTGGAAGGCACGGGCCTTCTTCACGTGGTCAAGGCTCATGATTCCCAAGTGCTTGTCATCGCTCTTGGGCATCGTGTTGCCCGCCCACTGGATCTTATCGGCCATACGGTGAACTCCTTAAGTTCTCTCTTGCCGGCCCCCGCATACGCGTTTCAGCCCATTCCCATTCATGCGACTGAACTTTTATGTGGATGCCAAACAAAAAGTTTGTTAGCACTGTTCTATCACACTTTTTGATTGGAAAACCTAACAAATTGTTTGTTGCCGTAATCGGTACCTTTTCGCCGACGAACGGTTACATAACGCAGCGACGCTTTCGTTATTTGCGAACAAGTGGGGTTTATGGCAAAGTGAGCCCAAACTAATTTTTAGGAAGGCACCTATGACCCCCGCACAGATTGAGTTTTATAAGCGCCTTGCACACGGCCTGGCGCTCCAATTTGGCCCCAACTGCGAAGTCGTCGTCCACGACTTGGAGACCGAGGACGTGGACCACTCCATCGTAGTGATCGAAAACGGCCACGTCAGCGGGCGCAAACTGGGTGACGGCCCCAGCCATATTGTGCTTGAGTCCATGCACGAGGGCACCGCCGACGTGCACGACCGCGAGCCATACCTCACCAAAACCGCCGATGGCAAGCTGCTCAAGTCCTCGACCATCTTTATCCGCAACGACGAGGGCAAGCCCGTCGGCATTTTGGGCATTAACTTTGACATTACGCTCATGAAGGCTTTTGAGCGCTCGCTCGACGCGCTCACCGGCACGGGCGACAAGGGATACACCGAGCCCGAGCCCATCACCAAAAACATCGGCGACCTGCTCGAAGACCTGCTGCGCGAGTGCGAACAGTTTGTGGGCAAGCCCGCGGCACTCATGACCAAAGATGAGCGCATCCGCGCCATTGGCTACCTCGACCGTCGCGGCGCCTTCCTCATTTCCAAGTCGAGCGAGCGTGCCTGCGAGTTCTTTGGCATCTCTAAGTACAGCTTCTATAGCTACCTCAACGAGGCAAAGGCTGCCGCCGGCGACAAATAGTCAGCGCGCCTGCACCCCTCCCCTTTTGGGCGCGAGTTCTGGAATGCACGAATCCGAGAGTCGGCCGCAAGGCAAGTTCCATATAATCGATGAATGTGAGCATTTCGAAAGGATGGAACAAGATGGGGTCGAGCAACGCATCACGCAACGGCCGCGGAGGCACCGTTTCTGGCGCCAGGCATGCGAAACACGCGTTTGACGAGGGCGAAGACGATCTGTTTGCGTTGAGCCTCGACGACGTGATGAGCGACCGCCCCTGGACCGCCGAGGAACTCATGGGCGGCGGAGCTCGCCCGACAAGTGCAAAGCCCGCACCTTCCGCCACGCCCGCGCCGGCATCCGTGCCCGCGGACGACTTTGCCACCCATCCCATCGTGCAGGCGACGCGTAAAGCCGCCCCTGCACCCCGTCCTGCTAGCGATCCGTCCGAGACGGCGGCGTTTCTCGCTGCAGCGGCACAGTGCCCCACGGCAAACAGCACGATTCGCCACGCTGCCCCGCAGCAGTCGGCATACACGGCTCCCGAGCCCGAGCTCGAGCCGCCCGTCATGGATCTGGATGATCTTTCCAACCGCCAGTTTGCCTTTGATTCCTGGGCGGCGGCAGATCTGGACGAGACCTCGGGCGGCATGTCGGCGCTCAACATTCCGGTAAACCCCCTGTTTGCGGCTGCCGAGGAACGCGACTCCGCATACGACAACACCGCAGCATACGCCAACCGCCCGAGCGAACAGCCTCGCGCCAGCCGCATCGAAACCGAGGATTACGGCCAAGCGTCGCGCGGCTATTCTCGTGACCCGTTTGCTGCCGCGCCCGCTGCCGATTACAACCAAGCGAGCGTAAAGGCAGCCTCGGCATCGTCGTATACCCGCGGCACCGACGATAAGCGCGCTGCCGATTACCACACCGAAGAAAAACCGCCGCGCTTTTCGGAGTTTTCGCAGGCGGCAAAGGTTGTCTTTATCGCCATCATCATCGCTCTGCTCGGCGTGATCGCGTTTGAGGGATTCCAGCTATTCCGCGGCCCCACCGCGTCCGAATCGGCAACGCAGAAAGCAGAGGACGACAACCAGTACCTGGACATCAACACCCTCAAGGGCGACCCTAACGACGGAGACGACGAGTAGCGAGGGTTAGGGACGGCTGAAGCGTCCACATGCAACACCAGCTTCTACGTGCTGTTTTGTCATCCGGTTACACTTTTCCGGATGTTGAGACCGTCAGATTCGACACTTTTCCGTACTTTCTTACGGCCGATTTCGACACTTTTCCGGATGTTGGCCGAATAATCGCCGCGCAATCAAGCGTCGCTTGCACGTCATTTCGCAGGCGGCGCTTGATTTCTGTCCGCGCGTGCTGATAGACTCCATCGTGCCCGCAAGGAGCGGGCGCGCTTTATCCAGAGTCGGGGTAGAGAGTTGGCTCCACGATCCCGACGCCAACCGGCCAAGAGGCACGGTGGCCCTGCCAACATCGATGAAAGGAGTCCGTATGGACAATTTCTCTGTGCGCAGTGAGCGCAACTTCCACAACCTGGCAGCCAAGCCAAAACGAATGCATCTTCTGGACAAGCCGAGTGGCTATGCCTCGGCCATGGTCAAGAACAGTCTCTCCTATCAGATGCGCTTTACGGTGCAGGTGCTCGAGGAAGAGCTCTGTGCTGCTGGCGACCCGCACGTACTGCAGATCAAGCTGCTTGGAGAAGACTTGCGCGAGCCGTCGAGTTGGAAGCTCTTCGCTGACGGCGCGTGCGTTGCGGACGGATCTGGCACCTTTGCCCGTGAGTGCTTCTGCGAGGGAGCCGAGGTGTTCCTGGACCTGTGTCGCGATGCCGTCGAGACTGCCGAGCTGCGCCAGTGGAGCCAGAGGGAGTATGAGCTGTTGAGTGCCGCGCGCGGGATTGCGGGGATGTAGGCAGACAGACCAGACAGCTCGTCATACTGGTTGACGCTTCGATTCAAACAGCAGGGCGAAGTCGCGCTTACAATCCCGCCATGCCAAACCGAATGCCTTTCTCAAAAGGCCTACCTCCCCTCCGCCTTCAGCCTCAGCAGCAGGTCGCTCAGCTCGGGGCACTTGCTGGAAAGGCGTGTCTGAGCTCGCTCGCCCATCCCCCACCGTTGGCGGATCTCCTGGGCGCACGGGCTCACGCGATAGCTCCCGTCCGTCACCTGCTTGAGCAACTTGGCGGTTACGCGCGCATCGGCCAGGGCGCTGTGGGCGCAACCCGTCGACTCGTCAAACTCAATGTCAAACCACGTTGCCGCGTCACTCAAAGAGACGCACCCGTGGCTGCCCACGTCCATGATCGAGGTATAAAACGCCTGCAGATCGGCCCAATCCGTAGGAAATGCGGAAAGGTCGATGTGCTTTGCCTGGCACTCGGTCAAAAGCTGTCGACGGTCTGCCCCGCTCCAGCAAACCACCTGGGCGGAGTAGTGACCGATCCAATCGCTGAGCCTTTTGATCACCATGTAGAGCGGGTCGGCCATCGCGGTGTCCACGGCCGATATCCCTGTAAGCTCGCGGACGGGGAACGCAACGCCTTCGGTAAATTCCGTCTGCACAAACTGCGAGAACTCGCCCATAACGTTGCCGTGGTAATCGAGCTTGACGGCACCGACCTCGATAATCTCATTGCGCAGTCCACGGCGCTGGCGCTGCTTTGGCACCGGCGCAAACTCAAAGTCCAGCACGATCTGGCGCGCAAAGTTCGTCGTATCGATAGCCGAGATACACGGCGTCTTTTCAGCTGACACGGTTAGGGCCTTTCTCCGTCAACTGCCGCTTGCTACATAGGCGGCTACATTGCCGTAAGGATAGGCGCCCGTGCGGACACAAAAGCGGGACGCAATGCCACGCGCGCCAGGCATACGCCATGCAGACGGCCCCAAGAGAATCGCCCGCTCTATTCAAATGCCTGAAAAAGATTTAGGCCCGGTGACTTGAATCAGAGGTCATCCCGGGCCCATCAGAGCTCGTAGAGCTCTTGGTTGCTTTGGTCTCGCTCTTCACGGCGCTTATCGAACTTTCCGAGGCACTCAAGCAGCATTCGAAGCATAAAAAGAGGGGTCGACGCCGTTAAGGCATTGACCCCTTAAACTGAGTAACGGCGCTGCCCAGCTCTTCACTACTTGGGCTGCCGTCGACTTTATTCTACCCACGGGTGCCAGGTTTAACAAATGGATTTTCGGTAACGAGGCCTCGGCAACCGCCGCCTTGATTGGCGACCCATGCTCTGCCACAGGCCGAGGGTTGTCGAAAAGTCGAACATTATAGCTACCCATAATATAGCCAGCTATAACGTCATTCGACGACCGGCGCAAACGCCCACGCGGACACGAAATGCGCTGCGGTGCCATTGGGGATTATGGGATGCGCTTTCCGCTCGAGGCCTCAACCGGAAACGGCATCCCGGTCTGAAGGTCAAATCCGGGGCGTAGTTTCCGCTTGAAGACCGATTCGGAAAGGTTGTCCCGTTCTGGAGCCAAATACTGGGTCGTAGTTTCCGCCAAGCATGCCATCCGGAAAGCGTGTCCCGTTCTGAGCCTGAATTCTGGGATGAACTTTCCACTGAAGCATCTACTGGAAAATGCATCCCGTTCCGAGGCTTAATTCTGGGATGCACTTTCCGCGGAGAGACTACCGTTTTTCGAAAAAGTACACGTCCCTAAACTTACCAGGTCTTCATAACTTGTTGCCGTTCACGGGAGCCAATCACCGCCCACCGATTCGAATGTAAAAATGTCGCCAAAAGCAGGTCATCTACCTGCATGGTTAGATTTTGGTCAGCTTTTGGTCAGCTGAGCGGCAAGTTCCAGCTGATACGTTTTTGCTACCCAAAAGGAGGCGGTAGCTCATGACCCATTGCAATGACCAACTCATCGACCAACTGCTCACTCAAGCCGAACAAGAGGGGCGCTGTCTGATTCCCCCGAGCACGGCAATCCGAAAAGCGCTCCTTCGGCGCATCGGCAGCGCGGTCGTCTCGCCCATGCCGGGACTGTTCGCGCGCAAAATGCGCTGGGATGAACTCAACCGGGCACAGCGTCATTGCGAGATTATTCGCGCCCTTGCGATCATCCACCCCGATTGGACGTTCTGCTCGTTTTCGGCCGCCTGCCTGCTGGGGCTCGAGGTCTCGTGGCGACATCTGAACGTTGTGCATGTCTGTAGCTCGACAAAGCCGTCGGCTCGCCCGGGCGCGCATATTCAGCGGCATCAGATCGAGCCGGCCGGAGCAATCCGTCTATCCGGCACATCAGTAACGCCGCCCATCCAAACGGCCACAGATTGCCTGCTGCAAACTGGTTTTGCCGACGGCATGCCCATTGCCGATTCGGCGATCTCAAAGCTCGGCCTTGCGCCGGAACAGCTGATGGAGGCCGTTGAGCAACGAGCGACTGCCCGCAATGGTCGCGCGATTCGCACCGCCCTCACAACGCTTCGATATGCCGACGCCCGCGCCGAGAGCGGCGGGGAATCGGTCGCCCGAGCCGTCATGATCGAGACGGGCTTTGCGCCCGACTGGCTTCAATACGAGCTGACGGACCCCTTCGATTCGGCCAAGCCCATACGAACGGACTTTGCCTGGGAGCGCCAGGCGCGGGAACTCACGCTGGGCGAGCTCGACGGGCTCATCAAATATACCGACCAGACCATGCTGGCCAGACGCACCACCGCCGAGGCGCTCGTTGCCGAACGACAGCGCGAGGCGCACCTATCGCTCTACGGTCACCCTCTGCTGCGCTTTACCATGAACGAAGTCCGTTCGGCAGGCATGTTCGCGAAAAAGCTGCAGACGGCAGGCATCCGGCAGACCGCGCTGCCGACATGGCTCAACGATATTGAGCTGTAGGGGCTACCGAGCTTATGCCCGCCTGCCTACCAAACCGGGACACGCTTTCCGGTTGGCAGCACCCGCGGAAACCATGTCCCAGACTGAGTGCTCAAAACGGGACGCGCTTTCCAGATGGCATGCCTAGCGGAAAGCGTATCCCGGAATCAAGGCCTAGAACGGGACACGCTTTCCGGTTGAACGCCCAGCGGAAATTACATCCCGGAATAGACGCTCAAACTGGGATACATTTTCCGCTGAGGGCTGATCCGGAAACCGTGTCCCACTCCGAGCGTCAATTCTGGGATGAACTTTCCGCCAGAGGGTTCAGCCGGAAACGGCATCCCACTCTGAAGCAAAATTCTGGGACGCAGTTTCCGGTTGAGGGCTGTTCCGGAAAGTGTGTCCCATTCCAGGCGCGGATTCCGGGACGCACTTTCCGTTTGAAGCTCCAACCGGAAAGCGCGTCCCACTCTGGAGCCGAATTCCGGGACACGCTTTCCGCCAGAGGCTCTACCGGAAAGCGCATCCCATTCTGAGCATCGATTCCGGGTCGCAGTTTCCGCCTGAGAGCCGATCCGGAAAGCGCATCCCATTCTGAGCGTCGAATCCGGGACACGCTTTCCGCTCCAAACAAAAGGCCCCAGCTCGCGATGGAGCCGGGGCCAAAGGCGCAGCGTATGTAGTTGATGCTGAGCGCGAACAGCCCGTCAGCAATGGCCGTGCGCGTCCTACCCTACCCGCGGTGACGGGCGCGGCTGTACGGCGTATCCACCATGGGCAGATCTGGACGCAGCTTGCCGTCAAACGCGCGGTAGGCGTTCTGCACGGCGGGCGCCGTGGGGATCGTTGCGATCTCGCCGATGCCCTTGCCGCCGTATGCCACGGGCAGCAGCTCGTCCTTCTCCACGTAAATGGCGTGGATATCCGGAATCTCGGGCGCACGGAACAACCCGAGCGTACCGTACCTTGCCTGGGGCACGCAGTCCTTGAGCGGCCAGTCCTCGGTAAGCGCATAGCCCATACCCATGAGCACGCCGCCTTCGATCTGACCCTGGATGGAGATGGGATTGACAACCTTGCCGGAATCGTGCGCGGCATAGACCTCGCTCACGCGGCCGTCATCATCCAAAATGACCACATGCGTGGCAAAGCCGTAGCAGATGTGGCTCTTGGGGTTGGGAACGTCGGCGCCCAGCTTGTCGGTCGGCTCCAGGTACACGTAGCCAAACTCGCATCCCTCGAGCGCCTTGATGGCGGCCGTGGGATCCTGAGGATGCATGCCCTGGCCGGCGACGAGTTCCTGCGTGCGCAGCTGATAGGCGCGACCGTCGTCGTACTCGATCTTAACGCCGTCGCCATGCGCACTCACGGGAGCATCGGGCGCAGGCTTGTCGGCCTCGATGCCAACCATGGCATCGCGCAGCAAGAAGGCGGCGCCGCGCACGGCCTCGCCGGTCACGACCGTCTGACGCGAGCCAGACGTGGTGCCGGAGTCGGGAGCGTTCTCGGTGGAGCACTCGCCGTTGGCAATGCAGCTCAGCGGCAGGCCGCATGCCTCGGCAACGTCCTGCAAAAAGACGGTGTTACAGCCCTGGCCGATGTCGGACGTGGCGGCATAGACCACGGCCACGCCGTTCTCGACGCGAATCTTGCAGCGACCGGCATCGGGCAGGCCCACGCCCACGCCGGCGTTCTTCATGGCGCAGGCGATACCGGCGTGTCCGGGATGCGCATAGTAGGCATCCTTGACCTCGAGCAGCGTCTCCTTAAGCGCCGTGGAGCAATCGGCAATCTGACCGTTGGGCAAAACCTCGCCCGGCTCGATGGCGTTTCTGTAACGAATCTCCCACGGGTCCAGGCCGACCTTCTCTGCCAGCAAGTCGATCAAGCTCTCGAGCGCAAACTCGGACTGGCAAACGCCAAAGCCGCGGTACGCGCCGGCGGGCGGGTTGTTGGTGTAGTAGCCAAAGCCGCGAATGTCGGTGTTCTGGTACTTGTAGGGGCCGACGGCATGCGTGCAGGCGCGCTCGAGCACCGGGCCGCACAGCGACGCGTAGGCGCCGGTGTCAAAGTTGATCTCGCAGTCCAGGCTGGTAAAGTTGCCCTCGGCGTCGCAGCCCAGCGTAAAGGTGCCGTCCATGGCGTGGCGCTTGGGATGGAAAGCGAGCGACTCGGCACGTGTGAGCCTGCACTTCACAGGACGCTGGAACTTATAGGCGGCGAGCGCGGCCAGATGCTGGACCGAAACGTCCTCCTTGCCGCCAAAGCCGCCACCCACGAGCATGGTCTCGACGACCACACGCTCGGGTTCGCTATCCCAGCCAAACATGTGGGCGCACTCTTTGCGCGTATCGTAGGCACCCTGGTCGGTCGACTGCACCTTGACGCCGTTCTTGTACGGGAAGGCGACGGCGCACTCGGGCTCCAAGAAGGCATGCTCGGTAAAGGGCGTGGTAAAGCGCTGCGTCACGGTAAACGCGCTCTCTGCCAGCGCCTTGGCGGCGTCACCGCGCGTCACATGGCGGCTCTGACACACGTTGTCCTTGAGCTCCACCGTGTTGCCAAAGGCAAAGAAGCTGTCGTGCAGGCGCGGGGCGTCGGCAGCCCTGGCCTCGACAATGTTACGCACGGGCTCCAGCGGCTCGTAATCGATCCTGACGAGCTTCTTGGCCTTCTCGAGCGTCGCCTCGTCCTCGGCAACCACCAGCACAATGGCATCACCCACGCAGCGGGTGATATCGCCCTGGGCGATCATGACGTCCCAGTCCTGGATAAGGTGGCCGACCTGGTTGACCGGCACGTCCTCGGCGCGCAGGATGCCCACCACACCGGGCAGGGCCTCGGCCTTGGAGGTATCGATGGAGAGCACGCGGGCGCGCGGATACTTGGAGCGCACGGCGCTGGCGTAGGTCAGACCCGGCTGATCGAGCTCGTCGATGTCGTCGGGGTACTTGCCCTCGCCGAGTACCTTCTTGCGCACGTCGATACGGAAGGCGCGCTTGCCCACGCCGTAGTCGTCGCCGCGCTCCAGGTCCTCGTCGATCTGCTTTTCGCCGCGGAGCACCGCAGCGGCCAGCGAAATGCCCTCAATAATCTTCTTGTAGCCGGTGCAGCGGCAGACGTTGCCGCGGATGGCGTACTTGATCTGCTCCTCGGTGGGCTCGGGGTCCTCGGCGATCAGCGCCGCGCCTGCCATGACCATACCGGGGATGCAAAAACCGCACTGCACGGCGCCCACGGCGCCAAAGGCGTACACAAAGGCCTCGCGCACGTCCTCGGGCAGGCCCTCGACAGTCACGATGTTGCGGCCGGCGGCAAGGGCGGTGGTCAGCACGCAGGCCTTGACGGCCGCACCGTCCACATGAATGGTGCAGGTGCCGCAAGCACCCTCGGAGCAGCCGTCCTTGGCGGAATGGATGTGCAGGTCGTCGCGCAGGTAGCGCAGCAGCGGTTTGTTTTGGGTCGTCGTGTGCTCGACGCCGTTAACGGTAAAAGTGAATTCCTGTGCCATGGTGATTCCCTTCTACACGCCGGCGGCGATGCCGGTGCGGTCGTGGATGGCGCCATGCGGGCAAACGACGGCGCACATGCCGCACGACAGGCAGTCCGCGCCGTCGATATGGGCACAGTTGTCCTCGATGCGGATAGCGCCGGCAGGGCACTTTTTGGCGCACATGCCGCAACCGATGCAGCTCGTGTCGCAGACCTTGCGCGCAATGGCGCCCTTATCGGTGTTGTTGCAGCGCACCAGAATGTTCTGGTAGCCGGGGACGAAGGCAATCACGCGCTGCGGGCATGCCATGCCGCACAGGCCACAACCCGTGCACCTGGAGCGGTCCACGCGGGCGACGCCGTCGACCAGCGCAATGGCGCCGTGGGGGCAGGCCGTGACGCAGGCGCCACAGCCAATGCAGCCTTCGCTGCAGCGGGCGCCGCCGCCTGCGGAAGCACAGCCGCTTCCGCAGGCAACGTAGGCCACGTTATGTTGAATGGATTTGGCCATAAGAGACTCGCCTATTTCTTAAGAAGGTACGAATAGTTGTCGCGCACGGCCTTGATGGTCAGGCGGACGGCCTCGGGCAGACCGGTGTTGACGGCGTCGACCGAGACGGTGCGGACCGTGCCGGCGACGCGGACCTTAAAGTGATCCTCGTCCACGGCCAGGAAGCCCTCGTTCTCGGAGTTCTCCATGTCCTGCTCGCTCCAGAACAGGGTGAGCTTGTCCTTGTAGGGACGACCCTCCTGGTAGGGGCAGAACACGGCGCAGTTGCCGCACTCGTTGCACATGCCATCGACATGGACGACCTGATGCTTGGCCAGGCCCGGCACCTTAATTGCCACGTTGGCGCGGTTGGGGCACACGTCGCAGCAGACCTCGCACACCGAGCCGCAGCCCAGGCATCGGGTCTTGGTGCAGTTGCGCTTGTCGCGGCACAGCGACCCCTTGCGCTCGTAGCAGGTGTCCTCGCGACCGGCCTGAGCATTCTGGTCGGCGTACTTGTTAAAGTCCACACCGGCGATGGCATGGGCGACCTCGGCGGCGTCGGCGATAGCCTCGACCACGGTGGCAGGACCGCGACGGCAGTCGCCGGCAGCCCAAACGCCCTCGACGCCGGTGGAGGTGGCGGCAAGACGGCCGCGACGGTCGTGCTCGACGCCCGCAGCATCGTACAGGCTGGCATCGATGCCCTCGCCCACGGCGCAGATCACCGTGGTGGCGGAAAGCTCGACGGTCTCGCCCGTGGCGACGGGGCTGCGGCGGCCGCTTGCATCCGGCTCGCCGAGCTCCATAACGTCGCAGGTCAGCACGGCACCGTTGAGCGCCTTGGGCGCCAGCAGCTCGCAGAACTCAACGCCGTCGGCAAGAGCAAGATCGAGCTCTTCCTCGTCGGCTGGCATCTGCTTCTTGGTGCGGCGATACACCAGGCGCACGTTCTTCACGCCAGCCAGGCGCTTGGCCACGCGGGCGGCGTCCATGGCGGTGTTGCCGGCGCCGATGACCACGACGTCCTCGCCCAGCTCGAGCTTCTCGCCCTTCTTGGCGGCCTCGAGGAACTCCAGCACGTCGAGCTCGGCACCCTCGCCCAAGCCTGCAGAGCCGGGCATCCAGGCACCGGTGGCCACGACCACGTCGGTAAAGCCCTGAGCCTTGAGCTCGTCAATGGACTCCACGCGAGCGTTGAGCTGCACCTTGGCGCCAAAGGCCAGGCACAGCTCGGCGTCGTGGGAGATATCGTCGCTCGCGATACGGAACTCGGGAATCACGTAACGGACCACGCCGCCGAGAGAGTCGCGGGCCTCAAAGATGGTGACGGGCACGCCGGCGCGCGTCAGGAAGAACGCCGTCGCCAAGCCGGCCGGGCCGCCGCCGATAACGGCAACGTTGCGCTCGCCGTCGTTGGCGATGGCCTGGGCGCGCAGCTTGGGCAACACGGCGGTCATGGCCTCGCGGGCGGCCTTGAGCTTGCTGGCGCGGATCTGGGCGCCCTCGGGCTCGTAGAACGCGCGCTCGCAGGCACGGCCGCAGGGATGCGGGCAGATGGTGCCGGTAATAAACGGCAGGGCGTTGCGCTCGATGATGATGTTGAGCGCGTCCTCATAGCGGCCCTCGTCAACAGCCGCCAGGTAGGCGGGAATATCCTGCTGGATGGGGCAGCTCGTGCGGCACGGCGTGGTAAAGCAGTCGGAAAGCGGGCTCTTGCCGGCGACCTTGCGGTCGGGCAGCGGGCGCAGCGGCTTCTTGTAGAGCGGGTTGGTGAGCGAGTCGGTCTGGATCGCGATCACGGCCTCGAGAGAGACGCCCGCGAACGGCTTGCCGTCCAGATCGGTAAACTCGCCAGCCATCTGGCTAAAGCGCTCGTAGCCACCGGGCTTGAGCACGTCGGTCGCCAGGGTGACAGGCCAAATGCCGGCATCGTACAGGGCGCGGATGTTGTAGACCGTAGCACCGCCGGAGTAGCTGATGCGCAGCTTGCCATCGAACTGCTCGGTAATGCGACGGGCGGCCTCGATGGTCAGCGAGAACAGCGAACGGCCCGACATGTACATCTCGGTGGAGGGCAGCTCGTCCCTGGTCACGTCGACGGGGAACGTGTTGGTCAGTTTGACGCCAAACTCCAGGCCGTGCTCGGCGCACAGGGCAATCAGGCGCTCGAACATGGGCACGGCGTCGGCCCACTGCAGGTCCTCGCGGAAGTGCGTGTCATCGAAGACGATGTAGTCAAAGCCCAGCTCGTTGAGGCGCTGGCGGGCAAACTCATAGCCCAGCAGCGTGGGGTTGCACTTGATGTAGGTGTTGAGGCCCTTCTCGGTGATCAGATAGGTCGCGATGCGCTCAATCTCCGCCGGCGGGCAGCCATGCAGCGTGGACTCGGTAATGGAGTTGGAGACGCGCGACGGGATGGACTCGACAAACGCGGCATCGACATGCTCAAACTTGTCCAGGTTAGCGAGAGCCCAGGCACGGCACTCGTTCCAGACGTCAGAGCCGCTGGCATCCTTCATGCCCTCGATGTAGGCGTCGACCTTGGGGCTCTTGATGCCCTCGAGGTCATAGCCCACGGACATGTTGAAGACAAAGCCGTCCGGGCTACCCAGACCGTACTCGCGAGCGATCAGGTGGCAGGCAAACCATGCCTTCACGTACTCGGCAAAGGCCTGCGGAACCTCGAGCTCGGTCGACCACTCGCAGTTGTAGCACTCATCCTGCGCCACAATGCAGGGTTTGTTCACACATTTGGAGAGTTCCTCGCCGTCCATAACCTGAACAGTCTTGAGCTCAAAGAAACGAGAACCGGCCACGTAGGATGCCACGATGTTCTGGGCCAGCTGCGTATTGGGACCGGCGGCCGGGCCAAACGGGGTCTCGATGCGCTCGTCAAAAATGGGAAGCGCGCCCCCCTGGTTGGTCGTGACCATCTTGCGCACGCCAAAGATGGCGTCCTGGGTCTTGTGCTCCTCGATGATCCAGTTCATCAGCTGCGAAAACGGGATCGGCCTCATGATGTCGCTCATAATGAGCTCCTCTCTGTAACGCCCGGCGAGACCGCGCGGCGGGCGCAAATACGGTGTAGCGCTAGCACAGCGCCGGCGACCCCGCGGAGGCCGCCTATGCGCGCGTCGGATGCGGCGAAACATCCGACGCGCGCGAATCTACTTGTGAATTAGTAGGTGCGATCGTTGAGCGTGCTCCAGAGCTTCTTGGACTCGGCCATGGTCCACGCGTTGATCTTGTCCTCATCAATGCCAACGAACTCGCGATCCTTGTACAGGACGCGGCCGTTGATGATGGTGGTGCGGCAGTTTTTGCCCATCATGCCAAAGAGCATGTGGCCGTCGATGTTCTCCTCGCTCAGCGGCGTAAAGGGCTTGTAGTCCATAACGATGACGTCGGCGGCAGCGCCGGCCTCGAGCACACCGAGCTTGCGGTCGAAGTACTTGCTCGCCATCTTGGCGTTGTTCTCGAACAGCATGGTCATGGCCTCGCACCAGCCCACGTTGGGCATGGCGGCGTTGTGGCGCTGAATGATCAGGAAGACCTTGAGGCTCTCGAGCATATCGTGAGTGTAAGCGTCGGTGCCCATGCACACGGGGATGCCGCGGCGGAAGAACTCGAGCACGGGGGCGCAGCCCACGGCGTTGCCCATATTGGATTCGGGGTTGTTGACGAGCCAGGTACCGGACTCCTTGACGATATCCATCTCGGCAGGCGTCACGTGGATGCAGTGGCCCAGCATGGTGTCGGGACCCAGCAGGTTGTGCTGCAGCAGGCGCTCGACGGGGCTGATGCCACCGCGGTTGAGGCGGGAGTCCCACACGTCATTCATGCCCTCGCACACATGGATGTGGAAGCCGGTCAGACCGTTGTTGGCCTCGGCCATCTTGTCCATGGTCTCGTCCGAAAGCGTAAAGGTGGCGTGACCGCCAAACATGGCGGCGATCATGTGGTTGTCGTTATCGCGACGCTCCTTGGCGGCCCACTGGGCAAACTCGGCGTTCTCGGCAATGGCCTGGTCGCATTTTTCCTGACCGCGGCGGTCGGAGACCTCGTAGCACAGGCACGAACGCATGCCCAGCTCCTGAGCTGCATCCTTAATGGTAAAGAGGCTGCCTGGGATCTCGCAGAAGCTCGCGTGGTGATCGAAGATCGTTGTGACGCCATCGCGGATGGAGTCAAGAATCGTGGCATAGGCGCTGGCCTTGGTGCCGTCGAGCGTCAGGTTGTCATCGATCTTCCACCACTGCTGCTCAAGATTCTCCAGGAAGTTGGTGGGGTTGCAGCCCTTAATGGCAAGGCCGCGGGCCAGACCCGAGTAGATGTGGGTGTGGCAGTTGATGAGTCCGGGCATGATGAGGTTGCCCTGGGCGTCGACGTACTCGGCATCCGGGTACTTGGCCTTGAGCTCGCGCTCGGGGCCTACTTCGACGATCGTATCTCCGTCAATGGCGACCGCACCGTTGGGAATGAACGGGGTCTGAGAATTGCGGGTAAAGACAGAACCGTTAGCGACCAGAAGCATGAATGCTCCCTTCAACATCAGAGGCGGGGTTTGACACCTCTGACATAGCGGAAGTGCGAAGCGCCGGCCTACACCGGAAACGGGCCCTCTCCCGTCAACGCTTCACCAAAGGGGCAAGCCCTTTGAAGTGCGGCCTATCGCCGCATGGCGTCGGCGGACGAGGCGATACGTCCGCCGACGAATAGCACCGAATTGGTTACTTCTTGCTCTCGGGCAAGACCAGATCCACGGCAGCGTCCTTGGCAGCATCGATGTGCTGAGCCACGACCGGCGTCTGCGGAAGGATCAGGTTAAGGACAATGGCCATGATGGCGGTGGGGGTTACGGCATTGGAGCCGATGACGGTGGACACCCAGGCGGGCATACCCTCGCCGGCAAGGCAACCGCTGGCCATCCAGATACCCAGGCCAAAGACGACGGAGGTGCCGACGATGGTGGTAGTGCGCTGCGTGAGGCCCTCGCGGGTGAACATGCGCACGCCGTTCATGGTGATGGTGCCAAAGACGCCGACGGTCGCGCCGCCGATAACGGGCTGCGGGATAGCGGAAAGGACGGCAGAGAGCTGCGGGAACAGACCGGCGATGGCAAAGACGGCCGCGATGATCACAAAGACCCACTTGTTGACGACCTTGTTGGAGCAGATGATGCCCACGTTCTGGCCAAGGGCGCTGGTGGGAAGACCGCCCAGCAGGCCGCCGACCATAGAGGTGAGGCCCTGGGACACGATAGCGCCGGAGAGCTCGCGCTCGGTGGGCATACGGTCGATGGAGCCCAGGCAGGCGGCGGAGACGTCACCGATAACCTGGATGGCAACCATGGGGAACACGACAGCGAGGGTAATGCAGACTTCGGGATCAAACTCGAGCGCGTAGGGCATGAGCTTGGGAAGGGCGAAGACCTGAGCGGTGGCGACGCTGGAGAAGTCGATCATGCCAAAGGGGATCGAAACGATCATGCCAACGATCATGCCAAAGAACACGGATCCCAGCTTGAGCGTGCCCTTGCCAAAGTTGGCGAGCGCAAAGACCACGGCGAAGGTGATAAGAGCGACGCACCAGGCCTGCGGAGTGCCCCACAGCGGCGTACCCATACCGCCGGCCATATACTTGACGGCCGTGGGATACAGCGAAACGCCGATGGAGAAGATGACCGTACCGGTCACGACGGGCGGGAACAGCCACTTGATCTTGCTGTAGGCCAGACCAAAGAGGACCGCGACGGCGCCGCCGACGATCTCGCCGCCCAGCAGCGCACCAAAGCTAAAGCCCGAGGCACCCATGGCCTGCAGAGCCGGCAGGAACGCGAACGAAACGCCCATGACGATGGGCAGGCCGCCGCCGATGCGACGGAAGGGAGCGAAGGCCTGAAGGGCCGTATCGATCGCCGAAAGAATGAGCGCGACCTGGATGATGTCGGTGCTCTGCTGGCTATTAAAGCCGTAGACGCCGGCCATGATGACCGCCGGGGTAATGATGCCGGCAAACGATGCCAGTACGTGCTGAAGGGCACACGGGATCATTTCCTTAACGGGAGGCATGCCTTCGCGAGTGAACAGGGCTTCAGTGCCGTTCGTAACCGTCTCCTGGGTCATTTGACCACCAATCCTCGAAGTAGTTGTTTTCGCATCTAACGCTCTATTGTGACGCAGTGCGGGGTTGAGGTTGTGCCTTCGTTGCATATCGTATTAAAGATGATTCTCATTCTCAATAATAATTTTTTGTTATCAGACTATTCTTAAGCTGAGACAATGCATTTCCGCAGGTCAGGAAAGTGTCCGGTCAAAATAACATCTAACTTTTCTTTTGGTCAACCGTTTACCGCCAAAATCCTACCGCTCGTCTGTATTACGCAATGTACCTGCGAATATGCGAGTCAATAGACACCGTGTTACCATGAGAAAAAATTGTTATGAACATTTCCGATTTCACCCAAAGGAGTTGCCCGTGAACGAGACCGTACGCCGCTTTTTGCCGATGGTCGATTTCCTGGAGCAGATACTCGGTAAGAACAGCGAGATCGTGCTGCACGATTTCTCGGATCCCGACCACGCCATCGTCGATATTCGCAACGGCATTGTGAGCGGCCGTAAGGTCGGCGGTCCCGCCACCGATCTGGCGCTCAAGATCATGCACGACCCCAAGTATCGCGACCTGCCGTTTATTACGGGCTACGAGGGCCGCGGCGCCGGAGGCAAGACGCTGGAGTCCGCGACGTTCTTTATCCGCGAGGATGACGAGATCGTCGGTATGCTCTGCGTCAACACCGACCTCTCGACCGTACGCTCCATAAACGCCATGGCGCAGCAGCTCATGGCGTGCTTCGACGCAGCGCCGACGCGCACGGAGCCCGCCCCTATCGAGGTCGAAAGCCTTTCGGAGTCCACCCAGGAGCTCATCGACCGCAGCATTGCCGAGTTGCTGAGCGCGCGCGGGCTGGATGTAGCGTCGCTTGGTCAGAGCGACCGCGTGGACGTCATTCGCCACCTCAACGGCAACGGGGTGTTCATGCTCAAGGGCGCCGTGGCCTGCGCTGCCACCGCGTTGGGCATCTCGGAGCCCAGCGTGTACCGCTACCTGCAAAAAGTCCGCAAGGAGGGCTAAACGTGATCCCTTGGGGACGAAGGGAAACGGATCATTTTTGTCGCATCGCTTGACAAAAGACCCTGCAGCTCGCACGCGCTGCAGGGTCTTTTTGCATGTCATGTTTAGTTGTTACCAACACCTTAGAGAGCGGCGACAACCTCGATCTCGACCAGACCGCCAGCCGGAAGGGCGGCAACCTGGAAAGCGCTGCGCGCGGGGAACGGAGCCTCGAACTTGGAGGCGTAAATCTCGTTCACGGCGGCAAAGTCGGCGATGTCGGCCAGGTAGACCGTGGTCTTGACGACATCGGCAAACGTGGCGCCGGCAGCGGTCAGCAGGGCCTCGACGTTAGCAAGGGACTGCTTGGCCTGGGCCTCGACGCCCTCGGGCATCTTACCGGTTGCGGGGTCGATGCCCAGCTGGCCGGACAGGAACACCATGTTGCCGGTCTGGATGCCGGGGGAATACGGGCCGATGGCTGCAGGTGCGTTATCGGAAGACACGACGGTCTTGCTCATGTTTTTCTCCTTACGATCAAATAGAGAGCGTGAGCGCGGCGTTCACACCGGGAGGCACAGTTCGGTCTGAACACCGCGCTTGATTGGGATAGTACTCAAGGTTTCCGCGCGATGCAAGATTATTATCACGTTGCGAGAATATTTTATCGCCCAACGGCGTCTGTCGGCCGCTGAACGGCGCGACCGGACGGTGAAGCTCAAAACGATCCGTTTCCCTCCGTCCCCAGCCGATCAGGTGATCCATAGGGGACGGAGGGAAACGGTTCATTTTTGCTGCAAGGGCTGCTGAAGACTTTATCCTGCTTGGACCACAGGGCTCGTCCGCCGCAACAGCACCACTATACTTTTGAATATCTGAGCATTTTGAAAGGCAGGATATGACCGCAACCGCCAGTCGAACCACCAACCGCAGACCCGAGCTTTTGGCGCCCGCCGGAGGGCCCGAGCCCTTTGCCGCCGCACTCGCCGCCGGGGCAGACGCCATCTACTGCGGCATGGGCAGCTTCAACGCCCGCCGCAAGGCCACCAACTTTACCGACGAGGCCTTTGAGCAAGCCTGCCGCGCCGCGCATCTAGCCGGGTCGCGCGTCTACGTCACGGTCAACATCGTCATCAAGCAGTCCGAGATGGGCGATGCGTTGCAACTCATCCACCGCTGCTCCACGTTGGGCGCCGACGCCTTTATCATCCAGGACTGGGGCCTGTTCTTTGAGGTCAAGCGCACGATGCCCGGCATCGAGACGCACATCTCAACCCAAGCAAACATCCACGACGACCGCGGAGCCCTTTGGTGCCGCGAGCAGGGCGCCGACCGCGTGACTCTCTCGCGCGAGCTTTCCATCGACGAAATTGCCGCCATTCACGATGCCGCGCCGGATGTGGACCTTGAGGTCTTTAGCCATGGCGCCATCTGCTTTTGCTACTCGGGCCTGTGCCTGCTGTCGAGCTTTGCCATGGCGGGCCGCTCGGCCAACCGCGGCATGTGCGCTCAGCCCTGTCGCCTGCCTTACGAACTGATTGACGAGAACGGCCGCTCGCTCTCCCCCGCCGGCCGCGAGCGTGCGCTATGCCCGCGTGACACCAACACTTCGCAGCTCGTTCGCCGTCTGTATGACGCCGGCGCCGCGTCGCTCAAGCTCGAGGGCCGCATGAAGGCGCCCGATTACGTGTATTCCATCGTCGACGTGTATCGTCATCAGATTGATGACATGCTGGCCGGAACCACCGTTGCCAAGGACGAGAAAGACGCCCGCCAGCGCCAGCTCAAGCGCTGCTTTAACCGCGACTTTACGCACGCCTATCAGGACGGCACCTCGGGCGACGAGATGATGAGCTATGAGCGTTCCAACAACCGCGGCCAGATCGTGGGCACGGTGCTGGGCAGCCGCCCGGCCAACCGCGATGTGCGCGGCCTCAAGCCCGACGACCGCCGTCGCCGCGCCGCCATCGCCCGTATTGAGCTGTTTGAGCCCGTGGGCAAGGGCGACCTGCTGGAGCTTCGCCACGATAACGAGTTTGACCAGTTCCTGACCACCATTGCCGCCGATGATGCCGCAGCCGGTGAAGTCATCGAATGTCGCGTACCCCGCAGCATGCCCGAGGGCTGCCGCGTCCGCGTGATTCGCAGTCAGCGTGCCATCGACGCCGCCGGCGCCGCGCTCAAGCGCGATGTGCTGCGCCGCCGAGCTGTTGATGTGTCCGTCGTGGCGCGTCTGGGCGAGCCGTTTACCGTTACGCTCACCTGCTGCGACGACCCTTCGCTTACGGCCACGGCCACGGGCTTTACCGTCGAAGCCGCCAAGACCCGTGCGGTCGAGGCGTCCGATCTGGTTGAGCACGTCGGCCGCATGGGTTCCTCTCCCTTTGAGGCTGCGAGCTTTGAGGTGGCGCTCGATGAGGGCTGTGGCATGGGTTTCTCCGCCGTACATAAGGTGCGCGCCGCCGCTTGCAAGGCGCTGGAAGAGGCCATTCTGGCGCCGTACGCGGAGCGCGCGAAAACGCTCGAGCTGCCGGCGATTGTCACCAGTGATTCCCGCCCCGCGCCCGAGCACTACCGCGACGAGCCGCAGATCTGCGCCACCGTCACCTCGCTCGAGGCCGCCGAGGCAGCGCGGGCGGAGGGTGCAACGCGCATCTACATGACCACCGACGCGCTCGATGCGGCCAAGCTCTCCCCCGCCGATACGTTTGAGCAGGGCATCGTACCCGTGCTCGATGAGGTCTGCCGCGCCGTTGACCACGTCCGCGTTGACCCATGGGTTGTTGCCGGCGCCACGGTCGCTATTGGCAACATCTCTGAGCTTGCCCTGGCCGCCCAGGTTGGCGCCACGGCCGAGATTCGCTCTTGCCTGCCGGTGCACAACACGCCCTGCATGGAGGCGCTTGCCGAGCGCGGAGCCGGTGCGTTTTGGCTCTCGCCCGAGATCACGCTCGACGAGATTATCTCGCTCGGCACCGCCGCGCCCGCGGCTCTGGGCATCACCGTCTTTGGCCGCCCGCGCGTCATGACAAGCGAGCATTGCATTCTGCAGGTTGCCAACGGCTGCATCCACGATTGTGCCAACTGCCGCCTGCGTGCCCGCAAGCTCTCGCTCAAGAATATCGACGGCAAGGTCATGCCGGTGCGTACCGACATCCACGGCCGCTCACGCCTGTACGACGCCTACCCCATCGACCTCACGCCGCAAGTTCCGCAGCTGCTCGATGCCGGCGTGCGCCGTCTTATGGTCGACGGAACCTTGCTCGAGGCCGATGAGATTGGCCGTGCCGTCGCTCGCGTCCGTCGCGCTGTCGAGGCGGCTCAAGCCGGCCGCAAGCCGGCCGCCCGCCTGCGCGGCGCCACCTCGGGCTGCATGTTTGTGGGAATCAGCTAACCGAAAGGCTTACACGTGAACGAAGAACCTCAAGTCCTCTACTGCGACGCCTGGCTCATGGCCATCGACAAGCCTGCCGGCATGATCGTCCACGGCGATGGCACCGGCGAGCGTACGCTCACCGACTACGCCAGCGACCTGCTGCTGGCGATGGGCGACGGCTTTGCCGCGACCGACATGCAGCCGCTCAACCGCTTGGACCGTGACACCACCGGCGTGGTGCTGTTCTCACTCGACAAGCAGACGCAGCCCGCCTTTGACCAGATGATCATCGACCACGCGTTCGAAAAGCACTACCTGGCGCTCGCCGAGGGCAAGATCGACTGGAACGAAAAGCTCATCGACAAGCCCATCGCCCGCGACCGTCACGACAGCCGCAAGATGCGCGTCGGCGCCAGCGGCAAGCCGTCTCAAACGCGCGTGAAGGTGCTCAAACGTCTTAAGAGCCGTCGTGGCCTGCCCACGCGCTCGTATATCGATGTCGAGTTGCTCACCGGCCGCAAGCACCAGATCCGCGTACATCTGGCCAGCGAGCGCCATCCCCTGGTGGGCGATGACCTGTACGGAACGCCGCGTCCCTGCGGCCTGATGCTCCACGCCCACAGCGTGTCCTTCACGCATCCCGTAACCGGCGAGCACACCCACATCGAAGCCCCTTGCCCCTGGGAGCCCTAAACCACCACAATGGGGACAGGCACCTTTGTGGTGGTTTTGCCGCGATGGCTCTGCCGGATTCCCAAACATCTCGATCTGTAACAGCTAAAGCCCATTTTGCGGTCTATCTGTTACAGATCGAGACATTCGAATCCCCTCAAGGGAATAATCTCAATCTGTAACAGTAACTCGGCAAAATCAGTCCCAGATGTTACAGATTGAGACAAAGGGACGGCGCGGTTCGTAAGTATCTCGATCTGTAACACCTAGCCCACTTTTAACGGTCCAGTTGTTACAGACTTAGACAAAC
>CAUHHV010000003.1 GCA_959606065.1 uncultured Collinsella sp.
GCGATTGGCGAAAATACGTTGGTGAAAATGGTGAAAAATATATTGACGCTAACAGACCCCAAGGCCGCGCTCAGGGAGCGCGTGCGCGCGTCGTTCGAGGCGAGCGGCGGCGCCTACGGGCCCGAGTCCGTGACCGCCGACCTCAGGAGGGGGCCCGGCGAGCCCGTCTCGTGGCGCGCGCTCGCGCCCGGGGACGCCGAGACCCCCGTCGTCGCGTCCGAGAAGGTCGTGCGCCGGATCATGCGCGAGGAGGGCCTGGTCGCCCGCAAGGCGGCGCAAATGCGCAGGAGGGCGAGGTACCGCAGCTACCGGGGCGAGCTCGCGGAGCGCCCGGCCAACGTCCCCCTGCGCGGGGACGGGACGCACGACTTCCACGCCGCCGCGCCCGGCCTGCTCGTGGTCACCGACGTCACGGAGTTCAGGCTCGACGGGTACAGGGCGTACCTGTCGCCGGCGATCGACTGCTTCGACGGCTGGCCGATCTGCTGGAGGGTCTCGGTCCACGCCGACTCGGACCTGATGGTCGGCATGCTCAGGGACCTGGTGGGGATAGTCGGCCCGACGGAGGAGCGGCCGCTCACGGTGCACACCGACGGCGGCGCCGTCTACATGGGGCGCGAGTGGCGCGAGGCGTGCGGCCCCGGGGTGGTGCGCTCGATGTCGAGGAGGGCCCGGAGTCCCGACAACGCGCGCGCCGAGGGGTTCTTCGGCACGCTCAAGTGCGACTTCTTCGAGGGCAGGGACTGGACCGGCGTGCCGTTCGACGAGTTCTCCCGCCTGCTCGGCGAATACATCGAGTGGTACAGGGACGGCAAGCTCAAGAAGGACCTAGGATGGAAGACCATTAGGGAGTATCGCGAGGAGAGGTACCATGCGGCATAGCGCCGGGACATGGTCCGGAAAAACGTCCGAGGTCCCCAGTTTCCCAAACGGTGGGGTTTCGGAAAGTTCGTCCCGGAATATGCGTTCAGACTGGGATGCGGTTTCCCGTTAAGCCTCTATATGGAAAGCGCATCCCAGAATGGGTGTCCAAACTGGGATGCGCTTTCCATTGCTGAAGATATGAAGCTGCAAATCGGCTGCTCGACTTATGCTTATGCCTGCTGCCAGGTGTCGACAAGCTCCTTGGCCGCGGCGTAGGGATCGTCGGCGCTGCAGACGGCGCTTACCACAAAGAAGCCGTCGACGCCGGTGGCCTTAAGCTGCGGCAAGTCGGCCGTCTTAACGCCGCCGCCCACCACGATGGGCACGGGGCTTGCCGCGTGGAGTGCGGCAAGGTCCTCAAAGCTCTTGGTGATGATGGAGCCGTCGGCCGCACGTCCGCAGTCGCGCTTGGTTTCGGTCTCGTGGAGCGGGCCGATGCCCAGGTAGTCGACCAGGCTCATGTCGGCGGTCTTGACGTACTCGAGCATCTCCTCGCAACGGGCCGAAAGGCCCACAATGGCGTCGGGGCCCAGCAGCTTGCGACAGACCTCGACGGGAATATCGCTCTGGCCCACGTGCACGCCGTCGACCGCAATGCCCTGCTCGCGTGCGGCGAGTACGCAGTCAAGGCGGTCATCGATCAGCAAGGCGACCTGACCGGTCTTGCCAGCCTGTGCGATTGCCTGCGCGGCGTCGCCGGTCAGCGCAATGATCTCGCGGGCGCTTGCCACCTTGGAGCGCACCTGAATGCAGGTAAAGCCGGCGTCGAGCGCCTGGGCCACCACATCGCCCACGGGGCGTCCGAGGGTGTTTTCGGGGCCGAGCACCAGATAGGCCGAGATATCAAGGTTGTCGCGGATGCTCATTGTGCTTCCTCCTGCTTTTTGATCTGTGCTTCCATGCGCTTGAGTTTGCCGGTCATGGTGTCGGTAAATCCGGGTCGAATATCGGCTTTGAGCACGACTTCGGTGCGGATGCCCTTGCTCGCCAACACAAAGGTCGCGTCGCGCACGACCTGCATGACCTCGTCCCAGTCGCCCTCGATCTCGGTGAACATCGAGGTGGTGCGGTTGGGAAGGCCGCTCTCGCGAATGACGCGCACGACCTCGGCGACCTCGGCGGACAGCTCGTCGCCGGTGCCGCATGGGGCGATGGCCACGGCGACGAGCGTGTTCATGCCGGCATTTGTTGCGGGTTCGGACATGGCTTATGCTTCCTCGAGCTCGAGTCGGTTGTCGGCAATATCCTGGGCGGTTGCGCGGTAGAGCTCGTCGATAAAGGCGACCTTAAAGCTTGCCGGGGCATCGGCGACGGCGGCGGCACGCGTGCCGGCAACGTTGTAGACGGCGGTGCCGCAGACTGCTGCCGTAAACGGATCGGTAGCACAGGCGTACACGGCCAGCACGCCGCCCTGCGAGCAACCGCAGCCGGTGATCTTGGACATGAGCGGGCTGCCGCCGTGGGATTTGGCCACGGTCGTGCCGTCGGTAATCAGGTCGACTTCGCCCGAGACCACAACGGCGCCGCCGGTGTAGCGAGCGAGCGCCACGGCGGCATCGCGGGCGGCGTCGACCGTGTCGGTGGTATCGACACCACGTACGCGGCTCAGATCGGCCGACTCGCCCTCAAGACCCCACAGGCCGGAGAGTGCGATGATCTCGGAGGCGTTGCCGCGTACGATGGCGGGCTTGTACTGCTTGAGCTCGTTTACCAGCTGGGTGCGCAGGCTACCGATGCCCAGACCCACCGGATCGAGCACCCAGGGCTTGCCGGCGTCGTGTGCCGCCTTGGCCGCGCGGGGAATCGTCTGCTCGTAGATGGGGAAGAGCGTGCCCATGTTGAGATAGATGGCGCCGCCGCCGGCAACGAGCGCCTCGCCCTCGTCGGGCAGATAGACCATGGCGGCCGAACCGCCCACGGCGAGCTGCGCGTTGGCGACAAAGTCGATCGTCACCGTGTTGGTGATGGAGCCGGCCATCGGATTGGTGGCTCGAATCTCCTCTACGGCCTTGACCATATGTTGCTTAAGCTGTTCCGAATCAATCACTGCACATGCCTCCTTGGCATAGAAAAGGGGCGCTGTGCATAGACAGCGCCCCTGTAAAGGCGGCATGCTCCCTACGCCAGCATTAACTGACAGGTTCAAAGGATTGGGCCCTATGCCCTCTCAGCCTTGTGGTTTGCACCGCCGGCACTCCCGCATCGAATCTGTTGTTCCCTATACTAGCGCACCTGCCAATATGGGACAGGTTTATTTTGGCAGGTGGCAACAGGGGCGCTGCATTTTCCCAGATAAAACCTGCCAAGATAAACCTGTCCCTTATTGGCAGGTCGTTACAATAGACGGGATAAAGAATGACCGAGGGGACCTTATGATCAAACTTGTGCTGACCGATATGGACGATACGCTGATTCCTGCTGGACACGATGGCGCCAGCGACTGCGCCATCGAGGGCATTCATGCCATGCAGGCGGCGGGCCTGCATTTTGGCCCGGTTTCGGGTCGCCAGCCGTCCGCGATGAGCTGGATGTTCCGCAATCGCTCCGAGTGCTTCTCGACCGGTGCGTTTTGCAACGGCCAGGTGATGTTTGTCGATGGCGAGGCGGTTGCCTCGCGCGCAACTGATAACGATGCCCTTATGCGCCTGGCCGACTACCTGGAGCAAGAGACCGACGATACCTATTTGAAGGTCTACCGTCTGGGTGATGACTTTTGGGACAACGACGCCTATTGCGTGACAAGCGATCCCGAGCGTGTGCGTCGCGCCATGGAGTCAGGCGGCAACGCGTGGCTCAAGGGCGAAGAGGCTCCCTGTCGCCCTGTCGTTGACGATGCCCCGGTATACAAGGCGAATATCTGGAGTGCCCGTTCGCGCGAGGAGCTCGCCGAGCTGCGCGAGCGTGTTGCCGCCGAGGTGCCGGAGCTCTCGCTCGTGTTTCCCAACAACCGCGTGCGCCTGTTCGACGTTCTTCCGACCGGCTGGGACAAGGGCTGTGCTGCGCTGGAGCTGGCGCGCGCTTTGGGCCTGACGCCCGACGAGGTGGCCGTATTCGGCGATTCCGATAACGATTTGCCCATGATCGATGCCGTTCCCAATTCCGTTGCAGTCGCCAATGCCAACGAGGCCGTCACGGCTGCCGCGCGCTGGCATATCGGCGCTGCGGCAGATGATGCGGTTGCCGGGGCTCTGCATCAGATTGCCGCCTGCGCCGCGACGGGGGAGATGCCGTCGTTTATGCGTCAGATGGACGCGACGGGTTTCGACGTCACGAACGTCTAGGGAGAAAGCCATGAAGCTCCAGCAGCTCAGATATGTCGTCAAAGTTGCCGAATGCGGCAGCATCACCGAGGCCTCGCGCCGGCTCTTTGTGTCGCAGCCTTCGATTACCGCGTCAATTCGCGATCTCGAAAACGAGATGGGTGTACACATCTTTGAGCGCACCAACAAGGGCGTCATTGTGTCCGAGGAGGGCGAGACCTTCTTGGGCTACGCGCGCCAAGTGCTCGACCAGGCCGATTTGCTCGAGGGTAAGTACAAGAGCGCATCCGAGCAGGTGCCGCATTTTAGTGTGAGCTGTCAGCATTATTCCTTTGCCGTTAACGCGTTTGTTGACGTGATCCGCGAGTTCGATGCCGCGCGTTACGACTTTACTCTGCGCGAGGAACAGACTCACGAGATTATCGAGGACGTCGCGCATATGAAAAGTGAACTGGGCATCCTGTACTTATCCGAGCATAACCGCGAGGTCATCGAGCGCATGCTCGCCGCCAACGAACTCGTATTCGAGGGGCTCTTCTGCGCCACGCCGCATGTCTTTGTATGCGCCGACCATCCACTGGCGGACCACGCCAGCGTGACGCTCGAAGATCTCGAGGACTACCCGTTCCTGTCCTATGAGCAGGGCAGCTACAACTCGTTTTACTATTCCGAGGAGCTGACCTCGACCTTTGAGCGCCGCAAGAATATCCGCGTGCGCGACCGTGCGACGTTGTTCAATCTGGCCATGGGCCTTAACGGCTACACGGTTTGTTCGGGCGTGATCAGCCATGAACTTAACGGCCCCGGCATTATCTCCATTCCGCTCGATGTAGACGAGTACATGGAGATCGGCATCATCACGCGCAAGAACACGACACTTACGCGCTACGGGCAGGCCTATATCGAAGCGATTCGTCAGCACATCTAGACTGCTGCGTTCTGCACGGGTCAAATCTCTTTATGGCAGTCCAAACTGATATAGGAAGCATCTATATCAAACTGTTATAAACATATATTTTACGATGTCCATATGAGCGCTCATACTCTGTCCCAGTAAAGCAACCAATGCAAAGGGAGATATCTATGAGCACTTCGATTCAACCGAACGCGCCGTTTCGTGCCGATATCGTCGGCAGTTTTCTTCGTCCGCAGGCTGTAAAGGACGCCCGTGCCGCCTATGTCGCGGGTAAACTCGACGCTTCCGGCCTTAAGGCCGTCGAGGACGAGGCCATCCGCGACTTAGTGGCCAAGCAGAAGGCTGCCGGCCTGCAGGTGATTACCGATGGCGAGTTCCGCCGCAGCTACTGGCACCTCGATTTTATGTGGGGGCTGAACGGCGTCGAGCGTCGCACCTCGCGTACGGGCTATATGTTCCACGATGAGGAGACTACCGCCGACACCGCCGTGGTAACCGGTTCCATTAGCGGCGAGAATCATCCGTTCGTCGAGCACTTTAAATTTGTCAAGGCGCTCGAGGGGGAGGGCCAGGTCGCACGGCAAACCATTCCGGCGCCGATCCAGACGTTCTCTGAGGTCACGCTCGATCGCTGCGATGGCCAGCAGGAGAGCCTGCGCGCCGTCTACAAGACCGACGAAGAGCTCGCCGATGCCATCGCCGCAGTATATCGCACCGTGATTGCCGACCTGTATGCCGCAGGCTGCCGCAACATTCAATTTGATGACTGCACCTGGGGCATCTATTGCGATACCGACTTTGTGTCCAAGACCGGTATGAGTCCGGTTGACCTGCAAAAGGTGAGCGAGCTGGGCGTGGCGCTCAACAATGCTGCCATCGCGGGCAAGCCCGACGATTTGGTCATCAACACGCATGTATGCCGCGGCAACTACCACTCCACCTACGCTTTTGAAGGCGGCTACGATCCCATCGCTCCATATCTGTTTGCGCATGAGGACGTCGACGCTTTCTATCTGGAGTTCGACACGCCGCGCGCCGGTGGTTTTGAGCCGCTCAAGTACGTTGCCCCGGGCAAGAAGGTCGTGCTGGGCTTGGTAACCACCAAGGCGGCAGAGCTCGAGAACGAGGATGTTATCGTCGAGCGCATCCGCGAAGCCGCAAAGTACGTGCCGCTCGAGAACCTGTACCTGTCGCCCCAGTGTGGCTTTGCCAGCTGCGAGATTGGCAACAAGCTGACTGAGGACGAACAGTGGGCAAAGATCGCGCTGGTCAAGCGCATTGCCGAGCGCGTTTGGAAATAGCGCTAGCGTTTGCAGGTGGCGGCGCGTGCGAGACGTGGCGTATCGCGTACAATGGTTCGGATCGTATCGTTCGGGCAGGTTATCCGATATGCCTGATCGCCCTTCCATTCGAAAGGACATCCATGTCCCAGTCCTCGACGCCCGCCGTCAGCGATGCCATCTACGACGCATCGTCGCTCGGCCGCCCGCGCATGTTTCTGCTCGGCCTACAGCACCTGTTTGCCATGTTTGGTGCCACGGTGCTGGTGCCCGTGCTCACTGGTCTCTCGGTTTCGGCAACGCTTTTGTTTGCCGGCTTGGGCACGCTGCTGTTCCATTTCCTGTCGCGCGGTAAGGTCCCCGCATTCTTGGGCTCATCGTTTGCCTTTATTGCCGGTTATGCTGCCATTGCACCCAACGGCGAGGCCGAGCTATTGCCTTACGCTTGTCTGGGCGTTGCCTGCGCCGGATTGCTCTATCCGGTGCTCGCGGCGCTCTTCCGTGCGTTTGGTGCCAAGCGCGTCATGCGCTTCTTCCCGCCGGTGGTGACGGGCCCCATCGTCATTTCGATCGGTCTGATCCTGGCAAGCTCCGCTATTGCCAACTGCCAGACCAACTGGCTCGTTGCCGTGGTTGCCGTCGCCGTAATCGTCATCTGCAATATTTGGGGTCGCGGCATGGTCAAGATTGTGCCGATTTTGCTGGGCGTTGTGGTGAGCTATGCCGTTGCGACCGCGCTGGGCGAGGTCGATTTTTCGGGCGTTGCCGCCGCTCCCTGGGTTGGCTTGCCCGTCGTGTGGGACAACACAGTGTTTGCACTCTTTGGGCCGCAGTTTGATAGCGGCCTCGCCACGACGGCCATCATCACTATCATGCCGCTGGCCTTCGCAACCATGATCGAGCATATCGGTGATATCTCCGCTATTGGCTCCACTTGCGAGCGTAACTACATCGCCGATCCCGGCCTGCATCGCACGCTGCTCGGCGATGGCCTTGCCACGATTCTGGCTTCGCTCTTTGGTGCTCCGGCCAACACTACCTATGGCGAGAACACCGGCGTGCTTGCTCTGACGCGTGTGTTCGACCCGCGCGTGATTCGCATTGCCGCGTGCTGCGCCATCGTGCTTTCGTTCTGCCCCAAGTTCGCGGCCGTCATTGCGGCCATGCCGGCGTGTGTAATCGGCGGCGTGTCGCTCGTGCTCTATGGCATGATCAGTGCCGTGGGCGTACGCAACCTTATCGAAAACCAGGTCGATTTCCAGAACAACCGCAACGTGCTGGTGGCAGCTCTGGTGCTCGTGCTTTCGCTCGGCATTGCCTATAGCACCGCCGGTGCCATCGTGCTGGAGCTGGGCGGCGTGACGATTTCGCTTTCCGGCCTTGCCGTGGGCTCGCTGGTGGGTATCGTGCTCAACGCGATTCTGCCGGGTAACGACTTTGAGTTTGATGTCTCCGAGCTCGAGGAGTCCACCGAATAGCGGCTGTGTCCAAATCAGTTAAAAAAGCCGGCCATGCGTCCGATGCGCATGGCCGGCTTTTTAGTGCGCAAGAACCCAGTGGATGCCGCGCGCCATGCGCAGGTCGGTTTGGGCAAAGTGGTTGCCGGGGTTGAGCTCCAGCATTGTTGGAATGTCACGCTCGATAAACAGCTCTTCCATCGCGCGCGTATCGTCGAGCACGTGCCGCATCATGCGGTTGGGCGTCTTGGTTTCCTTTTTGCCGAGTGACAGATAGACGGCCTGTGGGTTGCCGGCAAAAGGGGCCGTGCTGGCGCGATCGACAAAGTCGGGAAACCACAACGACCCCGATGCGCTTGCGGCGCGGCTAAAGGCGTCGGTTTGCCAGAGGGACCAGAGCGCGAAGAGGCCCGCGAGCGAGTAGCCGGCAATGCCGCGCCAGGTGGGCGGCTGAGGAAGCGACGACTCGGCCTCTGGGATTATCCAGTTCAACAGCTCATCGAGAAATCCGGATGCCTGACCGCCAAAGGGCTCGGCATCGCGCACGGTTCCGTCGCATCCCCAGGGGCTCAGCTCGCGATTCCAGTTGAGGCTGCCAATGCCGACAAGCGTGAAGGGCGGGCAGTTGAGCTCTCGGCAGCGTTCATAAACCTCCGTGCCGTCGCCCATGACCACGGGAAGATAGATGACTGGTGCGCTTTCGGCATGCTGTGCATGAACGGTTATCTGCTTTTGATGCGCTTCCATGACGGGCTTCTCTCGGCGTTGTGATATCGACGGCCCCCATTGTCGCACGCCGGCTCATGCAGGTTGGGCTAGACCAAAGACAATCTCGTGCATACCCTGCGGACGCATATGGAAAACGCCACCGCCGGAGGGGAGCTCGGCGGTGGCGTTGTTAAACGGTGCTGGGACTCGGGGCCTTCGCGGGAGCTGCCATGTGCGCAGAGGCGTCTAAGAGCGCTTGCGGCTCGCCATGGTGCCTGCGGCGATAGCGGCTGTTCCCGCAAGGACGGTTGCCACGATGGCCGCACCCGAGGTGTCGCCGGTTGCCGCGAGCACGCCGGTAGTCTTGGCTTTCGTGATTGAAGCCGCAACGGCCTTGGTCGGCTTTGAGCCCTCAGGCTTGGGGTTCTGCTTGGACTCCGCGGGCTTGCTTTCTGCGGGCTTGGTCTCGTCGGGCTTGGGGTCTTCCGGCTTGGCTACCTCGGGAGGTGCGATGACCATGCTCTTGGCGACAGCTTCGTTATAGGGGGAGTCGATCACAGCGTCGCCCGTGCCGATGGCTTGGCCTGCCTCGTAGATGCCGTCACGGAGCTTGCGATAGTCAATGACCTTGCCGCCTTCGGGCGTCTGGATGGCGGCGTTCTCAATCTTGATGGTGCCGATTGTCTTGCCGTCAGCGCTCATGGCACGGGCAAAGATTGCCGCTGTATCTCCTTCGGCCGTTACCTTGCTGCGGATGATCGAGATGACTGCGGGTGTGACGCCCTCGCTGGTCTGGGCGATGATGCCGATGTTCTCGCCTTGGGGCTCGGGGCTCGTCTCACCATCTTGGTTTTCGCTGTAGGGGATGGGGCCGTCGCCGTTCTCGACATAGCGGGCTATGGCCTTGACAACGGAGTCGCTGATGTAGATGTGGCCACCCTCCTCGTTGGGTCGATCGTTTCTGGTGGAGAATGCAGCCGAAACCTCGCCTTCCGCAAACGCGTCCACGGTGGAGCCGTTCTTGACGACGATATCGTCTTGGTAGGTGAAGAGGGCAATGGCGCCACCGTATCTGCCTTTACTTGCGCGGACTGTCACGTTTGCATGATCGAGTGTGATGCCCTTGTGGGCATAGACGCCATATTCAACACCGTTTGCGTTGAGGGAGGCGTTTGTGGCTGCGAGGCTGCCCTTGGCCTCGACGGCGGCGTCTTTCTCGGAGCTCGCCTTGACCTGGCTGCCGTCCGAGATATTGATGTTGCCGCCGCTCCAAATGGCCTCACCATCGGCTGAGCTTGCCTCGACTGTGCCGCCACCCTTGATGGTGAGGTTCTTGTCGGTTCCGATACCCTTGTCCTTGGTAGCCCTGGCGGTGACGGCCCCGCTGTCGTCAATCGTGATATTGCCGTTTGCCCTGATGCCATCCGATACGCCCGTGGCGTTGACGTTGCCCGAACCTTTGATAGCGAGATCGCCCTCGGCGTCGATGGCATCAAATCCAGCGCTCGTGGCGTTGACGGATCCGGCTCCGTCGATGTTGATATTACCCGTGGAGAGGATAGCGTCCTCAGTAGATGTCACGCTGAGCGTGCTGCCCGCGTTGCCTTGGATATTGAGCTCGGCGTTCTCATTCTTGCCATGAGAAGCCTTGATGCCTTCGATCCAGTCGGCAGTGACGATGTTGTTTCCCGAGTAATTCACGTTGAGCTTGCCTGCGGCCTGGATCTCGCCGCCGTTATAGTTGTTGAGCTTCAAGTCGTCGGCGCCGTCCCACGACCAGGTGCCGGTCTCGTCGCCCGCCGCAGTGCCGGCGTTGTATTTGGTTTCGCCGACCTTGACCCATTCCGCCGCGAGCGAGACGCTCGGCATGAGCAGCGAGCTCGCCGTGAGCGCGCACACGGCGCCTACGACGATGCGGCGCGTCACGCGGCGCCAGCTGCCGTGCGCGAGTCCTATGCGACGGCGAACGTCGGGTTCGGCAACATGGGTTCCGGCGGTAGTGTCATTGCGTTTGGGGGTCGTGAACAAGGCTGCCATGGTTGCTCCCGTTCTCAAAGGGCCTATACGGCTAGGTTCAGCGTATCTGCTGGATGTTGCCGGCGGTAGTGCCGTTTGGAGGGCAAAATGTCCAAAATCCGGAAGAGGAATAAGCTGCGCACCTACGCGTTGTCGGGCATTAATCACAAAGCGCGGAGCCGCCTGTTGCGACTCCGCTCGCGTGTGCACCATACGAGTGCAAACAGGAAACGCCACCGCCGGAGGGGGGCTCGGCGGTGGCGTTGCTAAACGGTGCGCGGACTAGGCGGCTTTAAAAGTGTCGGTTCGTGTATGAAGGGCGTCTATGAGCGCTTGCGGCTCACCACGGCGCCCGCGGCGATGGCGGCTGTTCCCGCAAGGGCGGCTGCCACGATGGCTGCGCTCGAGGCGTCGCCGGTCGCTGCGAGTTTGCCGGCGATCTTGGCTCCCGTGGCTGCAACTGCAACGGTCTTGGTTGTCTTCGCGCTCTTAGACTTGGAACCCGGCTTGGTCTCGCCGGGCTTTTCCCCGGGTTTGGTCTCTTCGGGAGGCGCGATGACCGTGCTCTTGGCGACAGCTTCGTTATAGGGGGAGTCGATCACAGCGTCGCCCGTGCCGATGGTTTGACCCACCACGTAGAAGATGCCGTCATCGAGTTCTTCCTTGTTGCGATAGCCAATGATCTTGCCGCCTTCAGGCGTCTGGATGGTGGCTCCTTCGATTTCGATGGTGCCAATCGCCTTACCATCCGCGCTCATGGCAAGGGCGAAGATTGCCGCCGTGTCTCCCTCGGCCGTGACCTTGCTGCGGAGAATCGAAATGGTTGCGGGCGTGATGCCCTCCTTGGTCTGAGCAAAGATGCCGATGTTCATGCCTCGGGGCTGAGGGTTAGTTTCGCCATCCTGGCCTGCACTGTAGTGGTCGGGGCCGTCGCCGCCGGTCTCGGCATAGCGGGCTATGGCCTTGACAACGGAGTCGCTGATGTAGATATGGCCACCCGCTTCGCCGGAGTAGAAATTACTGGTGGAGATTGCAACCGAGAACCTGCCTTCTGCGAGCGCATCCACAGTCGAGCCGTTCTTGATGACGATGTCGTCCTCATCGGTGAAGAGTGCGCTGACTTCCCCGCCATCTGAGCTTGCGCGGGCCGTCACGGTCGCGCCATCGAGCGTGATGCCCTTGTAGACATAGATGCCATACCCAACGCCACTTGCGTTGAGGGAAGCGTTCGTGACCGTGAGGCTGTTTTTACCGTCGATGGCGGCGTCTTCCTCGGAACTTGCCTTGACCTGGCTGCCATCCGAGATCTCGATGTTGCCGTCGGCCCAAATCGCATTGTCTTTGATAGAGCTTGCCTCTACCTTGCCGCCGCCCTTTATGATGAGGTTCTCGTTAGCATCGATACCCTGATCCTCGGTGGCCTTGGCGGTGACGGTTCCGCTGTTGTCGATCGTGATGTTGCCGTCGGCCCTGATGCCATCCGAATCGCCCGTGGCGTTAACGTTTCCCGAGCCCTTGATGGTGACATCGCCCCCGGCATCGATGGCATCGTGCTCGGTGCTCGTGGCGTTGACAGTGCCAGCGCCGTCGATGTTGATGTTGCCGACGGAAGTGATGGCGTCACGAGAAGATGCCACGTTGAGCGTGCTGGACGCGTCGCCCTGAATATTAAGCTCGGCGTTCTCGTTCGCGCCATCCTTAACCTTGATGCCGCGGCCGTCGTCGTTAGTGACGGTGTTGTTGCCCTCGTAGCTCACGTTGAGCTTGCCCGCTGCCTCGATCGCACCGCCGTTGTAGCCGTTGAGCTTCATATCATCGGCGCCGTCCCATGACCAGGTGCCGGCGGCGTCTCCCGCGGGCCCCGCGGCCGCTTCGTGGCGGACGCCATCGACGTCCACCCACTCCGCCGCGAGCGAGACGCTCGGCATGAGCAGCGAGCTTACCGTAAGCGCGCACACGGCACCCACGACGATGCGGCGCGTCACGCGGCGCCAGCTGCTGTGCGCGAGTCCTATGCGACGGCGAACGTCGGGCTCGACAAAATGGGCTCCAGAGGTTTTGTCATTGCGCTTGGGGGTCGTGAACAAGGCGGCCATGGCTACTCCCATCCTCATAGGGCCTATGCGATTACGCCCAGCATATCTGCAGGATGTAGCCGGCGGTAGTGCCGTTTGGAGGGCAAAATGTCCAAAACTCGGGAAGCAATACATCGCGCGTCCGTGCGTTGCCTGGCTTTAAAAGAAAAGCGCGGAGCCGCTCGATGCGACTCCGCGCCTTGTTGTTTTGCTTTAGCAGACTATGCTGTTACGCTACGAAGAAGTAGACGAGGAAGGCAAGGGCTGCGATCCACATGAGCGGCTTGATCTTGGAGGCCTCGCCCTTAAAGAGCGCGACGATCACGTAGGCGATAAAGCCCAGGCCAATGCCGGCGGAGATGGAGTAGGTGAAGGGCACGCCGGCGACAATCATGAACGCCGGGAAGCCCTGCGACACGTCGGACCAGTCGATCTCGGAGGCCTCGCTCATCATGAGGTAGCCGACGTAGACCAGAGCACCGCAGGTGGCGGCACTGGAAACGATGGTGACGATGGGGGAGAAGAACGCGGCGAGAATGAACAGCACGCCGGTGGTGACGGAGGTGAGGCCCGTGCGACCACCGTCGGCAGCGCCAGAGGTGGACTCGACGAAGGTAGTGATGGAGGAGACGCCCATAAAGCCACCGGCAGCAGCGGCCACGGAGTCGACGACCAGGATGGGACGGATGTCCTCGACATTGCCGTCCTCGGTCAAGAACTCGCCCTGCTTGGCGACGGCCATCGCGGTGCCCATGGTGTCGAAGAAGTCGCTCATGAGCAGCGAGAAGGCAACGACGAGCAGCATCGGGTCGGTCAGGACCTTCACGATGGCAAGGTTGCCGTCGGCAGTGCTGGCAAACGGGGCGCCGAAGGTCGAGAAGTCGAGCGGTGCGATGAGGCCCTCGGGCGCATGGGTGACGCCCAGCGGGATTCCGGCGATAACGGCGACGATGATGCCGATGAGCAGCGAGCCCGGCACGTTGCGGGAAGCCAGGGCAACCGTCACGACGATGGAGATGATGCCGACGATAAAGGTGGGGGAGGCGATGTCGCCCAGGCCGACGAGCGTACCGGCGCCAGCGGTGATGATGCCGGCGTCGCACAGGCCGATCATGGCGATAAACAGGCCCAGACCCACCGAGATGGCGTGGCGCAGGACCACGGGGATGGCGTCCATGATGGCCTCGCGCAGGCCGCAAAGGACGAGCAGCAAGATGACGACGCCCTCGAGGAAGATAACGCTCATGGCCACGTGCCAGTCGCCGCCGCACATGGTGGTGGCGATGCCCGCAATCATGGCGTTGATGCCCAGACCCGACGCACAGGCGAGCGGGCGGTTGGCGAAGATGCCCATGCAGATGGTCATGATGCCGGCGCCCAGGCAGGTGGCGCAGGCGAGCGCTCCCGCATCGATGCCAGCGCCCGAGAGCACTGCGGGGTTGACGGCGATGATGTAGGCCATCGCCAGGAATGTTGTCAGTCCAGCGCGAAGTTCGGTCCCGATTGTGGACTTGCGCTCACTGACGTGAAAAAGTTCGTCCATGCATACCCTTTCCTTGTTCGGCCCCGAGTTTAGGCCGATTGACACGAACTCACTTACTATATCGTCTTTGTGAAGTTGGTGTTCCTCACATGTTGATGTTCGGCGGTTTGTAACGGACGGGCGGTATCTTTCGCATGAAATTGTGTAGGTACCGTATACTTAAGCGGTTACAACGACCCCTATGGAGGAACGTATGATTAAAGAGCTCTGCCGCGACGAGGCTATCCTGTCTCAGCGTTGCGAGGTTGCGACTGTCGAGGACGAATCGGTCGCTCAGGATCTGATTGATACCATCAAGTCGCTCGATGATGCCGGCTGCTTGGCCGCCAATCAGATTGGCGTTACCAAGAAGGTCTGCGTCTACCTGGACGATGCCGGCGAGCCCCACGTGCTCTACAACCCCCGTCTGGTGTTTGGCCTGGGCGCCAGCAAGATGGAGGAGAGCTGCCTGACGCACGAGGAGGTCACCAAGTCCACGCGCTACATCAAGTGCAAGGTTGCCTTTGACCAGATCGTCGACGGCAAGATGAAGGAGTGCCGCCGCGACTACGCGGGCTTTGAGGCACAAATGATCCAGCATATGATCGATCACTGTCTTGGAAAGTTGGTCTAAGGGGACCAAAGCACCGCACCTCGTCGTTTTTAGTCCGGGTATGACATTGTTGTCATGTCCGGACTTTTTTGTTTAGCGCTCCTTTGTTTGGTGACAATGACCTTAGTAAGAATATTGAGCTAGGAGGCGCTATGTGCACGAGCATTCGATTTACCGATAATTCTGGCCACATGTATCTAGGCCGCAACCTCGACTGGAGCTTTGACTACGGTCAACAGGTTCGCGTGATGCCGCGCGGGTTTCATATTCCGTATTCGTTTATCGACGACGCGACAGCGGCACACGCGGTGATCGGTATGTGCATCGATTACAAGAACTACCCTATGTTTTTCGACTGTGGTAACGATGCGGGTCTGGCTGTGGCGGGGCTCAACTTTCCCGGCTATGCCGAGTATGCCGAGGGCCCGGTTGATGGAAAGACCAATATCGCGGCCTATGAGTTTCCCCTGTGGGTGGCAGCGACGTTCTCGACGGTCGACAAGGTCGAGGCTGCGCTGCGCGATACGGTGATTGTCGCCAAATCTGCAGGAGAGGGGCTGGGCGTGTCGCTGCTCCATTGGATTATCGGCGACAGCCAGCGCAGCATCGTGGTCGAGATGATGGCTGACGGCCTGCATGTATACGACGATCCGGTCGACACCCTTGCCAACCAGCCGACCTTCCCGTGGCACATGGAAAACCTGCGCACCTATATCACCGCCACAAGCGATTTTCCGCAGACGGCGACATGGCGTGGCGCCGAGCTTAAGCCCTATGGAGCCGGTGCCGGCATGCGCGGCATTCCGGGCGATTGCTATTCGCCGAGCCGTTTTGTAAAGGCGGCGTACCTCAATGCCAATTACCCGCAAAAGGAGAGCGAGACCGAAAACGTCGTTCGCATGTTCCGCTCGCTCGAGGGCGTGGTGATGATCGAGGGAGCGTCCAGGATGGGCGATGGCAAGTTCGAGAAGACTATCTACACCGGATGCTTTAGCGCGCGCACGGGCAATTATTACTACGCGATGTATGGGGATCCGTCGATTCGCTACGTGAGCCTGATGGATGCCGAGGGCGCGAGCCCCGATAGGCTCGTGGTTCCCGAGCCGCGCCGTTCGTAGCTCACTGGTCCGTTGCGACATAAAACGGCCTCGCACCTCTTATGAGATGCGAGGCCGTTGTCGTCAATGGCTGGTGGCGTGTTAGAAGTTGGCGTCGTTGAACTGGGTGCTCTCGAGTCCGTCGAGTTGCTGTTCGGGCGTATCTGCGACGCTCTCGAGCAGCTCAGTGGGATCGACGTTCATATTCTTACCGGCTTCGTTGCCGTTGACCAGGTCGTCCGAGAAGATGTCGACTTCCATTTCTTCGGCCTCTTCGATCTGAACCTCGAGCGGCACTTGGGTGCGCACGAGCTTAACGGCCGGGCGCATGCGGGCAAACAGCGGCACGTACTCGATGATGATGGCCGAGTTCTCGAGACCGTACCAGCGTGCCGGGCTTCCGCAGGCGCGGCGGACGGCGTACTTGATGGCCATCACGCGGTGGTCATTGCGGTTGATGTCCGTTTCGGGGGCGAGCATCTTGCGCAGCATACAAAAACGGAAGTCGCCCACGTTGCCGCGCGTCTCGTAGATAGAGTAGGTGTGATGCTGCGGCGGCAACTCACCCGATGCCATCAGGTCGCCAACGATCTGGCGTAGGTAGGCGTTGACGCGCTGATTGACCTTAAAGCCCAGGTCCAAGCGCACGCGGAATAGGAAGTCTGTGCCAAAGGTCTCGACGGAATACTCGTGCGTATAGGGCTCGTCGGTAACGTGCACGTTGATGAACCAGTATGCCTTGGCGCGCTTGGGATGCTTATCCAAGATGGAATAGAGCACGTCGCGGTCGAGCGTGAGCGGGTCGGGGCTGTTGGTGAGGAACACCAGATTGTCGGCGAGCACGGGGTAGGTCTCGTCGTTGCGCAGGCGGTTGAGCTGGTCAATGTACTTGGAGACGGGCAGCAGGATCGTCTGCGTGCGCTCGATGGCGGTGCCGCGGCGCCACACGTACATAAGGCCAAACAGCAGCGAGGCCAAGAAGATCATTACGTAGCCGCCGTCAAAGAACATGGTGAGGCACGAGGCGAAGAAGCACAGCTCAATGGCACCGAAGAGCAGGGCGAAGACGCAGGCGCCCAGCTTGTGCTTGAGGATGCCGGCGATATAGCTCGTCAGCAGCGTGGTGGTCATAAGCATGGTCACGGTAATGGCGAGGCCATAGGCGCTCTCCATGCGCTCGGAGTTCTGGAACAGCAGCACAATGAAGATGCAGCCGACCCACATGATGTTGTTGACGAGTGGAATATAGAGCTGACCCTTGGTGTCGCTGGGGTAGTGGATGCGCAGGTGCGGCATGAGATTGAGACGGGTTGCCTCGGATACCAGCGAGAACGAGCCGGTGATGAGCGCCTGCGAGGCGATGATGGCCGCTACGGCCGAAAGCACGATGGCAAAGGGGCGCAGGGGCTCGGGGAGCATCATATAGAACGGGTTGACGATATCCATCGCAAGCATCTGGGGGTTGGAGTTATTGGCGAGCAGCCAAGCTCCCTGACCCAGATAGTTGAGGATAAGGGCCGCCTTAACAAACGGCCAGGATGCATAGATGTTTGCCTTGCCCACGTGACCCATGTCCGAATAGAGCGCCTCGGCACCGGTTGTCGATAGGAAGACAAAGCCGAGCACCATAATGCCCGAGTGGTTGATGGGCGAGAACAGAAACATGATGCCGCGGATGGGGTTGAGCGCGCGTAGGATGGACAGGTTGCCGAGCATGTTGAACAGGCCAGCGCCTGCCAAGAACAGGAACCATAGTGTCATGAGCGGGCCGAACAGCTTGCCGATCGACGAGGTGCCGGCGCGCTGCATGGCAAACAGCCCGCAGATAATGATGATGGTAATAATGATGACGTTGGTTTGCCCGTCACCCAAAAGCGCGTGACCCCACTCGATGGTGCGCAGGCCCTCAATGGCCGTGGTGACCGTGACCGCGGGGGTGAGGATGCCGTCGGCGAGCAGCGCCGCGCCGCCGATCATGGCGGGAAGGATCAGCCACGGTGCCACCTTGCGCACGAGACTGAACAGGGCGAAGATGCCGCCTTCGTTGTGGTTATCGGCCTTCATGGCGATAACCACGTACTTGACCGTGGTCACGAGCGTCATGGTCCAGATGACGAGCGAAAGTGCGCCCAGAATCATATCCTCGCTGACGGTGCCGATGCCGCCGTTGTTGGCGACGATCGATTTCATGGTGTACATAGGGCTCGTGCCGATGTCGCCATAGACGACGCCGAGCGTTACGAGCAGCATGCCAGCGGAGAGGGGGATGGCTCCGTGCCCGCCTTGCCCGCGCTGGTCTTGGAGGTTTGCCTCCAGTTTGTTGTGTGCCACGAGGACTCCCTTAGACATCCGGTTATCTGTCTAGGACAAAAACTTTATGCCGTCTTTATACATACAAGAGCAGTTTGGCACATCGGGTTATTTTAGACAATAATCCTCAGCTGGGGATTATTTATCTACGCAGGTAGCATTTCAAAGCAGGGGCTTTTAAGCACGTGCTATCTGGGCGATGCCAGCCTTGGCGTTTGCGCGTTTGCCGGCGAGTTCGCAAAAAATCGCGCCGCCGATGATAAGCGCGGCGCCCATCAGGCGGACCGGTGTTATGGCTTCACCCAAAAGGGCGGCCGAGAACACGACCGCCGAAAGCGGCTCGAGGTAGCCGACGACGGCGACGGTCTGGACGGGCAGCTTGGCGACGGCGCTAAAGTAGAGCAGGCAACCAATGCCGGTGTTGACGACGCCGAGCATAGCGACGGCGCGCCAATCAATACTGGCGGCGACGCCGGCGGACAGGAATGAGGGAGCGCCCTGCGTGATGAGCGTGAGGGCCAGCGCGGTCACAAAGGCGGCGCTCACCTGGAGCGTGGAGTTCTCGAGGCCTTCGATGTGTGGCGCACCCTTGCTAGCGATGACCATCAATGCGTAGCAGAAGGCCGAGACGATGCCGCAGGCAATACCCGCAATGGGCATATTGCCGCCTAGACCTTGTGCCGCAATGAGAAAAGCACCGCAGGCGACGGCGATAAAGCCGGCGATTTTGCTGCCGGTCAGCTTTTCGCCAAAAATGAGCGGGGAGAGGGCCATAACGATGATGGGGCCACAGTAATACAACAGCGAGGAGATACCAACGCCGATCGTCTGATAGGCGCGGAACAGGAAAATCCAGCTGGCGCCCAGCGCAGCGCCCGAGACGATGAGCGCTGCGGCCTCGCGGGGGCGAGACGGAGCCTGCAGGTTATGGCGCTTGGTTATGAAGAGGATGGCGGCAAGGGTGAGAGCGCCCAAAAACGTGCGCAACAGTACGATATCGGAGCTCGGCAGCGCGATGGCAGCGGCGATGATGCCGTTGGAGCCAAACAATAGCAATGCTGCTAAGTACGTAAACAGTCCGTTGTTCATGTGCTGACATCCCCTCTATATCCGAGCATGTTCACTATGGGTGAGGTGGCTTTAGAAGAAAAGCGAATATAATGCATGGATAACATGACAAAAACTCATGTAAAGGTGGAGGGGTGTCGTGGAAACGAATATTCAAAAGATGCGAGTGCTGCTCGAGACGGTGCGTGCTGGCAGCTTTACGCGCGCTGCAGAGCGGCTGAGCTATTCGCAGTCGGGCGTGAGTCGCATGGTAGGCGACCTTGAGACCGATTGGGGTTTTAAGGTGCTCGACCGCAGCCGCGAGGGCGTGGTGCTTTCTGCCGATGGGCGGCAGATCATGCCGGCGGTTGAGGCACTCTGCGAGGAGTTTGGCCGCCTGCAGCGACACGTGGACGAGATGCGTGGGCTCATGCGCGGCAAGATCTGCATTGGTACGTTTTCGAGTGTGGCGACCCATGTACTGCCGCCGGTGATTGCGCGCTTTCGCGCTGATCACCCGGATGTCGATTACGAGCTGCTGATGGGTGATTACTCCGAGATTGAGCAATGGGTGGCGGAAGGCCGCTGCGACCTGGGCTTTATTCCGCGCGAGCCACGCGGCGCCGGCATGGCGTCGCGACCGTTGGTGCAAGACGAGTTGATGGCCGTGGTGCCAGCGGACTCCTCGCTTGCCACGGCGGAGGTCGTTTCTCTTGCCGATTTAGCCAACGAGCAGTTTATTCTGCTAGAACGCGGCACTGATGACGAGATTACGCCGCTATTCCGTCGGGCGGGGCTGGCGGTGCGCTCAAAACTGTCGACTTGGGATGACTATGCGATTATGGCTATGGTCGAGGATGGCCTGGGCGTGAGCATTCTTCCCGCGCTCATCTTGCGTCGCTGCCAGTTCGATGTTGCTGTGCGTCCGCTCGAAGGGCATCCCCATCGGCAGATCAACGCCATATATCGAACGGCCGATGTTTCGCTTGCCGCCGCTCGTTTCCTCGAATACCTCTAAATGCGTGCACGTCGTTATCGCCTTGGGATAAATCTCGAGGTCTTGCTCATTTTATTTATTTTTGAAATTGAACTTTTCGAAATAGCACGGCGTTATACTGCTGCCTAAATTGAACTCAGGTTCAATTCGTGTTGTATAAATTGAACTTTGCCAGCAAGGAGGTTCTAGTGGCCCAAGAGACGTTTAGCGATCGTCTGCGACAGGCTATGTCCGATCGCGACGTTCGCCAGTCGGACGTGATCCGCGCATCGGAGATGCTCGGCAAAAAACTCGGCAAGAGTCAGATGAGCCAATATGTGAGCGGCAAGACGATTCCGCGGCGCGATGTGGCTGAGCTGCTCGCCCGTATTTTGGAGGTCGATGTTACCTGGCTGCTTGCCGGCGACGCCGATCAAGGCGAGGCATCATCACCCCGCAACGATTCCAAGCCCGAACCCCATCCCTCAGCTCAAATTGCAAGGAGCACCACCATGCGTACTTTTTCTAAATCCACCAAGCTCGATAACGTCCTGTATGACGTGCGCGGTCCCGTCGTCGACGAGGCCGCCCGTATGGAGGACGAGGGCGAGCGCATCCTCAAGCTCAATATCGGCAACCCGGCGCCCTTCGGTTTCCGCACGCCCGATGAGGTCATCAAGGACATGCGCCAGCAGCTGCCCGACTGCGAAGGCTATTCCAACTCGCGTGGCCTGTTCTCCGCGCGCAAGGCGATCATGCAGTATTCGCAGATCAAGGGCTTGCCCAACGTTCAGATGGAGCATATCTACACGGGCAACGGCGTGTCCGAGCTCATTCAGCTTTCGATGAACGCGCTGCTCGACAATGGCGACGAGATTCTGATCCCCAGCCCCGACTATCCGCTCTGGACGGCGTGCGCAACCCTTGCCGGCGGTCATCCTGTGCACTATCTGTGCGATGAGCAGGCGGATTGGTATCCCGACCTGGAGGATATGGAGTCCAAGATCACGAGCGCGACCAAAGCCCTCGTTATCATCAACCCCAACAACCCCACGGGCTCGGTCTACCCGCGCGAGGTGCTCGAGGGCATCGTCGAGGTTGCACGCAGGCATCAGCTGATGATCTTTGCTGATGAGATCTACGACCGCCTGTGCATGGACGGCTACGAGCACGTCTCGATTGCCTCGCTCGCTCCCGATCTGCCCTGCGTCACCTTTAGCGGTCTGTCCAAGTCGCACATGATCGCGGGCTATCGTATTGGCTGGATGGTGCTTTCGGGCAACCAGCGCTGCATGAGCGACTTCATCATGGGCATCAACATGCTCTCCAACATGCGCCTGTGCTCCAACGTGCCGGCTCAGTCGATCGTTCAGACGGCGCTCGGTGGCCATCAGTCCGTCAACGACTACATCCGCCCCGGCGGCCGTGTCTACGAGCAGCGCAACTTTGTGTATGAGGCGCTCAACAAGATTGACGGCATCTCGGTGGTTAAGCCGCGTGCGGCGTTCTACATCTTCCCCAAGATGGATGTGAAGAAGTTCAACATTACCGATGACGAGCAGTTCGCCCTTGACCTGCTGCACGAGAAGAAGATCCTGATCACGCGCGGCGGCGGCTTTAACTGGGCTGAGCCCGACCACTTCCGTATCGTGTACCTGCCGCGCATGGAAGTGCTCAAAGAGTCCCTCGAAGACCTCGCCGATTTCTTTGACCATTACCGTCAATCATAACGACAGAGATAGTCTGTCATTTAACGGGCGGCCCGTAACAGATTCGGGTCGCCCGTTTTCTGTTAAAGCTCGCGTTGTCGGCGTCTCGATCGTTTGGGTGAGTGGGGTTCGCGTGTGAACGGAAAACTGTATTCCAAAATGGAATACAGTGTGCTTCAACTGGAATTGATGTCCGTGTGTCCGCTTTTTTAGAATGTTCTCGACAAGATGAAAGGCGGTCCCCACCAATGATTATCGATGCAAATTCCTACTGGTTTGACGAGCGCATCTTCCATGACGAGACACTCTGTGAACAGTTTTTGGCCGAGGTGCCCCGCGCTTACGACACCGAGGGCTATCTGACCGTAAGCCCCACGGGCAAGCGACAGATTGTGATCGAAAAGCCCGCTGGCTTCCCGGGCCTTAACTATATCGAGGGAGACTACACCCTTGAGAAGCGTCTGGCAGACATGGACGAGGCGGGGGTCGATAAAGCGATTCTCAAACTCCCCGGCTGCCATGAGTGGATGTCACTCGAGATGTGCCGGCGCTTCAACGACGGTATGGCCGCTGACGCAAAAGCGTCGAACGGTCGCTTGATACCACTTGTCGCCGTGCCTCCCTTTGGCACCGAGGCGAACCTTGAGGAACTCGATCGCAGGCTCGACGAGGGTTTCGCGGGCGTGCAACTCTGCGCCCACTACGGCAAGCGCTATCTTGACGATCCGATCTTTTCGGGCTTTTTTGAGCGACTGAACGAACGCAGCGTCACCGTTTACGTGCACCATGTGCCCGTACCGGTCGAGCATACGTCGCTGCTCGCATACGACAACCTGCGTCGCTCCTACGGCCGTTGCGTCGACCAGACCACGGTGATCGGTCGTGAAATCTTCAGCGACTTCTTCGAGCGTTATCCCAACGTCAAGATGGTCCACTCCATGCTCGGTGGCGCTTATTTTGCGTTTAAGGAGATGCTGCTGCCGCACGGTCCCAAGCGTCCAGATGCCTCGGGTCGCTTCCAGACCGATACCGAGACGGTCTCCAAGCGTCTTGAGAACAACGTTTATTTCGACATGTCCCATGCCCAGCCCTGGGGCGAGACGCTTCTTGCCTGTGCGGTTGAAGTCCTTGGTGCAGACCATATTGTCTTTGGTACGAGTTATCCCGTTAAACGCGAGTGGCTAACAGAGGGTGTCGCCTGCGTCCGCGCTACAGATTTAAGTGATACGGACAAGGACCTTATGCTTGGCGGCACGGCACAGCGCCTGTACGGCATCGAGTGAGCGACAGATAAAGGAGGGCGTTCGCCATGGATAAGGGAGAGATGAAGGCCGGAGCCGCCCGGGTGGCCATTAACTTAGAGGACGTATTGCCGTTCGACGGTTTCGACGCACTCCGTCATGAAATCTTTGTCCGTGCCTTCGTGGTCGAAGGGATGGGGCGGCGCGCTTGCATCCTTTCACTTGAGGTTACCTCGATCGCTCCGGCCCTACTCGCCGATCTGCGTGAGGTTGTCAAGGATGTCTCCAATTGCGACGGCGCCTTTTCTTGGGTGGTCCCGACCCACACGTTTTCTGCGCCTCACGTGCGCACCCCTGGGCATCTGGCCGACACCGATGCCCGCGATCGAAATGAGCGCTATCGTGCCGCGCTCATCGCCGCGACACGCGCGGCTGTTGAGCAGGCGGTTGCGGGCATTCGCTCTGTCACGCTCGCCTCGGCGGAGGGCCACTGTCCTGTGAACGTTAACCGCGACATTGAGACGCCGGCCGGCTGGTGGCTGGGAGTAGACCCCAAGGGGTTTGCCGACCACGCGATGCCCGTACTTGTCGCGAGGGATGCTGAGGGCGGGCTCGTTGCCATGCTTGCGACGGCTGATGTCCAGTCTTCCGTGCTCGACGGATCGCACGATTCTCAAGGGAAGCGCGTGGTGAGCGGGGACCTCTTTGGCTTTGCCGCCATGGCTCTCGAGCGCGAATTGGGCGGAGTTGTGTTGCTGCTGCCCGGTGCCGCGGGGGATCAGAGTCCGGCGGAGCGCGCCGTGACCGTTGCGTTTGATTCGACCGGGGCGAAGCAAACGTTAGATGCTCACGAGAGTGGATATCGCATGCTGCATCGACAGGGTCGCGTTCTGAGCGATGCGTTGATTGAGGCCGTCCGTGCGGCGCGTGAGGACGATGCCATCGGCGTCGATGCTCGCACGGTCGACGTCCTTTTGCCCGCCCAGACGCGCGCCGACTTCTGCTCATTGGCCCCGCATCGAACTTATGAGTTTCATGCGGCGGGCGAACAGCGTACGAGGGTCTATTTACTTCGGCTGGGAAATGCCGAGTTCGTTGGTATCCAGCCCGAGGTTTCGAGCTCGTTTGGCGCCGCCGTGCGCGCCGCCCGATTCTGCCCCGTGCTCTTCGCCACGCTTGTCAACGGAGGGCAGAAGTATCTGCCGGCCCCCGATGCGTACGAGAAAATCACCTATGAGGCCATGAACTCCGGCTTTGCCGCCGGTTCCCATGAGCGCCTCCTCCAAACCATCCTTGCCGCTTTAAACGCGGCGCGACAAAAAGGAGAACTTGCATGAATATCGGACATGCACGCCGCAAGATTACCCCGCAAGGCGACATCTATCTAATCGGATACCGTAACCTCCCCAACCGTCTGGAGCCTGCGACAGGCGTCCATGACGACGTCTTCGCCAACGCGATTCTTTTCCAACAGGACGACCGCGAAGTTTTTCTCTTCAACGCCGATGTTCTCGAGTTTGAGGAGAGCATGGCCGAGGAGGTTAAGACGATGCTCGCCGAGCGCTACGGAATCGACCGTGATTGCGTTCTGCTCTCCGCGACGCACGACCACACTTCGATCGTCGCCTACCATCGCAGCTGGTGGACGGGAAAATTCAACGAGGACTACTATCGCTGGTTCCTCGATACCATCTGTCAATGCTTCGAAGAGTGCCGCGCCAACGTGCGACCTGCGACCTGCCGCATGGGCAAAAAAGTCATCACCGGTTTCTACGACAACCGCATCATTCCCGGAGAGCTTGCCGACAATGAGGTTATCGTGGTGTCGTTCTTCGATGACGAAGGCAAATCGTTTGCGGGCTTTGTGAACTGGGCGGTGCATTCTGCCTGTGTCGGACCCGACTGCACGGAGCTCACGAGCGAACTCGCCGGTCTTACCGGCAAAAAGCTCGCTCAGAGTCTTGGTTACTATCCGGCCATGGTCGTCGGTGCTGCTGGCGACTGTAGCGACCGCAATTTTCGCCAGGGACGCGGCATTCCCGAGGTTGAGCGTGTTTCGACCGGTCTTGCCGAGGCGATTTCCCAGATCAAGCTCGATCGCGAGGTCGTTCTTGACCGCATCGAGCCTCAGACGTTCTATCACACCGTTGCCCATGACGACTTTTCGCTCACGCTTAAGTGTGCCGTCATCAGTTTGGGCGGCCTGCATCTCTTTGTGTTCCCGAGTGAGCTCGGCAGCGACCTGGGTATTCGCATGAAGCGCGAATGTCCGGTCGAGGGAATAGTTTGCGGTTACACCAACGGCTATTTCGAGTATTTCCTTCCGGCACGCGAGTACGGCCTCTCCTTTGAGACCGAGCGTACTCAGATTCCCCAGGGCGAACCGGAACGTCTGTGTGACAAGTTCTGCCAGACGACGAGACTTCTCGGCGCAGCAGATTCGCGTCTGTAGACCTGATTGCGTGACATGGGCTAATGAGGCTCGCTGCCATGTGATCGGCATCTTCCATCTTCTCTGCCGTTTCCTATCCCGGGCGTACGTGCGTCCGCGGATTTCAAAGGGGGAAGCGGGTTCCTTGCCCTCCCACGTCGACTACGGAGGCCTGAAATCTACGCTATGCCCCGCTCAGAAAAAGGAGAATTCCATGAAATACCAGAAGCTTTGCGATGAAATCATCACAAAGGTCGGTGGTCGAGACAATGTGTTAGACGTGAGCCACTGCATTACGCGTCTCCGCTTCCACCTCAAGGATGAATCGCTCGCCCAGACCAATGAACTTAAGGCGACGAAGGGCGTCGTTGACGTCATCCAGGCCGGCGGACAGTATCAGGTCGTGATAGGTGCCACTGTCGAGGCCGTCTACAACGACCTTGTTCAGATTGGCGGGTTCGACTCCAAACCCGCACTCGATATCGATGAGGGCGACGACGTCAAAAAGGGCGATCCATTCTCGCGTCTGCTCGCCATCATTTCCGAGATTCTGCAGCCGGTTCTTGGCGTGCTTATGGCCGGTGGCTTTATCAAGTCGATGCTCGCGCTCTGCACGGTTGCCGGTTGGCTTGCCAAGGACAGCAATACGTATGTGACGCTCTCGGCAATCGGAGATTCGGTCTTCTATTACTTTCCGCTAATCATTGGCTGGACGTCGGCCAAGAAGTTCGGACTTAAGCCCGTTATGGGAATGGCGCTCGGTGGTATCCTCGTCTACCCGACGCTCGTTGCCCTTATGGGCGGAGATCCGCTCTACACGCTCGGCGCCGGCACGGTCTTCGAGTCCAATGTCTATGGTGATATTTTTGGCATCCCGCTGATCATGCAGAATTACTCATCGACGATTCTGCCTGCGATCTTTATCGTCTGGATTGCCTCCAAGGTGCACAAGGCCCTTTCTAACGCGCTGCCCGCGCTTGTGAGTTCGTTCTTCTCCAACATCCTGACGCTCCTCATTTGCGGCATCCTTGGCCTGCTTGTGGTCGGTCCGGTCATGACGGTCCTCTCCAATATCGTTGCCCAGATCATCTTGATGCTCATCAACTTCCAGCCCGCCATCGCCGGCTTCGTCATCGGCACGTTCTGGAGCCTGCTCGTCATGTTCGGCCTGCACTGGGGTATCATCCCGCTGTGGTTTCTCGATGTCGCAACCTACGGCTATGACCTCATTAACCCGCTCGTGTATGCAGGCGGTTGTGCCATCGCCGGTGCTGTGCTTGGCATGGTCATCCGAACCAAGGATTCCGAGGAAAATGCTGCCGTCAACATTCCCGCCCTTGTCTCTTCGATTTTCGGTGTCAACGAGCCTGCGCTTTACGCCATCTTGCTGCCGCGTAAGCGCCTTATGTGGGCAACCTTTATTTCCGCTGGTGTAGGCGGCGCCATCGCCGGCCTCATGGGTGCCAAACTCTATGCCTTCGGTGCCTCCGGCCCGCTCGGTTTCCCGAGCTTTATTAACCCTGCCGGCATCGACACGGGCTTTATCGGCCTTGTCATCTCCGGTGTGGTCGCTTTCGTTCTGGCTCTTGTCGCCGCTATGGTGATCGGTACCAGGAAGGACGAGGGCGGTAAGGCGCTCAACATCTCGGTGGACTAGTCTGTCTGCGCACTTTAACTAAATTTGCCTCGGACGGTGACGTGCCGCCCGAGGCATATTTGTGTTTTGTGCCGTTGTCAGCGTGTTTGCGGACACAAGCCTGCGGTTGTGGAGCAACGGGGATTATGACGGTCGTGCCGCGGTGGAAGACGCACGGTCGCCCTGCAGGAGCTGGCGGTAGGGGAGGAAGCCGATGAACGAGACGACCGCCTGCGAGTGCGCGGCGTTCCGCTTGAGGTAGAGCCTGACCTCGGAGGTCGTCGCGGGCTCAAGCGGCACCAGGGCTACCTTTCCGCTGGCAAGCGATTCCGCCGGCTTGCGCATGAGGAATGAGACACCGGCGCCGCGTGCGACAAGAGAGATGATGTTCTCGGCTCGTTTGCCGGTGAACGTAACACGTGGGCCAAATCCAGCTTTGCGACAAAGGGAAAGGACGAGCTCGCTTACGAACGAGCCTTGGGGAAGCATGAGGAAATTCTCGTCGATAAGGTCGTCTATCTCGACGGTGTCACGTTCGGCGAGTGGATGGTCGAGCGAAAGGACGGCCACGAGCCGGTCGGTCGTAAAGGGAATCTTTTTGAACTCCGGCTCGATGGCGCCGCTGTCGCGGATGAAGGCCAGGTCAATGTCCTCGTGCAGGAGCATGCGCTTGAGTGTGTCGCCCTCGCCTTCGATGAGCTCGACAGAATATGAGGGGTTCGCCTGCTGAAAATCGATGACGGCGTCCGTAATCCCATAAGGGGTCATAATGGGGATAGAACCGACGGTGAGGTGCTCGAGCGGCTCATCTGCACCTATTTGAATGGCGGCAAGATAGCGATGCTGAAGCGTCGCAATTTTTTGCGCATAGGGGAGGAGCGCTTCACCTTGCGCGGTGAGTGTTACGTGGCGCTTGCTTCGATCGATGAGCTTGCAGCCGAGTTCGTGCTCCATTGCCATGATGTGCTTGGAGAGGGTTGATTGCGACATGAAAAGCAGTTCCGCCGCATCAAGAAACGTGCGTGACTGCGCTAAGATGGCGAATTCGCCGAAGCGGCTGATATCCATAGGGAGGCCTCCGGTACCCTCATTTTGGCAGGTGGCCTAAACCACGACGCCGTTGCAGTGGTCGATTTCGTGTTGGATGATCTCGGCGGTGTAGCCCGAGAAGTTTTTGATGCGGTGGACGAAGTTCTCGTCCAGATACTCCACCTTAATGCGGCGATAACGGGTACAGGGGCGCTCTCCAACCAGCGAAAGGCATCCTTCGCTCGTCTGATAGGCATTGACCTGCTCAAGAATTTGAGGGTTGTACATCAGGAGCGCCCTGTTGCCGTCCTTTACGCAGATGATGCGTTTGCGCACGCCAATCATATTGGCGGCGAGGCCCACGCACTCGTGCTCATGCTCATGGAGCGTATCCAGGAGGTCCTGCCCGGTCACGGCGTCATCGGGGGCCGCGTCTTCGGAAGGCAGGCGCAAAAAGAACTCGGATTTCATGATGGGTTTGATCATGGCGGGCTCCTCATGTCTCATGCTTTCGTGGACTTTTAATAATAGCGCGGAAGGAAAGCTGCGCGTCCGCGTTACAATCTTTCGACGTTGGACCATGTTGCCAGACTCGTCGCGTGCGGCGTCTGGCGTAAGTCTAGGGCTCATGCTCGCCCTGGACTGTTCCTCTGGGGCGATGCGACTGTCGTTCCAAGAGGAAGGAAATGCATGGGGAGCAAATCTCAGCAACAAGTTCAAGTAACGCCATCGGCCACTGCGGCGATTCTCGTCGTTATGTATATTGCAGCCTTTGTTGCCGCGTTTAACGAGAACATCATTAACGTGGCGCTGCACGACATTATGGCAGCCTTTTCGGTGAGTGCCACCACGGCACAGTGGCTCGTCTCGGGCTACATGATCGTGACGTCGATTTTTACGGCCATCATGGCCTTCCTGTCCGGCCGTTTCTCGACGCGCAAACTGCTGTTTTTCGCATGCGGATGCATGGTCGCCGGCGAAGTCCTGTGCCTGGTCGCTCCGTCGTTTAGCGTTTTGCTGCCAAGTCGTATTTTGCAGGCTGCGGGATCGGGCATCTTGTTCCCGCTCATGATGAACGTGGTGCTGTCTTGCGCGCCGCGCGAGAAGCTCGGTCTGTATCTGAGCCTGGGCGGTGCCTGCATTACGCTGGGGCCGGCGTTTGGACCTGTGATCAGCGGTCTTATGTGCACGTTGTTTGGCTGGAGGGCGGTGTTCGTAGTGCCGCTGGTGGGCGGCATTGTGGTCGCTGCGGCGGGCGTAAAGCTTGTTCAGAATGTCGGAGAGCGCTCGAACGCCACGCTTGATATTCTGTCGGTTGTTTTGCTCGCTGCCGGCATTACGGCATTTGTGTATTCCGTAGGCGAGTTCTCGACCAATCTGATTGCCGGCATCGTGACGCTTTTTGCCGCCGTTGTGCTGCTCGGCCTGTTTGCGGCCCGCCAGCTTAAGCTCGAGCATCCGGTGCTTAACGTGCGTCCCATGGCGAGCGTTCGTTTTTGGCCTGCGTGCTTGCTTGTGGTGGTGTCGATGATGACGACGTTCTCGATGAGCGTTTTGTTGCCGCTCTATTTTGAGGGCGCATACGGCATGACCGCGCTTGTTGCGGGCCTGCTCATTTTGCCGGCAATTGCCTGCAACGCTGTGACCTCGATTGTGGGCGGACGCGTGATGGACGCCCGTGGCGCATGGCCGCTGCTGCCGGTCGGCTTTGCCCTGATTGCCGTGGGACAGACTGCCATCTCGATGACGGCGGCAAGCATGAACATTGGTATTGTCGTGGCGCTGACTGTTGTGGTGTATGCCGGTGTCGGTTTGGTGCTGAGCCCCTCGCAGACGGCCGGCCTGGAGACGTTGCCCGCCGCCGAGCATCCTCACGGAACGGCATTGCTCAACACGTGGAACATGATTGCCGCGTCGTTTGGCCCGTCCCTGTTTATCGGCCTGCTCTCGAGTTCTGCGGCGGTTGCCGGCGCCGCTGGCGTTGCGGCGGACGTTGCCCAGGCGATAGGATTTGCGGCTGCCGTGCGCGTAGCGGCCGTGATTGCCGTGGCCGGGTTCGCGGTGTCGCTGGTGTACGCCCGCCGCGAGTCGCACATGTCGCATTAATGTGTGCACATAGATTCTGCAGCTAGATTGGATGGCGACACCATAAACTAATGGACGTTTTGCCGAGAGGCATGAATGTTTAAAGCGCAAAGAGTGCGCGACGGGCCCCGCGAATGGGGCGATGATGCCCGAGAGGGCCAAGAAGGAGTCTCATGTCTGAGAACGAAGAGATCATGAACGAGACCGAGAACGAGACCATGGCTGCCGAGGTCGAGGCAGTCGAGACCGTGGAGACCGAAGCTGCCGAGGTTGAGGCTGCTGACGAGGTTTCCGCCGAGGAGGCCGAGGTTGTCGAGGCCGCCGCTGATTACGATGACGAAGAGCTGATGGACAAGATGCAGAAGGCCGCCCGCCTGCTGCGCAGCCGTCGCTTTGCTATTTCCAAGGAGGAGGAGGCCAAGGCCGAGCGCATGGCGAACATCGAGCGCGCCATCAAGCTTCTTGACCTCAAGCCCAAGATGGAGCAGAAGGAAATGTCCGACCTGCTGGGCATGCGCCTTCGTGAGCTCGATGGCCTGATGGCCGAGGCCGAGGCTGCCGATCTGGTCGGCCGCATCGACGACGCCGAGGGCGATATGCGCAAGATCGTTGTCTTCGCTGCCGAGGATGCCGCTGAGGGCCTGACCGAGCTTGCCAACAAGAAGGAGAAGCTCCTGCCCGAGCTTTCTTACGAGGAGGCCACCGAGCTGATGGCCGCTCTCGATAAGGTTATCGCTCCGCTCGTCGCCATGGGCCTGGACGAGGACCGCGGTCCTCGCGGCGGCCGTGACGAGCGCGGTGGCCGTGGCGGCGACCGTGGCGGTCGCGGCGGCTTTGGCGATCGCGGTGGCCGTGGCGGTGACCGCGGCGGCCGCGGTGGCGATCGCGGTGGCCGTGGCGGCTTTGGTGACCGTGGCGGCGACCGTGGCGGTCGCGGCGGCTTTGGCGGCAACCGTGGTGGCTATGGCGATCGCGGTGGCAACCGTGGCGGCTTCGGCGGCAACCGTGGTAACGACCGCGGCGGTCGCGGTGGCGACCGTGGCGGCCGCAACGGTGGCGGCTTCCGCGGCAACCGTTTCTAGTTGGGTTACGCGGTTTTACCAAATCGCGTAACTAGTTGACGCTGCAAACCCGCCAGGGCGGCAATCTGCCTTTCAACTTCGGCGGCATGACCAGAAGGTCAATGCCGCCTTGTTTCAAGGCACCTTGCTCGCTCTGGCGGGTTTTCGCTGTCGGTACCAAAGCATCGGCGTTGCCTTGATCCAAACCTACCAAAAAGGGACAGGTTTATTTTGGTCGGTTTTATCTGGGCAAACGTGGTCGTCTATCGCAATATGGTCGTTGGGGACGTTCTTGTTTGACTAGTCGTTTAAGAACGTCCATTACAGTCGAAATTGTCAGCCCGGGCCCGTCTCGGGCTACGATTGAGGCGCGCCCAGAACGGGCCGCCGACCGGGCGCCCGCGCACGGCCGAACGTCCCTGCCCCCGAGAGGGCCCGTTGGGTGCTGCCGGCGCGGGACGCGCCGCCCCCGACGGCTGATAGGAAAGTGCCGGGCAGGCGCCGCGGCTGGTAATGTGAGTGCCGAGGGGGAGGCCATCCGGTCGAACGACTACCGGAAGGATACCACCGTGAAAGCGCCATCGACCAGACCCGCGGCCGTGCTCGGCCTGGACGTCGGCAAGTCCTCCCACTGGGCCTGCCTGATCGACCGCGGCGGGGAGGTGCTGGCCAGCGCCCCCGTCCGCAACCGGGAGGGCGCTCTCGACGCGCTGTTCTCCTCCGCGCCCGCCGGCACGCTCGTCGTCGTCGACCAGTTCCGCAACATAGGGTCCCTCGCCGTGCGGCGCGCCCGCGCCGCGGGGCTGGCGGTCGCCTACCTGCCCGGCCTCGCCGCCAGCCGCGCCGCCGGGCTGTTCGCCGGCGAGGCCAAGACCGACGAGCGCGACGCCGAGGTGATCGCGCGGACCGCCCTGGGCGTGCCGGACTCCCTGTCGGGGGTCCCGGGCCGCGGCGAGGCCCTCGAGGCCGCCCGCGCCCTCTCCTCCCAGCGCGACCACGTCGTGGCCTGCGCGACCAGGGACAAGAACCGCCTGCGCGCGGTGCTGCTCGAGTCCTGCCCGGCCCTCGAGGCCGCGGTCGACCTGTCGGACCGCCGGTGGCTGGAGCTGCTCGCCGGGTTCGGCGGGGCGTGGGGGATCGCCCGCTCGGGGGCCGAGGGGCCGCAGGCCGAGGCCGCCGGGGAGGCCGCGGCCACCTCGACCGCGCCGCCGCCGGCGCTCGTCGAGGCCGAGAACAGGCAGGTCAGGTTCCTTGCCGCCCGGATATCGGAGGCCCTCGACGAGGCCGGGGCCCTCGAGGCCGAGACGGCGGGGCTGCTCGAGGGCGACGAGACCTACGCGTGCCTGCTCACCGTGCCCGGCATCGGGCCGAGGACGGCGGCGCAGCTCGCGGTATCGGTCGACATCGCGAGGTTCCCGGACCACGACCACCTGGCCTCGTACTGCGGCATAGCCCCGAGGGTGAGGAGCTCCGGCACGTCGGTGAGGTCGGTCAGGGCGTCCAGGCGGGGCGACGCGAGGCTCAAGTCTCTTCTGATCTTCTCGTGCAACAGCCTGGTGAGGTCGTCGGGGCGCTACGGCGAGTACTACCGGGCCTGCAGGGCGCGGGGCATGGGGCACGGGCGGGCGCTCAAGGCCGTCGCGAGGAAGCGGCTCAGGGCGATATACGCCGTGATGCGCGACCGGGTGCCCTACCGGGAGTAGCGTCGAAGGTTGACAAAACTATAGGAACACCCAACGACTACATAGCATGAGAGTGGATAATCTCCCGGTTTGAGCCTGCATTCAAGCTCAAAGTGGGAGATTATCCACTCTCATTTGTTGTATGTCCGAAAATCCACGCTCGTTTGTTTTCTGTCTACATTTGCAGGAACAGTTCGTGGAGGCGCGTGTCGTCGTCGAGCTCGGGGTGGAAGGTGACACCGAGCTGATTGTCTTGACGTGCGGCGACGATGCGGCCATCGACCTCTGCCAGGGCCTTGGCGTCGCCGTGGACCTCGACGATGCGGGGCGCGCGGATAAACGTCAGCGGCACTTCACCGTCGATGCCGGCTACCTGCCCCTTGGTTCGAAAGCTGCCGAGCTGCCTGCCGTAGGCATTGCGCTCGACAAGTACATCCATGGTTGCCAAACGCGGCGTGCCCTTATCGTCATGGGCGGCAAGGTCGTGAGCCAGCAGAATCAGGCCGGCGCAGGTGCCCAGGACGGGCATGCCTTCAGCGATGCGGGCACGAAGCTGCTCGAGCATGCCCAGCTCATCAAGCAGCTTCCCTTGAACGGTGGACTCGCCGCCGGGGAGGACCAGGCGGTCAAAGCTCTGCTTCAAATCAGCCGCCTGCCTCAGCTCGATACAACGTGTGCCCAGCTCGGACAGCCTCGCCTCGTGCTCGGTAAAAGCACCTTGGACCGCCAGCACGGCGACCGTCTGGTCTGCGTAATCGCTCATGTGCGATCCTTTCTGCTGGACTAGCGTCCGCGCTCCTCCATGATGATCTCGATCTCGTCGGCGTTGATGCCCACCATAGCCTCGCCCAGGTCCTCCGAAAGCTCAGCGATGAGTTTGGCGTCGGTGAAGTTGGCCACGGCCTTAACGATGGCGGCGGCGCGCTTGGCGGGGTCGCCGCTCTTAAAGATACCCGAGCCGACAAAGACGCCCTCGGCACCCAGCTGCATCATCAGCGCGGCGTCGGCGGGGGTCGCGACTCCGCCGGCGGCAAAGTTCACGACGGGAAGCTTGCCTGTGGCATGGACCTCGCGGACCAGCTCAACCGGAACCTGCAGTTGCTTGGCTGCCTCAAAGAGCTCGTCGTCGCGCAGAGCGACAACGTCGCGGATCTGCTTTTGGATTTTGCGCATGTGGCGCACAGCCTGGACGACGTCGCCCGTGCCCGGCTCGCCCTTGGTGCGAATCATCGTGGCGCCCTCGGCAACACGGCGTAACGCCTCGCCCAGGTCGCGGGCACCGCAGACAAACGGCACGTCAAACTGGGTCTTGTCGATGTGGTAGACATCGTCGGCAGGGGAGAGGACCTCGGACTCATCGATGTAATCGATTTCGATGGCCTGCAGGATCTGCGCCTCGACAATGTGGCCGATGCGGCACTTGGCCATAACGGGGATGGAGACGGCTTCCTGGATGCCCTTAATCATCTTGGGATCGCTCATGCGCGAGACGCCACCCGCGGCACGGATGTCGGCCGGGATGCGCTCAAGCGCCATGACGGCGCAAGCACCCGCCTCTTCGGCGATGCGTGCCTGCTCGGGCGTGGTGACGTCCATGATGACGCCGCCCTTGAGCATCTGTGCGAGCTCGCGATTGAGTTTGACACGATCTGCCTTGCTGGTCTGTTCTGCCATGGTTGCTCCCTTGGTTGGCATGTGCATTGCTTGACGGAACATCCTATCGGGGAGCTGGGTATGGCGAAATACTCAGTTTTCGAGATAATAACAAGGTCAGACTAATGCCAGATTGAATGATTCGATAAGGTCAGGTGATAGACCCATGCTTGACTACAATTTGGAAAATCGCGGCGAAGCATCGCTTTATGAGTATGTTTACCAGCAAATTCGCGATGATATTGTTGCTGGCCGTATTGCGGCGGGGGAGCAGCTGCCGTCTAAGCGCGCCTTTGCGAGTCATCTGGGTATCAGTGTCATTACCATCGAGAATGCATATAGCCAGTTGCTTGCCGAGGGCTATATTTGCTCAATGCCGCGTCGTGGCTACTACGCGTGCGAGCTCCCGGATGCGCCGGTTTTGGCTTTGGCTGCGGGGGATATCGACCGAGATGCTGTCCCTGTTGGTCCCAGCGCGCATGATGCCATGGGGCAGGCAGAGCGATTCGACGCACTTTCTCCTTCCGCTTTGGAGGCGGCGCGGCTTTGGCAAAGTGCGCTACGGGCGACGCTGACGTCCGAAGACGAACGTGAAATCTTTTCGCCCGCACCGGCGCAGGGCACCGCTCGACTGCGACGTGCGATTGCGCGCCATCTGCGCGGGACAAGGGGCATGAATGTCAATCCCGACAATATCGTTATCGGTGCGGGCGCCCAGCTGCTCGATACCATGTTGGTTCAGTTGCTTGGCGCGGACAAGGTGTATGCCGTCGAGGATCCAGGCTATTTGCGCTTGACGCGCATCTATCAGGCCATGGGTTGCGAAGTGCGGCATGTCCCGTTGGATGCTGAGGGCGTGGACTTGAGCGCGCTGCAGAAAACCGGGACCGATGTCCTTCACCTGATGCCGTCTCATCAGTATCCGACCGGTCTTGTGACGAGCATTGCACGTCGCTATGCGTTGCTGAGCTGGGCCGCCGAGCGGCCAGGTCGGTATCTCATCGAAGACGACTTTGATTGTGAGTTTCGCCTTGCCGGCAAGCCGATTCCCGCGCTCGCGTCGATCGATGCCGCCCAGTCGGTTATCTACACCAACACGTTTTCGAAGAGCCTTTCATCGGCGTTACGTTTGGCGTACATGGTGCTGCCCGATGAACTAATGGAGAGGTTTAAACGCAACCTTGGTTTCTACGCCTCGTCGGTAAGTTCTGTTGATCAGGTTGCCTTGGCGCGTTTGCTGGAATCGGGTGATTACGAGCGACATGTGAACCGCGTGCGCGTTCGTGCTCGTGGGGCGCGTGATGGCCTGGCGGCGCTTGTACGGAAAACGTTTCCGGCAGGGGAAGTCTCGATCGAGTACGCGGACGCCGGCCTTTACTGCGTCGTGGCCGTGGAGTGTGACGCGGGCGGAAGCTCTTTTGCACGGGCCCTCACGCGCTCGAGCATCCCTTTTATCGATATCGGTGACTGTTTTTGGTGTGCCGATGGCGCATCTGTCCCTGAAAACTCAACTCAAATTCTTGTTCAGTATGACGATCTGAGTCCAAAAGTACTAACTACCTTGGAATTGCAGCTAATGGGGGTGTTCCTATAGTTTTGTCAACTGGGCAATGCTGTTTTCGAGATTGAATCGCGACATGCTAACGCCAGGCCTTTCGGCCGATGGGCTCCAATCTGTTCGGAGCGCTTCGACTAGGCGGCGTAGGGCACCCTGTCCCGCATGATCGCGTAGATGACCTTCAGCCTCTTTCGTGCCAGCGCCTTGAGCGCCTTGCCGTGCGGCATGCCCCGCTCTCGGCACCTAGCGTAGTAATCGCCCCATCTTCCCTCTGTCCGGGTAAGGCAGTTGCACGAGAATATGAGCAGGTTCTTCAGCCTCTTGTTGCCTTGGCGCGATGCCGTCACCGAGGAAATCGAGGTCCCCGACTGGCGGTTGCGCGGCGCCAGGCCGCAGTACGACGCGAGCCTGTCATGGCTTGGGAAGTCTTCGATATCTATGGAGATCGCGAGCTCGGAAGCGGTTTTGGGGCCGATCCCCGGCACCGTCAGGAGGCATCGGTAGGTATCGTCGCCCTCGAGGAGGGCGGATATCTCCGCCGTGATCACATCGATCTCCGCCGAGTTCTCGGAGATCCTGCGCGCGAGCAGCCTCACCGCCCGGTCCTCGGCGGCGATGGCCGCCGCGTCCGGCCTTGTCGAGGAGGCCGTCGAGCGGACGAGGGCCTCGATCTTGCCGCGCGCCGCCCCGCGCGTGAGCGCCGCCGCCCTGCGGGGCCCGGCGTCGGCCACCGACCAGGCCCCGCCGAGGGATGCCATGAGCCTCAGCTGGGGACCGTCGGACAGGTCGACCAACGCCTCGAAGGCGGGGCACGATTCCAGCAGGATGCTGCGCAGCCGATTCTTGCTCCTGGTGTTTTCGCAGTTCAGGAAGTTTCTCTGGGCGGCCAGCGCCCTCGCCGCCGCGACCGTCGGGCCCGGATCCCTGACCGGCAGGAGTGCGTCGGGGATGCCCAGCGCCGTCTTCGCGATGACCATTGCGTCCCGCTCGTCGGTCTTGGCGTCGCCGGCGAAGAGCCTGGCGGCCCCGTGTGCCGCGAGTCCCGGCAGGTACGCCGCCGACATCCCGGCCGCCTTGGCGCGGGCGAGCGCGAGGGCGCCTATGTTGCGCGACTGGTCGACAACCACGAGCGCGTCGGGGAAGCGGCCGAACAGCGAGTCCAGATCGCCCTCCCTGTTCGCGACGGGGGCGCTCAGCAGTATCTCGCCGTCCCGGGTCGCGACGCATGCCCAATGGGACAATTTCCCGACATCGAGCCCGATGACGGCTTCCGGCATTCTAGGTGGTGCCACGGTGTTATCCTCCAATCGGTAGGCCGATCGGAACCCCTCCCTGCGACACCCACATTACCTGGCCGTGGCGCTTGCACCCGGCAGTTTCCTATCAGTCGTCCGGAGCGGCGAGCGCCCCCGGTGGCAACACCCCCCGGGCCCTCTACGGGGCAGGGGCAGACGGCCATCCGGAGGCGCCCGATCGGCGGCCCCTCGGGGCTTGCCCGTATCGTAGGCAATGCGCCGAATGCTCGCCATCGAAATTTATCGGTGGCCCACTTCAGACTGTAATGGGGGGCACTCTGCAACCTAAGTGAGTAGACTTTTAGCACTTTGGCGACCAGGCAGTTTTGTAACAAGCTATCTACCTGCGGTTTTGAAAAGCAGGATGACCGGCCTGCTCGGGATGTTCAAAAAAGTCTACTCACTTGCCGCGCAAAGCTCCTGCATGAGAAAAAATGGGGTTTTCAACAGGGCTTCGTCCAGCTCTCGGCAAGCTTTTGGCCAGTTGGGGAGGGCTGTTGAAAACTTGGCAGTCCGTTCGGCGCCATTTTTGGTGCGTTCGCGCCAATGCGTGACTGACTGGGTTGAAATTCGTGTTTTCCTGTGCCTATGAAGGATCTACTTTGTGACATATCAGCTTTTAGGTACTGGCGTTTGCCTCCTCAAGTCCGCGCTTTGTGTCCGCCGCTTCCACGACCGGAAGAAGACCGGCAGCGATATGATCTCGCCCGCAACCCGACGGCTGCGGTCGCGCTCGTTTTTCCGTTGTATACATTGGTTCGGACGAGAAACAAACGGACTTGTCCTGCCAGCATTAGGCAGCGGCTGTTTCTTGGTGAGCTTCCCAGGGAATCCGTGCTGGAAACGGAGCATGGGGTTTTGATTACGTCTCCTCTACTGACGGCATTCATCATGTTGCGGCATCTGACGGATCTTCAGCTTCTTTTGGTATTGGCGGAGATGTGTGGCTTGTTTGCGGTGTGTGCCCTGCCGGCGGCACTTGAGGCGGAGCTTTCGCGTGCAATTGATTCGGGCGCGATTTCGACAACGTTCGGTTGGGTGCGCTGCCCGTCCGAGGACGGCACCGCCTCAAATTTATGGCGTCGAGACGCTTTGGTTTTGGGCGGAGACCTTGACCGTTTTTGTTCAGATGTTTGCGGGATGCGTTACGGCAATAGATTTATAGCGGTATCGCAACTCGTTCCATTGGGCGCCGCGTCGCCTTTTGAGGTCGAGGCGTATTTGCTACTTGCACTGCCGCGATCCCTGGGAGGCGAAGGTTTTTGCGGCATAGAGCTTAATGTTGAAGTGATGCTAAGCACAAGTGCTCGAGCGATTGTGGGAAAGTCCCGTGTATATATCGACCTACTTCTTTCTTCGCCGGACGGCAGGCGACAGGTGGCCATTGAATGTCAGGGAAAGGCCTCGCACGGACGCGCAGGGGATGGCTTGCGTGACGCTGACCGCATGACGGCCCTTCAGGCCATGGGCTACGATGTACTTCTCCTGACGCACAGACAGATATCCGATGAGGGTAGATTCCACGCGATCGTTAAGGCCGTATGCAGGATGCTCGATGCTGAATATCGTGATAAAAGCTCAGATGAGCAAAGGGCTGAGACATTACTCCGGTCTGAACTGTTCGTTGACTGGACAAAATTGGGAGTAATTGACGGAAAGATGCCCGTTAGACACAAAACAGCTCGATCGTGGACGGCTGCGGTTCTAAGTGAGTAGGCTTTTGGCACTTTGGTGACCAGGCCGTTTTGTAACAAGGCATTTACCTGCGGCTTTATAAAGTGATATGGATGGCCTGCTCGGCAAGTTCAAAAAAGTCTACTCACTTAGTTTTTGACGAGAAGCCGATGCCGAAGGCGGTCCTATTTCAGGGCGTTAACAAGTTCGTGAGGCACGAAAAAGGCCCGAACCAATACGGTCCGGGCCTCATCGAGCTAGAGGTTATGTCTCAAGCGGTTGGCTTAGCCAAAGTAGCGCTTGAGCAGGCCGGCGAAAGCCTTGCCGTGGCGGGCCTCGTCGCGAGCCATCTCGTGCACGGTGTCGTGAATGGCATCAAGGCCAGCGGCCTTGGCGCGCTTGGCAAGATCGGTCTTGCCGGCGGTGGCGCCGTTTTCGGCCTCAACGCGCATCTCGAGGTTCTTCTTGGTGGAGTCGGTTACGACCTCGCCCAGGAGCTCAGCAAACTTGGCGGCGTGCTCGGCCTCCTCGTGGGCAGCCTTCTCCCAGTACAGGCCGATCTCGGGATAGCCCTCGCGATGAGCGACGCGAGCCATGGCCAGGTACATACCGACCTCGGAGCACTCGCCCTCAAAGTTGGCGCGCAGATCGGCAACGATGTCCTCGGAGACACCCTCCATCTTGGCGACGCCCACGACGTGCTCGGCAGCCCACTCGAGCTGACCCTCTTCCTGCTTCAGGAAACGAGAACCGGGAACGCCGCACTGGGGGCACTTGAAGTCCTCGGGCAGCTGGTCGCCGTCGAACTCTTCCACATAACCGCAAACGGGGCAAACAAACTTCATGATTCGATCCTTTCGATCGATGGCGATTGTGCGCTCGTCCGGTCCCGTAAGGGCCCTCTCCGGACGTGCGTCTTGACGAGTTCTATTATCCATAAATGCAACCAAATGTGAAGCCTATTAGGAATGATTTTTAATAAAATAATTTTGGGCATGTGAAGATGTTGATTGATTAACGATTGCCAGGCCGCCCGAGACCTCCGCTGAGTACAATCGGTCGAGCAAATGTTGACCTATCAACAAATGAAGGAGTTTCCTTTATGCATCTAGCCCGTCGTGCCTGGTGCCGAACATATCAGACGGTTTTTCGCATCGCATTGCCGATCCTGCCCTATACCGAGCCGCGCATTTTGGAGCATGCCGAGGACGTGCCCGCGGTGCTTCAAAAGCGCTCGATACAGCGGGTTCTTATCGTGACGGATCCCGGTATTGCCCGTCTGGGGCTCACGGCGCCGCTCGAGACGGCGCTCGCGTCCAAGGGAATTGGCGTTACGGTCTATGCCGAAACGCGTGCGAACCCCACGGTCTCAAACGTGGAGGAAGCGGCGTCCCTGTATCGCGAGAGCGCCTGCCAGGCCATTATCGGCTTTGGCGGCGGTTCGGCCATGGACTGTGCCAAGGGCGTGGGCGCACGCATCGCACAGCCAAATAAGCCCATCAACAAGATGCGCGGCCTGTTGCGCGTCCACCGTCTCCTGCCGCTGCTCATCGCCGTCCCCACCACGGCGGGCACGGGAAGCGAGGTCACGCTTGCAGCGGTCATTACCGATGACGAGACGCACTACAAGTACCCCATTAACGACTTTGTGCTGATCCCGCGCTTTGCGGTACACGACCCCGAGTTTACACGTGGCCTGCCCGCCTCCATTACGGGGCAGACGGGTATGGATGCCCTGACGCATGCCGTCGAGGCCTTTATCGGCCGTAGCACCACGCCCTACACGCGCAAGATGGCGCGCCAGGCGGTGCAGCTCATCCACGACAATTTGCTCGAGGCCTATGAGTATGGCGACGACATACGTGCGCGTCGCAATATGCTTTCGGCGGCGTATAAGGCGGGCGTTGCGTTTACCCGCTCCTATGTGGGATACGTTCACGCCATCGCGCACAGTCTGGGCGGCCGATACGGAATTCCGCACGGTTTGGCCAACGCGATCATCCTGCCGCACATGCTTCGCGTTTATGGTGACGCCGCCGCCCCCATGCTTGCCGATCTTGCTCGCATGGCAGGCATTGCGCCGGCTAACGCGCAGGACAGTCTTGCGGCCGAGGCATTTATCGATTGGGTCGATCGCATGAACGTTGCCCTGGGTATCCCCAAATATGTGACAGGCATTCGCCGCTCCGACATTTCCGAAATGGCGGCACATGCCGACGCCGAGGCCAATCCGCTATACCCCGTTCCGCTTTTAATGGACCGCTTGGAGCTCGAGCGTATGTACGAGGTCGTCGCGGGTGGTATGTTTGAGGACGAGAACTAGGAGGGTGCCATGAACACCGAGGAAATTGCGCGCATCGTCGGCGATCAGCGCGCCTACTTTAAGACGCACGCCACGTTTGATGTCGACGCTCGCCGCCGTGCGCTCGTGCGCCTGCGTGATGCGGTTCGTGCGCACGAGGCCGATATCGTCCATGCGCTCAAGACCGATTTGGGAAAGTCGCATGACGAGGCGTATATGTGCGAGATCGGCACGTCGCTTTCCGAGATTCGCCATCAGATCGCGCATGTGGCTCGATGGAGCCGCCCGCGCCTGCGTCCGTGTGACCTTGCCAACGCCGTGAGTGTGTGCAAAACGCAAGCCGTGCCCTATGGCGTCACGCTCATCATGGCTCCATGGAACTATCCGTTTTTGTTGACGCTCGAGCCACTCGCCGGCGCCCTTGCCGCGGGCAATACTGTGGTCATCAAGCCGAGCGCCTATGCTCCTGCATCGAGCGCGGTGCTCAAGCAAATCTGCGAAGAGGCATTTGATCCGCGCCTGGTGACGGTTGTCGAGGGCGGGCGGGCCGAAAACGAAGCGCTACTCGATGAGTGCTGGGACAAGATCTTCTTTACCGGTAGTGTTCCGGTTGGCAAGCTCGTCATGGAGCGCGCGAGTAAAAACCTTACGCCCGTGACGCTTGAGCTGGGCGGAAAGAGCCCCTGTGTCGTGGATGCGACGGCAAACCTGAAGGTCGCGGCGCGGCGTATCGCATTTGGTAAATGGCTCAACGTGGGCCAGACCTGCGTGGCGCCCGACTACCTGCTGGTCGACGTGCGCGTGCACGATGAGCTGTTGGGTCTCATCAAGGAGGAGGTCCGTCGCATGTTTGGCGAGCACCCGCTCGACAACGAGGACTACGGTCATATTGTCAACGCCAAGCATTTTGCGCGCGTGCGCGGGCTGATCGACCCCGATAAGGTTGTGCTGGGAGGAACGGCGCGCGAGTCGTCGCTCAAAATTGAGCCGACGATCCTAGACGGCGTGGCGCCTGAGGACGCCGTGATGCAGGAGGAGATTTTCGGCCCCATCTTGCCGGTGCTGACGTTTGAGAGCCTAGACGAGGCCGAAGCGTTTATTACGGATCGTCCGACGCCGCTGGCCCTGTATATCTTTAGTCAGGATCGCGCGGTTCAGCAGCGCTTTGTGCGCTACGTGCCCTTTGGCGGCGGCTGCGTCAACGACACGATCATGCATCTGGCTACGAGCCATATGGGCTTTGGCGGCATGGGCGCGAGCGGCATGGGGCAGTACCATGGCCGCGAGAGCTTCGATACGTTTAGCCATAAGAAGAGCATCGTGAACAAGGCAACGTGGCTGGACGTGCCGTTTCGGTATGCGCCCTACGCAAGCTGGAAGCACAAATTTGTGCGCATGTTTGTGCATTAGGAAATGGCAGGTAATACGAACAAGTGTTCCTATTACCTGTCATTAACGTTAGACTACTGCTATGGGGTACGGATGGGCCAACTCCCTTTAGAAGGGAATTGGTATGAACGTAAGCGATGTTATTTCGTTACTGGCGTTGTTAATCGCGGCTATCGAACTCGGCCTGTTTATCGGCCGAATGAAATAGCCGCCCCCGCGTAAGCGAAGACGGCCACTTCTCACGATGAAAACGTGTATCGGAGTTGGCAAGACCCGCTGCCACGGGTGCCATCCGTACCCCTATCTTATCTGCAAGCGCTCTGTCTCGCAAGCGTTGCGGCAACTGGGTGAAAGGCGCGAGCGGGTGAATTCGTGTCCGCACGGGCCCGTAAACTTCTCAGTGAGGTTAAGCGTTGGTTTATCCGGCCGTTAGAGGAGTTGCCATGTACGAGCCTTCACGTGTTCTTCTGTCATTTCATATCGCAGGATTTCAATATGCCGACGGCGCTTTGGTCCTAGGCGATCTTAAAGTGGGCGATAAACTGACGCTGTGCGCCGAGCGCGATAATCCCCATGATCCCGAGGCGGTTGCGATTTACTGTGGCAACACCAAGCTTGGCTATGTTCCGGGAAACGAGGTCGGCCCGCTGTCCTTGATGATGTATTACGGCCATGAGGACGTATTTGAGGCCCGCGTGCAACAGGTTGCTCCCGAGCGCAGCCCGTGGCATCAGGTGCGTGTTGGACTCTACGTGGTGGATGCACGCTAATCGGTAAGGGAGACTGCCATGTTTGATGACGACGACCAGTTCGATCTGACAGACGATCCGTTTGAGTGGGATATGCTACTCGATGACGATGAGTTGGAGCGGGATTGTAAGAAGCGGCAGGATAAGAATACCCAGGGTGACGCTTCGAAAAAGCAAGACAAGCGCCGCCGCGGACTGTTCGGCGGGTTCTTTGGATAACCGCCGCATCGCTGCGTCTGTATACTTAGCACGAGTTGAACACGTTGCGAAATGAGGACAGAGACGATGATGTGGTTTACCGCCGATCTGCACCTGGGCGATACGAATATCTTGCACGACATGGACCGGCCGTTTGGCTCGGTCGAGGAGATGAATCGCAAGGTCATCGATGCCATCAATGAGTGCGTGGCTGTGGATGACCGTCTCTACATTCTGGGTGACTTTACCTATCGTTTGCCCCTGGCGGAGGCGGTGCGCCTGCGCGAGCGTATTGCCTGCCAAAACGTGACGCTCATCCGTGGTAACCATGACGGCGATTGGGAAGATCCCGACGTGCCGCAAATTTGGGAAGACGTGCGTGATTATCTGGAGATTGCCCCCGGCTATGCCAAGGGCCATCGTCTGGTTATGAGCCACTACCCCATGCTTAGCTGGAATGGCAAGGCGCGTGGCGCCATCATGCTGCACGGGCATATCCACAGCAGGGGAGACCGCACCAACGCGCGCAACCGCGATCGCGAGCGCCCCATTTACCGCTACGATGTGGGCCTCGACGCCAACGAGTACAAGCCCGTAAGCCGCGACCAGATTCTTAGCTTCTTTGGGCTATAGGGTGCCAGAACCACCACAAAGGGGACAGTGAACTTTTGTGGTGGTTTTCACATAGATTGGAGTCGTTATGAAGCAATTGCTTATTCGTGCCGATGATATCGGTTATTCGTATGCCGTTAACCTGGGGATTGCCCGCAGTATCAATGAGGGCCTGGTGCGCTCGGCGGGACTTATGCCCAATATGCCCGAGGCCGAGCGTGGCTGGTCGCTCGTGGCGGATGCCGGCATTGCGGTGGGTCAGCATACCAACGTGTGCCTGGGCAAGCCGTGTGCCGACCCGGCGCTCATTCCGAGCATGCTCAACGAGAATGATGAGTTCCATAGCAGCCGTACCTTCCGCGATCATTTTAAGCGCGGCGAGGAGTTGATAGACTTCGACGAGGCCTGCATCGAGATCCGCGCGCAGCATGACCGCTTTGTCGAGATCGTGGGCCGCGAGCCCGATTACTTTGAGGCCCATGCCGTCATGAGCAAAAACCTTAACCGAGCGATCTCGGCGGTTGCTCAGGAGCTGGGCCTTAAGGAGCAAAAGGCGAGCTTCGACCCCGCGGCTGTGGTGCATTGCGGAGATACTGATCTGCGCATGGTGATGCGCTCGATGGAGCCGGGCTACGAGCCCAAAGAGGCAATCATGCAGACGGTTCGCGGGATGGTGGACGGCGAGACGGTCGTCTTTGTGTGCCATCCGGGTTATCTCGATCGTTTTATCCTGGAGAACAGCTCGCTCACGACCGATCGTACCAAGGAAGTCGATGCACTGATCGACCCCGAGCTTCGCGCTTGGCTCGAGTCTCAATCCGATCTTCGCCTGATCGACTACCGCGACCTGTAAGGACCCAAGTCACCACAAAGGGGACAGTCGCCTTTGTGGTGGTTCTGGCGCCGTTGCCATTATGGCAGCGGCGCCTTTTTTGTCCGTGCGGCGCGGTAGAGTGTAGGCGGTTGAAATTTGCGTCCATCGAGGAGCTGCTATGAACGAGATCAAGTGCCCGCATTGTGGCGAAGTTTTTAAGGTCGATGCGTCCGGCTATGCGGATATCGTCAAGCAGGTGCGCGATGCCGAGTTCTCGCGCGACCTGGATGAGCGCGTGAAGGCGGTCCAGCGCGAGGGCGAGCAGGCACTGGAGCTTGAGCGCTCGCGCTCGACGGCTGCTTTGCAAAAGGCAGAGTCTCAGCGCGACGCTCAGCTTGTCGAGCAGAAGAACGCTGCAGCTCAGCAGCTGGCACAAGAGGTTGCCAAGCGCGACGCTGAGCTTGCCGAGCTGCGCGCCAAGCTCGAAGGCGCTGCCGCAGAGCGCGAGAGTGCAAGTCAGCGCGCGGCGGTTGAGGCTCGTTCCGATGCTCAAAAGGAGAATGCCGAGCTTCAGCGCGAGATCGACAATTTACGTGCGCAGTTGGAGCGCAAAGATGATGAAGCCAGGCTTGCCGAGGCGGCGGCACGCAATGCTGCTCAAAACGACCTGTCCGCGCGCGACGCTCAGATTGCCGAGCTGCAGGCCAGGATCGCCGCGGCGGACAAGGCCCAGGAGATGGCGCTTGCCGCTGCCGCGGCAGAGTCGCAGCGTGAGCTCGATGCCGCTCGCAGCGAGGCCGAGCGCGCGCTTACTGACTATCGCGCGAAGGTGCAAGAGAAGTTTTCCGCCGCAAAGGCTCAGTCCGAGCAAGAGGCCGAGGGCCTGCGTGCCCAGCTGCGCGAGCAGGAACTGATGGCAAAAATGAACCTGTCAGAGGCGGTCGCCGCGGCGGAGCGAGAGCGCGATGAGGCACGTGCCAAACTGACGAGCGAGCTGGCGGTGCGCGATTCTCGCGAGGAGCAAGCCAAGGCGGCACACGAGCTCGAGCTTGCGCAGGCCAAGCGCGCGAGCGATGACCTGATTCGCTACAAGGATGAAGAGATTGAGCGCCTTAAGGACATGAAGGTTCGCCTGTCCACCAAGATGGTGGGCGAGTCGCTCGAGCAGCACTGCGAGACCGAGTTTAACCGTCTGCGCATGACGGCGTTTCCCAATGCGTACTTCGAGAAAGATAACGATGCATCCGAGGGCACCAAGGGAGACTTCATTTTCCGTGAGCGCGACGCGAGCGGCAACGAGGTCATTTCGATTATGTTCGAGATGAAAAACGAGAACGACGAGACCGCGACCAAGCATAAAAACGAGGACTTCTTTAAGAAACTCGATCACGATCGTCGCCAGAAAGGCTGTGAGTACGCGGTGCTCTGCACGCTGCTCGAGCCCGAGAGCGAGCTTTACAACGCGGGAATCGTGGACGTGAGCTATCGCTACGAGAAGATGTATGTGATCCGCCCGCAGTTCTTCATTCCCATCATTACGCTGCTACGCAATGCCGCCATGGGTTCGCTTCGCTATAAGCAGGAGCTGGCGGAGTACAAGCAGCAGAATATCGATGTCACGAACTTCGAAGCCAAGATGGAGAAGTTCAAGAACGATTTCGGCCGCAACTACGAGATCGCGAGCCGCAAGTTCCAAACGGCAATCGATGAGATCGACAAGACGATTAGCCATCTGCAGAAAACCAAGGAGGCGTTGCTGTCCTCCGAGAACAATCTGCGCCTTGCCAACAAGAAAGCCGACGATCTTACCATTCGCAAGCTCACGTGGGGCAACAAGACCATGAAAGCAGCGTTTGACGAGGCGCGCGGGGCCGCGACAGAGACGAACGATGAGCCAGCCGAGGCGGATTCGTATGAGGTCGAGGATGCCGAGTAGGGGATAGCGTATCGCGCAAAAAGCGGGGCCGCTGGCGATGTTGCCAGCGACCCCGCTTTGTTTCGTCCCATTGCGCCCGGCTAGTCCTCGAGCAGGTCCTCGATAAAGCCGACACGGTAGTTCTTGAAGATGACCTCGCCGCCGTCTTGCGTGGCGTCCAGATCGACATCGCCCATGATGCCAAAATCGTGGTCGCCATCCTCGTCAGCAAAGATCTGGTGCACGTGCCATACGTGCGCGGTCTTCTCGTCGGACTCGTCGATGGAAAACATCGCGGCGCTGCGGGCATCTCCGTCGGTGAGGATTTCCTCGTGCTGCTCGTGGTAAGCGTCGAGTGCTTTTTGCCAGCGGATCTCGCTCATGCCCCAGTCGTCGTCGAGCTCGCCCAGGTCGCGAACGTGCTCGCGGGCGGCAAGGGTCACGCGGCGGAAGAGCGCGTTGCGCACCAACAGCGTGCAGCCGCGGCGGTCCGCCACGACCTCGTCGATGCCCTGCGGCGGCGCAGCATCGAGGGCTGCCGGGTTGCCGGCGTTCTCCCACTCGTCCACCAGGCTCGAGTCCACCGAGCGCACCACAAAGCCGAGCCACGAGATAATGTCGCGCAGACGCTCGTCGCGCTTCTCGATGGGCACGGTGCGGTCGAGCGAACGGTAGGCCTCTGCCAGGTAACGCAGCAAAATGCCCTCGGAACGGGCGATGCCGAGCTTTTGAATGTAACCCTTAAAATCGCTCGCGCTTTCCAGCATATCGCGCAGGACGCTTTTGGGAGAGAGCTGGTAGTCGTTTGCCCAGGGCACTTCCTGGCAGTACTTGTCGAAGGCGGCGTCGAGCAAGTCCTCGAGCGGTTTTTCGTAGGTGACATCCTGGATGCGCTCCAGGCGTTCCTCATATTCGACGCCGTCAGCCTTCATTTCGGCCATCGCGCGGTCGCGCGCTGCGCGCTCCTGAGCGCGCAGCACCTGCTTGGGATCCTCGAGCGTTGCCTCGACCATCGAGATCAGGTCCATGGTATAGGTCTCGCTCTCGGGATCGAGCAGCTCCAACGCGGCAAGCAAAAACGGCGAGAGCGGCTGGTCGAGCGCAAAGTCCTCGGGCAGGTCGACCGTCAGTGCGTAGTCGATGTCCGGCGCGGCGTCAGCCGGAGCGTCGGGTGCGGGCGGCACCTCGGTGCGCACGACGACGCCGGAATCGATGAGCGTGGCGAAGATCTCGTCGGCACGAACCTCGAGCTTAGCCTTTTCCTCGGGGGTCTGCAGGCTCGTCTCGATGAGGTCGTGTACGCGGGCTCGGGCATCGCCACCCTGCTCGACCACGCTAATCACCATGGAGTGCGTGATGCGCAGGCGCGGCTTGAGTGTCTCGGGCTGCGTCTCGATCAGGCGCTCGAACGTCTGCTTGTTCCAGGTGACAAAGCCCTCGGGGGCCTTCTTTTTTTTAATCTTGCGGAGCTTTTTGGGGTCGTCGCCCGCCTTGGCCATAAGCTTGGCATTCTCGATCTCGTGCTCGGGTGCCTCGGCGATGACCATGCCCTCGGTATCGAAGCCCGAGCGGCCGGCACGACCGGCAATCTGATGGAACTCGCGGGCGCGCAGACGACGCATCTTATAGCCATCGAACTTGGTGAGCGCGGTGAGCACCACGGTGTGGATGGGCACGTTGATACCGACGCCGAGCGTATCGGTGCCGCAGATGACGGGTAGCAGGCCCTGCTGCGCCAAGCGCTCGACCAGCAGGCGGTAGCGCGGCAACATGCCAGCATGGTGCACGCCGACGCCGCATCCGAGCAAGCGCTTGAGGATTTTGCCGAAGGCCGTCGAGAAGCTCGTGCCCTTGGCCGCCTCCTTGATGGCCTCGCGCTGCTCCTTGTTGGCAATGCCAAAATTGGCGAGCGACTGTGCCGTCGCAAGTGCGGCATCCTGGCTAAAGTGCACGATATAGAGTGGGGCCTCGTCGCGGCGCATGGCGAGCTCGACCGTGCCCTCGAGGGAGGTCGTCACATAGTCGTAACTCAGCGGAACAGGACGCGGGGCGTCGACGACCAAGTCGCAAGCAGCGCCGGTGTGCTCCTCGAGTGAGGCGGCGATGGCAGTGACATCGCCGAGCGTGGCGCTCATGAGCATGAATTGCGTGTGAGGCAGGGTGAGCAGCGGCACCTGCCAGGCCCAACCGCGATCGGGGTCGGCAAAGTAGTGGAACTCGTCCATGGCGACGCAGCCAACATCGGCATCTTCGCCCTCGCGTAGTGCGTCGTTGGCGAGGATTTCTGCCGTACAGCAGATGACGGGCGCCTTGGTGTTGATATGCGTGTCGCCGGTGATCATACCGACGTTATCGCGGCCGAGCACCTGCACAAGGTCGAAAAACTTCTCGCTGACCAGAGCCTTGATGGGGGCCGTGTAGTAGCAGCGCTTGCCCTGCGCCATGCCCATAAAGAGCATGCCCAGCGCGACGAGCGATTTACCCGATCCGGTCGGTGTGCCTAAAATGACGTGATCGCCGGCAGCCAGGTCCATGAGGGCCTCTTCTTGGTGATCCCACAGTTCAATGCCGCGATCGCTCGTCCATTCAAAGAAGCGTTCGAAGGCTTGATCGGGCGTGAGCCACGGTTCGGGCTCGCTGCCGTCCTCGGGCTCCCACCAGGTGGGGGAGAGCGCGCCGAGCGAGCCAAACTCGGCTTCGGTTCCCGTGCCGCCCGAGAATGAGCTGGCGGCGCCGGCGCCGGAGACGGTGCTGGCGGCGGTATCTGTCGTGGTCTGTGCCATGTGGTTGCTTTCTCTCGCGATTGTCCGCCAACTATTATGGCGTAGCGGCGCATCGATGCGTTTGCAGGCAAGAAAATGCAGGAAATGGGCGTTCTGCCCGGCCGTTTGGTGCAGTTGCCAGCTAAGTGAGTAGACTTTTTGCGATGTCGCGAGCACATGGATTTTGCACAAGGGTTCTATCTGCGGTTTTAGTTTTCGTTATGCGGGTTGTGCTTGGCTATTGCAAAAAAGTCTACTCACTTAGGTTTGAGGGTTGTTTGCTGGCGCCTATTCGCGCTTATTTGCTGACGCCGCGACCATCAGAAGCCCCTAGGACTCTTGCGGCAGGTGCTTCTTGCCCTTGCGGGCACGGTTTCTGAAGTTCTCGACGGCCTCTTCCATGCCGAGAGGCACGTAGGTGAGCTCATCGAGGTTTTCGGGCAGGTAGCAGGCAAGGCTTTGCTCCTGCGCGCGGCCCGCCGCGAGCTGCTCTTCGATGGGTTCCGCGCCGGGCGTAGCGCAAATGCCATAGACGGCGGCGCCCATCTCGCGCGTGCGGCATTCATATTCGGTCTCGGGATGCTCGGGATGGTCGCGGCGGACGTCGTCACTTACCCAAAGCGTATCGTAGCCGGCTGCGGCAAACTGTCCCAGGGCGTAATCGCGCAACGGTTTGCTGTCGGTTCGCAGCGTTACGGTGGCGCCGGCTGCAAAGAGCGGGCGATAGAGCATCAGATGGTCGACATGGACGAGGCGCTTTTTGGCGTACTTGGCCTTGGGCTGCGGCGTGGGAAAGTTGATGGTGATGGCATCGAGCTCGCCTGTGGCAAATAGCTGCGGCAGCGATGCGGCGCCTCGAGGCAGAACGAGTGCGTTGGTCAGTTCATGCTCGCAGATTTTCTGTGCGGCATAGGCGATGCAGATGGGCTCTTGGTCCATGCCGATAAAGAGCGTGTTTGGCTCGTGGGCCGCGCGCTCTACAAGGTACGTTCCCTTGCCGCAGCCAAGATCCAGGTGAAGGTGTTCGAATGGCTTGCTGCCAACTGGCGCACAGACTTCACGCCAATCTCCGGCATAGGCCTCGGGGTTCGTCTCAATCGCATCGGCGTAGCGCTCCAGGCGCTCCTCGAGCACAAAGTTCTTAGGCGTGCGAACGTGGACGGCTCCCATGAGGCTCCTTGGTCATAAATGTGAAACGCATGGCCGCGCGTTCCGTCAATGGGTTGAAAAAGGGTGGGCATAGTTTGCCCGAAAGATGCGATGCGGCTCGACGGCGAGTCGTCGGTGCCTACAGGCGCTTGAGGATCACGTAGCGGTTGAGCTCGCCGCTGCGACCGTCGGCGTGGAAACGCTCAAGTTCGCGCACGGGGACCTCGCCGCTCTTGTAGAACGTACGGACGCCGCGCACCAGGTCGGTGATCTGCTGATCGTCAAAGTGATGGCAATAGCGGTAGGCGTGGCGGTCGTTTTGCCAGCCAATAAGGTGGTCGCCGGCTTCAAACTGCGCGGAATCATAACCCTCAAACGGCGGGGTGAGCTCGGCGCGGGCTTCGGCGCGAACGGCCTTGCGCGCCATGCGCTCGTCGTTCATAAACTCCCAAAAGCTGATGGCGATGATGCCGCCCGGGCGCGTCTGGCGCACCAAGGCGTCGAGCACGCGTACGCGGTACTCGCACGACGGCACGTGGTGCATAAAGCCAAAGCAGACCGAGATGTCGGCGAGCGGGGCATCGAAAAGCACGTCGGGCGTCTCGGCGGGGTTGAGCTTCATGAGGGCGTCGAGCACGTCGAGTTCCTGGAAGTGCAGGTTGGGAATGCGCAGGGCGTGGCCATGTGCATCGATAGCCAAATCTTGACACGAGTCGACACCATAGAACTCAAACGGGCAGCTGGCATCTGCCGAGGGGTTTGCGCCGTCGACGCCCTTGGCGGCAAGTGCGCCGCCGGCGGCAAAGTTCTCGAATCGCATATTGCCGCAGGCAAGATCGAAGACGCGGACGGGATGCTCGATCGTGGCGACGTCGAGCTGTTCGAGCGCGATGTCCATGGTGCGCACCCAGCCGGGCCACGGGGCTTGGCGCGTATCGGAAAAGGAGGCGGAGTGCTCGCGATAGAACGTGTTATTGAGCTGGATGAGCGATGAGGCGAAATCGCGGTTCACGGCGCGGAACTCCCTCCGTTGGCGGTGCGGAATAAACAGTACGACCATACTACCGTTAACGCAGCAACGGGGACAACCAAGCTATGGGTCATTGCTTTGTTTGGACACATTTCCGCAGCTCATATGCACCCGCAACCGCCGGTTGTCAAAAATCTCACTAGAATAGGTGGCATGCTTTTGGCGGTGGCGGATAGATTTTTAACTGTGCAAGGCGCCTTAAGAACAAAAGCGGTCCGGCGGTACGGCTGGCATCACAAAGGAGGAACCATGAATGTAGAAACTGCGCAGCGGCTCGCCGACCTTCGCCGCAGCAAAGGCTTTAGTCAAGAAGGACTGGCACGAAAGCTGGGACTGTCGCGCCAGGCGGTCAGTAAATGGGAGCGCGCGGAGAGCTCGCCCGATACCGAGAACCTGATCTCGCTCGCCAAACTCTATGGTGTGAGCCTGGACGAGCTGCTCAATCCGAGCGACGAGATCGAGGACGATATCGAGTTTGAGAACGAGGACCGCGCTCGTCAGCGCGAGGCCGAGGCGGCAGAGCGCGCACGCACCCATGAGGCGGCGGCACGAGCTACCGAGGCGGCAACACAGGCGAGTGACGCCGCCGCCAAGGCGGCGCAGGCGGCAAGCTGGAGTGCGCAGGCTGCCAATGCGGCGACGGCTCAGGTGACGGGTACCGGTGCGGCTGGTCCGACTCCGGTGAAGGGTCCGTTCCAGTCATTCCCGTATTGGGCCGTGTGCTGGCTGCTGTTCTTTTTACTGATGTTCCTGTTTGGTGCCGGCCCCTTTGCTGCGCTGATCTTCTTCACGATTCCCATCTATCACTGGGTGGCGCGTGCACTCGATGGCGATTGGGCGCGCGGGGATATTCAGGTTGGTCCGGCACCGGTGGCGGTCAGGGCCCAGGGGAAGGATACTTCTGCGGAACCTGATGCTGACGTGGCTACCGCGGCCACCGCTGAGCCATGTGCCAAAGAAGGTGACGAATGATGAAGCTTTCGCATGAATCCAAGCTGCGCCTGGGCGTCGGCATCGGAGCGTTTGTACTGATTATCGGGCTTGTTTTTGGCGTTTCGCGGACTTTGATTCATTTTGATGGCCCGTGGGATCTCGACGATGTTGTATCCGGCTTCTCTGGTATGGACGATGCGGTTGACGAGGACGATCTTTTGGATGGCGGTAACTATTCCGCTCGGCCTCAGCAGCTTTCGAGCACGACTTTTGACGAAGACGCGTTCCAATCGCTCGACTTGGATGTGACGTCGGGGACGGTCGAGGTTAAACGTGTCTCTGGCGGACCGGTACGTGTCATCGAAAGCGGGCGCGTTGCAAAGGGGGCGTCTGCTTCCGATGCCGCCACTCAGAATCTGGTTAAGATCGAGGGCTCTACACTCAAGATTAGCCAGTTCGACTGCGATGACGAGCGCGCCCATGACCGTAAGGTCACCATTGAACTGCCGCGTGAGCTTGCCGATAACATGATGGGCATTACGGCAAACGTGGGGTTGGGAGACCTGACGGTCGCGGACATTGCGTGCCACGACTTTGATTTGGCGTTGGACTCGGGAGACGTCGCGTTTGCGGGCACCGTGACCGACACTCTGAATGCCGAGGTCGGTTTGGGCGATGCGACGTTCGAGCTCTACCAGGCCCCCGCGAAGTCGATGGACGTGAGCGTGGACTCGGGCGATGTGGAGATGACGGTTCCGAATTCTACGGGCTTTAAGGCGAGCCTTACCGTGGGCAGCGGCGACTTCGAGAGCGATTTCCTTCCGCTTGGCTACGATGGCGAGACCATTTTGAATCTTGAATTCGATAACGGCGATAAGTCTGCCACGTATCGTTTTAAGGTCGGTTTGGGCGACATGTCGTTTGATTCAGAGTGACGGGTGGTTATTGAAGACTTATAAACCATAGACGCGCTGTTTGATGGAGGCGCCGGAGCCGTGACGGGCTTCGGCGCCTTTGCCTTTACAATGGGGGCATGGAACAGATTATCTTGAACATACTTGAGGCTCTGCGTCGCGGCGAGACCGTGGACGACAAAGCGCTCGTCAAATTGATACATGCCGAGGCGCGCCGCGAGGGTGCCGACAAACGCGATTTGGCCAAGCGCCGCCTGCTGCCGTTTTACCAGCGGGTTAAACGTGAGGAGCCGGCTCGGTGGGCTGCGTGGAATGTCGATTCCGATCTGGAACGTCAACTGCTGCAGGTGCTGCGTATGAAGCCGCGCCGCACGGCTTCGGGCGTGGCGACCATTACCGTCATCACCAAGCCCTGGCCGTGCTCGGGCGATTGCCTGTTTTGCCCCAACGACCTGCGCATGCCCAAGAGCTATCTGCACGCCGAGCCGGCATGCGCCCGTGCGGAGCAAAATTGCTTTGACCCGTATCTGCAGGTGAGTGCCCGTTTGACGGCGCTTTCGCAGATGGGGCATGCGACCGACAAGATAGAGCTCATTGTGCTCGGTGGCACCTGGAGCGACTATCCGGAAGGCTATCAGACATGGTTTATGTCAGAGCTTTTCCGTGCGCTCAATGACGATGCCGTCGCCGGCGTGGCTGCCAACCCCATGTTGGCGCGTCCGGGCATCAGCCGTGCCGAGGCAGGGCGTCTACTCGATGACGCTCCTGCCGATGCCTTGCCGCCGGTGGTAACAGAACGCCGTGAGCGCTATCGGGCTGCCGGTATTGCGACCGACGAGGCCGAGCTTGCGAGCGGTGTTGCCGACGAGCAGGGGCGTGTGGATGCTGCCGTGGGTGGCTATAACCGCGCGGTGCGTCGTCTGTACGGTCCCGGTACGCCGTGGGGCGAGGTCGCCGAGTGGCAGACGACCACGATGGAGGAGCTTGAACGTCAGCAGCGCATCAACGAGACGGCGAAGCATCGCGTGGTGGGGCTCGTTATCGAGACGCGCCCCGATGCCGTGACGCCACAGGCGCTCACGCTCATTCGTCGCCTGGGCTGCACCAAGATTCAGATGGGCATCCAAAGCCTTGACCAGCACCTGCTCGATATCAACGAGCGTCGCATTTCGGTGGCGCAGATCGAGCGGGCGTTTTCGCTTGCGCGCCTGTTTGGCTTTAAGATCCACGCGCATTTTATGCTTAACTTGCTGGGCGCCACGCCCGAGGGGGACAAGCGCGACTACGAGTGCTTTATGACCGAGGGGGCCTTTATGCCCGACGAGGTCAAGGTCTACCCGTGTGCGCTCATCGAGGGCTCGCGTCTGGTGGGCTGCTATGAGCGCGGCGAGTGGCGTCCCTATACCGAGGAAGAGCTGCTCGATGTATTGGCCGACGACATCGTGGTGACGCCGACGTTCTGCCGCATCAGTCGCATGATCCGCGACTTTAGCTCCGACGACATCATGGTGGGCAACAAGAAACCCAACCTGCGCCAGCTCGTTGAGAACCGCTTGGCGGCTCGTGGGGAAGGCGCGACGGTGCGCGAGATTCGCTATCGTGAGATCAGTACCGCGGGTGCCGACTTGGACGAGCTATCTCTTGATGAGGAAGTGACGTACGAGACACCGGTGACTTACGAGCGCTTTTTGCAGTGGGTGACGCAGCAGGGCAAGATCGCGGGCTTTTTGCGGTTGTCGCTGCCCGACCATTCGTTTGTTGCCGCGCATGCGGACGAGTTGCCGACGACGCCGGACGAGGCGATGATTCGCGAGGTGCACGTGTATGGCATGGCGGCACGCGTGGGTGACCAGGGCCAGGCGGCGCAGCATCACGGGTTGGGGCGTTTGCTCGTAGAGCGTGCGTGCGAGATTGCCCGGGATGCCGGCTATGCGCGCATCAACGTGATCAGCGCGATTGGTACGCGCGAGTACTATCGCCATTTGGGTTTTTACAATCATGGACTCTATCTGCAAAAGGAGCTCTAGATGAACAAGCCGAGTGTTTCTGCCGGCGTCGTTGCCGGCGTTGCTCTGGGAGCCGCGGCGCTTGGTGCGGCCGCCGTCGCTGTTCGTGCTGCCTGTCTGCAGGTTGCGCGAACCCGCAATGGGTTGGCGCGTGTGAAGCGCGTGCACGACGAGGGCGGCGACGAAGTCCGCGTATTGGTACAAGGCGGCGTCTACCAAAGTGCAAGCTACGTTGGCGAGCGTTGGGCGGAGCCCGTCTTTACGTACTATCGTTCGTTTGACGACGTGTTTGAGGCCGAGGATGCGATGCGCGACGCTTACGGTCACGGTATCGACCGCATGCTTATGCTGGGCGGCGGCGGGTTTGCCTATCCCAAGTTCGCGCTGATGTCGCACGAGGACTTGTGCATGGACGTTATCGAGTATGACGGAGAGATTACGCGCCTAGCGCGCCGCTGGTTCTACCTGGACGAGCTGGAGCGTGCGGTGGGCGACCGCTTGCGGGTGATTACCGCTGAGGCTCGCTCGTATTTGGGTGTGACGAGCGTGGGCCATCGTCGCTACGACGTGGTCGTGAGCGATTGCTTTGGCGGTGTCGAGCCCGTACGCGAGCTGGCGACGGTTGAGGCGTTGCGTTTGGTGCGAGGCAGCCTGAACCCCGGGGGTATCTACGTTGCCAATATCGTGAGCGCAAACGAGGGGAGCGACGTAACGTTCCTGCGCGATTGCGCCGCCACGGCGCTCGAGGTGTTCGCCCACGCCTGGGTGGTCCCATGTGGCGATGCAGAGTTCGGCGGCGAGGAGAATTATCTGCTCATCGCCAGCGACGGCGACTACGCCTTTGCCGAAGCTGTGCCCTTCGACACCGACTTCCTCGGCACCGTCCTTCACGACAAGTAAGTCTCCCCGTCCCAAAAAGGACTGGTCTTAGGCGTGGTCGCGCCAGCTGAGGACGCGCTGCTTCATGCCCTCGATGTCGAGCACGCCTTCGGCGAAGCCTTTGCGCACGAGCTCTTCGGGAACAAACTCGTCGTAGCGGTCAAAATAAGGCACCTCGCCGGGATAGACGAGCTCGATGGGATCGAAGTCTTTCTCGGCCTCGGCGGCGAGCACCTCAAAGAACGTCTCCTCGTCGGCCTTCATTTTAAACTGCATAAAGTACGGGCGTGACGGGTCGAGTCCGCGAAGGCCCAGCTCCGCGGCACATTTAATCTTGAGCATGCGCTCGAGTGCCAAAAAGGCGTAGCTGCCCAACCAGGGGAAGAGCACCCAGGTGTCGCCGCCCAGGTTAATGAGTGGCTTGGTCCCCGCGCCCGAAATCTCGGCCGTATGGCGAGCCTGCGCCAAGCGGGCCCGTGCGTTACCCATGAGGTACGGATATGCTGCGTGCTCGTTGAGCGCTTGGCACATGCGTTCGAGTACGTGTGTATTGATGTCACCGGGGCAGTCGCCAAAGTATGCCGGCACACGACCTTTGACTTGCGTGGCAAAGACGGTGTGTCGCTTCCAGTCCACTTCCTCGACAATCCAGCAGTGTCCGGCGATGGCGATGCGCTCGCCGGGCGGTGGCGGATTGACGATCGTGCCCAACTCGGCCGACTCGCTGCGAACGGTGAACTCCTCGTTTTCCTGGAATACGGCGTAGAACTTAAAGTTGTTAATGATGCGCTCGCCCGCGAGACCCACGATGAGCCCGCCACCTTCGGTGACCTGGATATGGTCGATCTTAATGAGGTGGCGTAGCAGCACACGGTAATCGTCTGCCGAGACACGGTGGAAATAGCTGAGCGTGAGCACGCGCTGGGCAAGTTCGGCCGGCGTGAGCTCTCCGGTGCTGGCAAGCGTCGACATGGTCTGGTGATAGAGCAGACTGTAGGGGAGTCGATCGAGCTCAGGCGGCTCGACCCACTTTTCCTCGCGATAGAGTTGTACGAGCGCGATGCCTTGCAGGAGCTTCCACGGGATGGTCTCGGGCATCATCGTGCGCGGCTCGGGCTCTTCCTCGCGCATGACGAACCACATCTCGGGCGGAAGATCGCGGCGCCCCGTGCGGCCCATTCGCTGCAAAAAAGAGCTGACGGTAAACGGCGCGTCGATCTGAAACGCACGCTCCAGACGGCCGATATCGATACCGAGCTCCAGCGTAGAGGTGGTGACGGTCGTTTGTGCCTGTTCCTCGTCGCGCATGAGCTCTTCTGCCGTCTCGCGCAGCGATGCCGAAAGATTGCCGTGGTGGATGAGAAAGCGGTCGGGCTCGTGCCGGCTCTCACAGTAGCAACGCAGCATGGAGCATACGGCCTCTGCCTCTTCGCGCGAGTTGGCAAAGACCAGGCACTTGCGGCCGCGGGTGTGTTCGAAGATATAGCCCATGCCGGGGTCGGCGTTGTCTGGTGCTGTGTCGGTGGGGCTGAGAAGCGCCTGCTCGGTCGCTCGCGGGATGTCGACTTCGCCCTCGGGGGCCGAGGAAGTTTGGCGGTCCTTGGGAGTGGCCTTGCCCCGTGCCCGCTCACGACGTTGACGGCGCTCCTCTTGTGTGAGCTGTCCGCTGTGACGCATGTCTTGGGCGCCGGCGGGCAGTGCCGCGGATGCCGCCGCCTCGATGCGCTCGCACGCAAGCACTTCGGCCTCTTGAGGACCTGTGCCCATGAATCCCCGTTGCTGTGCCTGGGGGCCCGAGTTGTAGAAGTGCTCCATGGAGATGCGCCACACGCGGCGCGGCTCTTCAAAGCGTGGGATAACGCAGTCGCGCCCCGTTCCCTGTGAGAGAAAGGCACCCGTGCGCTCGGGGTCGCCGATGGTGGCCGAAAGGCCAATGCGTCGAGGTTGCACGCCGGCCATGCGCGAGAGTCGCTCGATAAGGCAGAGCGTCTGCCCGCCACGGTCGCCGCGCATGAGCGAGTGGACCTCATCGATGACCACATAGCGCAGGTCGCAAAACATGCGCGGGATCGCCATGTGCTTATGGATTAAGAGCGCCTCGAGTGACTCGGGCGTAATCTGCAAGATGCCGTTCGGTTTTTTGATGAGCTTAGCCTTGTGCGACTGCGAGACATCGCCATGCCAGTGCCAGACAGGGATATCGGCCTCTTCGCACAGGTCATTGAGACGGACGAACTGATCATTGATGAGTGCCTTGAGGGGGCCAATGTAGAGGGCACCAACGCTTGCGGGCGGGTTCTCCCAAAACTCGGTCAGGATGGGAAAGAAGGCCGCTTCGGTTTTGCCGGAAGCTGTGGATGCCGTTAGGAGCACATTGTCTTGTGTGTTAAAGATGGCGTCTGCCGCCGCAACCTGGATAGAGCGCAGGCTCTCCCAATCGTGGGAGTAGATGAAGTCTTGGATAAACGGGGCGTAGCGGTCAAAGGCGTTCACGGGGCCTCCTCTCAAAAACGAATCTCTCAACGCGGCTGGCAACGGCTTGCTGCATTACAGTCTCAACGTTCGCCCAGATAAAACCTGCCAAAATTAACCTGTCCCTTTTTGGCAGGTTAGATGGTGAATTCGGCGAAGTTACGGTCGCCGCCTGCGGTGCCGGTGTCGCCTGTTGCTGCTGCCGGCACCAGCGCGTCGCCGCCGACGCTTTGCAGCAGCTCGGCTACGTTGGCGTCGGGGTTCTGGCATAGGATGTCGAGCAGCTCGATAAAGTCGCGAATGACTTCACGCGGCGTCAGATGTGTGTCGGCTCCCACACGACCGAACTCGATCTTGAGGAAGTCCACCAAGTCGTTCTCGGTAAGCGTGGGCGTCCAGCCAAAGTAGCCGGCGTGAATTTGCATGAGTTTTTCGATCAGCACCAGCAGCTCCTCGTAGGTGAGTGGCTGCAGACGGATGATGGGCGCGAGCATGTCCTTAAGGTCCTCGCGTGCAAAGCGGCCTTGAGCGAGTCGGCTGCGCAGGGCCTCGTAGGAGAACACGCCGCGGCGGCGGTCTTCGATGGAGGTTGGCGTGCCGCCCATGATCATGCCCAGGTACTGCGCCTTGCCCTGGAGTGTGTCGTTGTACATGGTCAGGATCTTCTCGTAGTTGTACTGGCGCGTGATCGCGTTGGGAATCTTATACAGATTCACGAGCTCGTCGATGAGCACCAACATACCCTTGTAGCCGCTGCAGACCAAAAAACGCGCGATGAGCTTAACGTAGTCGTACCAGTCGTCATCGCTGATGATGGTCGAGGAGCCCAGCTCGGCGCGAGCCTCGCTCTTGGTACGGTATTCGCCGCGGATCCATTTGGTCACGCGGCTCATGGCTTCTTCGTCGCCCTCGGATACGGCCGTGCGATAGCGGCGGAGCATGCGGGTGAAGTCGAAGCCGTGGACCATTTCCTCGAGCGGGGCCAGTTGGGCATTGACAACCGACTCGTCGACGTCGGCGTACGAGGCGACCCAGCGATCAAGAATAAGGTTGAGCGCACCGCCCTCGGGGCGCGTCTTGGTCGATATATTGCGTATGAGCTCGCGGTAGGTGGCAAGGCCCTGCCCCTGCCCGCCCTGCAGACGGCGCTCGGGGGATAAGTCTGCATCGGCGACGACGAATCCCTCACCCATGGCGTGCGTGCGGATGGTCTGGAGCAAAAAGCTCTTGCCGGCGCCGTAACGACCGACCAGAAAGCGGAAGCTCGCACCACCGTCGGCGATGAGACTCAGATCGGTGAGCAGGGCGCGGATCTCGACCTCGCGCCCTACGGTAATGTAGGGAAGGCCGATGCGCGGGACCACGCCGCCCTTGAGCGAGTTGAGAATGACGGCAGCGACGCGCTTGGGCACGCGGGGTGCTGCGGATGCGGTATCACTCATGGTCTAGGTATCCTCTCACGTCTGCTTCGTAGTCCTCAATAATCTGCGGCCCTGCCGCGCTAAATTCAATTACGGTGTCGCCCACCAGGTCAAAGAGCGCCTCGTTGATGGTATCGACGAGCATGTCCTCGCTCTGTCCTGAGTGCGCCACTGCCGATGTCGCTTGCGCTGCGTTTTGCTCGAGCAGTGCGCGAAGGAAGGCATCTGCGGCGGGCGCGAGTTCGTTTGTGGCGTCAGCGGGCGCAGCAGCTGCGAACGCGGGCGTCGGCGCGAGAAGCGGTGCCACGACACCAAACTGTTCGGTGGATATGGTCGGCTCGTCGGTCAAGTCCTGCCGAATGGGTGCCACGACCGGTTCGACAATCACGTCGGTCGCAGGCTCGGCTTCCGGTTGCCATGAGTCCGCTGCCTCAGCTTCTGCGGACGCGCTGTCCTCGCGTTCCTCGTCGATTAAAAGCGCTTCGCGCGTTTGCGCAGCGGCGTTCCGAATGTGCCCCAGCTGACTCAGATCGATATCGATCTTGACGGGCTGGTGTGCGGCGTCCCACGAAAGCCATGCCACAATCTCGTCATCGATAATCTTGGCCAGATATTTGGGGACCTTTTCTTCCTTAAGGGGATGGGCGGGGTCCAGCGCCAGGCGCAGGCGTTGGTCGCAGGCGCGCATCATTTCACCGAGCTTGCTGCTCTTTTGCCTACTACCGTGGATACGCATGCATTCCCAAAAGCCGTTTTGGCAACGGTAGATATGGATAGGATCCAGGCGGTATTCGCAGTCCTCGTGGCGCTCGGGCGCAAAGAATACGGCCGAGGCAAACATGGTGTAGGGCATGGCCGTCTCCTCCCCAAATAAGCTCGCCACGATGCCGGTCTTTCGGTGCGTGTCATAGTAGCGCGCCATACGGACATACACGGCGCACGCCACGTGGCGCAGATCGCGGTGGTAGCTGCGGTCGAGCCGCGAGTTACTTAGGTTGTACGCGGAGAGGGCGTTGATGGCGGCCATGAGTCGCTCCTCGCGCACCTCATCGGGCGGAAGGGGGAGCGTGGGCTCGGAGGTTTTGCGACGCTTAGGGGTCTGGCCGGACGGTGCTGGCGCTGGCACAAGGTCTCGTGCGGCGCGTCGCAGCTCGATAAGGGCGTTATCGAACATGACGGTTTTAGAGTCACGAAGCAGCTTGGGGTCGAGCCCATGGAACACGGCGTAATCCTGCAGCCACACGCGCGCAAACCGGTCGATGCCGGGCTCGAAGGCGCGATAGACATCCCAAAAAGCCTTGATCTTGTTAAAACCATCGAGCGGATTATCTACGCCAATGCCGCAAATCAGCTCATAGAGATACAGAAAGGCAAAGGACGTAGACGTTTCCTCGACGGTTCCGCGACGCACTTGGGCACGCCAGGTAAAGTAGCCGCGCAACTGTCGATCGCTCATGGCATTGTAGGTGGGAAAGTACGACTTAAAGGTGCCGTTGTAGGGGCAGTCGTCCTCAAAGTCGGCCATCAGTAGGCCTTGGCGGTAGAAAAGCTCGGCTTCCGAAAGCCAGCGACCCGCGCCGCCCTCGGGGTCTTCTTGCCAACGCGATATCTCACGCATCTTGCGGTACTGGTCGGGGAGGAAGTTCTGCATCTGTCGGCCGGTCTTGAGAATCGGCTCGTCTGCGTAGGTTTCGTTTGAGAAGCGGGCGGACTGATGGGTCCGGGCCTCGGCCATAATGCGCTCGATGAGCATCTTGATGTCCTGGTCGGCCACCGCTCCTCCTCTCGAACGCAGCTACGGTGACCTCATATCATAGCACAGCATCAAACAGATGTTCGAGATACCGCTGCGTTGATAGATTTAGAACAGGAGGGCGTATATGACGGCGATGACGACGGAGGGAAGCATATTGGCCGTGCGGAAGGTCTGAGGACGGATGAGGTTGACGCCGACGCAGAAGATGAGCATGGAGCCTACGAGCGAAAGGCTGTTGAGGGCTGCTGTGGTCATGATGGGGGAGAGCGCGCCGGCAAACAACGTGATCGTCCCCTGGAACACGGCGACGGGCAGGGCGGAGAAGATGCAGCCGCGGCCAAGCGAGGCCGTCATGGTGCAGACGATGATGCAGTCCAGTGCGCCCTTGAGGGCAAGCGTTGACCAGTCGCCGAGCAGGCCGTCCTGGATCGATCCCACAATGGCCATGGCGCCGATGCACACGGTGAGTGAAGTCGAGACAAAAGCGTTGGTGAACTCGTTATCGCCCTCACTGCCAGTCTTGCGCTTGAGCCATTCGCCAAGGTTCTCGATGGAGGCCTCCAAGTTGATGGCCTCGCCGATGAGCGAACCGAGCGCAAATGAGACGATGAGCATGGTGGTACCGGTGGTCGCTAGCGCCTTTCCATCGATGATGAGCATCTTTTGCATGGTGCCGCCCAGGCCGATAAACAGGACGCACAGCCCCGATGCTTTCATGAGCGTGTCTTGGATGCGCGGTGTAATGAAGCGGCCGCCCGCTAATCCCAAAAGACCGCCCGCAACTAAAAGCGCAACGTTGATGATTGTTCCCAAGCCCGGCATGAGCCCTCCTGTATTGATGCCAACGTGGCAATCGTAGCAGAACGAAATGCGAGGCACATCGCGACTCATCTAATACGTTATATAAGTGGTATTAGGAATGATGCGCAGCATTTAAGCCTCAGGTGGTTGTCGGGACATAGGGATAGTAGTCAAAGCGCAGTGTCATAAGCCGCTGTGGGGATTCAATAGCCGCGGCGATGATATTGGCATCGCGGGCACGATCAAACCCTTCGAGTTCGATCTGATACGAGACGTCTTGCATAATGTCCAGACGTCGCCAGGCTAGAAGTGTGTCGCCATCGAATTCCAAGGTCTTGCCTCCGTCTGGGGCAACGGCGTATAAACGCAGTTTAGCGGTGGTTGCAGGGTCGACAACCGTGACCTTTTTAATTTCGTTTCGAGTATTCTTGGCGCCCAACAAGGTGAGCAGTGTTGGGGCCACGACCTCGCCTGATGGCAAAAAGACGACTTCGATGGATTCGGGAAATGCGATGATGGCCGACTTGCGGACGGGCTGATTGGCGGCGGCAACTTCGATGTTTGCAGCATCGATGACCTCTGTGTGGTCGAGGGCGGCAAGCACGCAGCAGTTACCTTCATCGATCTCCTGAGGATCAGCAAGTCCCAGACTGTCCGCGAGCTCGGGATCGTTTGGACCGGTAGCGGGCTCATTCGGTGCTTCGAAAGAAGCTGGGACGCTGTTTGTCGGCGACGGCGTGTCGCCCGCACCTGCTTCTTTGTCCGTGCTCTCTTCTTGTATGGTTGCGTTGATGGGTTCGTCGTTTGAGGGGAGCGTCTTGGCGTCAAGCGCGGAGGGGACAATCCCGATGGCTCCGGATCCGTTCCACTCCATTTCGAGAAGCGCCGGGTCGGCAAGAATGCGTTGCCTGCTTTGCGCGTGGGCATCGATTTCAATAGGGCCTGCCTCTATCCCTCGTGTAAGGCTGAGTGATCCGGCTGACTTCTCGAAATGAGCGTCTGTGTCTTTGGTGCTGACGGCGTAGAACAGCAGGGATGCTTCTCCCGCCGCGATGGCATCGGTGCCCGCCTTGGTCAGCCGCAGCGATGCCGTGAATGAGAGGGTGGGCTGCACATCGTCTGCATTCGCGGCGGCGCAGCCCAGACATATACCGCCTCCTTTCTCGAAAAACGCACCGTCGAAGGCGACCTTCGCTCCGTTCGCCGAGTCATCGACCGAAGCGATATCGATGCGCAACCCCAAATCGCACGGATCGCCATCTGCATCGAGCACAATCGAGCGCCATGTGCAGACGGCGCACCCCGCCTGGGAGCCGTTTGCCTTGTTCGAACGATTGATATCCACGACTATCGAGCCGTCCGTATTACGACGAAGGCATCCCGAGGTTGAGATTGCGGCCTGTGCGAACGAAAAACGCTTGCACGCAATGGCGCTCGACGGATTTGGTGCGGAGCTTAGGGCTGCTGGTAAGGAGTCTGCCATGACGGGAGTCGCCCAAGCGGCGACAGGCGTTCCGGTTGCGAGCGCGCCGCAGAGTGCGACGACGGGCAAAAGGTTCTTCGATGCCATGGGGTCTCCTTAGCTAATTTAGTGCGGCCTGTCCGTGTTTCGTTTCTGGCTGCGTTTGATGTGCAGACCGAGGCCGGCGGTTCCCGCACCTGCTGCCGTGGCGCCTGCTGCCAAGAGCCATCGTCTGTCGTCTGTCTGTGCCAACGGTTCCTTGCAGTTGCCGCGGTCGAGCTCCGAGAGGTCGACCGTCACTTGCGTGGCGGCCTGCGCCTGTTCTTGCTGGGCAAAGGCCATGGCTGGCCCAAACGCTAGGATACTGACGGCGGCCAGGGCGACGGCCTTATGCCGTGTGCGCACCGGGCTCGACCGTCCAGGTGATCGTTGCAACCTGATCGCCTTCGCCGGTTACGCGGAAGATGTCGCGCGTGACGCGGGCGACGTTTCCGCTTGTCTTGAGCTTAATTTTGTCCGTGCCGCCGGCAATGCCCTGGTAGCCCATGTCGAAGGCTGCATTCTTGGAAAGATCGAGGCCCGTCTCCTGCATTGCGGCGCTGGCGTTCTGGAGTGCGCCGTCGGGGCCGACCTTAAAGTCGATGGAATTCTGCGCGGTTCCGGCCTTGGCGTCGGCGGCAATGGTCCAGGTGTTCATGGCGTCGATCTTCATGTTGGTGACATGGATGCCGTAGGCCGAATGATTGTCGATGGTGGTCGCGTCTTCTGAGGGGCCCTGAAGCGTGCCGTCGGCCTTGGCGACGAAGGGAATAACCGTCGGAACTTTGAACTCTACGTTGTCGATCTCGGTCCTGACCATTACTTTCGTGGTTCCAACGCGCCCGGCTGCCAGAGCTGGCGTCGGGGCGGCGCCCATTGCGAGCGCGAGCCCTGCGCCCACGACGAGCGCTCTGGCTCCGTTCATGTTCCTGGTGATGTCCATGGTCGTTCCTTTCTATTCGCCGCGGGCCGTCCCCGCGATGATTGGACGAATGCTGGTGAATTGCGTGCGGTGTCGCGTCGGCCGAAAAAGCTAGTTCTCGGCTTGCTCAACCCGTACCTTGACACGTGTCGGATTGCCGTGGCTGTCGAGAGTCTTGGCATCGAGTGCCTGGATCTCGATGTATGCCTCTCCTTCTTTGATGTCGCCGGCGGGGCACGTCTCGATTGTCTTGCCGGTCTCGACCACACCGGATTCGTACATGGTCTCGTCGTTTTGGATGACGCGGAATCGCTGGGGAAATTTATTGTCTTGGACGTTTTGCACGTTGACGCGCAGCTTGCCGTCCTCCTGTAGCTGAGCGACCGGCGCGACCGAAATCGTCATCATGTTGTCGCGGACGATGGCATCGAGCTCATCTTGGATTTCTTGTCGCGATTTACCCTCTGCCGTCGTGACTGAGGCGCCCGCTTCGGGCACGGGCTGCGACTGCCAGGCGTATAGCCCTACGGCGATGAGGGCGCAGGCGATAGCCAGGCAGACAACGACGAGTTTCTTGCGACGCCCCAGTCCTGCGAGGCGGGGCGGCTTCTTCGCACTCATGCGGCGTCCTTGGTGGTGTAGACACGTGCGAACGTGGACGGGTCCGCTCCAAAGAGCATGTGAAGCATCAGGCGGCGCGAGTAGATGAGCTCGTCAAAGTCGTGAGGGAGCTCGATGTCGTGGATACGCGCGATGTGGTGGGCGAGCGCCGAGAACGACTCGGGGTCGCAGATAACATCGGTGGTGACGTGGTAGACCGCCGTATCGGGGAACGCCTCTTCGTCGAAAGGCAGGAGATAGGGATCGTCGTCGACCTCGATGGCGACGCCGTACTGGGGCCAGTAATATGCCATGGGAACCTCCCTGCTTCTGGGGCCAAAACTTCTATCGGTTTTGGCTGTCGACGCCGACCGTATCAGCCGCTACTTGACCAATTTCTGACCAAATGCTTGACGGATTGACATCTCCGCAGGTAAAAGGTGGAAAAAATTACTTCAACTTTTTTCGAGCGACAATCGAGCGGTCGGCGACGGCGGGGCGATATTTGTCAAAAGCATCGTCTGCCGAGGAAATCCAGCCGCTCGCCGAATTGCACGAACGTAAAAATCGCCAATTATGGAGACGGTCTCGAACACGTCGACGAAACGATGCGGTAACATCTCCCTGCAAACACTGTAGTTAGCTAAAGGGGGAGTTCGCGTGTCTGCAACCATCAAACCCTTCACCGACGAGTTCGAAGAGTATGGCCGCGATGAATCTCGCGCATCGGGCGAAGCATCGAGCATCTCGTTTCCGACAACGGAAAACGAGGTCCGTGCCATTTTGGAAAAGCTCCATGCCGAGCGTGTCCCGGTAACGGTTCAGGGCGCCCGAACCGGCCTTGCCGCCGGTGCCGTGCCCCACGGCGGGCATATCCTCAATACTTCCCGTATGAATCGCTACTTGGGCCTTCGCCGCGATGAACAAGGCCAATTTTTGCTGCGCGTGGAGCCGGGCGTTGTGCTCTCGGAGCTGCGCAAGCAGCTGAGCAAGAAGATGCTGCCGACCGCTGGTTGGGACCAGGCATCGCTTAAGGCCTACGATGAGTTTCAAGAGGCCCCCGAGCAGTTCTTTCCCACCGATCCCACCGAGGCGTCTGCCTGTCTGGGCGGCATGGCGGCATGTAACGCCTCCGGTGCCCGCAGCTACGCCTACGGCCCCATGCGCCCACATATCACGGGACTCCACGTCGCGCTGGCTGATGGCGATTTGCTTGAGCTCCAGCGCGGCGAGGCTTTTGCCCAGGGCCGCCACCTGTCGCTCGTGACGGCAGCAGGCCGTGCACTCGAGCTCGATCTTCCCGACTACACCATGCCCGAGACAAAAAATGCCTCAGGCTATTTCGTTGCGGACGATATGGACGCCATCGACCTCTTTATCGGCGCGTGCGGCACGCTCGGCGTTGTCACCGAGCTCGAGATCGCCCTGCAGGCGGCACCTTCGGTCGTATGGGGTGTGAGTTGCTTTTTCGATAGCGAGGACAAGGCGGTGTCCTTTACCGATTCCGTGCGCCCTGTCCTGTCCCATGCGGCTGCCATCGAGTACTTCGATGCTGGCGCCCTGGATATTCTACGTCGCCAGCGCGAGCAGTCGACGGCGTTTGCCTCGCTGCCGGCGCTCGACGACGAGGCAAAGGTCTGTGTCTACGTGGAGCTTGACTGCGACGACGAGGCGCAGGCGACCGAGGAGCTGTACCACCTGGGATGGGTTTTGGAGCTTGCGGGCGGCAGCGACGATGCGACATGGGTCGCGCGCACCGAGGTCGATCGCGAGTGCCAGCGGTTCTTCCGCCACGCGGTCCCCGAGAGTGTCAATATGCTCATTGACGAGCGTCGCCGCATCGACCCCACCATTACCAAGCTGGGATCGGATATGTCGGTGCCCAATGCACGCCTTGCCGATGTCATGGCCCTCTATCGCCGCACGCTGGCCGAAAGCGGGCTTGAGTCTGCTGCCTGGGGGCACATCGGTAACAACCATCTGCATGTGAACATCCTGCCGCGCGATGCGCAAGACTACCGTCGTGGTGGAGAACTCTTTGCCCAGTGGGCTTCCGAGGTCACGGCCATGGGCGGTGCCGTTTCTGCCGAGCACGGCGTCGGCAAGATCAAGGCGGGCTTCTTGGAGACGATGTACGGCCACGAGGCCATGGTCGAGTCGGCGCGGCTCAAGCTCCAGCTCGATCCCGACGGGCAGCTGGGTCGCGGCAACCTGTTTGCGGAGAAGCTCTTGGATGAGCTCGTCCAGAAAGGGGGCGCGTGAAGATGAGTGATTTCCATATGGTGGTGTGCGTCAAGGCGGTGCCCGGAAGCACCGAGGTCAAGATGGACCCCAAGACCAATACTATCGTGCGTGATGGCAAGCAGGCGGTCATTAATCCCTTCGATGCAAGTGCCCTCGAATGTGCGCTAGCGCTGAAGGACGACTTTATCGGCTTTGGCATGGACGTGCGCGTAACGGTGGTGTCGATGGGCATCCCCGCGACCGAGTCGCTGCTGCGCGACTGCATCGCCCGCGGTGCCGACGACGCGCTGCTGCTGACCGACCGAGCCTTTGCGGGCGCCGATACCCTAGCCACCACCTATGCCCTCAAATGCGGCATCGAGGCACTCGATGGGGACTTTGACCTGCTCATCTGCGGCAAGATGGCAGTGGACGGCGATACGGCCCAGATCGGCCCCGAGCTGGCCGGCGCCTTTGGGGTCCCCTGCGTGACCGACGTGAGCTGTGTGCAGAGCGCGGGATTTACGACGTGTGGCTCGCTTGCGCTCGTCCACGGCTGCGATGCCGGCGAGGAGACGGTGTACCTGGAGATGCCGTGTGCGATGACGACCGCCAAGGAGATTGGCCAGCTGCGCATGCCGAGTATTGCCGGTATTCGCGCGGCCGAGGATGCAGACGTGCGTGTGGCCAGCGCTGCCGACGTAAACGCCGATCCCTCGCGTTGCGGCCTTGCCGGATCACCGACGCAGGTCGTGCGCTCGTTTGTGCCCGACCGTGACCAAACGTGCGAGGCCGTTGAGGGAACGGCGTCCGAGCAGGCGGTAAAACTTGCCAAGATTATCGAGGGGATGGCATAGATGAGCGGGCTGATTATCGATAGCGAAGCCTGTATCGGCTGCGGTCGCTGCGTTCGCGCCTGCGCCTCGGGCGGCATTGTGGTGGAGGGTGAGCGCCCCAATCGCTGTGCCCGCGTAACCGACGGCTGTATCCTGTGCGGTGGGTGCGTCGACGCCTGCCCCGTCAACGCCATCTCGATTGAGCGCGACGAGGCCGCCGGCGCGGCAGACCTTGACGCATATCGAGACATCTGGATCTTCGTGCAGACTGACGAGCACGATGCCGTTGCATCCGTGGCCTTCGAGCTCATGGGCAAGGGGCGCGAGCTTGCCGATGCCCGCGGCTGCCGTCTGGTGGCACTGGTCGGCATGAGCCCCGAGGGCTCACTCGGGGACCTGGAGCATCTGATTTGCGCCGGTGCGGACGAAGTTCTGGTCTGTCGTGACGAGCGCCTGCGTCAGAACGACGCGGAGGTCTACGCTCGCTTGATCTGCGATTTGGTAGCCGAGCGCAAGCCCGAGGCCATTCTGTACGGCGCGACCGCCTTTGGTCGCGAGCTGGCGCCCGGTGTGGCCGTGCGCTTGCAGACGGGTCTTACGGCCGATTGCACGGTGCTTTCTATGGATACGGAGACGGGTCTGCTGCAGCAGACGCGCCCGGCGTTTGGCGGCAACCTGATGGCCACCATTATCTGCCCCAACCACCGTCCTCAGATGGCAACGGTGCGCCCCGGCATCTTTAAGGCGCCCGAGTTTGACTATAGCCGCTCCGGCACGATTACCCAGGTAGTGCTTGCGGATGACGTTAAGGCCCGCGTCGAGATCTCGATTCCCGCCGAGGAGTGGGGACAGCAGGCCTCAATTGCCGATGCCGAGCGTCTGGTCGTGGTGGGCCGCGGCATCGGCTCCAAGAAGAATCTGCCCCTGATGCGAAAGCTCGCCGATGCCCTGGGTGCCGAGCTTGGTTGCACGCGTCCCATTGTGGAGGCAGGCTGGTTGGAGTATCGCCACCAAATTGGCCAGACGGGTGTATCGGTCTCGCCCAAGCTCCTCGTGAGCATCGGTGTCTCGGGCGCTATCCAGCATCTCGCCGGCATCGGTGGGGCGGAGTGCATTGTCGCCATCAATGAGGACCCGGATGCCCCCATCTTTGGTGCCGCCCAGTACAAGGTCGTCGGCGATGCCGTTGAGATCGTTGAGGAGCTGCTGGCTCAGCTTGAGCGCTAAGCGCGCGTCAGCCAGTCGCGCATCTCGTCCTTTAGGCGGCTCCAGGTTGCCTGCGCGGCGGGGTCGGTAAAGGGCCGCGTAATGCCAAAGGGCGCGTCGAGCAGGCGGTGGATATCGCCCTGTTCGCGCGCCAGCGCGCGGCTCGCTGGATAGACGAGCTCAAACATAAAGCAGATGAGTCCCACCAGGTAGTCTGCGGGCTCATCGCGCTCATCGCGTGCGACGCAGCGGTGCTCGTCAAAGGCGGTAAGCGCCGGTGCCGAGAAGTGGCTGGCGAGAAATGCGTCCTCATCCACCTTGAGGATGGTCTCGACGGTGCTGTCGGCGATGGTGCGCATAATGTCGATCTTGTCACCATCGCGCACGATATCGCAGAAGCTCCGCGTACGCTCGTCGAGCTGCGCGGGTAGACGAAAATCGCTGTGATAGGCAATGCTCGCTCGGATGAGCTCATCTTCTGCCGGGTCATCGATAAAGTCGCGGATGCTCGTTACGGCGGGTGCATCGGCGGGATTCTCGCCAAAGAGGACCTCGATGCCCAGCGCTGCATGGCTCATGCTCTCGGCGTCCTTAAAGGTGTCCCAGCGCCGCAACTGCTCAAAGCGGCCCATATCGTGTAGCAGGCCGCAAAGCCATGCCAGGTCAATATCTTCTGACGACCAGCCCTGCTCGCGTGCTACGGCATCGCATGCCTCGGCCACGTGGTACGTATGCTCGATTTTGAGCGCGATGCGTGGGTTAGTGGCGTCGTAGGCATCGGTGTAGCTTTTGAAGGCCGCGCGCGTCCGGTCTCGATCGATAGCTGTCATAATGACTTCCTAAAAAGTTGTGTCTTTCGATCCGGTGGCAATTGTAGGTGAACTCGGTTGCTGTCGGATGATGATTCTGCCGTGTCGCTACATGCGGCTCGGAGACCTTGTCAGGATGAGAAGCGTATGGTGCTCAAAATCGTTAGAACCGTCTGGCCAGTGATGCTTACCTATGTTGCAATAGGCGCGCCGTGCGGAATGATCATGGGGCAGACGGGAATGGAACCCTGGATGGTCTTTGCCCTGAGCAGCACGTTTGTGACGGGCAGCGGCCAGTTTATGATCTGCAACCTGTGGCTGGCGGGCGTGCCTGCAGCATCGATCGTCGCGAGCGTTGCTGCCATCTCCTCGCGCTTTGCGCTTTACTCGGCATCGATCACGTCGCATCTGACGGGTGCCTCGAAGAGTCAGACGCTGGCTGTTGCCGCGACACTTACCGAGGAGGCATATGGCATCTCGCTTGCCAAGTTGGTTGAAGGGGAGGATTGGGGCCCGCGCGAGTCCTTTGTGCTCAACGTGATCCTTATCGCAACATGGGGCGTATCGTGTACGACGGGCGCCATCGTCGGCGCCGTTGTCGATGTTCCCACCGCCATTGCAGCCTTTGTCTGCACCTCGCTCTTTATCTGCCTGCTCTTTTCGCAGCGGCTGTCGCGCGGCAACGTTGTCGCGGCGGTTTCGGGCGCGGTGTCCGTCGCCGTATGCAAGTTCTTGGGCCTCGTGAATATTGCCGTGCCGGCAAGCGTCGTGGTCGGCATTACCATTGCGCTGGCGTGCGATGCTGTATTTGACGGAAGAGGTGCCCGCGATGCCCGTTAACGAGTTCTTGGTTCTGTGGCTGTCGTCGTGGGCTGCTATCGCGTTCTTTCGCATCGCGCCGGCGTTTGCCTTGCGCGGGAGAACGCTGTCGCCCCGCATTACCGAGGCCCTGGGTTATATCCCGCCCGCTGCCTTTGCCGCGCTGGTCGCCAACGACTTGGTGAGCCCCGGCGCGTTCGACGCGGGACCCTGGCCTGCCTTGGTTCCCTGGATTGCGGCTGCCGGCGTCGTGGCCGTGGCGGTCAAGACAAAATCGATGCTGTGGTGCTGTGTTTCGGGCATCGTGTTCTATATCGTTTTGAGCCTCATATAAGAGCGGGGCACGTTTAGCGCCCCTGTCCAACGAATCGAATTTCTCACCGAGCTGGTCTATTTCTTCTGGTACCATGGTCAAACTTTACTGTAGCAAAGCGTGACGTGGGCTTTTGTACCCCGTCATCGGAAATGGGGGTTTCATGGCACAGGAAGCGACCGCCAACGAGCAAAAGAAATTCAAGGTCCCGCGCATCCCGGGCGACATCATGATCTATCCGATGATCGTCGGTCTTTTGCTCAACACCTTCTGCCCGCAGGTTTTTGAGATCGGCGGCTTCTTTACGGCTGCCTGCCGCGGTGGCTCCAATGCCATCGTCGCCGCGATCCTGCTGTTTGTGGGCGCCGGCATCAGCTTTAAGTCCACGCCGGGTGCCATCAAGACCGGTATCGTCGTGCTGATCCCCAAGCTGGTCGTCGCAGCGGCTCTCGGCCTGGGCGTGGCATATTGCTTTAACGACAACTTCCTGGGTCTGAGCTCCGTGTCTATCATCGGCGGCATCACGTTTTGCAACATGGCGCTCTATACGGGCATCATGGGCGAGTTCGGCGATGAGTCCGAGCAGGGCGCCGTCGGTATCCTGTTCTTTACGGCTGGCCCCGCCGTCACGATGATCATCCTCGGTGTTTCCGGCCTCGCCAACATTCCCATTGGCACCATTATCGGCTCCATCTTGCCACTCGTTATTGGCATGGTTCTGGGCAACCTGTTCCCGTTTATCAAGAACCTGCTGGTTCCCGGTGCCAATCCCGCGATTGCCGTCATCGGATTTCAGCTCGGTGCGTCCATGAGCCTGTCGAGCTTTATCACCGGCGGTATTTCCGGCATCTTGCTGGGCCTTGTCACGCTGTTTGTCGTCGGTCCCATCACCTTTGCGTTCGAGCGTCTGTGCGGCGGCAATGGCAAGGCCGCTGTGGCTTGCTCCACCATTGCCGGCACGGCTATGACCACACCGGTTGCCCTCGCCGAGGTCGCACCGCGCTACGCCGAGCTTGCGCCCACCGCGTACGCTCAGATCGCCACCGCCGTTATCATCACGGCGATCATGGCTCCGATTCTGACTGGCTGGGTCGACAAGAAGTTCTGCCAAGGCAAGGAGGATCTGTCGCCTGTCGGTGTCGAGGCCATCGAGGAGGCCGTCGCGACTGACATCGATGGCGAGTAGCAATCGATACCCATCAATGATGCCGGCGTGTGCAATTCGCGCCGTATGGGCGCCCGAACAGAAACTGTTTTGCAGTGATGTTCGGGCGCTCTGCTATTATCCCCTTTACCCCTGCGGAGTAAAGGGGTGTTTATTGCCCTGATTCGAATTGGGCGATTCTGACCACTTGGGTATTGAAGGGATGGCGCTAGTGGTTAAGGCACTCAAGATTGAGATATTCGTGCTATGCATGATTGTTCTTATCGGGCTTGCCGTGCGAAGTCGTCGCTCCTTGTTCTCGAGCACCCAGCAGCTATTGTTTAGCATGCTTGGCTACACCTCTGCCGCGTACATATTATTCGATATGATCTGGACGCTTTCGGACGGTGTGGACGGCACGTTGGGCATTGCTGCCAACTGGATTTCCAACGCGGTTTCGTTTTCGCTCTTTGCTATCGCGTGTCTCATTTGGTTTATCTATTCCGAGACGGTGCAGGGTTCTCGCCTTTTGACCTCGCGCTATAGGGTGGTGCTTGTAGCGTTGCCTACGGCTCTGGTGGTCGTGCTGGCGTTTACCAGTTACTGGACGCACGCCCTGTTCTATATCGATTCGCAGGGCGTGTATCGTCGCGGCTTTGCCTATATGATCCAGCCCATCGTCAGCTACTGTTACGTTATACATACGTCCCTGCATGCATTTGTGCAATCTCGCAGGGTCGAGAGCCTGCAGACGAAGGCCATCTATCGAACCTTGGCATTTTTCGCCATTCCGGCCCTGGTGGGCGGTACCTTTCAGGTCGTATACTCGCTGCCCGGCCTTTGTGTCGGCATAATGATTAGCATGTTGCTGCTCTACATCATCTACCAGGAGCAGCTCATCTCGACCGACCCGTTGACTGGACTTAACAATCGCAACCGTTTTGAGACCTATATGCTGTCGCTCTTCTCAAATGTGGATCAGGCCGAAGATGTATATCTGCTTATGATGGACGCCGACGGCTTTAAGCAGATTAACGATCGCTATGGGCATGTGGAGGGCGACCACGCTCTTCAGGTCATATCCGCTGCGCTCAAAGAAGTCTGCTCGGCGTCTGGCGGCTTTATCGCACGTTATGGTGGCGATGAGTTCGTGGTGCTCCAAAAGGCAGTGGTGGAACAGGATATCATGCATCTGTGCGCGACAATCAACGATGAGCTCGCGCGCGCCGAGGTTCCGTATCTGTTGCGGATGTCCATCGGCTACGCACGGGTTGGTGATGGCGTCGATACCTGGCAAGACTTGCTTCGCGCTGCCGATGCGGAGCTCTACCGTGTCAAGGCCGAGAAAAAGAAAGCTGGCATCCAGATACGCTAGATAAAGGGGTGCAAGCTTGCGTGCATGGCGGCCCTCGGCTCTCCGATGTACTCCATTAAGCTAAAGTGTGCGAACATCCTCCCTAAAAAGGTGAGCTCTCTAGGCTTTTTTGGGTTTGTTGACGATGATGATGCCGCTGCAGACCAAGAGCAGGGCAACGATGACAGTAACGGGGCTCGTGCCGGCGCCCTCGCCAAGCAGCAGTGCGCTCAGCAGTACGCCAAAGACCGGGTTCATAAACCCAAAGACCGAGACGCGGCTGACGGGGTTGACGGCAAGCAGGCGCGACCACAGCGAGTAGGCGACCGCGGAGATAAGCGCCATGTAGATGATGAGCACGATGGCGGGGACAATCGCCGTGGGGGAGAGCGCGCCACCCATCAAAAAGCCGATGGCGGTGAGGACCAGGCCGCCGACCAAGAACTGCCACCCGGCAAGCAAGACGCCGTCGTGCTTGCGCGAGAAGATGCCGATCAGGCAGGTCGAAAGAGCACCCGCGACAGTGGAGGCTAGGATAAAGCCCTCGCCATCGAGCCTGAAGCCAAAGGTGCCATCTGCGCCCGAGATGTTGACGAGCGCGACGCCGGCAAAGCCCAGCGCACAGCCAAGCACCTTGGCCGTATTGAGCTTCTCGGTGTGAAATGCCAGGGCGGCAAAGAGGATTGCGAGGAAGTTGGCGCTGGCCTCGATGATGGAGCTCGACATGGCGCTGGCGCGCGAGAGTCCCAGGTAGAAAAAGAAGTACTGCCCGATAGTCTGGAAGAGCGACAACGTGAGGATGGGCTTGATGTCGCGAGCCTGCGGAATGAGGGGGCGGCGTTGGGCCGCACTCATCCCAACGATAACCAGGGCGCCGGCAAGCGTGAAGCGCAAGCCCGCAAAGAGCAGCTGCGAGGCGCTATCGTGCGCCGGGATACCAAAGAGTGCGTAGCCGATCTTGATGCAGGGAAAGGCCGACCCCCAGAGCGCGCAACAAACAAGGCAGCCCAGGATGAGTCCGGGCAGGGTGGCGAGATACGGCTTGCGGCTTTCCATGGTGTCCTTCCTGTATGCGCGAAGCAAAAAAGAACCCGCCACCGGGTGTGCCGGTGGCGGGTGTTGTTACCCGAGGGGATTGTACCCGATGGGAAAGGTTTAAGCGAAGTAGGCCACGCCGCTCTCAAAGATCGGCATGAACTTATCGCCGGGGACATGCTCGGGCACGTTGCGGTACAGGTTGTCGCCGCGACGCTCGGCATGGCCCATCTTGCCCAGGACGCGGCCGTCGGGGCTCGTGATGCCCTCGATGGCGAGTGCGGAGCCGTTGGGGTTGACGGAGAGATCCATGCTGGGCTTGCCGTTCTCGCCCACGTACTGCGTGGCGACCTGGCCGTTGGCGATCAGCTGGGCGAGCACTTCGTCATTGGCGACAAAGCGGCCCTCGCCGTGGCTGATGGCGACGGTGTAGGGGTCGTCCAGGCTGCACTGCGACAGCCACGGGGACAAGTTGGACGAGATGCGGGTGCGCACCAGACGGCTCTGGTGGCGACCGATGGTGTTGAACGTCAACGTGGGCGCATCGGGCGTGGCGTCGACGATGTCGCCGTAGGGCACCAGGCCGAGCTTGATCAGGGCCTGGAAGCCGTTGCAGATGCCCAGCATCAGGCCATCGCGGGCCTTGAGCAGGTCGCGGACTGCCTCGGTGACCTCGGGAGCGCGGAAGAACGCCGTGATGAACTTGGCGGAGCCATCGGGCTCGTCGCCGCCCGAGAAGCCGCCGGGGATCATAACGATTTGGCTTGCACGGATGCGGCGGGCAAGCTCGTGGGTGCTCTCGGCGACGGCCTCGGGCGTGAGGTTGTTGATCACGAAGGTGTCGGCCTCGGCACCGGCGGCACGGAAGGCGCGGGCGCTGTCGTACTCGCAGTTGTTGCCGGGGAACACGGGGATGATCACGCGCGGGCGGGCGATCTTGGCGCCGCCGTACACGTGGATATCCTTGGCGCGGAAGTCGATGGTCTCGACCTCGGGGGTCTCGCCGGCGCTGCGGTAGGTGAAGACGCCCTCGATGCCGCTCTCCCAGGCCTCCTGGAGCTCGGAGAGCTCGATGACTTCGGAACCGGTGTCGATGACATAGCCCTCGACGGTGGTGCCCAGGGGCTCGACGACAACGCCGTCGGCGACCTCGGGCAGCTCGGCATCCTCGGCGAGCTCGACAATAAAGCTGCCGTAGAGCGGGGTGAAGAGGCTCTCCACGTCTACATCCTCGGCAAGCTCGATACCGATCTGGTTACCGACGCACATCTTAAAGAGGCTCTCGGCGCCGCAGCCGTAGCCGGGCGTGGAGATGGCCAGGGCGTTGCCGGTAGCAGTGAGCGCCTCGACGGCGTCAAACGCGGCGAGCAGCTGCTGAGCATCGGGGCGGTAGTCCTCGCCATAGGTGGCGGGGGCGATGCGGACGACGCGGTGCGTGAGGCCCTTGAACTCGGGCGAGACGGCGCGGGCGGCCTTGCCCACGGCGACGGCGAAGCTGATCAGGGTCGGCGGAACGTTGAGCTCGCCGGCCTCGTCCTCAAACGAACCGCTCATGGAGTCCTTGCCGCCGATGGCGCCGGCACCCAGGTCGACCTGGGCCATAAGGGCACCCAGGACGGCAGCCATGGGCTTGCCCCAGCGCTCGGCCTCGGTGCGCAGGCGCTCGAAGTACTCCTGGAAGGAGAGGTAGGTGCGCTTGTGCTCAAAGCCGGCGGCAACGAGCTTGGCGATGGACTCGACCACGGACAGGTAGGCGCCCGCAAACTGGTCGGCCTCCATCAGATAGGGGTTGAAGCCCCATGCCATGGCGCTCGCCGTGGTGGTCTCGCCGTCCACGGGGAACTTGGCGACCATGGCCGAGCTTGGGGTGAGCTGCGTCTTGCCGCCAAAGGGCATGAGCACGGTCGCGGCGCCGATGGTGGAGTCGAAGCGCTCGGAAAGGCCCTTGTTAGAAGCGACGTTGAGGTCGGTGACAAGCGAGGTCATGCGCTCGGCGAGCGTGGTACCGGCCCAGCTGGGCTGCCACACACTGCGGGCGCAGACGTGGGCGACCTGGTGCTTGGGCGCACCGTTGGAGTTGAGGAACTCGCGGGACAGATCGACGATGGCGACGCCGTTCCAGGCCATGCGCATGCGCGGCTCGGCGGTAACCTCGGCGATAACGGTCGCCTCCAGGTTCTCCTCGGCGGCGTAGCCCATGAACTCCTCGACGTCACCGTCGGCGACGGCGCAGGCCATGCGCTCCTGGGATTCAGAGATGGCGAGCTCGGTGCCGTCAAGACCGTCGTACTTCTTGGTCACGGTATCAAGGTCGACATACAGGCCGTCGGCAAGCTCGCCTACGGCGACCGAGACACCGCCGGCGCCAAAGTCGTTGCAGCGCTTGATCAGACGGCAGGCATCGCCGCGGCGGAACAGGCGCTGCAGCTTGCGCTCGACCGGGGCGTTGCCCTTCTGGACCTCGGCGCCCGAGGTCTCGATGGACTCGGTGTTCTGGGTCTTGGATGAGCCGGTGGCACCGCCGATGCCGTCACGGCCGGTGCGGCCGCCCAGCAGGATGATTTTGTCGGTGGGGGCGGGGCACTCGCGACGCACGTGGTTTGCCGGGGTAGCGCCCACGACGGCGCCGACCTCCATGCGCTTGGCCACGTAGCCGGGGTGATAGAGTTCGTTGACCTGACCGGTGGCAAGGCCGATCTGGTTGCCGTAGCTGGAGTAGCCGGCGGCAGCAGTGGTCACGAGTTTGCGCTGCGGCAGCTTGCCCTCGAGCGTCTCGGACACGGGGACGGTGGGGTCGCCGGCGCCGGTGACACGCATGGCCTGGTACACGTAGCTGCGGCCCGACAGCGGGTCGCGGATGGCACCGCCCACGCAGGTGGCGGCACCGCCGAAGGGCTCGATCTCGGTCGGGTGGTTGTGGGTCTCGTTCTTAAAGAGGAACAGCCAGTCCTGGTCCTCGCCGTCGACATCGACCTTCACCTTGACGGTGCAGGCGTTGATCTCCTCGGACTCGTCGACATCGGTCATGACGCCGGTCTTCTTAAGGTACTTGGCGCCGATGGTGCCCATGTCCATGAGGCAGACGGGCTTGGCGTCGCGACCGAGCTCGTGGCGCATTTCCATGTAGCGGTCGAAGGCCTGCTGCACCACGGCGTCGTCGATCGTCACGTCGTCCAGGACGGTGCCGAAGGTGGTGTGGCGGCAGTGATCGGACCAGTAGGTGTCGATCACGCGAATCTCGGTGATGGTGGGGTCGCGATCCTCATCGCGGAAGTACTGCTGGCAGAAGGCGATGTCCGCCTCGTCCATGGCAAGACCGCGCTCGGAGATAAAGGCGGCAAGGCCGGCCTCGTCGAGCTCGCGGAAGCCGTCGAGCACCTCGACGGGCGCAGGCTCGGGGGTCTCCATGTACAGTGTCTTGGGCAGGTCGAGCGAGGCGATGCGCGCCTCGACGGGGTTCACCACGTAGTGCTTGATGGCCTCGACGGCGGCTTCGTCCAGAGTGCCCGAGATCATATAGACCTTGGCGGAGCGCACGGCAGGGCGCTCGCCCTGGCTGATGAGCTGCACGCACTCGCTGGCGGAGTCGGCGCGCTGGTCAAACTGGCCAGGCAGGAATTCGACGGCAAAGACGGCGCCATCGCTTGCGGGGAGCTCGTCGTAGGTCACATCGACCTGGGGCTCGCTAAAGACGGTCGGCACGCAGGAGCGGAAAAGCTCCTCGTCGATGCCCTCGACGTCGTAGCGGTTGATGATCCTCAGGGCCTCGATGCCCTTGATGCCGAGAATTTCGGTCAGCTCGCCCTTGAGCTGCTGAGCCTCGACGTCGAACCCGGGTTTCTTCTCCACGTAGATACGAGAGACCATTGGTTCCTGCCTTCCTGATCGGTTGGGCGTACGGTACGGTATGCGGCAGCGGTCGGTTTGCGGGGTCTGCCCTGCGGTCGCCTTGAGCCACATGTTTGTAAACCTCACTATGATACGACAGCTCGCGGCGCGTTGAGGACGGCGAGGGTGCTACAGTGAAGCGCAAACAAGAGAAAGGCATCACATGGCATTCGTTTCGCTCGCCATTATCGCACTCGTGGCCTTTGCGAGTCCTTTTATCGCCTCGGCGATTCCTGGAAAACCCGTTCCCGAGACGGTCTTTTTGCTCGTGCTCGGCGCGGTACTGGGGCCCCATATGCTCGGCGTCATCCATGTAGATGCCGAGGTCTCGCTGGTGTCCGAGCTCGGTCTGGCCTTTTTGTTCCTGCTTGCCGGCTTTGAGATCGACCCCAAGAGCATCACGGGTGTCGAGGGGCGCTACGGTTTGGCGACGTGGGTCGTCACGTTTGGTATCGCCTGGCTCGCCGTGCGCTTTACCCCGTGGTTCTCGGTCAGCCATTTCGACGGTATCGCCGTGACGCTTGCCCTCACTTCGACGGCGCTCGGCACGCTCGTGCCCATCATGCGTGAGCGTTCGCTCACCGGCACACGCGTGGGCGACTCGATTCTCGCGTATGGCACCTGGGGCGAACTTGGGCCCGTGCTTGCTATGTCGGTGCTGCTGTCTGCCCGCACTGGCATTCAAACGCTTGTAATCCTTGGCTTGTTTGCGGCGGTTTGCGTGTTGCTGGCCGTGGTCCCTAGCCGCTCCAAGCGCGTCGGCAGCCGCTTCTTTGCGTTTGTCGAGGAACGTGCCGATACCACGTCGCAGACCTTCGTGCGCCTGACGGTGCTCATCCTGGTCACGCTCGTGGCGTTCTCGGCCGTCTTTGATCTCGACATCGTGTTGGGTTCTTTTGCCGCCGGCTTTGTCCTGCGCTATATCATCCCCGAGGGCAACCATACGCTCGAGACCAAGCTCGACGGCCTGGCCTACGGCTTTTTGATTCCGGTGTTCTTTACCGTATCGGGCGCAAAGATCGACCTGACGGCCGTGGCGTCGCGCCCGGGCTTGCTCGCGGGCTTTATCGTGGCGTTGTTGATTATTCGTGCCGTGCCCATTCTTATCTCTATGAGCATTTGTCCTGCGACGCGCGATGTCTCGGCGTATGGCCGCATCACCGTGGCGCTCTACTGCACCACGGCGCTGCCGATCATCGTTGCCGTGACGAGCGTTGCCGTCAACGCGGGTGCGCTGTCGCAAGACATCGCGTCGGTTATGGTTGCCGCCGGCGCCATCACGGTGTTCTTGATGCCATTGCTCGCGCAGCTCTTCTACCGCGTGGTCGACGCCGCACCGGTCGCCGCCGTGGCAGAGGTTGCCGAGCATCCATCCGATGCGCTCGACATCTTGCGCGCCCACCACGACCTAGCGAGCTTGCTCGCGCGCGAGCACGAGCTGCTGACCTCGCATGGCCATGGTCGCGTATTCGAGGGCCTGCCTACGCTCGATACGATTGCCGAGCGTCTTTCCGCCGAGGCAGCGAGCGGCCACATCGATGCCCGCATCGTGGACGCGGCGCACCTGCTTGCCGATAAGACCTATGGAGACGAGGTCGACCCGTCCGAGCTGACTCCGCGTGAGCGCCGCCGCCTGGAGCGCGCCAAGCTCGCTGTGCGCGAATACCGCCGCCGCATGCTGGAGCTCTATGCGCGCGAAGAAGCCGAAGACGACGACGGTAAGTAGTCGATACTTTCTCGGGGAAGCCGCGTCCCGCTTTGAAGGCTCGGAACGGGATGTGGTTTCCGAAACGGGGGCCGTTGGGAAGCTGTGTCCCGGAATGGGCGCTCAGAGTGGGATGCAGTTTCCGCAAGGAGGTCCTGGGGGAAACCGTGCCCCGTTCTGATCCGAAATACTGGGACATAGTTTCCCTTTCATAACAGGAGAAGGCGCGCTGTCTGCAGTTGATTCAGACGGCGCGCCTTTTTGGTTGAGCTATGTTGAAGCTTGAAGCCAAAGCTTGTGGCTCCTTAGGAGCGGGCGGCTCCGTCGACGGGGAGCACGGCGCCCGTGACGTAGGAGGACATGTCGCTCGCCAGGAAAACAAAGGCGTTGGCGACATCCTCGGGCTCGCCCATGCGACCCAGCGGAATGGTGGCGATGATGGGCTTGATGACCTCTTCGGGCAGGTTGGCGACCATGTCGGTCTTAGTCACGCCGGGGGCGACGGCGTTGACGCGGATGCCCATGGGAGCGAGCTCGCGCGAGAGCGACTGGACCATACCGTTGACGGCAAACTTGGACGTGGGGTAACCGACGCCGGAGGGCTGGCCGTACTTGGCGACCATCGAGCTTGTGGTAGTGATGGTGCCGCCGTGGCCGGCCTCGGTCATGATCTTGGCGGCAGCCTGGTGGCCATTAAAGACGGCGACGACGTTAAGGTCCATGACCTTTGCGAACTCCTCGGCCGTGTAGTCCAAGAGGGGTGAACGCTGGGAGATACCGGCATTGTTGACGACCGTGTCCAAGCCGCCCATGTCGGCTGCAGTCTGCGTAAAGGCCTCAGTCACGGCCTCGAGCGAGGTGAGATCGCAGGAGCGACCCCAGACCTTGGCGTCGGGATAGGCGGCTGTCAGCTTCTCAACGGCCGTGTCGGCAGTCTCTTGGCGCGAGCCAAAGACGGTGACGGCAGCGCCTTCCTCGATAAAACGGCAGGCGATGGCATAGCCGATACCGCGTGTGCCTCCGGTGATGATTGCTTTCTTGCCCTCGAGCAACATGGTGCTTCCTCTCATCGCGGGCGGACATTCGCAACACAGCGTAGCCGTAACCGGAATCGGCCGTGTTTGCATATCGGTGAACGGTAGCCCGCGTTACCGATGAGCGGCTCGCGCAAATGTGCTCTGCCGTTGTGCTTAGGGCAGGTGACAAAAGGGCTCCCGTCCCACATCGGACGGGAGCCCTCAAGGCGCGTATTGCTAGGCGAGCGTTGGGCTAGTTCGCCATGACGCCTTCGGTCCAAGCTTCAACGTCCTCGATGCGCAGGACGTTGGCGACCTCGGCCACGCAGTCGACGCTGGCAAGCTCGGCGGCGGCAGCCTGGACGTCCTTCTCGAGCGCGCGGTGCGTTAGGAAGATGACCGAGCAGGCATCGCTGACGCCCGATTTGCCGTCCTCGACCTGGTTGATGAGCGAGATCGAGATGTTGTGCTTGGCAAAGATGTCGACCGTCTCGGACAGGGCGCCCACGCGGTCGGCGACTTTCAGGCGCACATAGTACTTGGTCTGGAGCTCGTCCATGGGCTTAAAGGCGAGGTTGTGACCATAGGGCTCAATCTCGGGCAGCGGAGCAACGCCGCGGCTGATCTGCTCGGAGAGCGACAGGATGTCGCCCACGACGGCACTCGCGGTGGGGAAGGAGCCTGCGCCGGCACCGTAGAACATGGTCTCGCCCACGGCGTCGCCTACCACGTAGACAGCGTTCATGGCGCCGTTGACCTTGGCGAGCATGTGGTCGGCGGGGATCAGCGTGGGATGCACGCGGACGTCGACGCCGGCGTCGGTGTTGCGTGCGATGCCCAGCAGCTTGATGGTGTAGCCGAGCTCGCGGGCCTGGGCGATGTCCTCGGCGCCGATGGTACGGATACCCTGCTGGTAGACATCGTCGGTGGTCACGCGGGTGCCAAAGCCGATGGAAGCGAGGATTGCCGTCTTGCTGGCGGCGTCGAAGCCGTCGACGTCGGCGGACGGGTCGGCCTCGGCATAGCCCTTAGCCTGGGCGTCGGCGAGCACGTCAGCGTAATCGGCGCCCTCGGCGTCCATGCGCGACAGGATGTAGTTGGTGGTGCCGTTGAGGATGCCGGCGATGGTCAGGATCTTGTTACCCACCAGGTCGTGCTCGAGCGTGCTGACAATGGGGATGCCGCCACCGCAGCTGGCCTCGCACTTAATCTGCACGCCGCACGCACGTGCCTTCTCGGCAAGCGTCTCGACATGGCGGCCCAGCAGGGCCTTGTTGGCGGAGACGACATGCTTGCCGTTCTCGAAGGCAGTGGTGAAGATCTCGGTTGCGGGATGCTCGCCGCCAATCAGCTCGACGACGATGTCGACGGCGGGGTCGGTGACGACATCGTGCCAGTCGCTCGTAAAGGCCTCGCGCTCAATGCCTGCCGCCTCGGCCTGCTCCCAAGCAAGCGCGCAGGCGCGGGTCAGCTTAAGGTCGATGCCGTAGGCTGCCAGGTACTCATCGTGGTGGCTCTTGATCAGACGGGCCACGCCGCCGCCGACGGTTCCCAGACCGATCAGACCGACGTTCACGGTGCGCAGGGGTTCGCTCATAGATAACTCCTTCGTGCATCTTATGGATGGATAAACCGCTTAAAGGTTGAGTGCATTCTAGCGTGAACCGGGGGCGCGTGCTCGCCAGGCAACAGGAGCCGCACAAAACGGCACCCCCGAAACGCTGCGGAAACATTGGAAACACGCTCGCTACAAACGGACTTCCGTAACAAACTGTCAACGTTTGCGCCATAAGGTTTGCCCTGTACCGCAAGACGGCCGCACCGCGGCCAGCGAAAAAAGGGGGACACCATGTTCAACATCAACAGCACGCTCAGCCGTAGGAACTTTCTCGCCGGCGCTGCGGCGCTCGGCAGCACCGCAGCACTCGCTGGTTGCTCGTCGGGTGGCTCGGACGGCGGCACCGCCGATGACGGCAAGACCTTCAAGATCGGTGTCATCGGCCCTCTGACCGGCGCCGCGGCAACCTATGGCGTTTCGGCCGAGAAGGGTGCCAAGCTTGCCGCCAAGGATTTCTCGACCAAGGACCTCAAACTCTCGCTTAAGTCCGAGGATGACGTCGCCGACGGCGAGAAGGCTATCAACGCCTTCAATACCCTGTGCGACTGGGGCATGCAGGCGCTCGTCGGCCCCGTCACGACTGGTGCCGCCGTCGCTGTCTCGGGCGAGATCGCCGACGATATGCTCATGGTCACGCCTTCGGCCTCGTCGCTCGACGTGACCAAGGATAAGACAACGGTCTTTCAGGTTTGCTTCACCGATCCCACCATGGGTGCCAGCGCCGCGAAGTTCTTGGCCGAGAAGTATGCAGACGCCAAGATCGCCCTGTTCTACAACTCCGGCGATACGTACAGCTCGGGTGTTGCCGATGCCTTTGCCGAGCAGGCCAAGGAGTCCAAACTTGATATCGTCGATACCGAGACCTTTAAGGACGACTCCTCCACGAGCTTTACCAACCAGCTCACCAAGGCCAAGGAGGCCGGCGCCACGCTCATCTTTGCGCCGATCTACTACACGCCGGCGTCCGTTTTGCTCAAGAACGCCAAGGACATGGGATACGACATGACCCTCATGGGTACCGACGGCATGGACGGCCTGCTCTCCGTTGAGGGCTTCGACACCTCCCTTGCCGAGGGCGTGCTGCTCATGACCCCGTTCTCTGCCGACGATGAGAAGAACGCCGACTTCGTCAAGGCATATAAGGACGCCTACGACGAGACGCCTAACCAGTTTGCCGCCGATGCCTATGACTGCGTCCATGCGATTGTCGAGGCTATCGATAAGGCAGACATCGACATCACGGCCGACGGCGCCGACATTGCCGGCGATCTTGCCAAGGCCATGCGCAAGATCAAGATCGAGGGCCTGACGGGCGAGCTCACGTGGAACGACGAGGGCCAAGTCGAGAAGCCCGCCACAGCCTATGTGATCCAGGACGGCAAGTACATCGCCGCCTAAGTGCGCAAAAGTGCGACCGGTGAGGCCGTTTTATTCAGGGCAGGGACGCTTGTAACGGAATGGAAACATTACTTTCACACAATAAAGTGGCTAAACTGCATAAACCAATAGAAATACGCATAATTATGGATAAACGGACAAAACAAAAGAAAAGTTGAAATAATCGCCACTTTTCTCAACTAAAGCGTCTACTATTTTGCGAACGCCGAACACGGCGAAGGATGGCCTGTTGGGTAACCGAAACCCGACGAGATTTGAGAGGAGAGCCGCATGTCGAGCCTCACCGGTAAGTCATTGAACCCTGTTATGAATCGCAGGAGCGTTATCGCGAGCGCAGCAGGTCTGGGGGCGATGTCTATTCTAGCTGGCTGCTCCTCCAACGGCGGCGACAGCGGTTCCGCTTCGGGCGACGCTTCGTTTAAGATCGGCACCATCGGCCCGCTGACCGGCGCCAACGCGTCCTACGGCAAGTCCGTTACCCAGGGTGTCGAGCTTGGCTGCAAGGATTTCTCGACCAAGGAGCTGCCGCTTGCCAGCAAGGCCGAGGATGACCAGGCCGACGGCGAGAAGGCCGTCAACGCCTTTAACACCCTGCTCGACTGGGGCATGCAGGCCCTCGTCGGCCCGACCACCACGGGTGCGTCGGTCGCCGTTGCCGCCGAGTGCGGTAACGACCCCGAGACGTTCATGATCACTCCGTCCGCGTCCTCCGAGGACGTCACCAAGGGCAAGGATTGCGTCTTCCAGGTTTGCTTTACCGATCCCAACCAGGGCGTCAACGCTGCCAAGTTCCTGGCGCAGAAGTATGCGGACGAGAAGTTCGTACTGTTCTATAACTCCGGCGACGCCTATTCTTCGGGCATCGCAGATTCCTTTAAGGTTCAGGCCGCTAAATCCAAGCTCGAGATTGTTGACGAGGAGACCTTTAAGGACGACTCCGCCACGAGCTTTACCAACCAGCTCACCAAGGCCAAGCAGGCCGGCGCTACCATGATCTTTGCGCCGATCTACTACACGCCGGCGTCCGTCCTGCTCAAGAACGCCAAGGACATGGGCTACGACGTCAAGATGATGGGCTGCGACGGCATGGACGGCATCCTGGGCGTTGAGGGCTTCGACACCTCTCTTGCCGAGGGTCTGCTGCTCATGACCCCGTTCTCCGCCGACGACGAGAAGAACGCCGACTTCGTCAACGCTTACAAGGATAAGTATGGCGAGACTCCGGACCAGTTTGCCGCCGACGCTTACGACGGCGTGCACGCGGTGGCCGAGGCCCTCGAGGAGGCCGGTCTTGGTGTCGACGCCGACCCGACCGAGGTCGCCGAGAAGCTGCCTAAGGCTATGCTCAAGATTACCGTTGACGGTCTGACCGGCAAGCTCACCTGGAACGATAAGGGCCAGGTCCAGAAGGAGCCCACGGCGTACGTCATCACCGACGGCAAGTACGTACAGGCCTAATAGGCCGCCTTACATAGAGCGGTTTTGATCCCAAGCAGGGGAGGTTTTGGCCTTCCCTGCTTGCTTGGTATCTAGGGACGATGTAACGTCCCTGTTTCATACATCAACTGGAAACCTATTCGAAAGGGGGATGTGGAACATGACGGTCTTTATCCAATACCTGGTCAACGGCCTGTCCATGGGCAGCGTCTACGCCATCATCGCGTTGGGCTACACCATGGTCTACGGTATCGCCAAGATGCTCAACTTCGCTCACGGCGACGTCATCATGGTCGGTGCCTATGTCTCGTTCTGCGCCACGTCGTATCTCGGCCTCCCGGGCTGGGCATCTGTAATTCTCTCTTGTGTGGTCTGCACGGTTCTCGGTGTTCTCATCGAGGGTCTGGCATACAAGCCGCTGCGTCAGGCGGGCCCGCTGGCCGTTCTGATCACGGCCATCGGCGTGTCCTACTTCCTGCAGAACGCCGCGCAGCTCCTGTGGGGCGCCACGCCCAAGAACTTTACTTCGCTCGTCACCTTCCAGGTGCCGGAGTTCTTGGCCAAGTTTAACGTAAGCGCCGTCTCGCTCGTCACCATCGTCGCCTGCCTGGTTATCATGGCCGGCCTGATGTTCTTTACAGGTAAGACCAAGATGGGCAAGGCCATGCGCGCCGTGTCCGAGGACAAGGCCGCCGCTCAGCTCATGGGCATCAACGTCAACCGCACCATCTCGATGACGTTTGCCATCGGCTCTGCCCTTGCCGCCATCGCCGGCGTGCTCCTGTGCTCCTACTCGCCGGTGTTGCAGCCCACCACGGGCGCCATGCCTGGCATCAAGGCCTTCGACGCTGCCGTTTTCGGCGGCATCGGCTCCATCCCCGGTGCCTTTGTCGGCGGTATTCTCATCGGCATCATCGAGGCGATGGCTCAGGCTTACATTTCCACGAGCCTTGCCAACTCCATCGTCTTTGGTGTTTTGATTATCGTCCTGCTCGTCAAGCCTGCCGGCCTCTTGGGCAAGTACGTCCCCGAGAAGGTGTAGGTGAGCGTTATGAAGTTCCTTAAAGACAAGCAGACGCGTCACGACTTTGTCACGTACGCCATGTGCATCGTGGCATTCGCCATCGTGTTCTTTATGCAGTCCAACCATATGATCCCGCGCATGATCGCCGGTCAGCTGGTTCCCATCACGGCCTACATCGTTATGGCCATCTCGCTCAACCTCGTCGTCGGTATTGCGGGCGACTTGTCGCTGGGCCACGCGGGCTTTATGAGTGTCGGCGCCTATACGGGCATCGTTACCGCCGTCGCGCTGGAGAGCGCCGTTCCGTCCGATCCGATGCGCCTGATCATCAGCATTGTGGTCGGCGCTATCGCTGCCGCCATCCTGGGCTTCTTGATCGGCATCCCGGTCCTTCGCCTGAGCGGCGATTACCTGGCTATCGTGACGCTGGCCTTTGGCGAGATCATCAAAGAGATCGTCACCTGCCTCATTGTGGGCGTCGATTCCCGCGGTCTGCACGTGATCTTTAACATCACGGGCAACTCTACGATCGACGACCTGCACCTGCTTGAGGACGGCACCGCCATCATCAAGGGTGCCCAGGGCGCATCGGGCGTGTCGACCTATTCGACCTTCCTTGCCGGCGCCATCCTGGTTATGGTCGCGCTCGTGATTGTACTCAACCTGGTTCGCAGCCGTACCGGCCGTGCCATCATGGCCGTGCGCGATAACAAGATTGCAGCCGAGTCCGTAGGCATCTCCGTCACCGAGTACCGCATGATCGCCTTCGTGGTTTCCGCTGCCCTCGCCGGTGCTGCCGGAGCTCTCTTCGGCGGTAACTTCTCGCAGCTCTCCGCCACCAAGTTCGACTTCAACACGTCGATCCTCATTCTGGTGTTCGTGGTCCTGGGCGGCCTGGGCAACATGCGCGGTTCCGTCATCGCGGCGGCGTTGCTCACGGTGCTTCCCGAGCTGCTCCGTCAGTTCTCGGACTACCGCATGCTCATCTACGCCATCGTGTTGATCCTGGTCATGATCTTTACCAACAACCCGCAGCTCAAGGCGTTCTTCGCACGCATTAAGGACCGCTTTGCTTCCAAGAAGGAGGTGGCAGCCGATGCCCAGTAAATTTGAGTTCAACAAGGGTAAGATGGTCCCGTATCCTTCTGGCGCCATCGTTCCCGATCGCGATCTGGGCCAGCGCCCGGCACTCGAGTGCATCCACCTGGGCATTGAGTTCGGTGGCCTTAAGGCAGTCGACGACTTTAGCCTGACTATCGGCAAGACCGAGATCGCCGGTCTGATCGGCCCCAACGGTGCCGGAAAGACCACGGTCTTCAACCTGCTCACCAAGGTGTACCAGCCCACGCACGGTACTATCCTGCTCGACGGCGAGGACACCTCGGGCAAGTCGGTCTATCAGGTCAACCGTATGGGTATCGCCCGTACCTTCCAGAACATTCGCCTGTTCAACACCATGACGGTGGAGGACAACGTTAAGGTCGGCCTGCACAACCAGGAGCGCTACTCTGGTTTTGAGGGCGTGCTGCGTCTGCCGACGTACTGGAAGCACGAGAAGGCCGCCCACGAGCGCGCCATGGAGCTGCTGTCCATCTTTGATATGGAGCACCTGGCAAACGAGCAGGCCGGCTCGCTGCCTTACGGCGCCCAGCGTCGTCTGGAGATCGTCCGCGCGCTTGCCACCAACCCCAAACTGCTGCTGCTCGACGAGCCTGCCGCCGGCATGAACCCGTCCGAGACCGCGGAGCTCATGGAGAACATCGTCAAGATCCGCGACACCTTTGGCATCGCCATTATGCTTATCGAGCATGATATGTCGCTCGTCATGAACATCTGCGAGGGCATCTGCGTGCTCAACTTTGGTAAGGTCATCGCCAAGGGCACGGCCGAGGAGATCCAGAACAACGATGCCGTAATTGAGGCATATCTGGGCAAGCAGGATAAGGGGGAGAACTAAATGGCAGAGCCGATGCTTTCCGTCTACAACATCAACGTCTGGTACGGCGCTATCCACGCCATCAAGGACATCTCCTTTAACGTCAACGAGGGCGAGATCGTGGCCCTGATCGGCGCGAACGGCGCCGGTAAGTCCACGACGCTTAAAACCATCTCGGGCCTGCTGCGTTCCAAGACCGGCTCCATCAAGTTTATGGGCGAGGACATTACCCATACGCCTGCCGATAAACTGGTGGGCAAGGGCCTGGCCCAGGTTCCCGAGGGCCGTCGCGCCTTTTTGCAGATGACGGTCGAGGAGAACCTGGAGATGGGCGCCTACACGCAGCCCAAGTCCACGGTGGCTCCGGGCCTTGAGCGCGTCTACGAGCAGTTCCCGCGCCTTAAGGAGCGCCGTCGCCAGGTCGCCGGCACCCTTTCGGGCGGCGAACAGCAGATGCTCGTTATGGGGCGCGCCCTTATGAGCAACCCCAAGCTGCTCATGCTCGACGAGCCTTCCATGGGCCTGGCGCCGATTCTGATTGAGCAGATTTTCCAGATTGTCGAGGACCTGCACAAGGCCGGCACCACGGTGCTTCTGGTCGAGCAGAATGCGCAGATGGCGCTCTCGATCGCCACACGCGGCTACGTGCTCGAGACCGGCAAGATCACCATGACTGGCACCGGCCAAGAGCTCCTGCACGACGATAACGTCCGCAAAGCCTACCTGGGCGGTTAACTAGTTACGCGGTTTTACCAAACCGCGTAACGGCTCGACGCTGCAAGCCCGCCAGAGCGGCAATCTGCCTTTCAACTTCGGCGGCATGACCAGAAGGTCAATGCCGCCTCGTTTCAAGGCACCTTGCTCGCTCTGGCGGGTTTTCGCTGTCGTTGCCAAAACATCGACGTTGTGGCAGATGCCAACGACTATTCCCTTTAAGTTGCGGTGGAATAGGGACTAAATGGGAGCCTCAGAGGTCAAAAGAGTCCTTATTCCACCGCAACTTCATGGGGGTGTGTGACAATGCCCGTCGGAAAACATCTGCTGTCTTTGGGGGTCTAGCTATGCTGTACGAGTTTTGTGCCGAGAACTTTGAGCGTGTGCCGGCGGCTATCGATGCCGGTGCTAAGCGCATCGAGTTGTGCGACAACCTTGCCGTCGGTGGTACCACGCCCTCGGCCGGCGTTATCAGCACTACGGTCAGCTATGCTCACGAGCATGACGCGCGAGTGATGTGCATGATTCGCCCGCGTGGCGGTGACTTTCACTACAACCAGGACGAGCTGCGCATGATGGAGATGGACTTGGGTCTTGCCGTGAGCGCCGGCGTTGACGGCCTGGTCTTTGGCTGCTGCAAGCCCTGTGCCGGCGGCTGGGCGCTCGACGAGCTCACCCTCGGCGCCCTCGTGATGGCTACGGGCTGCGCGACCGAGGAGTGCAAGCGCGGGGCCATCGATATCACCTTCCACATGGCCTTTGACCAGCTCTCGCCCGAGGCTCAGCTGGACGCCATTGACACACTCGCCGACTGCGGCATCACGCGCATCCTGACGCATGGTGGTGCTGCCGGAACGCCGATCGAGGACAACCTGGAGCACCTGTCGCGTCTTGTCGAGTATGCGGGCGACCGCCTGACCATCCTTCCCGGCGGCGGCATTTCTACGGCCAACCGCGATACCGTGGCGGCGGCATTGAGCGTCTCCGAGCTCCATGGCACCAAGATCGTGCCGCTGGAGGCGTAACCCGTGGCGCTGGTATTTGACGTTCAGCAGGCGAACGGTAAGCCCGACGACAACCGGCGCCCTGGCACCGCGTGTCCCTTTTGCGATACCGAGGAACTTGCCGATATCATCCGGCGCGATGGTGACTGCATCTGGCTCGAGAATAAGTTCAAGACCCTGCGCGCCACCCGTCAAACCGTGCTGATCGAGTCGGCCGATCACGATGCCGACCTGGTGATCTATGAGCCGGATGAACTCCACCATGTGATGCGGTTTGCCCTGGGTTGCTGGCAGCAGATGATCGATTCACAGCAGTATCGCAGCGTTCTCATGTACAAGAACAAGGGTCCGCTCTCGGGCGGTAGTCTCGTTCATCCGCACATGCAGATTGTGGGTTTGGAGCAGGAAGACGGCTACACTTCGCTGACTTCCGCCAATTTCGAAGGCATCAATGTCTGGCAACAGGGGAGAATCTCGGTCAATATCTCAACCGAACCGATCATGGGGTTCTTTGAGATCAACGTTTCAGCCCCGCAGGGAATCGCCGCCAGCGATGACGCACGAGACCAAGCCGAGGCGGATCTCTTTGCCGATGCGATCCAGGTAGCTCTGCGCTATATCCTAAACGAGCACCACGGTGGTCGCGCAGAGTCGTACAACTTGTTCTTCTATCACCTGGGCGGTCGGACCATTGCCAAGGCGCTGCCGCGTTGGGTGGTTTCGCCCTACTTTGTCGGCTATCGTTTGGCCCAAGTCAATGCCGAGACGACGCTCGATATCGATGCTGAGCGTCTGCGTGCGCATCTGGAAACGCTCGTATAGCAAGACTAACACCCGCGTAATGCGGACAGCCTAGCGCGCCATGGCGTCGCGGCCGGCTTCGACCCGCTTGCGCTGTTTGGTGCGCTCCTCGCAGGTTAGGCACTCAAAGAGATGCCCGATAATCGAGGCCAGCACCTGCTGAAACAGCGTGCCGCACATGACGGGGAACACGACCTCGCCCGGAAAGTACTGCGTGGCGATGACGGCACCCGAAGAGATGTTGCGCATGCCGCAGGTAAAGCACATGGTAGTCGTCTCGCTATATGGCAGATGCAGCGCACGTGCGACCAGAAAACCGACGACAAAGCCGCTGATGGCGAAGACCAAAATAAAGAGGGCGACTTCCAGGCGCACCGCGTTTATGTGCAGCACGTACTCGCTCATAGCGGTGGAGTTGGACGCGATGACGCCCATCATCATGAACTTGCAGGCGGGCGAGAGCACGGGAGAGAGTTTCTCGTGGCCCCAGCCGCGCGTGAGTTCATTGATGGCAATACCGAGCACAGCGGGGATGGCGATCATAAAGGCCATGTTCTGCATCATGCTCGGCACGTCGATCGAGACGGTGGCGCCCAGCAGGAGCTTGAGCGTAAGCGGAATCGTCACAGGTGAGATGACCGAGGACGTCAGGATGATGGTGAGCGCGAGCGGGCCGTTGCCGCCGAACATGCTGATCCACATAAAAGCGGTGACGGCCACGGGCACGCTGTATTCGAGCACAATGCCGCAGACAAGGTTGGGGTTGGAGCCAAAGAAGAGTGACCCCATGGCATACGCCGCGATGGGAATAAGCACCGCCGAGACGAGCAGCGCCAAGACTAGGTGCAACGGACGGCGGAACACCTCGGTTACCTGGTGAAAGGTGTTGCTGAGCGCACCCTGAAACGTCATAAAGGCAAACAAGGTGGGAACGATGGGCTTGAGTACGCCAATCTGTTGGGGAAAGAGCACGCCGAGTGCCACGCAAATCGGAACGATGACCTGCATGTGCCCCGCGAGAAACTTGCCCAGTCCAACCCATTGCTTCATATGCGCTTGTGACTCCCTTTGCCCGTGAACCCGTTTTGAATGGATATGCTAGACGCTCGCATGCGTCCGTGCGTCAGAAACGCTCGAATATTTCGAGGCTATTACCGGCATCGTTTACCGAAACCGCGGCGTGCTGCGGCGATTTGCGTCTGCTCTGCACGGTATAATAAATCCGTTCAACAGATCTGCCTGCCGAAGCGGGCATACACAGAGGACTCATCGCTATGAACCGTGAGAGGTATCGCGGCGACCTGCCCCTATCGGGGGTGGGCGCCTATGTCATCGCTTAAGACGACGCATCGCTGGGCAGTCGCTCGGCAAAACCCCGAGCTCGAAAAGGAGTTTTCGGCTGGCCTGGGCATACCCGGGCTGGTGGCGCGCATTATGGTTGCGCACGGCATTACATCCATCGAAGAAGGCCAGCTGTTTTTGACGCCTTCGCTCGATCGCGACTGGGCCGACCCGCTCGTTATTCCGGGCATGGCGGTCGTCGCCGACCGCGTTGAGCGCGCTATTCGCAGCCACGAGCACATTGCGGTCTTTGGCGATTTTGATGTTGACGGTATTACGTCGACCTGCCTGTTGACCGAGGCATTGCGCACGTTTGGCGCCGATGTCACGCCGTTTATTCCGCATCGCTTTGACGAGGGCTACGGCCTGTCGCGTGCGGCGCTCGACCGCGTCAACGAGCTCGCCCAACCCAACCTGATTGTGACCGTCGATAACGGTATTGCCGCCAAGGAAGAGGTTTCCTATCTGGAGAGCCTGGGGATCGATTTGGTGGTCACGGACCATCACGAGCCCTCCGACCAGGTGCCGCAGGGCGTGCCCCTGACCGACCCCAAGCTCGAGGACGAGGGTCCCTCGCGCGAGCTTGCCGGTGCCGGCGTGGCGCTCAAGCTGGTGCAGGTCCTGGGCGAGCGTTTGGGCAAGCCGTCGTATTGGCGTTCGCTGATAGAGGTCGCAGCGCTGGGCACCGTGTCCGACATGATGCCGCTCACGCCCGAGAATCGCGCACTGGTCGCCGAGGGCATCCAGCAGATGCGCGTGACGGCCCGCCCCGGCTATATCGCGCTTGCCGCACTTGCCAAGGCCGACCTTTCTACCATTACGGCCGACGGCCTGTCGTTTTCGCTCATCCCTCGTCTGAATGCTGCCGGCCGCATGGCTGATCCCAAGCTGGCGCTCGACCTGCTGCTTGCCCGCGACCCCATCGAAGCGAGCACTCTTGCCGCCGAGCTCGAGGAAATCAATCGCCAACGCCGCGAGATCGAGGCCGAGCTTACGCGCGATGCCATGGCGAAGGTCGAGGAGACTTATGACGGCGGGCGCGCAATCGTCGTGGGTGGCGAGGGCTGGCACGAGGGCGTCAAGGGCATCGTGGCAAGCCGTCTGACCAACCGCTATCACGTGCCGGCGCTACTGTTCTCGATCGAGGACGGTATCGCGCGCGGCTCTGGTCGCTCGGTGGGCAAAGTTAACCTGTTTGACGCCGTCGAGCGCTGTTCCGACCTGCTGATTCGTCGCGGCGGACATGCCGGTGCGGTGGGTGTGACCATCGAGGCATCCAAGCTCGATGAGTTCCGCCGCCGCCTTTCCGCCGTGCTATCGGAGCTTCCCGCCGAGGACTTTGAAGACACCGACGAGGTCGCCGCCACCGTCGACCTTTCCGAGCTGAATATCGAGACCATCGAGCAGATCTCCCGTCTTGAGCCGTTTGGCCAGGGCAACAAGGTGCCGCTGCTGGCTGCCGAGGGCGTGACGATGTGCGACCGCGCCGTGGTGGGCAAAACCGGCGAGCACATGCGCTTTGTGGCGACCGATGGCGCCGCGAGTGTGCCGGCCATTATGTTCCGCGTGCCGCAGATCGATAAGCTCATCAATTGCGATAGCGCCGTCGACTTGGTGTTCGAGGCCGTGGCCGAGCATTGGCAAGGTCGCGTAAAGCCAAAGCTCATGATCAAGGATGTTCTGGTTCGCGATACCACGCTGCCCAGCGTCGATGATCCGGCGTGCGAGCTTCGCCGCGGCGTGCAGCCGGCGGATTCTGGCCTGCGCCTGGAGTCGCGTAAACGCGAGACGCTCGCCCAGCTTTCCTATACCGAGCTCACGCGCTCGCTTATCCATAGCTTTATCGGATCGAACCAGCCGCACCGCGCGCAGGTTGAGGCGCTCGATGCCTTGGCCGACCACCAGAGCGTCTTGGCCGTTATGGGAACGGGCCGCGGCAAGTCTCTCATCTTCCATGTACATGCTGCGCGCGAGGCTGTCCTTCGCGGACGTGCGAGCATCTTTGTCTATCCGCTGCGCGCGCTTGTTGCCGACCAGGCCTATCACCTCTCGTCGACGATGGCAGCGCTTGGCATTGGCGTTGGCGTGCTGACCGGCGAGACCGTGGAGGCCGCACGCGATGATGTGTTCGCCGGCCTAGCTTCGGGCCGCACCGGTATCGTGCTCACGACGCCCGAGTTCCTATCTATCCACCGTGACCGCTTCGCGCGTTCGGGCCGCATCGGCTTTGTCGTTATCGATGAGGCGCACCACGCCGGCCTTGCCAAGGGCGGCGACCGCAGCGCCTATCTCGACATGCCCGATATCCTCAAAGCCCTGGGCGACCCGGTTGTTATGGCTGCGACGGCCACCGCGACGGCTCCGGTCGTGGCCGAGCTTGCCCGCATGCTGCCGATTACTCGCACGGTGGTCGACGAGACGGTGCGCGAGAACCTGCAGCTCGAGGACGACCGCGACCTTGCGAGCCGCGAGAACCGTTTGGTGTCGATCGTGGCGACGGGGGAGAAGACCGTCATTTACGTCAATTCGCGCGACCAGTCCGTGGCGCTCGCCAAGACGTTGCGCAAGCGTGTGCCCGATTGCGCAACCCATATCGCGTTCTATAACGCGGGGCTTGCGCGCTCCGATCGCCGCCGCGTGGAGGAAGCATTCCGAGACGGAAGCCTCAGCTGCATCGTCTCGACCTCTGCCTTTGGCGAGGGTGTCAATCTGCCCGATATCCGCCATGTCGTGCTGTACCACATGCCGTTTGGCGCCATTGAGTTCAACCAGATGAGCGGGCGTGCCGGTCGTGACGGACAGCCCGCCGTGATCCACCTGCTCTATTCGTCGCGCGACGCCCGCATCAACGAGCGCCTGCTCGACTGCTACGCACCCGAGCGCGACGAACTCGTGACACTCTATCGTGCGTTGCAGACCATGTGGCGCTCCAACCGCGGTAAGACCGGGGATGATTCATTCTGCGCAAGCGATATCGACATCGCGCAGATGTGCCTTGCCATCGATGCTCGCACGCCGGTCGACGAGCGCTCGGTGGAAAGTGGCCTGGGAATCTTCGAAGAGCTTGGTTTCTGTCGCATTTCGGGGTTTGACGACACCCGTCGCATCGCGATGGCCGAAAACCCCGGCCGTGTGCAATTGAGCAGGTCAATTCGCTATTTGGAGGGCTTGCGCTCGCGCATGGAGTTCTCGGCTTTCCGGAGTTGGGCGCTCGATTCGTGCGCTTCTGATATGCTAGCCAAAGTTAACCGCCCGATCGTACCGCGGGCCTAGGGGAAGGGGACCTCGATGGATGCCGCAGCCCGTACCGCCCATGATTCCACCCTCCAGCCGTTCTCGGAGATGGAGCACTATAAGCATGCCGATGAGCTGCCGCCCGAGATTATGGCGGACAGCTACGACAAACTGGAGCGCCTGTGCCTCAAATATATGAATGAGGACGACTTTTCTAAGGTGGAGCAGGCCTATTGCTTTGCTGCCGAGAAGCACTGCAACCAAAAGCGCCGCTCGGGTGAGATGTACATCAACCATCCCGTCGAGGTGGCCATCATTTTGGCCGATCTCAAGATGGACTGCGATGTAGTGTGCGCCGCGCTGCTGCACGATACCGTCGAGGATACCGAGACCTCGCTTGCCGATGTTTCCGGCCTGTTTGGCGATACGGTGGCCGAGCTCGTCGATGGCGTGACCAAGCTCACCAACATCGAAGTCGACAGTATGGACGAGAAACAGGCGCTCACGCTGCGCAAGATGTTCCTCGCCATGTCCAAGGACATCCGCGTTATCATCGTCAAACTCGCCGACCGCCTGCATAATATGCGCACGCTCGCCGCCCTGCGCGAGGACCGTCGCCTGTTTAAGGCACGCGAGACTATGGACGTGTACGCGCCCCTGGCCGACCGCCTGGGCATGAGCTCTATTAAGTGGGAGCTCGAGGATCTGTCCTTCTTCTATTTGGAGCCCGACGCCTACCAGCGCATCGCGCGCATGGTGGCAGAGTCGCGTGAGGTTCGCGAGCGCTATCTGGCCGAGACTATCAAGACGCTCACCGATGAACTCAACCGCATTGGCCTGGAGGGCTTCCAGATCAACGGCCGCTCCAAGCACTATTGGTCCATCTACCAAAAGATGAAGCGCAAAGGCAAGGAATTCTCCGAGATTTATGACTTGGTGGCGCTGCGCGTCATCACTCATTCGGTGCGCGATTGCTATTCCACGCTCGGTGCGGTGCATACGCTGTGGCACCCCATGCCCGGTCGCTTTAAAGACTATATCGCCATGCCCAAGGTCAATAACTATCAGTCGCTTCATACGACGGTTATCGGCCCCACGGCCCGTCCGCTCGAGATTCAGATTCGAACCTACGAGATGCACGAGCAGGCCGAGTACGGCATCGCCGCCCACTGGCTGTACAAGAAGTCGGGCGGATCGTCTGCTTCAAAGACCAATGATGCCCAGCGTCTGGACGACCAGATAAACTGGCTCAAGCATTCGCTCGATTGGGCAGCGTCTGATGAGATTACCGATGCCAAGGAATACCTGCACTCGTTGAAGGTCGACCTCTTCGACCAGGAGATCTTTGTCTTTACGCCCAAGGGCGAGGTCATGGCGCTTCGTGCCGGCTCCACGCCGCTCGACTTTGCCTATGCCGTTCACACCGAGGTGGGCAACCACTGCGTCGGCGCTAAGATCAACGGTGCGGTCGCGCCGCTCACGCATGAGATCAAGACGGGCGACCGCGTTGAAATCCTGACCAATAAGAGTTCCAAGCCGTCGCGCGATTGGCTCAAGATCGTCAAGACACCTTCGGCCAAGTCGAAGATTCGCCGTTACTTCGCTGCCGCGACCAAAGACGATGACGCTGCCGCCGGCCGCGATATACTGGCCAAGGACCTGCGCAAGCGCGGGTACGGCATCTCTACGCCGCGATCTACGCGTGCGCTCAATGCCGTGGCAGAGCAGTTTAACTACAAGCAGCTCGAGGACCTGTTCGCAGCCGTTGGGGCGGGCAAAGTCGCCCCGCGTGCCGTGGGCAACAAAGTCGAGCAGATCTTGGATCCCAAGCCCGAGGAGCAGCTCGCCAAGGCCGAGGCCATTGCCGAGGTCGTGAAGCAGCCCGCGCGCGGATCCAACCGCAAGCCCCAAAAGCGTGGCAAGAGCGCCAGCAACGGTATCATCGTCAAGGGCGAGAGCAACAGCGGCTTGCTGGTTCGTCTGGCGCATTGTTGCAACCCCGTGACGGGCGACGATATCGTGGGCTTCATCACGCGCGGCCGCGGCGTCTCGGTGCACCGTGCCAACTGCCCCAACGTCAAGGGTCTTATGGAACACCCCGAGCGCATGATTGACGTTGAGTGGGACGGCGCTGCCGATACCCTGTTCCAGGTTGAGATCGTGGTCGAGTGCCTGGACCGCATGGGCCTTCTCAAGGATGTCACCATTGCCATTGGCGATGCGGGCGGCAATATCCTTTCTGCCGCCACGTCGACCAACCGCGAGGGTATTGCAACCCTGCGCTTTATGGTCGAGATTTCGGACGCGAGTGGTCTGGATCCGCTGCTGGCTTCCATCAGCAGTGTCGACTCGGTCTATGACGCACGCCGTCTGATGCCGGGTGAGGGTGGAGCTCAGCTCAAGCGTCGCGTTTAGTCGCGACGAACGTGCCACATTATCGATATTCGCTACACTCGAGGCATCGTTTGATGCCTCGAGTTCTATAGAGAGGAGAGGGGCATGAGTGCTGTGTCCTTGGATTTAACTCCCAAGGGATCGGTCGAGATCGAGACGCTCGTAAACGGTCCCATTCAGACCAATAGCTATGCTGTCATTTCGGACAATGAGTGCGTGATTATCGACCCCGCATGGGAAGGCGAGCGCTTGGTGGAGCATATTCGAGCCGAACATCCCGGCGTACGCGTGTTTGGCGCCGTATGCACTCATGGCCATGCCGATCATGTTGGTGGTGTTGCAGGCATGCGAACCACCGTTGGCGAGGGCTGCCAGTATGAGCTGTGTGCTAAGGATGTGGCGGTGCCGCATGCGAACATCGAGGAACAGCGAGCTATGTGGGGCATTGAGACGCCTGACCCCGGGGAGCCGACACGCCTGCTCGCCGAGGGCGATGCTATCAAGGTGGGCGATATCTACCTGCAGGTGATCGAGACGCCAGGGCATACGCCGGGCGGGATCGTCTTGTTTGCTGCCACCGAGCAGGGGAACATTGCCTTTGTGGGCGACACCCTGTTTCCGGGTGGGCACGGCCGCACCGATCTTTCTGGAGGAGACGAGGCGGCGATTCTGCGCTCGCTCTCCAAGCTCGCCCGGCTTCTCCCGCCCGATACCGTTTGCCTAACCGGCCATGGCGATTCGACCACCATGGCACGCGAGCTCATGCAGAACCCTTTCATGCAGATTTAGCTTAATAGTCGGCTTTTGAAGCACGAGAAGCGTCCAAACGTCAAGCTATTTTTCCCCAACGGGTCGATTCCGTAGGGCAAACGGTCAAAAAAGTCTGTTTGGACGATATTCGTGAACAAACGAACGTTTATGCTCGGGTGCGCCGTGGTAAAATCTCAGGCGTTATCGGAGCAACCTTACAGGAGGTTTCTTTTATGCTCGTCAACGCAGCAGACATGCTCAAGAAGGCCGAGGCCGGCAAGTACGGTCTTGGTGCCTTCAACACCAACAACCTCGAGTGGACCCTGGCTATTCTCCAGGCCGCCGAGGAGGCCAAGTCTCCGCTGATCCTTCAGTGCACCGCTGGTGCCGCTAAGTGGATGGGCGGTTTCAAGGTCTGCGCCGACATGGTCAAGGCTGCCGTCGAGGCCACGGGCGTTACCGTTCCCGTCGCCCTTCACCTCGATCACGGTTCTTACGAGGACTGCTTCAAGTGCATCGAGGCCGGCTTCACGTCCATCATGTATGACGGCTCTCACGAGGAGACCTTCCAGCTTAACCTCGACCGCACCAAGGAGCTCGTTGAGCTTGCCCACTCCAAGGGCATGTCCATCGAGGCCGAGGTCGGCGGCATCGGCGGTACCGAGGACGGCGTGACCTCCAGCGGCGAGCTCGCTGATCCTGCTGAGTGCAAGCAGATCGCTGACCTGGGCGTCGACTTCCTTGCCTGCGGTATCGGCAACATCCACGGCGTGTACCCTGCTGACTGGGCTGGCCTTTCCTTCGAGCGCCTGGGCGAGATTAAGGCCCAGACCGGCGACCTGCCCCTCGTTCTGCACGGTGGCACCGGCATCCCCGAGGATCAGATCAAGAAGGCCATCTCCCTGGGTATCTCCAAGATCAACGTCAACACCGACCTGCAGCTCGTCTTCGCCAAGGGCGTTCGCGAGTACATCGAGGCTGGCAAGGATCAGCAGGGCAAGGGCTTCGACCCCCGCAAGCTCCTCAAGCCTGGTCGCGACAACATCGTTGCCCGCACCAAGGAGCTCATGGAGGAGTTTGGCTCCGTCAACAAGGCGTAAGTAGCGGTTTAACTTCCCGCCGGAGGCCCCGTTTCCCCTACGCTGATTCCCTCGCGCTCACCTGGCTTCGCCAGAAGTCGCGCCAAGGAAACAGTTCCGGGGGACGGGGCTTCCTTCGTTTAACGCCGCAGGGTTACGAGTCTGAATTCATTTTTAGAGGTACCGTTTATCGGTGTTGAGGGTTCCTTTATTGGGGCTTTCTTTTTTATCTCGCTACAATGGGCTTCAAGAGTTCTAATGACTTGGAGTTTGGTATGGCTGTTATTAATGTGCTGCCTTCGGATGGGAAGGTTATTGACGAGGGTCCTGTCGGTTGCTCTGTTGATGTTTGCTGTGATGATTTTCGCCATCTCGATATTGGGCTACCGCCTGAGATTCTTCGTCTTAAGGATACCGGGTATTTGATGCAGGCTGTTGCTGCCTGCGATCGCCTTTTGGAGCAGAACCCCGAGCCTTCGCTGGCTGCTTGTGTTCGTGCCGAGCGGTATCGCATGCTCGAGACGCCGCTTCATTTTTCGGTGTCGCGCGACCAGGCTATTGCGATGATTCGCGAGGAGTGGCCAGAGTTTACCGAAGAGCAGTTTGATGACCTGATTAATCGTAAGCGTATTGACTGGCGCTTTATCGATGGCGAACTGTTCGTTCTCGACAACTTCCTCGATTCGCTTCGCGTATATCCCAAAGAGGTTCCCGGCATGCGGCCCGATTCTACGGACGGAATAGCACTGCGCAACGAGATGCTCAAGGAGATGGAGTCACAAAACGGATTGGCTCGCGTCATTACGCTTAAAGCGTCCGTGTCTGTCCCCGGCGCTCTGGAAGGGGAGACCGTTCGCGCGTGGCTACCCGTTGCCGCCGCCTGTCGTCAACAGTCTCATATCGAGGTTCTCGATATGACGCCGGAGGGTGCTGTTGCCCCCGCGAATGCTTCGGCGCGTACCGCCTCGTGGTCTTCTTCGAGTGAGCGCTCATTCTCGGTGACCTATCTCTATCAAATTGATGCCGCTTATCGTGATGTCTATGGGGGTGCGCTTCCGGTGCATCCTTGCATGGACGCGCCACTGCCCGTGGACACCTCCGAGGACCGTCCGCACATTGCATTCACGCCGTATCTACAGCAGCTGACAGCCCGTGTCATTGACGGGCTCGAGGATCCGCTCGATCGCGCCCGTGCTATCTATGATTACCTGACGCAGTACATCGACTATCGCTATCAGCCGCCGTACTTGCTTTTGGGATCTATTGCCGATGACTGCGCGCATTCGCTCCGCGGCGATTGCGGCGTTATGGCGCTCACGTTTATCACCATGTGCCGTATCGCGGGCGTGCCTGCCCGTTGGCAGAGCGGCCTGTATGTTGCGCCCGATTCGGTGGGGTCGCACGACTGGGCAGAGTTCTATACGCCGCAGACCGGTTGGCTCAACGCCGACGTGTCATTTGGATCTTCTGCTCGCAGGATGGGGGAGGAGTGGCGCCGCCGTCACTACTTTGGCAATCTCGACCCGTGGCGTATGGTGTCCAACAATCGATTCCAGGCAGAGTTTGAGCCCTCTTTCGACGGCATGCGCGAGGACCCTTACGATAACCAGATGGGTGAGGCTTCGGTCGACGGTCGCGGATGCCGTCGGCGCGAGATGCTCCGCACGGTCGAACTCATCGAAATGCTCGAAGTTCCATTTTCGGACTAATCGGTAGAAAGCTGTGATAAACTAACTCACGCATTGCGTGCCCGAGTGGCGGAATTGGCAGACGCAGTGGACTCAAAATCCACCGTTGGCAACAACGTGCGAGTTCGAGTCTCGCCTCGGGCACCATACATGCAAGTGAGCGTTCAAGGGGGTTGCGGCCCCCTTTTTCGTGCCGAACTCGCGTGAGCGCGCGAAGCGTTAAGCAAACAGGCCTGTGGCCTGTTTGCAGCGGAGCGTGGCGAGGGCGCCACGCGCCCGAAGCCCGGGGCTTCGCGAAGCGAAGGCCCTTCGAGTCTCGTCTCGAGCACCATACATGCAAGCGAGTGTTCAAGGGGGTCAAGGTCCCTTTTTCGTGTACGTAATGTGATAACGCGCTGTACGTGTTATTATTCGCAAGGCGTTGTTCCCGCAATGCCCTAAAGAGGAACCTGAGGGTTCCCACCTTTTGGCGCCAATGAGCAGCTGACTGGTCATACAACTTAGATTCCCTTCCTCAAATCGAGGAAGTCTATGTGTACGACCTGGTTGCTGAGAAGCGCCGGGTTATTTTTTTATGAATGGAGGTAGGGAAAATAGCTAAGTCTGATGACACCCGCATCAACGACGAGATCACTGCATCTTCGTGCCGTTTGATTGGCGTCGATGGCTCACAGCTCGGCCTGTTCGCCATCCGCGATGCCCAGCGCGTCGCTGACGATCAGGGTCTCGACCTGGTCGAGATCGCTCCCAACGCGGAGCCGCCGGTCTGCAAGGTCATGGACTACGGTAAGTTCAAGTACCAGCAGGCCATGAAGGCCAAGGCCGCTCGTAAGAACCAGTCCAAGGTCGAGGTCAAGGAAATGAAGTTCCGACCCAAGATCGACGTTGGCGATTACGAGACCAAGAAGGGCCACGTTCTGCGTTTCCTCAAGAAGGGCGCACGCGTTAAGATCACCATCATGTTCCGCGGCCGTGAGATGGCTCATCCGGAGCAGGGTCTTAACGTTCTCGAGCGTCTCGCCGAGGATCTCAAGCCTTACGCTACGGTCGAGTCCAAGCCTAAGATGGAAGGCCGTAACATGCTTATGCTGCTCGCCCCGATTAAGGGCGCCTTCGATGAGGATAAAGCGGCAAGCGATACCAAGTAACTAGTGTTCTGTAACCGATTAAGGAGTATTTCATGCCTAAGATGAAGTCCCACAGCGGCACCAAGAAGCGTTTCCGCAAGACTGGTACCGGCAAGCTTATGCGCGCCAAGGCTTTCAAGAGCCACATCCTGAGCAAGAAGTCCACCAAGCGTAAGCGTGGCTTCCGTCAGGAGACCGAGATCGCCGCTGCCGACCGCAAGGTCATCAAGTCGCGTCTCGCCTAAGTTCGCGTTCCCGTTTTTCGTTTTACCGTCTAGGAGTTGATAGAACATGGCACGTATTAAGCGCGCTGTTGCCGCCAAGAAGAAGCGCCGTACCGTTATGCACCGTGCGAAGGGTTACTACGGTGCCGCTTCGCGTACTTACAAGCATGCTAAAGAGCAGGTCCAGCACTCCCTGCAGTATCAGTATCGTGATCGCCGCAACAAGAAGCGCGAGATCCGTTCTCTCTGGATTACTCGTATCAACGCTGCTGCTCGTCTGAACGACATCTCTTACTCTCAGTTCATGCACGGCCTGAAGGTTGCCGGCATCGAGCTCGACCGCAAGGTCCTGGCTCAGATGGCTTACGAGGACATCGAGTCCTTCAACGAGCTGGCCACCATCGCCAAGAAGGCTCTAGAGGCCTAATTGCTTCTTGCATCTTAAAGGGGCGCTTCCAATCCGGAAGCGCCCCTTTTTGATTGATTAGGGATGTGATCGATTTGGGACGTAGCCAAACCGATCAATTCGATAGCGTCCGAGTTGCAAGGAAGAGCAGGTAGCGTATGTGTCAAAGATTTTTGACACTCTAATCTGCGCGCAGCCATCCGTATGGGTTTGATTTTGGGATTACGCTTTGCTTGCCGGCTTCTGTTGTGTAGCCGCCCAATAAGAGTTGAGATGCATTCGAAGGGAACGCCATGCAGCTGCCAAAACACCTTAAACAGTATCGACTCGATGCTGGTTTGTCCCAGGAGGATCTTGCAAGGCGCATTTTTGTAACACGTCAGACCATCAGTAATTGGGAGCGCGGTAAAACGTACCCCGACATCCAGAGTCTCCTACTGCTGTCTGAACAACTGGATGTAACCATTGACGAGCTTGTTAAAGGCGATATTTCAATAATTAGAGAAAGGGTTGAACGCGATAGGGGCACGCTCTATCGCTTGGGTGCGGGGATGTTGGCTGCGCTTCTTGCGTTTACCGTCTCTATGGCCTGGCTCATGTGGCAACAAAACCACGGGTGGGGGATGGTCCAGTGCGTTCCGACGATGGTGTTGGCAGGCGTCTTTGGTGCTGGCGCAATGTGCTGCGCGCTTGCAGCGGAACATATCAAGAAGAAGAATGATTTGGTGACGTATCAAGAGATATCCGACTTCTTGGACGGAAAGAAGGCGGACAGCGAAGAGACGAGGACGGGCTGGGCTTATGAGCATCCACAGCTTGCGAATGCCATCAAGTTTGCCGCAGCGGCTCTTATTGGACTAACCGTTTTTGAACTCGTTAACGCTGCTATGTCCCATTTCTAATGGGTATACAGCCATTAATGCGGCCGAAGCTTAACCGTTGGAAAACCGAACGGCCGCTCTAATAGGGGAGCCGCGGCCCTGTTCTTTTTAGGCTCTCACAGAGAGGGTCCATCCTCATTTGTGTAGGAAATGTGTACGCCCGAGATTCCCGCCCGCACCACCCCTCCGGTCTGGCAATATATCTCCTTGCCGCGCGGCCCGGTCGGACCGGATCAGCCGCCAGGCGTGCACCTTGAGAACCGGATACTGCGAGGATGGACACATTCAGTGTCGCATCCGGGCAGACATCGAACCATTTGAAATGGTCTAACTTGGATTTGT